>JAPHTP010000095.1 GCA_026196875.1 Kangiellaceae bacterium
CATGCGCAATTCAAACTGCCTGGCAATTGCCCCCACGGCGACTATTTCCAATATTTGTGGCGTGTCTCAGTCAGTCGAACCTATCTATCAAAACCTATATGTTAAGTCGAATTTGTCAGGGGAGTTTAGTGTTTTTAACCCTTATCTCGTTGAGGAACTTAAACAGCGTAATTTATGGGATCAAGTAATGGTTAATGACCTGAAGTATTTTGATGGTTCGGTGCAGAATATTGACCGAATTCCGGATGAATTAAAGCAGATCTTTACCACCGCGTTTGAGTTAGATTCAAGGTGGCTGGTGGAAGCTGCTTCGAGAAGACAAAAATGGTTCGACCAGGCTCAAAGTTTAAACCTTTACATGGCGGAAGCTTCTGGTAAAAAACTTGATAAATTATATAAGTTAGCTTGGGTTAGAGGACTTAAAACGACTTATTATTTGCGTTCATTAGGCGCAACTCAAATAGAAAAAGGGCGAAGCATTCCAAGTTCCGAAAATACGGATTTCGAAAGCTCTAATCTTATGGGAGGCGAAATACGAGCAGAACAACCAAAAGCCTGTTCGATTTTAGAACCTGACTGTGAAGCATGCCAATAATAGGAGAATAATAATGTTAGATTGGAACGACCCTATTTCAAATTTTACTACTAGTAAAGAGCAAGACAAAAAAATTGTAACTGAGCAAGCTCTAGAAAACAAAAACGTCGACGGACAGTCGCCTGTTTTGTTCGACTCAATTGATAGTTTAAAACCTGTCGATGTCAATGATAAGAGAATTGTCAATGGAACGGCGGATATTAATCAACTGGCCCCTTTCAAATATCCATGGGCATGGAATTTCTTTTTAAATGCCAACAAAAATCACTGGACACCTCTAGACATTAACATGACTAAAGATGTGCAAGATTATCATCAAAAGTTATCGGCGGAAGAAAAACACTTGTATGAAAATGTTTTATCCTATCTAACTACCTCGGATATTCTGGCGATGCGCAATGTTGGTTTAGCTGTCATGGAAAAAATGTCAGCTCCTGAATTGCAAATCTATCAAGCAAGACAAGTTTATGAAGAAGCTTTGCATACTTGGACTTATCAGCATTGTATCGAGTCTATTGGACTTGAACAGAGTGAAATTTACAATCGTTATCGAGTAGTCCCACAAATATATCGAAAAATTAATCTAGCTAATCAACGGTTGAGCTCCGTACTTAAAGCGGATATAGATTTAACCGATGCTGACGCCTTAGATGACTTCGTCCATTCCTATTTATTCTTTGCTGGCGTCTTTGAAGGCTGTTGGTTTTACAATGGGTTTAGCCCAATTTTCGCGTTGCAAAGAAGAGGATTGATGACTGGAACGGCTGAACAGTTACAGTACATTATGCGTGATGAAGTATTGCACTGTGCATTTGGTATTCGAGTGGTTAACGAACTAGTCAAGGAAGAAAACCTGACTTTAGATGAGTCTCGCCTGAAATTGATGTGGCAAGAATGTGAAGCGGCTGAGATTGAATACGCTAAGTATCTTCTTCCTGAACCAATTTTAGGTTATTCCGCAGAAGAGCATATAGAGCAGTTTCGATTTATTGCTAATCGCAGGGCTAAACAGTTGAATATTAGCGAGCCTTTTCCTGGTGCTGCAAATCGATTGGATTGGTTGGATGAGCAAGCTAATATGCGCAAGGAGAAGAATTTCTTTGAAACTAGGGTGACCGAATATCAGACCGGTGCTGCACTGAGCTGGGATTAACTTTTCGATTTCAGTATTCTTAAGAATAGTAAAAAGTTCTTTGAGTATGCAGGCTTCAAGTGGTAGATTGAACTCAGTTTAAAAACTGAGTTCAATCATATTTAACAGATGACCAACACTTTAAAGCTTGGCGTCATTGGCTCGCCGATACAGCATAGTCTATCACCGAACATTCATCGTCAATTTGCCCGTCAATTTAATCACAATATTGATTACCAAAAATACTTAGTTCAGCCCGAAGAGTTGGAAGAGTTTGTTCGAGATTTTTTTACTAGTGGAGGAGTTGGGCTAAATGTGACCCTGCCACATAAACAAGCAGTGGCGTCTTTGGCTGACAAGTTATCCCTCGCGGCATCTATCACTGGATCAGTAAATACACTTTATCTCGACAGAAACAATAAGCTTTCCGGTGAAACAACAGATGGCAAGGGGATTTTACTCGACTTTGAGCGCCAATCAGTGGGTGTTGAAAATAAAAACGTTCTAATTGTAGGGGCCGGCGGGGCGACTAACTCTATAGTTGGTGAATTGTTGGATAGGAAAGCCAATATTCAGATCTTGAATCGAACCTTGTCGAAAGTAGATGATTTAAAGTCTCGATTTCAATCTTTAGGTGAGGTTTCTCATTTTCAAGATAATGCGAATGTTGACATCATGATAAGCTCAATTAGCGAATTTAATCTGGAAATTTTTTCTCAGCTTGAAGATAAGATTTCAGCAAATACTTTTTGCTATGATTTAAATTATGGTGAAAGGGCTGATGCGTTTTTAAATTTCTGTCGAGAGTGTGGAGCTAAAGAAACTAGTGATGGATTGGGGATGTTGCTTGGACAGGCTGCTTATTCTTATCAGTTGTGGACTGGAGAGATGGCGGATATTAGTAAGGTGAAGTTATAGCTTTTTATTTTTTGTTTCGCACGCAAGCGAAGCGGCGCGAAAAATAGCCTCTAAAATAAATCAACTGATCCCGAATTCATATTCCTTTGTGACACTGAATTATGCAAGTTTTCCAGCTTATCAATTTTCTTTTGAATTAATCTACCTAGATCCCCAATACGATGGTCATCAAGGCCTTCTTCCACCATTTCCTTAGCTTGCTGAGTAAAGCTCTTCAGAATTCGTAATCGATTTTTCAAGTGGTTCATCAGCTGCTGAGCCATGTCTTCAAATTGTAATGACATAACACCGCTTTGAATGTGCTGGCCAATCGATTCTGCTATTCGATTGATATCTTCGCTATCCGTCGATGCTTGCTCGACTATTTCATGCATACTTGACCACATGCGGTCAATTTCTTCTCTATCTTCCAGACTTTTGCTTAAATCGATATCTGATAGTTCATGAATTTTGGAGGAGACACCATTCACTGCATTTTTAATGGAGTTTATTTGATCCGCAATTTCAGAATTAAAGGTTTGTGAACGCTGCGAAAGTGCACGTACTTCATCCGCAACTACGGCAAATCCGCGGCCCACATCACCGGCTCGTGCTGCTTCTATCGCGGCATTTAGCGCCAATAAATTTGTCTGTTCGGTAATACTGTTTAGATCATCGAGTGTTTTATGAATACTATTCATTTGTTCAGAAACACTGACGAATTCATTTTCTAATGCATTACAACTCGTTTTGATTGTGTCGACCGAGTTGAGCATTCTCTGATAAATTTCATGGCTTTTCTTGGAATAATCAGAAGTCTTATTAGAAATATCCTGTTCGTCATGGACCAGCTCAGCAAGCTTATTGACCAATTCTTCTACCATTTCTTTTTGATTGACCGATTCGCCGTGTAGCCCAGTGAAATTACCCGCTAAACTTTCTCCCGCGTGAGATAGCAGGTCGGTGATTTTTTCTAATTCATCATTAGCTAAAATAAACTCGGCTTCAGCCATAGAGATGATTTGCGAAAGTATTTCGGTTTTCGCCGAGTTTGATTTAGAAGACTCAGGGTTTTGAGTTAAAGGGTCAGCATCTTCTGAGGAACTGGCAATTGTATAGATCCCAAGCAGTGTGATTATTGCTAGCATAATCGAAGCGAAAACACTGTAATCAAGCCAGATGAGAATTATTCCAATGACTGATAGGGCAATAGTTGCAAACGTAAGCGCTTTATTTTTATCCATTTTCTATTACTTAAAGATAGTTTTCTTTAAGCATAGTCGACATTTAGGTAGAACGCCGACTAAATGGAATGAGATGCTAGAGTGTTATCCAGCTAAGTAGCGATCTTTTAGCTTGACGTAGTTATCTGCAGAATATTTGAAAAAGTTAATTTCGTCTTGATTTAAAGGACGAATTTTTCGCGCTGGAGAACCAACCCAAAGAAATCCACCTTCCAGTTCTCTACCTGGCGGGACCAAACTGTTAGCACCTAGCACGACATTTGAACGGATAATGGCATTATCCATAACTACCGATCCCATGCCGATCAGGCACTGACTTTCAATAGTACAGCCATGGATCATTGCTTTATGACCAACCGTTACATCGTCACCGATGATTAGGTCGTGACCTTCGGGATCATAAGGTCCTGCGTGGGTGACGTGCAAAACGCAACCATCTTGAACACTGGTTCTATCGCCAATCTTAATTGAATGGACGTCACCTCGAATGGTTGCCATCGGCCATACTGAACTATCATTGCCTATCTCCACATCACCAACCACCAAGGCAGTAGGGTCAACAAATACTCTATTGCCCAGCTTAGGATGGATTTTTTCAAATGATCTGACGCTCATGGATAACCTTTTAAATAATAATTGTTAACAAATGATAAATAGGCATCACTATTTTAGCCTAAAACGTAATAAAGCCGTAGTATTTGTTATTGATAGCAGCCATAACGGAATTTGTTAGCCCCGGCTCATAAACTAACAAATCCCTGATAAGCATTTTAATATATAGAAAGGCTACCTCATGGTAACGAGCTCTTCCGCCGAAGTAGGGTGGATAGCTACGGTATTATCAAAGTCTGCTTTTGTGGCACCCATTTTCACCGCGACAGCAAAGCCTTGTAGCATTTCATCCGCACCTAAACCAATGATGTGAATACCCACTACTTTTTCGTTGTCACCCGCGCAGATTAACTTCATTTTGGTTGGCTGACGATGAGCTGTAATGGCGGTGTACATCGCAGTAAAGCTTGAAGTATAAACTTTCACTGAGTCGCCAAACTTGTCTTTTGCTTGTGCTTCAGTCAAACCGACCGTACCGATTGCAGGGTGAGAAAAAACCACTGTTGGTATATCTGTGTAATCAAGCTTCTCATTTGGTTTATCGTTAAATAATCTTTCCGAAAGGCGCCTTCCAGCAGCAACAGCAACCGGAGTAAGTTGAGCGCGGCCAGTGTTATCTCCAACCGCATAGATTCCGTCAATTGAAGTATTTTGGTATTCGTCGGTAACGATATAACCTCGAGCATCGAGTTCTACACCAGCTTCTTCGAGGCCTAAGCTTTGAGTCAATGGGCTTCTACCGATGGCATAAATAACTGCGTCAACCTCAGGTAGCTCTTTACCATCTGTGGTCAATAAATAACTGCCGGAAGCTGTTTTCTCAATCGCAGTTATCTGGGTTCGGTTATGTAAAGAAATACCGTCTTCTTGGATTTGTTCAGTCAAAGTCGATGAGATAATTTCATCAAACTCGCGTAATGGATGCTCTTTCCTAACGACCAAATGAGTGTCGCTACCAAGCGCATTGAATACACCGGCAATCTCTACGGCAATATAACCCGCGCCGACAACTACAACGCGCTTCGGTTGTTCTTCAAGTGCAAAAAAACCGTCTGAATCAAGAATATGTTCTTTGCCTGGGATTTCAGGAATCATTGGCTCGCCGCCGGTAGCGATTAAAATATGTTCAGCGGTATAGGTTTTGTCGCCAACCTGGACGGTGTTTTTGTCGATAAGTTTGGCGTATCCTTCAATCACATCAACATTGTTATTGCCTAAAACTCGATCATAAGACTGGTGAATACGGCCAATGTAAGCTTCGCGATTGGCAATTAGCGTTTTCCAATCGAGACCTTTATAGTCAATATCAAATCCATAGTCTGGCGCCAGCTTAAACGCATCGGCGATTTGACCGGCAAACCACATCACCTTTTTAGGGACGCAGCCAACATTAACACAGGTTCCGCCAAGTGCTTTAGCTTCAACAATGGCACATTTCTTACCATACATTGAAGCGCGATTGGCTGATGCAATACCGCCGCTGCCACCACCGATGGCTAAATAATCGTAATCAAATTGGTCTGACATAATAAACCTCGAAAATGCCGTTAAATAAAAAATAGGGATGTTGCTTTACTTAACCGCATAACAATTTAAACTTGAGTCAAAGTTTGCATTTAATTGTTAGCGATTACTATTTCAATATGACTATAACTAACCCACTATTATTACAAAATCCTATAGAAAAAGTTGATCAAATAGTCCCTGACTATGTTGAGCCCGCGATATCTCAAATCATTTGCGAGAACAGAGAGACTATTGAATCTCTTGTTAAGTCGAAACAGATTACCTGGGATAACTTTATGTTACCACTGGAAAAATTGGAAAATCGACTAGGTAAATCCTGGTCACCAATCTCACATTTAAACAGTGTGTGTAACAGTGAAGAGCTGAGAGAGGCTTATAACAAAGCTCTATCGATGCTGACCGAGTATTCGACAGAGTTGGGGCAGCATAAAGGCCTTTATCAAGCTACTAAATCACTTTATGACGCACGAGACTCGCTGAATTTGACCGAAACTCAAGTGTATATCCTCAAACACGCTTTGATAGGGTTTAAGCTTTCCGGGTTGCATCTTAGTGAAGAACTGCAAAAAGAGTTTGCCAAAATTCAAGGTGACTTGGCTCAGCTGAAAAATAAGTTTGAGCATAATTTGATGGACGCCACCATGAGCTGGACAAAATCCATTGAAACAGCACAAGACCTGGCCGGTTTACCAGAAACAGAACTAGCCATGTTGGAAGCGAGTGCCCAATCAAAGGAGCAAGATGGTTTTTTAATCACTTTGGAAATACCAAGCTATCTCGCGGTGATGACCTATGCGGATGACCGAGAATTGAGAGAAGAAGTCTATACCGCCTATACCACTCGTGCCTCAGAGCTAGGTCCGGATAAGGGGAAGTTTGATAACAGTGCAATTATGGGCGACTTATTAAGACTGAAACATGCGAAAGCTAAGTTGTTGGGGTTTAACAGTTACGCTGAGTTGTCACTTGAAAGTAAAATGGCTGAGTCCCCTCAACAAGTTTTAGATTTCTTGATTGAGCTTAACCAAAAAAGCCGTCAGCAGGCGTTGCAAGAGTATGGCGAATTAGAAGAGTTTGCCAAAGAACAAGGTGTCGACGATCTTAAAGCTTGGGACGTTGCTTATTTTTCTGAAAAGTTAAAACAACAAAATTATCAAATTTCTCAATCAGAACTCCGCCCATATTTCCCCGTTGATAAAGTTATCGATGGCATGTTCGAGTTAACCCAGCATCACTTTAATGTGACTTTTAGACAAGTTGAAGGAAGTGCAACCTGGCATCAAGATGTTAAGCATTTCCATATAATGCGAGATGGAGAAAAACTGGCCGAGTTCTATCTCGACTTATACGCGCGTGGCCACAAACGTGGCGGTGCCTGGATGGATGATTACCAAGGACGATTTAAGTTAGATGATGGGAGCGTGCAAGCGCCGATTGCTTATTTAACGTGTAATTTTGCGCCGCCGGTGAAAGAGCAGCCAGCCCTCCTAACTCATGATGAAGTGGTGACCTTGTTTCACGAGTTTGGCCACGGCATTCATCATATGCTGACTCAAATCGATGAGCTTTCCGCTTCAGGCATTTCTAATGTACCTTGGGATGCAGTTGAGTTACCCAGCCAGTTTATGGAGAACTTCTGCTACCAGCCGGAAGTTATCACTATGATCAGCGAACACTTTGAAACGAAGCAACCCTTACCTCAAGAGATGCTTGATAAGTTAATCAGGGCTAAGAATTTTCAATCGGCGATGATGATGGTGAAGCAGCTTGAGTTTTCATTATTCGATATGCGAATTCATATGAGCGAGCCGCTTGACGCTAACGGTATTCAAGGTGTTCTTGATGAAACTCGCAAAGAAGTGGCTGTTTCAATACCTCCCGAATCAAATCGTTTCCAACATGGTTTTTCGCATATTTTTGCCGGTGGTTATTCTGCAGGTTATTACAGCTATAAGTGGGCTGAAGTGTTATCTGCGGATGCATTTTCGTTATTCGAAGAAGAGGGCGTCATGAACCCTGAAACTGGCAAAAAGTTCCGAGAAAATATTTTGGAAAAGGGTGGTTCAGAAGAGCCTATGGATTTATTTGTTAAATTACGCGGGCGCAAACCAGAAATTGAGCCGCTTTTGCGCCACTCTGGAATTAAAGCGTAATTAAAAGGATTTAGTTCGCTTCGTGATAAATCAATTCTACGTATATTTAGCAGCTGATTCATCAGAGGAATCGGCTGCTAAATCTTCTCTGTTTTCTGAGTCGAATAAATTCCTGTCAATCGAGTCACTAGAGAACCTGAGTACTGAATCAGCCGCATATCAATTTGACGATGACAAGTTAAAACTTTGGTTGTTGCTAGACGGCAAACTATCAGAGCTCAGTTTTGATTTGGCTGAAGGTGAAGTAGCTTTTCGGGCAACTCGAGTTAGTAAGTCCAATGAAGTTGTTGCCAAAGCATTGGGGTGCAAACCTCACTTTCGTCCAACAATTTTGGACGCTACAGCTGGTATGGGTAGAGATTCGTTAATCATGGCGATGTTGGGTTGTAAGGTAGAAATGCAAGAAAGGAACCCGACGATATTTCACTTACTTGAAAATGCATTGCAACGATTTGAAAAGCAAGGCGGCCCGAGAGAGCTAGTAGGTGAGCTTTCATTAAGCAATCAAAATAGTATTGAGAACTTAAGTCAAACTGATGCAGAAGTCATTTATTTAGATCCAATGTTTCCTGAAAGAAAAAAATCGGCTTTGGTTAAAAAGGAAATGCGGTTGTTTAAATCGTTGGCTGGAGAAGATCTTGATGCGGATGATTTGTTGATTGAAGCATTAAAAAGTAATGCCAAGCGGGTGGTTGTAAAAAGGCCGAAAGGAGCGCCATTGCTTGCAGGGAAAAAGCCAAGTCATGAGATTATTGCTAAGAAGTTTCGGTATGATGTTTATTTGACTGGAAACTAGAGGTTTATATTTTCAAGTTGGTAGGGCTGCGAATTAAATAGGTAAAAATTTAGTGAGTTTTCAACAAAAAGGATTTGAGTTAGTCGATGATTTTATCGATTGGAAAACAGCCAATAGCATTATCGAAGAAGTAGAGCCATTTCTCAAAAATATTAAAGGTGGCGGTATTCGCAATGCAGACAAAAAGTTCTCCAACATTTCACAATTAGCTTATTCAGACGATTTGCTTAATCAAGCGTCCCGATATCTATCTTCAAAGCCTAATTTTGTCAGAGCAATACTCTTCGACAAATCACATAAAAATAACTGGTTGGTTACTTGGCACCAAGACAAAACTATAGCTGTTTCTGATAAGTTCGAAGCAGAAGGATGGGGGCCTTGGAGTTTTAAAGATGGTGTGCACCATGTGCAACCTCCAATTGAAGTTTTGAATAATATGGTGACTTTTCGAATTCATCTGGATGAATCTAATCTGGAGAATGGATGTTTAAAAGTCATTCCGGAGAGTCATCTTGTAGGGTTGTTAAGTCAGGATGAAATTCAACGTTATATTGAGGTTAATCAATCAATAACTGTAAGCGCGCCGATATTATCTGCATTGGTGATGAAGCCCCATATTTTGCATGCTTCTTGTAAGGCTGCTAAGCCGTCGAGGAGAAGGATATTACATTTGGAATACTGTGGGGGCAGGTCACTTGATTTATAAACAAGATGTTATCTGGCATATTTTTATTAATTGATATTTTTGGGCTTGAGTTTAGTTGCGGTAGCCTACTTAATGAAACGTAATAATTGATGGCTGCTTTTAGCCGAGGAAATTAAATAATGAAGGATGTTTTCCGGATCAATCCATCAGCAAAAGTAATTCGAACAAACCAATACGTCAGCTGTATATTCGATAAACCATATCGAGTACTAAGCTCCGCCGTCTTAAATGGTGGTTACCAACGTGCCAATCAAACCTTAAACCTAAAAGTTGATGCCCATAATACCTATAACGAAAGCCCTCAAGCTAGCCTGCAAAATTTTGCTGCAGAACAAGGTTGGAAAGGAAAAACTATCGGTTTAATGACTTCAGCTTCTATGGCGACATTTCGGCTTGCTCAGCGAACAGTCGAAAACATCGAATTAGCAGTATGGGTAACTAGCGGGCTTTCAAATTTACGTCGTATTGGTGACTACGCTGATTACCGAAAAATTAATAGTGCTCCCGAAACATCAGGCACAATAAACCTCGGATTAATTAGTTCGATGAAGTTAAGCGATGCTGCGATGGCGGAAGCGCTAATAATGTTAACTGAGGCAAAAGTCGCTGCGATTAATGATGCAAAATTAACTAGCCCAATTTCGAATAAACAAGCAACCGGTACAGGGACAGATTCTGCTGTTATAGCTTCAGCTAATGAAGGTGAAATGATTGAGTACTGTGGAAAGCATGTATTGATTGGGGAAATCATTGGAGAACTTGCTTACCAGGCTGTTAGCTCATCTTTTGTTTATGGGGATGGGGAGAGCTTTAACAAGTTAATAAACCAAGATCACCGCGATTGCGATAACAAGAATTAAAAAGGGCACATTAAGCGTCATTCAAACTAGCAGCAAAACCTAGCAAATTTTCATCACCCGTGAAAACAAAAAAGCTTTCTCTAGGATTGATACAATAACTTGCAAGGCGAATTCCTTTAACTCAACTTTTCCTTTGAACAAAGCACAGTTTCCTGTGCCAGAAGAATTAATCGATTGAATTTTTGATTAGTTTGATAAACATTCAACAAGCCATTTACCGATATCTCTAATTTGTTCACTGCAAACCGCGTGTTCCATAGGATAGATTTTGTTGATCACTGAGTAACCCTTGGTATTAAGGATTTCATCGGTTTCCCTACCTAACGACACAGGCACAATCGGATCGTATACACCGTGGTTAATCATGACCGGAATTTCCACGTTGGCCTGATTAAATTCCACCGAATTCTTAGTCGCAAAATAGGTCGACATGGCGAGTAGTCCGGCGAGCTTGTTAGATTGCCTTAAAGCGGCTTCAAGCGCGACTGCACCGCCTTGAGAGAATCCAGCGATTATAATTTTGGAAGAATCAATGCCGCGCGACATTTCATTCTCGATAAATTTATCTAGCTGATCGGCTGAAGCTCTTAACTGAGTTTCATCTACTTTGCGATCAATGTTCATATCTAAAATATCGTACCAAGCTGGCATTACAAAACCATTGTTGATGGTTACTGAAATAGAAGGGGCATGAGGGAATACAAAGCGCACGGGTAAATCCGAAGGTAATTGAAGCTCAGGTACAATCGGCGCAAAGTCGTTACCGTCAGCACCAAGGCCGTGAAGCCAGATCACTGAAGCAACGGGGTTGTCACTCGTTTCAATTTCAATATGGGGTAATAAGTTTTCGGTCATGGAATTTAAATCTTTTAGTAGGATGAAACTGAGAAAAGTTTATATTAAATGAGATATTTTGTCGCTGATATGGTCTGTTTCTGCGCTACGGCAGGACATTCGAGATCAGTTGCGGTATTCTCTGTGAATTCTTAGCGACAATCAAGGACTTGATGATGTTACCGATACTACTCGTTCACGGATATAGCACAGAAGGTAAAAACAACAGCGTTGATAAAATCTACGGCTCTTTGCCTAAAGAGTTGAAAGCTCGCTTCGGTGCCAATCAAATCAAAACTCTCAATCTTAGCCGTTGGATCTCATTAAGTGACGGGGTCATGCTCGACGATGTCAGTTACGCCATGGACAGGGCACTTAAATCCGATTTTAAGGATCTATTAGAGTCAGGTTTTCATGTAATTATTCATAGTACTGGTGCGCTGGTGGTGAGAAATTGGATCAAGAAATTTTCGCCCAAACCCTGCCCAATTCAGAATTTCGTCCATCTGGCTGGTGCAAATTTTGGTAGTGGTTTAGCTCATATCGGCCAAGGTCAGATCTCACGTTGGAAGAATTTGCTATTTCAAGGCACTGGTGTAGGGACACGAGTCTTAGACGAATTAGAATTTGGTTGTTCAAAAACACTTGATTTACATGCGCACTTTTTAACTGAAGGCAATGATATTTATCATGATTACCAAGTGAAGGAATTTAATATTATCGGCTCACAAACTTTAGGCATGTTGCGAGTAGTGCCGATTCGTTATGTCAAAGAGGATTCATCGGATAATACAGTGAGAACGAGTGCGTCAAATTTAAACTTTAATTACGTTCCCGTTACTCCGAAACCCAAGGCGAGTAAGTTGACGGTTAAGCAGTTACAAAATCAGGTGAATAAACGTTTAAAAAATGAAAAGGTGGCCACGGATCTTTATCAATTTGATTTATCCAAGTTGAGTATTAATCGACCGGAGATACCATTTGCGATTGCTTTTGAAACGGCACATTTTGGTGATGAAATTGGTATTGTGGGTGGTAGCAAAAATCGTGCAGCTGTGATGCCTTTGGTTAAAACTGCGTTGATGACCAAAAATTCGGATGCAGCTTACCAAAAAACGGTTGATAAGTTTAAACAAGCGAAAGCGAAAACTTTTGAGCG
This sequence comes from Kangiellaceae bacterium, assembly GCA_026196875.1. GTDB lineage: Bacteria > Pseudomonadota > Gammaproteobacteria > Enterobacterales > Kangiellaceae > Aliikangiella. The sequence continues at coordinate 12,516 of JAPHTP010000095.1, forward strand.
TGCCTCAAAGCTTAAATGGAAAATAACCGAGTGGGATCCGCAACAGCAGTACGAAGGACACGCGCAACTAATTTTTCGAATTAAAGATCAATTTGGTAACGGAGTCGAGTACTTTGATGTCATGTTGAAGTCAAATTCTTCCAGCAAGAAGCAAGTCAAATTGGAAAAATTGATAGAAGATCATCATGGCAACAAGCAGGACAAAGGTGTGATCACTTTCTATATGCGAACGCAAAAATTTAATGACGATAAAAAAGTGTTCGAAGACCTGATGAGCAGAGTTGCGCCACTGGATATTGAAATAACGGGATATGAGCCTGAGTCGAAGGAAATCGCTTTTGTGCCCCTTAATTTGAGTTTGACGACTGAGCAGATCCAAAAAGTAATGGAGAGTTTTAAGACGACGATTATTGATATTACCTTGGTGAGATTACCGTCTGAGAAGGTGTTTGCGATTACTCGCAAGTAGGGAATAATTAAAAATACTATGGTGTTGGGCCGGCTGATTGAACTCTCAGCCGGAATCATTCAAGCACAACCACCTTAGCCCAATACTGTACTGCAAATTCCCTATCGATACCCTCGGGAATTTCTTCAATTCTAACACGCGTTCCGACAGGAATCGTTCCCAGTGATCGAGAACCTTTATAATAGTCCTTATTATCTTGGGGTAATTGTTCTCTTATCACCATATTTCCGCGCGTGGTATATTGTTCGCCAGGGTTAATAGAGTCCGGCGACTTTTGGATGATCTGCCCATCCAGTCCAATAAGAACAGGCTTTTGCCATTTATCTTTAAAGTTGCCGATCCAGATGTATCCAGAAACGTTATACACTAAAGACTTGCCGCCTTTCTCAGCAGACTTTGACAGCTTGGCAACAGCCGGACTAACTTCCTGAGCCGCTTCTTCCAGGATCTGTCTGCGCTCATTTTCATTGATTTGATTTGTCGGGTTATCGAGACGCTTTTCCAATATCGCAATACGCGCAATGGCTTCTTTTAACTGGCGGTCTAACTCTTCGGTTGCTTCTGAAGTTCGTTCTTGCTGCTCCGAAAACTCGATTCCACCTGTGCCGATTTTAGTTGCTCGGCTGATATCAAAATCGAGTAGGTATTTGGCACCAATTAGCGCAATAAGAATTGAGCCGACGATGATCGGATATTTAAGTAGCTCGTTCCAATTCATTTTATTCTCCCTTTGTTGCGACTACTAGCTGATAAGCAGGTTATCAAATCTTTCTCACTATAGACTATAAACCGCATTCCTCATTTTGGCTATTGCGACTGTTGAAAAGGAAAAGAATGGGAAAGATAAGGCGGAATAAGTGCTTTTTACTCAGTCATTTTTGTCGGGAATGGTTGTAACTGAAGCTTTATGCCCGGTAAGTTTAAGAAAGGTTTCAATATCTTTTTTCGCGATGACTAACGTTTCGGTATTGACGAGCGGATGGCAGTGAAATAATTCGCTATCCCATATTGCGCTATCTACCAGTAATTCAACGTGATGTTCGGGGTCGTTGATTAAAGTAAGAAAAGAAACGCACCCTGGTTTAACCCCTAAATGCTTATCCAGTCGTTCTTTGGATGCAAAGCCAAGCCTGGAGACTTGGATTTGCTTGGTGAGTTTTTTAAGGTCTACCTGGCGGTCGAAAGCCGTGATCAGCAAAAAGTGCCGTCTACCGTAGTTATCGCGCAAAAAAAGATTTTTCAACCGCGTACCAGGCCTTTCTATTTTTAGATAGTCTGCGTCATTACAGGTATGCAACGCCGGGTGGGTATATTCTTGATAATTGATGCCCAGAGATTGTAGTTTTTCTTTTAATTGGCTTGGAGTCATCTGGTTAAATGCTGTTGTGTTGGTACATTCTATTGTTCACGATAGCACAAGCTAGTGTTATCACTTGTCAAAGTCAATAGAGAGAGTAAACTAAGTTGCTCTAAATAATGTAAGTATTAAGTCGAAATTTGCTAATGAGTAGAAAAGATCACTGGGAAGATGTCTACCAGCAAAAAGAATCAAATTCGGTAAGTTGGTTTCAAGAGAATCCGGGTCTCTCACTGCAACTAATTAAAAAAACGAAAATCGATTTTGCTGACAATCTAATCGATGTTGGAGGTGGAGCTTCAGTTCTAGTTGATAATTTATTACGCCGAGGATATCAAAATATCAGCGTGCTCGATATTTCTGGCGTTGCGCTGCAAGTGAGCCGGGAACGTCTAACAGAGAATACCGAACTAGCTAAAAAGGTCGATAAAGTCGATTGGATTGTGACAGATATTACCCAGTTCAAGAGTCATAAAACATATAAACTATGGCACGACCGAGCGGTATTTCATTTCTTAACCGAACAAAACGATCGAGATAGCTATCTTGAGAAACTTAGTCAGTATGTGGATTCAGGTGGACACGTTATTATTGCCGCATTTGCTATAGGCGGACCGGAAAAGTGTAGTGGTTTACCAATTGTGCAGTATGATGAAGCAAAGATTATTAATGAGCTAGGTACAAATTTTGAGTTAGTAGAATGCTTTGAAGAACAGCACGTAACACCGTGGGATAGCAAACAGTATTTTAAGTATTTTCGTTTTGTTAAAAATTAGAATTTAAATTTAAGTAGGTATTGAAAATGGGTAAGACAGCAACTGAGGCCATCGTTTCACTAATAGTTATCGTTATCACTTTGATGGCTCCGTTACTTATTGGCATGGGCATATACAAATTTTATCGAACCATCAAACCATTACCTGAAGTCAATCCCGATGAAATCAAATTGATTACGGATATTGATAAAGTCAGTGACAGGTTTTTCCTCAAGAGTTTGCTGATTGGCTGGGCAATTTGCGGACCTTTCTACTATTGGGTTATGACAAGCGATATGTTTTAGTTTATTGTCCAGTCACCGGTTCTGAATCAATAGAGCATTGTTCGCCAATACATACTTTGTTCCAGAACAGTGCTCTCACTCCGAATCCTACACCGACTAAGATTAAAACAGCTGTCAGTACTTGCGAAACCAATTGATTCCCACCAAACTGGTTTACGATTCTTACAATACCGCCGGCTGCTGTACCTTCAAGTAATTGCATTGACATTGCGCTACTAAAAGCTAAACAGATTATACCTAGCGACTTCGCATAGATTTTATTCATTTCGACAACCCTTAGTTTAAGCTTGAGTTTTGTCACATTTAGTCAGGTTGTTTTCTGATTTGTTACATTGAGTTTATATTGAATTAAGAGTCCAAGAAATCCTGGACAACCTCCTGCTGATGGCTGACTAGTAAAATCTGCTCATGGTATTCGTGTGGACAATCAGAGATTTCTACTTGTACTAAACTACACTCTCTCAACCAATAATCAGGTAAATATGCTAATGCTTGTCCACTACGAACGATTTGCGACAGAATAGAATAATCGTCGACTACGATGTTCTGTTTGCGAGGAAATATCTGATTTTGCCAACCATCACAGCCAACTCCTCTTGCTTCTCCGCAATAAGGGGAGATGCTGGGAACAGCGAAACTATGGTTTAGCACTTCTTGGATAGATACCCTGTTAGATTGTTGAATTAGCGGATGGTTAGACGCCGCGGCCACTTGCATTTGAACATTTCCCAATTGGCAGCTGGCAATTCCGGCGGGGATTTGATCTGCAATAGCGGAGGTGATCAATGCAAAATCTGCAGTCCCTTGAATGACTTGGTTGAGTGCCTGTAATTCATAGTTATTTATTAAATTAATCGAGCTGTTTGGGTAACGTTTGCCGATAAAGCGTGATAGAACGCTAGCCCATCGAAACTGCAAAATTGAGGGGCCAGCAATTTTGAAGCTCTGAGCACACGATAGTCCTAAGAATTCTGCTTTTGTTTGCCTGGCCTGGGCTACTATCCGTGCTGCCCGCTTTTGCATTAGTCTGCCGGCGGCATTAATTCGAATGAATTTGCCTTGACGGTCGAAAAGTAATGTATCAATAGAGTCTTCCAGGCGTCTTAGAGATTTGGAAAGCACACTTGAACTAGAGTCGAGCTTTTCGGCTGCGAGTTGCATATTTTCGGTTTCAGCGATAACCAAAAATCTTTCTAAATCATCTAGTTCCATATACTCTTTGCTTCAGGCATTTTTTATTTAATAGCAAATCCAATCAATTTATTACTTCTTTATTGGAAGTAATTTAGAGTTAATTAGAATTGTTTTTTAGGTGAATGTCGAGCAAAATCTATCCCGCTTTTAGCAAACAAATGCTTTATCGGCGTTTAAATGGAGCCAAAGTGACACGATATCTTCAATTGCTTACGTTAATTCTATTTCTCAGCTTTGGTCCTAATTCTCAGGCCCAGGACCCTCAGAAGGCGGTAGGCGTCCATGGCATGGTTTTGTTTGAATTCGAAGGTAAAATCTACGCTTCGCATATGCCTTTGCACCACTCAATTCATAGCTACCAAGTTATACTTGAAATTCGACTTCCCCCGAATATTATTTCTAGGGTGAACCAGCGACTCAAGCAAAGAAAACTGTTCTCCATTGCACCGGAAATATTTGATTTGTTTGATGTCAAAAACAATAAACTATCCAATTTCACAGCCAAGATATTTCAAGGACACTTCGAGCGCGGTGGCCAAGTTATCGCTGAAAATATCGATATTACGATTAAAGATGTCTTGCTTTTTGAATCGATCGAGGCCAATAAAAATGGTAGGTTCTATTTGTTAAAACAAGGTGATAACTCTACTTTGGCAATTCACCAAATAGGCCCTTTGGACAGTTACGACCAAATTTTTGGTATAAGGGGGAATATTTCTAAGACGCTGAATTTTGATAGTGGAATTAATAAGCCAATCGATACGTTGCCACTGTCAAAAATACTCGAGCTGAAAGCAGAAGATGTGGAATTACTCTATTTAGAAACCCAAGATTTTAGGAAGCGTCATTGAAGTCAATAGCAATACTGCAACATCAATCTAACGAAGACGAAGGATTTATTCGAGAGTGGCTTAAGCACAATAAATTGGCCGCTGAAAAGTGGCGTGTTTGGCAAAGCTGTGAATTTGATGATCCCGATAATTATTCTGCCATCATCGTATTAGGTGGCGAGGCAAATGTTCGCGACAGAGAAAAGCTTAGTTGGATGCAGCAGGAGATAAGCTGGCTTGGGGATGCAATCGCCAAATCAATACCAATTGTAGGAATATGCCTCGGAGCTCAACTTATGGCTCACATACTAAGGGCCAAGGTAGTCGAGCTCGATGAACCCGAAAAAGGCGTGTTTAGCCTCGAATTAAATGCGCAAACGAATACTCTCCTTGGAAATCGTTTTCTAGCTGATTTCGGTTACTTGCTCAAAGTTATTCAAGCGCATAGTTATCGGTTTGATGTTCCGCAGAATTCATTGCTTTTAGCAAGCACTCAGCGCTGCAAACAACAGATCTACTATTCAGAACGCCATTCGCTGCTGGGGATCCAGTGCCACCTTGAGTGGTCTCGTGAAAAAGCGATCCAACTATTTCCTAATGAACCAAGTTATCTGGAAATGACTGCGCAAGATGAGAAAGTTGCCAAGCAATTTCTATTTCAACTGCTGGATAAAATAATTCTCGATAAATAGCTAGTAATTAACCTGGAGGGAATATGCAAGATATGAGTATTCATTGGTATGACTGGGTAGGTCTCCTGGGGGTAATTTGTATTCTAATAAGTTATCTATTGCTTCAATTGGAAAGGTTATCTGCTGACTCACTCAACTATTCTTTAGCAAACTTGATTGGTGCGTTGTTGATTATCTTATCGTTGCTTTATGAGTTCAATCTGTCCGCTATGATAATTGAAAGCGCCTGGGCCGTGATCAGTATATTTGGCGTTGTGAAGTTCTTTAAACGGAAAGTTGCTGAGAAACCATTATCCAATGTTGAGTAGACACTAAGGGAACTTTGGCCAAGCAGCAGAGCTAGGTTAGGAGCTAGACTAGTTCTTTAGAAGCGACCTAATTAATAGAGGGCTTCCAGTATTTGTCAAATTCCTCCACTTTATAGAATCTAATCCCATCACGCGTATGCCCAAGACTGGCACAAAAAGCGTCTTGGCACTGCATTAAATTAAAGGCGAGGTCATAGGGACGGGGTTGGTTTAATCTAAGTTGTCTAAGTTTTTCAATTCCGTATTGATCGATTTCCAACCCATGTGATTCCCTTTCGATTTGTTGACCAATCTCGGAGTGATAAAAATCAATAAGTATTAAACCATAGTTGACGTTTACTTTTTGATATCTATTTCTGACGCACTTTGAAGTCGAGCATAGTTGGTATGTGTCATTGTCAAAAATTACCAGCCAGAATTTTTGTGGCGAATCTGAAACATAGATCCCGAGTGGAGATTTTGCACGGGTCTCAGGTAGTCTGGAGGTGGTTGTACAACCGGTTAATATTGCTGCGATAAAAATCAGAGAAACTAGGCTACGCATTTTGTATTGGATCTTTTCGAGTGTTAACTTTGGTTAGTTTTTTGACAGAAAATTTTCCGGAATAGGTTGAACCCATTCAAACCCTTGTGCCGTAGAAATGAAGTTTCCTGTCTTAGGATTATCCACTAAGCTATGGTTAAAATAGTGTGAACCGGCAAAGGATTCAAGTGACATTTTGTTCACCGCCATAAATAGAAGGTTACCGTTTTTGCTACTGATACGAACATGGTATGTGATAGAGCCAATAATATCTGCCATATCAATGCCATCGGAAATCTCAACCAAAGCATCCATACCACCAAAAGGTCTAAAGGTATAGGCTTGTTGAAACAATGCGTCGTCGCTTGGAATTTGACCGCCATACCATTTAGCCATTTGTGCAATCAAGAAAGAAGACAATTCCTGATAATATTTTCCATTAAGTAATTGTTGAGTTGCTTTTGAGTTATTTCGGTGAATGCTAGTTCTGGAATCAGTTGCACCCTTACGAAAATTCTCTAACTCTTTCTCTGCTTCCGGGCTGGCAATTAATTCCGCAAGAAATAGCGAGGGTACTGCAATGGCTTTGGTTAAGGTTTGAATGAATCCGGAGGATTCCTCTGGGTATCTTTTTTGCTTGATAGCTTGGCGCCATTTACTCGACTCATGCAGCAAATAAGGTGCGGGGTCTAGCACCACTTTTTGCTTATTTGTTTGGCAACCTGAAGTAATTAAGCTGGCTAGCAAAATTAGGTGGTAGGCTTTGAGCCGGTAGATTATTCTTCGAGGTTCTGTTTTGAAACTGCGCAAAGCATTTTCGCTTTATCAAAAGTAATTTGAACAATTATGCCACCTTTTTCATTTGATGGATGCCTAAAACGACCAATCCCATTCCTAAAACTTGTGCTGCAGAAATAGTCTCACCGAGTAACCACCAAGCTATCAATATGGTTAACATTGGGCCAATAGAGCCTAGGTTTGCCGTTAATCCTGGTCCCAAACGTTGAATCGCGGAGGCCAGAAACAGGCTGGGCAATATGGTGCATAAAATAGATATCGCAGCAATTAGTAAAAGGACGTCATTAGTTAGAGATTGCAGAAATGTCCAGTCGCCGACTAGCGCAAAATGAACTAGCGTACAGATTGTGGCGACAACACCCGCGTAACCAGTCAATTTGCGCGCGCCTATTTTGGCAACGATACTACTTGTTGCTAAATAATAAAAAGCAAAAGACAAACCACTTAAGGCAACCCAGCCAACGCCTATCCATATTTCCTCCGATTGGCCGGCTTGCGATAAATCGTGGCTAAATGCTGCAAACAGCCCCAAATAGCAGATAAAAACACCGCTTACAGTCGTCATTGATGGTGCTTTTCGTTTCCATATTGATTCGATTGCCAGTACCAAAGTCGGATAAGTAAATAGTACTAATCGTTCGAGTCCCGCAGAGATGTAACTTAAGCCGATAAAGTCGGTTAGGCTGGCAAAATAATAGCCGGTAAATCCTAGCCAAAACAAAATCAGTCCGATTTTTAGTTGCTCCTTAACATTGAAACCTTCTGTTGCTATTTGCTTACTTTCGGATACTTTCCGAGTGCGGGGCCAGATGATCAAAAGTATAAAAAATGGTAGTGCAATCAACAGGCGAACCAAGAGCAGCTCAAGGGCTGAAATATTGCTTTGCAAGTAAATCAACTTGACGAATACTGCTTTTGAAGAAGAGGTTATGGCAGCAAAAATCGCAAAAACAAAGCCCAATTGAGCAGAACTACTGATTCCATATGTTTCGCTATTAAAGAAGTTTACCTTTGAATTCACTTAAGTTGTACTCGAACAAATGGGCAATGAGTGCTATTTTATAAGCAGTTTTTTATTCTGACCTTACCTAAATTATTAAGGAGGTTTCGTCTATGGCGAATACTCTAAGGTTTGAGTTGTATGATCTAAAGCTCTTTGTTGCCGCAGTTGAGTCTGGGAGCATCAGTAAAGCTGCCGAACAGCTACCATTAGCCTTATCTGCTGCCAGTGCGCGTATTAAGACTCTCGAAGATAGGTTGGGGAGCCAATTACTGTTGCGAGGCGCGCGAGGCGTCAAGGTGACCACTGCGGGCAAATTATTTTACGATCACGCCTTGCGGATGTTACGAGTCGCCGGAGACGCGCAGCGGGGTATGGATGCGCTCGCGGGGAAAGGACGCGAAAAACTCAGGTTATGGAGTAACACAACAGGGCTAAGTACTCGCTTACCGCGACAACTTGCAGAATATCTGGAAATGAACCCGGAACTTGATATCGAATTTGAGCAACACTCAAGTCGTGAGGTTTTAAAAGCGGTAAACAGCGGCGCAGCTGATTTGGGTATTGTAGATGGCGACTATAGCCAACGTGATCTGTTATATCTATTATATCAAAGAAATCAGCTGGTAGTAATTGCTCACCCACAAAATGAACTTGCTCAGCATTCTTCATGTAAATTCATTGATTGGTTAGCACAACCATTAGTTGGATATGAGTCGGAAAGTTCGTTGCAACAATTCATCGAGCGAATGGCGTTGATTGCTCATTTACCGGCAAACTTTAGGGTAAAAGTGCCCAACTTCAGCTCTGTTGCAAAAATGGTTTCTCAAGGGATTGGCGTTGCAATTGTTCCAATGCCATTGGCCAAACAATATGAGCCTCAATATGACATCCGTACCATTGAATTGGCGGAAACCTGGGCTAACAGAGAATTGCACGTCTGTGTGCAACCTAATGAAAACACTTCCTTACCTGCAATAAAGCTCGCAAGATATTTGGCACGAATAGAATAGGCTGTTTCTCGGATATTTGATCCAAAATAAGTTTTGCCTAACTAACCAAAAGTATCGCCTTACGCTACTTACCTGTTTTGCGTACTAATTACTGTTTGCCTCCTTCATAGTGAATTGGTCTAGTTAATTTACAACTCAAGGAGAATGCTATGTCGATATTTAAAAGATTATCACTTACCTGGATGTCCCGGCTGGATGACTTTGTCTCAGAAATTGAAAATCATGAGGCGCTGATCGAAGCCGCGTTAAAAGAACATGCTAAAAAAGTTGCCGAAGCGAAAGTGCAAAAACGCCAGTTTGACTATCAAATCCAACAATACCAAGAAAAAGTTCTAAGCCTCGGAGAGCAAAAAGCCGACTGGACTAGAAGGGCAGTAGAGCTGGCGGAAAATGATAAAAAGTCAGCGCTTGAATGTGTAAAAAGAAGTAATGCGATTACCGCTAAAATCGAAACATTAAATCAGAACCTAACTCAATATCGTCAAGCGGCTTCTCGTCTATCCAGTCATATAGAAAGAGGCGAAAGTGAGCTTGCGCAAATTAAGCAGAAACTCGATCTACTTAAAGCAAGGCAAGTTAGCAGCAATGCAGTAAAAAATAATTCCTTTTGCGATCAAGACAATCTCGAAGAAGTGCAGAAAGCTTTTATGAACTGGGAGAAAAAAGTATCAGTCAGCGAACTAATCAACGGCTGCGATAATGAAGTTGATTCTTTTGCCCAATCATTTGAGCAAGTGGAGTCAGAACAAGCTTTAACCAAAGAGCTGGATGCACTAGTCGTTGCGGCAAAGCAAAACGACAGTTACAAAAAAGGAGGTTAACAGATGGACATTCCAACGGCGCAAACTTCTGACTTTGATAATCTATCAAAGAAATCATGGAGTGATTATTTACCTGTAGTATTGCGCGGCCTAGGCGCGGCTGCGGTATTAATTTCGCTATACACGTTTATTGTAAAAGGATGGCAGTCGAGTGACGATCTCGCCAGGTATCTTACCCTATTAGGGCATACTGCTTTGCTTGGCATCATCGGATTCGTAAATGGGAAACTGATCAAGGAAGCAAAGGGGGCACGAGTGCTATTTATGTTGGCGCTCGCGTCTATACCGGTCAACTTTTCAGTGCTTGGAGGTTTACTCTATTCTTCACTTGGGCTTGCTCCAAGTGATGATATACCTTCATTTCTAAGCTGGTATAGTAATGAGTTTTCTGCGGTTCTCGGTAGTATAGTCGCGGCCTCAGTCATTACATTACCTATCTGCCTTATCGGATTTAAAATACTAATTAGACAAGTTAGTGTTTATGCCGCGAGTATTTTTATTTTGTCTAACTTACTTTTACTAGCTCCTATAAGAGAATCATTCACTATTTCTTTAGTCGCAATAGGTATGAGTTTTCTCTTAATGTCTTTCTATCACTTGAGTGTTAAAAAGATGCTGATTTTTCAAACCTTTGAAGGAAAAGTTTGTTACGCGATTTTATTCTCACCAATTTTAATTCTGTTAGGTAGAAATCTATGGTTGTATCAACTGGATCACTTACTTGTTTTTAGTTCTAGTGTTGCGCTTTTCTTATTAATCCGCCAAGTCAACTCACATCTAAGTGAAATATCTCTCCCTCGTTCTGTTTTGGAGTTCGCATCTCTAATTCTCGCTGCAAGTGCAGCTGCCAATTTCGGCTATGCGATTTCGGAGTTGGTGCCGCTTGCGGAAATTAAAGTGGTGACAATGACCTACCTATGCAGCTATATGATTTATGATTTGTCAAAGCGTGGTGAACTTCGAGCAGCAACCTATCGAATCATTGCCGCAATGGTATTTACCGTAGGCTCGTTACTAATCCACTCAATACATGAGTCAATAGTTACCGTATTAATGCTGATGGTATCAACAGGTGTCTTATCGTCTGTAGGTATAAAGTACAAACAAAAAATACTGCTAATATGCGCGGTAGTCGTGTTGCTGGTTTTGAGCGGCCACGTTGTTTCCGAGTTGATGTTCAATTTCGACTTTAGTTATTGGTTGGTTATTGCTGGAGCTGGAATCTTGCTGATTGTGTGTGGATCGTTGATAGAGGCTAAAGCTGATTTGATTAAGTCAAAACTGGCAAATTACAAGCACAGGTTTTCCGATTGGCATTACTAGTTTGACTGAGCATCAGTACGGCTATGCCGCTGATTACAAAACCGGCAATTCGCCGGTTTTGTTGCGAGATGGTGTAAACTCAATATTAGCACCTCGAATGTAACCCTATTTCTACTTCACGTGTCTTACCGAGTAGAAAGACAATAAAAAGAGACAAGTAGTTATAAATATGGCCGATAGTAAGGGATTTTCGCAACAACTACCCAAAGCTGTGATTAAAGCAGCCAAAAATGGGGAAATTGATGCGTTGGAGCTCATCTATCGAACTTACTCTGACGCAGCTTATACTTTGGCACTGCGTATTTGCAGGGAGCCGAGTTTAGCGCAAGATGTTGTGCAGGATGTGTTTATTAAGGTGATGAAATCGATCCACAGTTTTAGAGAGGAAGGAGCGTTTGCTGGTTGGATCAGACGAATTGTAAGCAATGAGACAATCAATCGGATCCGGCGCCAAAATCATTTGCAATTGGTTAATGATGAGCAAATCTCTAACTTAGCAAGCGAGTCCCTATTTGAGCAGGAATGGCTAATGGCGACGCGAGATTTGGATAGTATGTTGGGCAAATTGACGGAAAGTGCGAGAGCCGTCCTTGTGCTGCATGAAATTGAGGGCTACAGCCACAAGGAAATTGGAGACATGTTTGAAAAGTCGGAGAGTTTCTCCAAGGTTACCCTAAGTCGTGCTTATAAAGCGCTTAAAAAGCTAGCAGATAAGCCTTCATCGAAAATTGTTTCGGGAAATAAATGATGCATTTAACTGATGAACAATTAATCGCTCGGGATGATGTAAATGATTTGCATTTGGCAGAATGTGAACATTGTCGTCTGAAGGCTGAAAAGTTGGCTGGTATTCGTCAGCAGCTACAGAAATTGCCAACACACAAATTACCTGTTGACCTTTGGCCATCGGTCAAGCAAGCCGAGCTAACAGAGCGGAGAAAACATCAGTTAGAAAGTTCAGAAAAGAGAGCGAAGTTTTGGCAAATTAGCAGTTTTGCACTAGCAGCCTCATTGCTTGTGACTGGTGTTTGGGTAGGTGTTTTTCAATCAAGTAATTCCCAGGTTGACGGCGGGTTAGCGGAGCAAGTCAACTTATTGATTGACCAAAATAAAGAGCTGCAACTGCAATTGAAAAGCCGATCTGGCAGAGAGCTGGAAGGTAATTTTGAGTTTAATCGGCTTACTCAAGAACTGGACAAGTTAGATGCAAGATTGCAGAGGGTGTATATGCAACCCGGTAATCTCATTGAGAAAAATAAACTGTGGTCCATGCGGAAGATACTACTAGTGGAACTTAATTTAATTTCAAAAGATCGCCACTCTATTGAGAGTGACAAGAAAGCGATAAGAATTTAGTTAATGAGGTTGTGATGAATACTTTTAGACTGAAAAAGAAACTTAAAGTAAGCGGTGTTTTAATAGCGGGTTTTATGAGCAGTTTCTTGTACGCGGCACCACAGTTAACTGCGGAATCTCAACAATTATTGCAGCAGCTTTCAGAACAAATTAAGGGTACGTTAATTGCGATTGGTCAAAATGAAGTTAAAGCCGGCAAAAGAGCGGAGGATGTTTATATAGCACTTGATTTTCCTGCGCAAAAAGAAGCTAAGCTGGGTTTGGTGCTTGATCTAGAAAGTGCAAACAGCGGTTACCGAGTTTTATCTACCACTCCTGGTGGTTTTGCAGAGCAGATAAGTATTGAGGCTGGTGATGTTATTACCCATGTAAACGACACCCAGGTTAGTGGTACTAATAGCCAGCAATTACTCGAAGAAATACAAATGCTAACACCGGGTGAACGAATAAAGCTGGCGGTTAATCGCGATGGTCAGATACACGATTTCGATGCGCAGTTGACCGGCAGGTATATCCCTGAAATTAAACTGGAGGTCGGTTCTCAATTGTTGTCGTACAATGGTTTAGATAGTAACGATGCTGACGCTGCTGGCAATGAGAATGAGGTAGATAAGGAAAATGTAGATAAGCAATGCGGCAGGGTTTCAGTATTTTTTAGACCGCCAGAGACTCGTGATTTGTACCCGGCACGTATCAATAAAATTGATGATGATTCTGTCTTATTAGGAAGGGTAACAATCCGTCTGCCGCCTGGTAAGCATGTAGTAAAGTTAAATGAAAGGATTACTGATCGACATTTAAGACGCAAGAAAGGTATCCGTAAAGCTAAGCCACTTGAAATAGATGTTAAGCCGAATACAAATTACTACTTAGCCGCCAAGTTTATTCGAAGCAAGCGCATGAAAATGTTTAAAGAAGAGTATTGGGAGCCTGTCGTTTGGAAATCTTCGCAGCGCAAGTGTGAATTAGATTAATCGGTATAGGGCATAGCTGAAACTACTGGTTTTCTTAAACTTTAATTGTTGCCATTGATCAGATGCCGGGGTAAAACTACTTTTTGCTTCTTGCTCAATATAAATAACTGCGTCTTCGCTTAAGTGAGGAGGTAGTTGGTCTAAAGTCTCTTCCAATAACTCTTTTCCAAATGGTGGATCGAGAAATACCAGGTCGAACTTTTCGGTATTGTGTTTTAAGAAAGTAGTAGAATCTGAATTAACGATTTTGACGTTTTTAAGGTTAAGCGTTTGACAATTGCTTTTTAGATCCTTGACGACTTTACTACTTTTTTCTACCAATACCAATTCTTCTGCACCTCGTGATATTGCTTCGAAGCTCAGAGCGCCACTACCGGCGAATAAGTCGAGGCATTTAGCGCCCTGGACATCTCCGGTAAGCCAATTAAAAAGTGTTTCTCGAATGCGATCCAATGTGGGTCTTAGTCCCTCTGAAGCGGAAAAGTTCAGCTTGCGGCCACGCATACTGCCACCAATTATCCTGACATTGCCTTTAGTTTGTTTACCCTGGCCCTGGGAGATTTTTCGCTTAGGTTTTGATTGATGCATTGACTTATTTAAAGTGGAAAATTGGTGTGAACACGGATGTTCTACTGAGAGCTTTAATTTTAAGTGAAGTTTTGTCTAAGAACAAACTATCAAAGCCTTTAAATAAAAGGCCGTTAGATAAAATATACCATAAAGCTTGATGTTGCTGCACGATAGTGTTTTAGTGAGCAGATTCTTACTTCCATTAAATTTGGTGTTGAGGAATGTCGCGATTATTCTTGTTCGGATTTGCCGTTATATTTCAATGCTCTGTTTGGGCCAAAAATCAAGCAGCAGTCGCAATGCCTGACAAGTTCAGTGCGGAAGTCGCAGAAAATGTGCTTAAACAAGGTGGGAATGCTGTTGATGCTGCTATCGCTGTTGCGTTTAGTTTAGCGGTGACCTTACCTGAAGCCGGCAATATTGGTGGTGGCGGTTTTATGTTGATCCAGCACAAAGGAAAGACTAATTTTTTAGATTACCGTGAAGTTGCACCTGCTGCTGCGCACAGGGACATGTACCTGGATGAAAATGGGGATGTGGTCCCAAACTTATCTACTGTTGGAGCTTTGTCTGCAGGCGTCCCTGGCACCGTAGCCGGAATGTGGGCAGCCCATAAAAAGTACGCCAGTTTACCCTGGGGGAAACTGATAGAGCCTTCCATTCAGCTTGCCGAACACGGATTCATCGTCCCTCAACATTTAGCAGATGAAAAAGCGAGGGTTAGCAAGCTGCTTGCGGACAAGCTTGAGGTAAACTTTGAAAAGTATTTTGCCGGTTTAAAGTCGGGGAGCCTATTCAAGCAACCGGAATTGGCGAAAACCTTGAAGCGGATTGCATCACAAGGACCCGATGGGTTTTATCGAGGTCAAACCGCTGATCTTATTGTTAGCCAAATGAAGCGTAGCGGTGGTTTGATAAATTATCAGGACCTATTGGACTATCACCCCAAATGGCGAAGGCCGTTGCAACAGAAATGGCGTGAGTTCCAGGTGATTTCTTCACCGCCGCCGAGTTCGGGTGGCACTGCGGTGGTTCAATTACTTAAAATGAAACAGATTTTGGCGCCGCAATTCAAAGGGGTCGCCCATAACTCGGCGAAATACGTCCACTTACTCGCAGAACTAGAAAAGAGGGTCTATGCTGATCGCGCTAAATATATGGGAGATCCCGATTTTGTTGAAGTGCCATCTAGTCAACTGCTGGACGATAAATATCTAACTGCACGGGCGAAGGAAGTCAATTTCTCAGCGATTTCGGCCACCGAAAAGGTCAAACCGGGCTTACATGAAAGCCCGCAAACCACTCACTATTCCATTATTGACCAGTGGGGGAATGCGGTATCGAATACTTACACGATTAATTTGTCCTTTGGTAGTGGAATGGTGGTTGAAGGTGCTGGATTTTTATTAAACAATGAAATGGATGATTTCAGCGCTAAACCAGGAGTACCAAACGCTTTTGGCGTAGTTGGCGAAAAAGCTAATGAAATAGCACCTAAAAAACGCATGCTTTCCTCTATGTCGCCGACTATCATTACTAAAAATGAGCAAGTGGTGGCGGTAGTAGGAACGCCTGGCGGATCGACCATTATCACTTCTGTTTTCCAAACGATCGTCAACCTGTTGGACTATGCCATGAGCCCTCAGGAATCGGTCGATACTGCCCGTTTTCATCACCAGCTGCTACCGAAAGACGTGATTTTCTATAACCCGAAAATGCCGCAGAAATTGAAGGCTCAATTAGAAGATCAGGGCTATCAGTTACAAAAACGCTATTTAGGAGATGTGCAGTTAGTCGTTAATCAAAACGGCGTACTAAAAGCCGCGGCGGACAAGCGTGGCAGAGGCGAATCCAGGGTGATTAGTTGGGATTAGTCACTGGGGGTTGTACCGAAGATGCGGTGTGATTAACGTTATAAGTATTTAATTGACTCTAACTATCTATTATAAAAGGTTATTTTGCTTATCAGTAGAAGTGCGTAATTGGCAAAATCTGGCGAATTGGACCATACTTAAATTCCGATAGGGTAGTTAAAAAAATAAATTCGCCTATGCCGCAATCAGGTGATGATCAAATTCCTCTGCATTCCTCGCAGCAATCGTCTTCAGTGCTTGAAAATAGCACTGATGTATCCATTCTCAAACAGAAACTTGAACAGCAAGAAAAAGAAAACGACAAACTCAAGGCGAGCTTGTTACAGCAAGTCGAAGAGAGTGCTCATTCTGAGCGTTTGCAGCGAGCCTTGTTTAAAATATCCGAGTTAGCCTCAGGTGTCGAAAGTACCGAACAGTTTTATTTATCCATTCATCAGACTATTTCGGAATTGCTTTATGCGGAAAATTTTTACATTGGCCTGCTGTCTGAAGACCAGCAGCAATTAGTGCTGGTTTATTTTGTAGATTCGATCGAGGTAGACGTTCATCCGACGAAAGATAGATTCTCGATATCGATCAATAAAAAATCGCTTTCTACTTACTTATTTAACAAAAAGACACCTATTTTACTTAGCCAAATTGACATTGAGCAACTCGAGGCCGAAGGAACCATTGAGCGACTCGGGCCCGGAGCAAAATCGTGGCTTGGTGCGCCTTTAATTGCAGATGGTGTGGTTCTCGGAATTATCGTGGTGCAGAGCTATTCTGACGACTTTATTTATAAGCAGTGGCACAGAGAATTATTTAGTTATGTTTCTAATGTAATCGCTTCAACTCTTGAAAGGAAAAAAAGTCGTGTTCAACTTGAATTGAAAGTCGCGGAACGGACTTTTGAATTGCAGCAAGAAATTGAGAAGCGAAAATACCAGCAAGAAACAGAAAGTGCCTTGTTGAAAATAGCTGAAATGGCAAATTCAAAGATAAGCCTGGAAGACTTCTACGTAAAGTTGCACGAGATAATCTCAGAGTTTATTTATGCTGAGAATTTCTACATAGTTTTAAAACAAGAAGCTACCCAAAGTATTTCGTTCGTTTATTACTGTGATACAAAAGATCACATGACGATTGATGAGCTTAAACAAATACCTTTGGAAACAATCGATAAAAGTTTAACTGCGTATCTATTTCGTTCCGGAAAATCGTTGCTTACAAACAATGCCGGTATAGCAGAACTTTGTCAGCAAGGTGAAATTGAGGCCCAAGGCCCCGATACCATTTCCTGGTTAGGTATTCCCCTCGACATTGACGGAAAAATTATCGGTGTCATGACGCTTCAATCGTATAATCCACAGAAATTGTTTTCAAAAAAAGACAAAGTGTTAATGGAATATGCGTCTAAGCATGTAGCCACGGCTATCCAGCGTAAGACGTCTCAAGATGCACTTGAAGAGCTAATTGATAAGCGAACAAGAGAACTTCACCAATCAAATCAAGAATTAGTTCATCAGTTTGAGGAAAAGTCTAAAGCAGAAAAAATTCAAAAAACACTATTTGAAATCGCCAACTTGGCTTCTGGCGCGGAAGATATGTTTACTTTCTATTCGAGCTTACATCAGGCGCTGGGAAAATTATTTGACGTTCAAAATTTCTTTGTTGCATTACTAAACCACGAAGAAGAGGTACTTGAATTTAAATATTACTCGGACCAAAAAGACCATATTGACCCTTCATTACCTTCGAAGCTTATTTTAGATAAGAACACTTTGTCGTATCAGATGATCTATAGTGGCGAACCAATCCTTATTTCAGGTGACGAATTTCAGTCCTTTAAAAAAGAGAAAAAATTGGAGTTAGTAGGCTCTCCTTTTGTATCTTGGTTGGGAGTGCCACTCAAAGATAAGAACGATATTTTTGGCGTTATGGTTGTGCAAAGTTATGATAGCGATGTCACCTACAAAAACTGGCATAAAGACTTACTCGAATATGTTTCTCACCAGATAGCCACAGCTTTGCAAAGGAAGCAGGCGCGTGCGAATTTAGAAGTTATGGTTCAGGAACGTACCAAGGCGCTTGAAAAAGAAATTGAAATTCGAACAAAGACTGAAGCTACTCAATCTGTCTTATATCTGATCGCAAACCTGGCAAATATGGATCTTCAGCTAAGTGCTTTTTATCAAGAGCTACATCGAATTATTGGCAATTTAGTATATTGTGAAAACTTTTACATTGCTTTGAAAGACGAGTCTAATGACACCATAAATATGGTTTACTACGTTGATACTGTGGATGATTACGATGTAGAGAAAATCTCTGCTTTACCAATGGAAAAGCTTAAAAAAAGCATCACCGGATACGTTATGCAAAGCGGCATCCCATTGCTCGCAACCTCCAATGATATTCTTTCAATCGCAGAAAGAGAGGGATTAGAGTTGATGGGGAATGATACTGTATCTTGGATGGGGATCCCCTTGAGTATCGATGGAAATATCATTGGTATAATGGCACTCCAAAGCTATTTGCCGGATCTCATTTTTTCAGAAAGTGATAAAGAGTTGATGCTATTTGTTGGTCAACATGTCGCAACGGCTTTGCAACGAAAACGGTCGAAGGACTTCTTGCAAGTATTGGTCGAGCAAAGAACAGAAGAGTTGAAACAATCCAACATTCAACTTAAGCAACAAATTGCAGAAACTGAAAGAGCAAAAAAACTGCAGACCGCTTTGTATGAGATTACTGACTTGGCTTCCAGTGCCAAAGATATGGATGAACTTTACGCTTCAGTACATAAGATTATTTCTCAATTGATATACGCGGAAAACTTTTACATTTGTTTGTACGATGATGATAAGGTTAACCTCGAGTTTGTCTATTTTGTCGATATTGAAGATGACCTTAATAAGGAAAAGCTACGTTTGATCCCTGCTGCTGATGTCAAGCAAACGGCAACTGGAAAAGTACTACTAACCGGGCAGTCGATTCTGAGAACGCCAGAAAATCGCGAAGAGGCTTTGCAGAAAGCAACCAAGTATATTGGTAAGGAATCTCTCTATTGGCTTGGTGTGCCTTTAAAAGTAGAGAGTCATATTATCGGGGTGTTGGCTATTCAAAGTTATGATCACCTCTATAAACTCGGTAGAGAAGAGAAAGAGCTTCTAGAATTTGTATCTCAACACATCGCCTTAACTTTAGAGCGAAATCAGGCACAAAAGGCGCTACAGCAAAGAGTGGAAGAAAGAACTGCACGGCTTGCCGAAACTAATGCATCGTTAGAACAACAAATTATTGTTAGGCAAAGAAGTGAAGCGACTCAGGCGGCGCTTTATTATATCGCGGACTTAGCGAATAAAGACATTCCATTACAGTCCATGTTTGCCAGAATTCATAAGGCAATGGGCAAGATCATATACTCCGAAAACTTCTACATAGCTCTCTGGGACAAAGAAGCGGACGATATGGATTGGGTTTATTTTGTCGATTCGAATGAAGAGTACGATTATAGTTTCGTCGAAAAAATGCCTCAAGAACAGCGCCGAAAAACTTTAGCAAGAAAAGTTGTGACGAGTGGAAGTTCACTACTAGTCGACAAGTATGGAATTCTGGAAATGGCTGAAAAAGAGGAAATTGTGCTAATCGGGCCTGCATCAGAATATTACTTAGGTGTTCCACTAGTTGGCGCCGATGGACCGATAGGTGTAATGGCTATTCAATCTTACGATGAAGCGATCCGCTTTACCGAATCGGATCAAGAGTTGCTTAATTTCATTGCTCAATCGATTATCTCGACAATCGAGCGAAGGGAGTACAACATTCGTTTAGAAGATAGGGTGGTTCGCCGTACTGAAGAACTAACTGTAACGAATAAACAGTTGGAAAAAGAAATTGCGCAGCGAAGAGAGTCTGAAGAATTACAAACCGCTCTATTTAAAATTTCCGAAACACCACAGCATTGTGACACTGAACAAGAACTATATATTAGATTGCACGAAATTATTTCCCGATTGATGTACGCTAAGAGTTTTTACATTGCACTCGTAGATGAAGATAAACAGTGTTTTCATTTTGATTATGTTAAAGATGAAGTTGATAAAGATATTCCTGAAACAATTCCGATAGGTTTAAGTTTAACCAGCTACGTATATCGTAATAAGCGAATAGTACATTTAGGAAGAAAAGACATTTCTAAGTTGGAAGCCGAAGGTGAAATTGAACACTTGGGAACTTATGCCGTAGACTGGGTGGGGGTGCCGTTAGTCGCTGGCCAAGCCATACTTGGAATAATGATTCTGCAAAGTTATGACGAACGATATGTCTATGGTGAAAGAGAAATCAACATATTGAGTTTTGTATCAACCCACATTGCCGAAGCGTTGCAGACTAAAAGAGCAGAGCATGAACTAAAAGAGGCTTATTCTGAGCTTGCGGTTAAAACCAAAAAAGCGGAAGCAGCCAACGAAGCAAAATCTGCATTCCTAGCAACTGTAAGTCATGAGATTCGCACACCGATGAATGGGATCCTTGGCATGTTGTCGCTGCTTGGGGATACTAATTTATCGAAAAGACAGAAGGATTATGTTAGTAAGATTTCAACTTCTTCTCGTTCATTGCTGGATATTATCAATGACATTTTGGACTTTTCTAAAATTGAGCAGGGAAAACTTGAACTTGAAAGTCGGAGTTTTAGTGTATTAGAAATACTTGATGATATCGTTGATCTATTTTCGAGCAGGATTATTGAAAAGCGGCTGGACTTCAGCATTAATCTGGATCCCCATGTCGAATTGGACCGTATGGGAGACTCTTTGAGGCTTTCACAAATTTTGATAAATTTAATTGGAAATTCGATAAAATTTACTGAGACAGGCTTTATAGAGTTAACAATAAAAAATGCAGAAAAAGACAACCTGACTTTCTCTGTTCGAGACTCCGGAATTGGCATTGACCCCAAAAAACGGGACCTGATATTTGCATCTTTTACACAGGCTGATGATACGACGACGAGAAAGTTCGGAGGTTCGGGACTAGGGCTGAGTATTTGCCAGCAGCTAGTGACATTGATGGGTGGATGGATAAAGGTTGATGGAGAACTAGGCCAAGGAAGTTGCTTTACATTTCAGGTCGCATTAGCAAAACAACCGCAACAACAAAATTTAGATTTTGACTTAGCCGGATCTCATCTACTTTTGATTTCGGATGATGACCGCCAGACAAGAGCCTGGCAGAATTTCTGCCAAAAATTCAAAGTCGAATTTTCTCGTCTAACTAACCAGCAACTGATCGACAATAAAAGAGAACAAATTTCACTGTCTGAGGCGGTTTCTCATATTTTTATTGATGATGATATTGGAAAGCACGAAGGGATAGAACTTATTGAAACCGTTTCGCATTCGATGAAGGTTAAAACACCTTGCTTTTTGCTTGCGCAACCTTCCCCTGATTTTTCTGAATTGCCCGATTTAGGCGATGGCGTTCAATTAATATCTAAGCCGACTAAAATGGGGGTGATCCTTAACTTGATCAAGTATGACTTTGACTCTCTTTCGAGCTTGCGAAAAAGGGAAACAACGACAACTCTATTGAGGCCTAAGATTGTAGGTAAAAGAATTTTACTCGCCGAAGATAACCCTATTAATCAACAGGTCGCGAGTGAAATGTTACAAAAAGCAGGAGCTATTATTGATATCGTCGATAATGGTCAAGAGGCGGTCCAAGCTTGTATGCAGAACGATTATTCACTAGTACTTATGGACATGCAAATGCCGATAATGGATGGATATCAAGCATCACTAGAAATTAGAAAAGAGCATCGTTTAGAAGAGCTGCCGATAATCGCGATGACTGCCAATGTCATGAAAGGAGATAAGGAAAAGTGTTTGCGGCACGGAATGAATGACTATATTGGCAAACCGATAGATAGAACCGTTTTCTTCAGTACCATCGAACGATTAATCAATGATAATTTACCTATATTGACCGATGACGTGGTTGAGCAAGAGTTTTTTCATAATAATCAGCGAAGCTTAAAGGTATTCGAAAATGAGATCAGTATTGAGCAGTTAGCAGAAAAATATGACAGTGCTGAGTTAGCCGTCCAGTTGCTCGAGTTATTCTTACAAAACCATACCAATGACGAAGCAAAAATTGCTGAGTTATTGGAATGCTCCGAATTAGATGAGGCAGAGAGAATTGTTCATAAACTAAAAGGTTCTTTGGGAGAGCTCGGGTTTACCCAGCTTCATACTGTGGTGGAAGGGATTGACAACATGCTCAAGCAACAGCAAATGCCACCCAAAGAAGAGCTAGAAAAGTTCTATCAAATGCACATTGACGCGGTGCAGTTGTGCGAAAATATACTCGCCGCCAATCAATAATCCTATCGAGGCTGTTGTTAAGCGCCTTTATCCCTAGCAAAATCAATAAATGCAGTTAAATCTTGTTTCTGAGTTTCATCGAGGTTTTCACTTTCGAGGCGCTTTCTTAATTTGGCAATGAGATCAGATAGATCCCACTGGCCAATTTTTTCTTCAATTTGTAAATCAACATAAGCATCTTGCAGTTTGGCTTGGCGATCTTGCTCGGCTTTTTTGGCATTAACTTCTGCTTGCTGCATCTCTTGCTTTTGTTTTGCTTCCAACAGTTCTTTTTCTGCGACTTTTCGTTTCTTCTCTTCAATAATGGCGATTCTTTTTTCCTTAATTTTGACATTTTCCATCATTGCTTTTTTAGCTGCAGCTTCTTCTTTTTTAGTTTCTAAGCGAGCAAGCTCTAGTTTTTCCTGCTCTTTTTGTGCTGCCAGCTTTTCTTTTTCTAAGTTTTTAAACTCTAAGATTTCAGATTGGAGAGATTGGTACAAGGTCGTCACCATTTGCTGGATTGATTGAAGTTGATAACATTGATGAAATTCATCAGCTTGACTTATGAATTTTAATTCCTTTATTACTGCTTCTAGCAGCTTGCGCTCAAAACGCTTTTCTTCAGTTAGTTTTTTCTCAAAACTGAGTAGACAGTTATGTGCGGTTAAGTACCATTCAGCTTGCCCCAGATCCTCCTCCGGTAGCACAAAGCTGCTGAGGGTTGTATGCACATGGATCAGCTGAAAATCGTCGTCGCTACTTGCCTTGAGAAGTTCTTCTAACGCTTCGGCAAGCTCATCGATTTGATTATGAGATTTTAACCAATGAGAAAAACCATCCCTTCCCATTCGAGAAACAGAATCAGAGAGGTGGCCCAGCTTTTTTTGCCAAGTATCACTTATTTCAGCTGCACGCTTTTTAATTTCATCGAGGTCGATAGATTTAGTCACACTAGCTACTTCTTTGGGTTAATTCTTATCGTTTTAGATTTACGCAGTGTCTTGTCTTTAGCCATTAGATAAATTAGTAATGTTAACACTAACATGTTGTATAACTTAGTATATACCAAACTGATCATTTTCAAAATCGTTCAAGCTTACAAATTTTCAGGTGATTGAATTAGAGCTTAAAGTTGGACTGGAAGAACGTCATTGATTAACTGAGATTGCCTCAATATGTGGAAAATAGTCTATATAATAGTACTAGGAAGACAAAGGCTATTTATTATTCATATACTCAAATCAGTTAGGTGGTCAGCTCCACAATAGTATGCAAGCGAGGGATATTTTGCTAAATCGACAACCTTTAAAGCGGGCATTTATAGAATCATGCCCACGCGAAAATGGATTCATTATTCGTGGTGAAAATATGACTAGGGTTGAGACCTTCGTCGATGCTGCCTTTGCATTTGCTTTAACAATGCTGGTAATTAGTTTGGATGAGATACCTAAATCTCCTGCAGAATTGCTTGTAGCGAGTAGAGACTTACCTGCTTTTCTTGCGAGTGGCCTCCAGGTTGGTTTTATCTGGTATCAGCATTCGTTATGGAGTCGCCGTTTTGGCTTGGAAGATAAAGTCACAATTTTTCTTAGTCTCGCGCTGGTAATGCTGGTTTTAGTCTTTATTTATCCACTGAAACTGGTATTTATGGGGCTATTTGCCTGGTTGAGTGATGGATATTTATCACCTGGGCTCGGCTCAATGAGTTTGAAAGACTTGACCGATCTATTCGTCTATTTTGCAATTGGTTTTGTCTGTCTTGCCGGAATTTTTATTGGCTTTTATAGAAATACCTTAAAACATAGCGATTACCTTCGTTTAACGCCTTTTGAAGCTCACGAATGTCGCACCGAAATTGGAGTCTGGGTAATTTTGCTTTGTGTCGCAGTTTTATCTGGCATTTTAGCTAAAACGCTACCAGGTTTATGGGCAATTGCCGCTGGTTTTACTTATGCTCTACTTGGCATTATCGAGGCGTTATATTACCGAAATCGAAAGCTTAGCCGGCCTACACCCTAGTAGGGCGACGCTTTAGAATTTTAGTGGAGTATCTGTGACAGTAAATCCTTCACCAAAGATACTTTTGGCTTTTCCACAATCTTAGCCAGGATCTGTCCATCTTGTAAGACATAAATGGTAGGGGTAAAGTTAAGCTCAAATTTGGATTGGTATTCTGGAGGCAGTTCTTTTTCTGTAGAGACTGCGACAAGTTTAATCGACGCAAAAGGACTACCGGCCAATTTATTTAATTTTAGGAGCCTCGGAATTTCTCTTTGGCTGTCATGACACCAGAGGCCGAAAAAGGCAACAATTTCCATGCCTTTTAGTTTATTTAAATGTTCTGCTTCGCCGTCCAAATCCCGGTAACTATTGAAACTCTTTTCGAATTTTTGATAGCGCTTGATTAATTCTTCAGAAGAAATTTGACCGGTGCGCGTCATACTATCGTTTGCGTAGTTAGCTAGTACTATGCCTTCCGCTGTTTGCGATTCGTCTGAATCTGAGGGAGTAGAGGAATTGTTCGCGCACGCCGAAAATGTCATGACCGTTGACAAGGAAAGTACTAATAACCGTAGTGGTAGATTTGTAATCTTTTGCGCTAGTTTTTTCAACTTTATGGCCCTTAAGTGTCGATACCTGCTTTTTAAATTTATTTTAAGATAGTAAATGAGCGTAAAATAAAGGGGCATTATAGCCCCTTTAGTCAGTATTAAATCAACCGTTAGGTAATTTTTTAGTTAGATTTATTAACTTCTCTGTCGTAATTCAATCTTTTCGCGGCATCCAAAGTTAACATTTGCATAAATGCCTTAACTTCAGCATCGCTGCCTACCGGTGCGCCGCCTTGGCCGCTGCCAAATACAGTGCTTGGAACTTTTCGTTTAGAAAAAGCGTCTGCCCAAAGTTGTTGGATTTTAATTTCGGCATCTAGTTTTTGTGCTAACGCGTTATCGGCTTCAAGAATCACTTTTTTCTGATAGGCTTCTGCCTCAGCTAAGGTTCGCTTGGTCTCAGCTTCAATTTTGGCTTTTTCAAAGTTAATCTCAGCTGTTTCTTTAGCAATTGCAGCTTGTGCCTTTAGTTTTTCAGCGCCTGTAATTGCCAGCTGTTTTTCTGTTTCTGCCTCAGTAGTTTTTTGGATTTGTTCTACCTTTGCTTTGGCTTGACGTTCGGCAACTTCTCTTTCGCCTCGTGCTATCGCTAATAATCGTTGCTCTTCTTCCTGTACTCTTTGCTCTCTCGCGATAGCTCTGTCGGCGGATGCTTTTTGTTTTAATTGCATACGTTCAATAAACTTCTGATTTGGGCGCATATCTGTGACAAGCGCGGAAACAACGGTAATTCCATAATTAATAAATCGCTGTTTCTTTCGTTTTGGCTGACCGTTCTCGTCGAGAACTTTTTGTACTACGAAGGCTGTTTTTGAATCCTCACCATATTGTTCCTGCTCAGTGCCCAACGCGGCGTTTGCGGATGACTTAGCTTTCTTTGAAGAGCGAATTTCAACTTCTTCTCGTCTGACAAGGTAAATTCCATCGTTCATTTGATTTTCAAATTCCGAATTAAATTCGGTACGTCCACCTGAATAATATTCTTCAGCACTCATGAGTGAAGCATTTGCCTGAAGTGTTTCCTTAAAAGCTGGCATTAATGCTGTGCGCAACAGGTTTTCCGGTGAACGATATTCATGGGCTAGCTTTAAAAATGATACTTGGTCTGAAGGGATGGAAAAACGTACGGTTGCTTCCGCGTGCGCATCGACCTGGTCAAGAAACATTATACTCATTGGCGGTAAGCTAGCTGAGGTATTATCCGAGTCTTTTTCTGCTCTGATCGCATTCCCGGACGCGCCTCTTACTGCTTGTACTGTCATCGCTCTTTTCCATGCATTGTATCGCCCAAATGGATAAAATTTGTAACCCACCTCGGTAACTACTTCTTCGTTACCCATAACGGTTCTTACATGATAAATGTACCCGGGTTCTGCGTAAAAAAAAGAATTGGCTGAAACGACTCCTATAATTGCTAATACAACCACAATCATCGATATCTTGATAATTGAACCTGTGTGCGTTGAGTCAGTAGTTGTCAATTCGGACATAACAAGCTCCTTGCTTTATTTTTAAGTATTTATAGGCCAAAAGTGTAAGCGCTTTAAACTAGTTAAGCGAGTAACTTTTACCCGAAAACTCCTGTTTTAACGAAATCACTGCAATTCTATTCCGTAATCACTAAAAAAATAGCGTATGATAGAAGCTATTCCATTGAATTTGTTAGCTTTATTAGAATGAACGAACCAGTAAAAGGTAGTATCACTAAAGTTAATCGTTACCAGGCATCGGTCGCTGGGGTGGAACTACAGAATGACCCTATAGGTGTTGAAGAACCATTACAAATAAGCCTTGTACAAGGTGATACAACTCAAGTGTTTAGTCTCACTATGCGTACCCCGGGAAATGACGAAGAATTGGTTCACGGGCTCCTATTTAGCGAAGGAGTAATAGATTCTGCGGACCAGATTTCCGGTGTCACTCAAGTGCCAATTGATAGTGTACTTCAAGAAAATCTATTAGAAGTCCAAATTGATAGTGATGTAGAGTTAAATCTATCCAAAATAAGCCGCAGGCACGCCAGTTACAGCGGATGCGGTCTATGTGGTAAAACTAGCCTGCAAGCATTAGAATTAAAACAATCAAGAGCATTTAAGCGGCGCGATTTCAGGCTCAATCTTGAGATAGTGAAACAACTCAAGGGATTGCTTGCAGAGCAGCCACTATTTTCACAGACTGGAGGAGTGCATGTAGCCGGTTTGGTTCCAGTTAAAAATGGAGAGATAGCTTTTGATAAAGCGCACTTTTTTGAAGATGTTGGTCGGCATAACGCATTAGATAAGTTAATTGGTCATGAATTACTTGAAAATGACCTTAATCAGAGCGGGATACTGCTACTGTCTGGTAGAATAGGCTTTGAGCTAGTGCAGAAAGCGATAATGGCCGGATTCTCGTCAATCGTAGCATTAGGCGCCCCGAGTAATTTAGCGATACAAGCAGCTAACCAATTTGATATTGCCTTAATTGGCTTCGCTAAAGATGAGCGATTCAATCTGTACACCGCCCATCATGAACTTATCGGCTAATCTGTTCGATGTGATTAATTCAAAATAAAAACAATAAGTTGAGACCTTGGCAAAGTACCTGTTCTTGGTAAGGTATTTTCAAAAATAAAGGTCCGTATGCGGAATGTAAAAGGACAAGTTGATTATGTCTAAAAATTTATCCAGCCTTTCCAGTCGCAAAGGGCTTCAAGAAAATCTTTTTGAAGAGATTGTACGGGCTAAAGGCGAACCTATCCGCCTAAAGGAAATAGCCAAAGAGTACAAAATAGGCGAAGCCAGTGTGTACGGTCCTTCAACGGCCTACGATTTCATCCAAGGCGAAAATGCCGGTAAAAAGGCTTATGTTTGCAACGGCTCATCTTGCCTTTGTGCAAACACACAAGACAAAGTTAAACAAGAATTGGTAAATCATTTTGGCGGAGATGAAATTGGGCATGTGACATGTTTAGGAAGGTGTCATGAAAATGCATCTTTTCAGATTGATAGTGTTAACTATTCCGGCAGTGATATAGACAACTTATCCGAAATTGTTACCGGAAAAAAAGGATCGGAAGAGTCGTATTTGGTTGAGTGCCTGATGGACCAACCGCTTTTGACTGAAAGTATTCAAGATGTTCAACAATATTATCAATTATTTTCGAAGTTGGTTACGGATAAAGATAAGAACTCTATCTTAGAAGAAATCACGGCGTCTGGGTTAAGAGGTCGTGGTGGCGCAGGGTTTCCAACGGGCATTAAATGGCAATCTTGCGCTGATGAAGCTGGCAAAGAAAAATATATCGTTTGCAATGCAGATGAAGGTGATCCTGGTGCCTTTAGTGATCGCTACTTATTAGAAGAGCGACCACATTCGGTTTTATTCGGTATGTTAATGGCGGGATATCTGGCTGACGCTCAATGGGCAGTTCTGTATATTCGAGATGAGTATCCGCAATCGGTCGAAAATATCCAGGCAGCAATTAATGAGTTTGAAAGTTTAGAATTACTAGAATCGTTAGATTTCGAATTTCAATTCAAAATTGTGCGTGGTGCCGGTGCTTATATTTGTGGCGAAGAAACGGCATTACTACGTTCGATTGAAGGGCAACGCCCAATGGTTTCGGTTCGACCGCCTTTTCCGACGGTGAAAGGTCTATTTAACAAGCCGACCATTTTGAACAATGTCGAAACTTTTGCGGCCATTCACTGGATTTTAGAGAATAGCGCAGATGCATATAAAAAGTACGGTAACGGGCGTTCGACCGGGTCGAAGTTATTGTCATTAGATAGCTGCTTTAACAAACCGGGACTATACGAAGTTAGTATGGGAGAAAAGTTATCGAAGGTGATTGAAAAGGCGGGTGGTTTTGCTGCTCCTGTAAAAGCGCTTCATATCGGTGGGCCTCTAGGCGGGCTTGTTCCTGTGAGTAAATTTGATGACTTAACCATTGATTTCGAATCATTTCATGAGCAAGGATTTTTACTTGGTCATGCTAGTATTATTGGCGTACCAGAAGCACAAAATATCGCGCAATATATTTGGCATTTGTTTGACTTTACGGCTGCTGAATCTTGCGGTAAATGCTTCCCGTGTCGCCTGGGGGCAACGCGCGGAAAAGAAATGTTTCGGGACGCTTTAAGCGGTAAACATAAACTTGATAAAACGCTACTCGATGATTTATTAGAGACAATGGAGAAAGGCTCGTTGTGTGCCTTAGGTGGTGGAGTTCCGCTACCGGTTAAAAACGCGCTAGAATATTTCCTTCCAGAAATGACAGAATTATTTGACCAGGCTTCTTTGCAACGCATCGAAGTAGTGGAGGCTTAGCATTTTTGCTTTGAACTAACTATGACGAAGAATCCTCAACTAAACAAAATTGCATTTATTAATGGCTATCCCTATCAGATTGAAGCAGGGGAGACTATTTTGGAGTTTGCTAGTCGCTATCAGATCAGCATTCCTACGCTCTGCGATGACACTAGATTAGAATCGTTTGGCGCGTGTCGAGTTTGCTCCGTGGATGTCGCGCTGCAGGCAGATGGGCCAAGTAAAACGATGGCGTCATGCCACACGCCAATCTCCGAAGGGATGCACATTCAAACTCAATCTCCATCGATTCAAAAGTTAAGAAAAAATATTGTCGAATTAGTTTTAACGGATCATCCTCTCGACTGTTTAACTTGTGAATCTAACGGCAACTGTGAATTGCAAGATGTTGCGGCTGAAGTTGGTATAAGAGAAGTTCGATACAAAAATGCAGCTGATCATAGTCACTATCAAAAAGACACTTCGCATCCTTATATGCGCAGCGATTTATCCAAGTGTATTAACTGTTATCGGTGCGTGAGAGCCTGCGATGAAATCCAGGGTGAATTTGTATTAGGCATTCAAGGTCGAGGATTTGACAGTAAAATTATCAAGGGTGCTGACCTTTCATTTGATGATTCTGCCTGTGTTTCTTGCGGAGCATGTGCACAAACTTGTCCTACAGCAGCCATTAGTGACAAGTTCCAAAGCAAATCAGTACAAGCCGAAGAAACGGTTAGAACAATTTGCTCCTACTGCGGAGTGGGGTGCAATCTAGAAGTTGCAGTAAAAAATAACGAAATCCTTTCCATTCGAGCGCCGAATAATGCCGAAGTAAATTCTGGGCATACTTGTTTAAAAGGGCGTTATGCATGGCGCTTCTATAACCATCCAGATCGTTTAACTTCTCCTTTAATTAAGAAGAATGGAGAGTTTGTTGAAGCTAGTTGGGATGAGGCATATGATTTAATTACCAAAAAATTAATTCAATTAAAAACTGATTTTGGCCCTGATTCAATCGCAGGTATTTCTTCATCACGTTGCCCGAATGAAGAAAACTATTTGATGCAGAAGCTAATGCGCGCGGTTATCGGAACAAATAACATTGATTGCTGTGCCAGAGTTTGCCATTCGCCAACAGCTTATGGCATGCAGCAAAGTTTTGGCACCGGAGCCGCGACCAACTCAATCGAAGACCTGAAAAAAACTGAATTTATAATGGTCATTGGTGCTAACCCGACGGCGGCGCATCCGGTAACCGGCGCTAAAATTAAGCAAAAGTTAATGAAGGGGACACCCTCTATCGTTATTGATCCAGTTAAGACTGAGGTGGCCAAATACGCGACTTATCATCTTCAATTAAGGCCAGGAACGAATGTTGCCGTTCTAAATATGATGGCTTACTACATTATCAAAGCAGGTTTAGTCGACCAGGAATTTGTCGATAGTCGTACAGAAAGTTGGCAAGAGTACAAGCAAGCCATTTTAGAAATTAATATAGCTCAACTTGAAAAAATTTCAGGCGTTGACCGCGACTTAGTCAAAGACGCTGCGGTAGCTTACGCTTCTGCTAAATCCGCAATGAGCTTCCATGGTTTGGGGGTAACTGAGCATTCTCAAGGTTCACGCACTGTAATGTGCATTGCAGACCTTGCCATGATGACTGGTAACATCGGCCGTGAGGCTGTGGGTGTTAACCCGCTGCGCGGACAAAACAATGTTCAGGGGGCTGCTGATATGGGATGCCAGCCACATCAAGGGGCAGGTTACATGTCGGTAGATGATCCTGAATGGCAACAATATTATTCTGATAAATATGGTGTAGAAGTTCCGCTTGAAGCCGGATTAAAAATTCCTCAGATGTTTAACGCAGCTAAAGCCGGTACTTTAAAAGCTCTTTGGATTATGGGAGAAGATGTTGCACAGACTGATCCAAACACTAAGCATGTCGTTGAGAGTTTAGAAAATTTAGATTTCTTGGTGGTTCAGGAAATCTTTATGAGTGAAACCGCCAAGCTCGCCGATATTGTTTTACCCGGCGCTTCATTCCTGGAAAAATCAGGAACCTTCACTAATGGAGAAAGAAGAGTACAAGCGGTTCGCGCAGCAGTCGCGCCCATTGCCGGTAGTAAAGTCGATGGTCAAATAATCGTTGATGTGATGAATCGGTTAGGCTACGAGCAGGCAGATTATCATCCTGATATAACGCTGCAAGAAGTTTCGGAAGTTGTTCCGTTTTTCGCCGGAATAAAGTGGGATGAACTTGGCGATAATGGCAAGCAGTGGCCGGTTGCTCCAGATGGTACAGAAACCAAAATTCTGCATACTGAATCTTTCAAACGTGGACTCGGTAAGTTTCATTATTTCGATTTCGAAGAATCAAATGAGCTAGTCAATCATGCGACCAGCTTCCCTTATATATTGACTACCTCGAGAATACTTGAGCACTATAACTGTGGCACTATGACCCGCAGAACCGGCAATAAAAAAATTGTGGGTGAAGATATATTGTTAATTAATCCACAGGATGCGAGTAGAAAAAATATTCTTTCTGATTCGATAGTTCGACTATTCTCAACCAGAGGGGAAGTTAATCTTCGCGCAGAGGTCAGTGAAAAAGTTAAACCAGGGGTTTTGTTTACAACATTCCATTTTCCAGAGTTAATGGTTAATAACATTACCAGTGACGAATGCGACCAAGAAACCTTGTGCCCTGAGTATAAAGTTGTCGCTGTCGATGTAGAAGCGGCCTAATAAGGTTGGGCTCAAGGGTGAAGGTCAATAACTATAAATTAATCCCAGCCAGCGGTTGGGATTGTTTTTCCAAGCATATTGAACTCGCCGATCTTTTGTACGACCATCTAATACCGCTCGTTAATCAAGGCGATTACGAATACCTAAACTTGTTTGTTGGATGTGGTGTATTTGAAGATGACCAAGACAATTCTCTATTTGTATTGTTTGACGACTCAAGAAAAAAAGAAAAAATTGTTGAGTTGCGTTTGTCTCAAGCAATAAAAGAACAACCTACATCTGAGAGTGACTTGCTCACACTTGTTGGAATTATTATTGATAAGTTTCAACTGACAAAAAAGTCTATAGATTAATTTGGGGAATCATTTCAATGAAAGTTCGGCTAGTAACCGTTGTCACGCTCTTGTTTACTATATTTTCATTAAATAGCATTGCCAGTGAAAAAGAAATTCGACAAGTTATGCAAATGCAGCAAGATGCGTGGAATCGCGGCGATATAGAAGCCTATATGAAAGGCTACTGGCAGTCAGATGATCTTCAGTTTGTGGGCAAGAATGGAATTAAGAAAGGTTGGCAGACAACCTTAGATAACTACAAAAAAACATACCCCGATAAAGGTGCGATGGGAAAACTTAGCTTCGATATTTTAGATGTTCAAGTAAAGAAGGATACTGCGTTTGTTTTGGGTAAGTGGTCATTGAAGCGTGAAAAAGATAATCCTAATGGTTTCTACACACTTTATTGGAAGTTGCTCGAAGGGCAATGGAAGATTGTGATTGACCACTCGAGTTAATGATCGAGCTGGCTTCCTTCATTCTTAAATTCATAGAGAGTATTTAATATGAATAAAGCCGTAGCGCTTTTTGCTATATTGATCATGTCTGGGTGTTCGAATACAAGAAACCATCTACTTGATTTGGATAACTATGGTAGTTATCCTCAACATTATCAAAAAATCGCTAAGAGCTTCTTGTCTACATTATTTGAAGAGCCCGCATCGGTTAAATACAAAAAATAACAATGCCCAGCATTCAGTCACCTGGTACGGGCTATAATCCTACCGTTACTATTTATGGTTATCTTGTATGCGTAACTTACAATGCGAAAAATTCTTACGGTGCTTATTCAGGATACAAAACAGATGGTTTGTTGATTAAGAATGGTGAAGTTATTCAACACGTCAAAGGCGGTGAATGGGGCAATATACAAATCTGCAATCAGTCCGAGCCTGAACGATTTTTTCAGTAACTTGGCTGTTTCCGTTATATGTTTATCGTTTCTGTTATGTCACAAGATTCTTCCCGCGTGTTTAACCCAAAGCTCTTCTTGACGTTCAGAAAAATTAAACCGTTTTAACATTTCCGATTTGATATCTTCATCATTACTTAACACATCTACTCCTGCTAAGCCTTGTATATCGAGTATCTTATCCTCCATTACTTCGGCTTGGCGTGAAATTATGACCGCTGTCTCGAGAATTTCTTCTGCGTGACTGGCGGGAATAACTAAAACAGCATCTTCGTTCGCGAAAATATAGTCATTGGGTCGAACAAGAGAGTGTCCGATTGCAATAGGAACGTTAACTTCTGAAGGGGAAAGCATACGACCAGTTCCATATTGAGCGGTAAAACCAGACGTAACAATCTTAGTGCCATATTTTTGTGAATTATCACTAAGCGAGGTTCTGTCTCTTAACATACCATCGACCAGGATCCCTGCTGCCCGGCGAGCAAAAACGGCACTTAGACCAGTGCCTCCGGCTGCAGCATAATGCGGTGTACCGCGGGCTTCAATTACTAAAACCGATTTTTCATCGCACTGAGATATTGCGTAGGACAGCAAATCCATGCCATGTTTTTTTTGGGCGTTTTCATTTGTGTCTTTAGCCAGGTCTTCTCGGGCGGGTAAAGAGCGTAGAGTTACGGCCTGGCCGAACATTTGCTCCGACCCAATATAGTGTAAACCGCTAATAGAGCGTGGGGCGCCACCTTCACCTAGTATTCTTGCCATCGCATCTAATGCATCAGCTGGTGTAGTTTCTTTGTATATTTCAAACGGCTCTCGCATTTTATACTCCAACTAATCATAAAGTAGAACAACTAGAATCGTAGATCTAAACATGTAGTATTGCTTAAGAGTAGGCTAAAATTCGACTCGGGCAAACTTCTTAGTTTCAAACGTCATCAATTCAATTGCCTTAAAGCCAAATGCTCGAGCAAAAAATAGGTCCGGAATGGTCGCTATACGCGTATTGTAATAAGTAACCGCATCATTGTATCCTTCGCGCATAAGCGCTATTTCGTTTTCCAAATCGATCAATTTATTCATCAGCTTTAAGCTAAGTTTATCCGACTTAAGATTTGGATTGCTTTCCTTCAAAGCTATCAACGATGACAATAGATTCTGCTCTTTCAATAGTCTATCTTCAATCTCACTGATTTCTTCTGCGTCCAGCTTAAACTGATTCCGAAGTTCAGTTACTTGAGTTAGTAAAGATTTTTCATGGGCAAAATATTGTTTTACTATTTTTTCTAAGTTGGGTACAAGGTCGGCCCTTTTCTGCATTGATACCTTAATGTTAGAAAAGTTTCTGGCAGCCCTTTGTTTCAGAAAAATCAGATCGTTGTAATGTAAAACAAGAACAATGAGTGACATATAAACCGGAGCTATAAGCGACCCAAGTAAATAATCTGAAGGCGAAAAATTCCCTTGGCTTCCAAGATAAAATAGAAAAGCAAACATTAAAGTAGAGAATGCTGTGGTTAAACTCAACATACCTGTATGCGCTTTGCGCATCATTATCGTTTGTTCTGTTAAATTAGTGATTAAAAATGGGCGTTGTTTCTTATCGTTGCGAATTTCGAGGCTATCTCCAGTATCTCTATCTACCTTACTAAAACCAAGTACATAGACTTTATCGGACAGTCTAATCGTCCTTTCTGTATATCGACGATTTCCTCTTTTATCGGTTTCTTTATGGTGACTGATGACCTCAGCATGTTGTGGATGAACTTTGACCGTGCCGCTTACATCCTTACATTTAAAAGC
The DNA here is from genome assembly GCA_026196875.1 of Kangiellaceae bacterium. Lineage (GTDB taxonomy): Bacteria > Pseudomonadota > Gammaproteobacteria > Enterobacterales > Kangiellaceae > Aliikangiella. Next base: position 47,732 of record JAPHTP010000095.1, read on the forward strand.
TCTACTTTCGGTTCTGTTTTCGATGGTTACCCAGCGAGTTTTATCACCACTTCTTCTTTTTTCTTCGACTTTATATTGATACCAATAGCATCGACTTTGAGTGAGTGGGCTGCGTATATAGTCTTCAGGTTCAACTTCAACTATGCGGCCCTTAATTTCGGAAAGACCGAAAACTAAACCCGAGACTTTGGAAGTCGGAATATTTTCGATATGCCGCTTTAAGCGGATCAGCCGAAATCCCCACCAACTTAACCCTAAACTGATCAACAAACCCCCGATACCAATCGCAAGAGACATCAGGTTATCTGTTTGTGCTTTTTGGAAGGCCTTGATTTGTAGTTGTAGTTGGTTCTGCTGGCTTGCATCCAAAAAATCTGCAATGGAATGAGTATCTGTAACAAACAACCACGCAAACAAGTTATTTGGAAAAACATCGAGTTGTTGATCGAATTGGCGTTTGGAATACTCTAAGTTAACCATAACGCCATCAATGGCGTATTTGGCTTGCTTATCAAGTGGCGCGTAGCTGATAATTTTTGAAAGATTATGCCAGTTATTAGCTTCTGCCGGCGACATTAGGTCTTTTTCAATCAATATGTGATTAATCTTGTGCCGCGCTAATCGGTTCTGCGACTCAATACGTTGCCCAGCGCTGACAATATCATCCTTGAGCATACTGATCCCTAAATGCAAAAGTGGCACAGCAACCACAAAAGTCAAAATTGATAGGTAGGCAATTAATCGATGGATACTAAATGCAGCGGCTAGTGAAAGCGCGGCAAATCCAATAAGTGAGATCCCGCCACAAACTGTAGCTACGATCCACAAGCCTATGTCAGACTTTTCTTTTGACTCACTATATTTAGAAATGAGTGGTTTATACTGACCGGGTTTAACAAAACCTATTTCAACTTCTTGAGTTTGTCGTTTTATGCCGTCACTTTCGGGGGTATGTAGCCAGCCGATAATGATGATTTGATCGCCTGGTTGAATCCGCCATTCAGTATAGCGATAGCTTCCCGATACCTGCCTGTCGCTATAGGGCAGCGAAAAATCTAGACTTGAATCCGCTCTTGTTTCGACATTGACCGGCAGCTGCCCCGTTTGATCAGCTAAACGGAAGTTAACGGCTTGAGAGCGATCAGCGATGGTTGCCCAATAAGTATCGCCATCAGAGTCCCGGCGTTCTTCTTCGAGTAAGAATCTGTAGTAAACGGCTTTTCGCTTAAAGTGCTCACTGGTTAATAGCTCAGCTTCTTGCGCAACCTGAGCCCTAATTTTAACTTCGCCTGGTAACGCTGAGGCAATGTTAGAGTAGGGTAAGCGCTCAATTTGCCTGAGTTGTTTTAACTCATTAAAACCAGACTCAGATAGATACCAACCAATAACCGCCAGTAACAAGCTTAATATACCAAAAAAGAGCTTTTTTAATCCGTCCATTAAATATCTTAATTATTTTAGGGAGAAGCAAATTTAATCAATGTACATCAACTTCATCTGTTGATAGCCATCACCAGATAGTTTATAACGACTGTTATACTTAATTATTGCCAACTAATAAACGCTAGAATTAAAAGGTAGAGATTTTATGAGTATAGGATCTAACTCATCCGATTCAACTGATTTGATCGATTCAACTGACTACGGCCCATTAACCTCGCTCATCGGAACTTGGCAAGGAGATAAAGGCGTCGATGTAGCGCCGGAAGATGATGGCCCGGAAACCAATCAATATCGAGAAGAGCTGATTTTTGAGCCGGTTAGAGATGTTGATAATGCAGAAGAACAAGAGCTTGTGGTTCTGCGTTATAAACAAACGGTGATTAGAATCAGAGATAGTAAATTAATCCACACCGAAGCGGGTTTTTACTCGTGGGATGCTGAGTCTTCACAACTGATTAAGTCATTTAGTATACCAAGAGGTGTCGCGCTGGTTGCTGGCGGTAGTATCGATAATGACAACGACAAAGTCTCATACAGCGTAAAAGCGGCTAAAAACGATTCTGAGTGGGGAATTGTTGAATCGCCCTTTATGCAACAAAAAGCAACTACCAAAGATTATCAATTTAGTATGCAAGTTGCTGATGGCCAGTTGAATTATCAGCAATCAATGAACTTAACTATTTACGGTAGAGACTTCGAGCATACCGATGAGAATACGCTTACCAGGGTTGGTGAGTAGTTTAATGAGGCGCTTTTTAATTCTGAGCAGTCTTATCGTTCTTTCGGCTTGTTCGAGTAATCCTGTGGAAGAACTAGCTCCTTTTACCAGTGACGGGTGCTCATCTTTTCCTGATGGTACCTTAAAACAAAAGCAGCTATGGCTTGATTGTTGTGTCGCTCATGATAAAGCCTATTGGATGGGAGGTAATTACCAACAAAGGCTGGATGCTGATAAAGCACTCGAAAGCTGCGTAGAACAAGTAGGAGAAAAAGCGGTTGCTAAATTGATGTTAGCTGGGGTTAGAGTGGGCGGTTCTCCCTATTGGCCTACGTCATTTCGGTGGGGATATGGATGGGATTATACCCGAGGATACGACGAGTTAACTGCAGAAGAAAAAGCGTACGCTGAGAAGTTATTAACTCTGTATGAAAAACAACAAGCAAAAGAGAAGGCTTCATCAAAAGCGGTTGTTGCCGACCAATAAGCTTCAGTGGTTGCATGAGGCTGAAGAAGAGTCCTTCTAAGTAAATGGACTGAAGTCATTTCTCGGCAATAAGCAAAGTGTTGAAAACGGACTCCTGCTCGCGCAGGGAGCTCAAAATGTTTTTAACTATGACTCGGCAAACGCCCGTTCAATTACATAGTCACCTTGAACACCCATGTGCGGGCTAATTTCAAATCCTAGCTCATTTAAAACTTGCTGAGTTTCTTCTAGCATCGACGGACTACCGCATAGCATTGCTCGGTCTGTTTCAGGATTCAGCTGAGGAATACCAATATCCGCACAGAGCCTGCCGCTACGAATTAAATCGGTCAGACGGCCTTGATTAGTAAAGGGTTCGCGAGTGACAGCTGGATAATAAACAAATTTCTGTTTCACCAGTTCACCAATATACGGGTTGTTCGGCAGCTGATCTTCAAGTAGTTCACGATATGCTAAATCCTCAACCCTTCTGACGCCGTGGAATAAAACGACTTTTTCGAATCGGTCATAGATATCCAAGTCGTAAACAATACTTAAGAATGGCGCAAGGCCTGTACCAGTTGAAAAGAGAAATAGGTGTTTACCTGGTTTTAGATCATCAGCTACCAAAGTGCCAGTTGGTTTTCTGCTAACGTAGACCGAATCACCCGGCTGAATTTTTTGTAATCGAGAGGTTAACTCACCATCAGGTACCTTAATGCTGAAGAACTCCAAATGCTCTTCATAGTTTGGGCTCGCAATTGAGTAAGCGCGAAGGATTGGCTTTTTTTCCCCAGGTAAGCCAACCATAACAAATTCGCCATTCCTAAATCGAAGGCTCTGATCACGAGTGGTTTTAAAGCTAAACAGCTTATCGTTCCAGTGATGAACGCTTAATACATTTTCCAAAGCTACTTTGGCCATCAGATTATTCCCAAAAAATCGCAGACTTTATTATTGAGGCGGATTCTAACATAGGAATCATTCTCATTTTAACATACAAAGATTAGGGTTATTTTAGTGCATATGCAATAAAAATGAAAGAGGTTCTATTTTTTGAGGTAAGAAATCGGTTAGACAGGCTTTTTGGTCACTGACGAGGGCTGGTATACTCAAATTCAATAGTTTTATATTTTAAATAGGAACTTATTAGCAAAATCCTTAAGAGGGCTCTATGAGGTACCCTGATATTTCGGCCTGCTTTTTAACCGCAACACTCGCTCCTCGAAAGCTTGAAACAGAAATCTACCGATGTAAAAACATCTTTGGTGGTTATGCGCATCTTAAGGCCGAAGTTGCTAAGTCTAAATTTAACGCAAAGCGGTCACAATGAAAAAGCAGCTCTTCTTATTATTGGCAATTGTTGTCGGTTGGCAAGCGTTTAACTACTCTGGACAAGTGACTTTAGGCCCTGGTGTTATGGTTCATGAGGTGCCAAAACAAACTGCGTTAGGCTCTTCAGCAAGTTTTAACCTTGACGAATATGTTGTAACCGAACTGGCTAAGTTTGAGATCAAAGCAAAAGTGTTAGCTAGAAAGAATTATCGTTTTGGCCGAGAAGCTGACTTGTCCCCAGTTGATTTAGCGCTAGGTTGGAGAAATATGTCAGATGAAAGCGTTCTAGAGAAGATCGACATTTCACAATCCGGTCGATTTTATCGATGGTATGTCGATTCCTTTCCAATACCAAGAAGAGAGATAGAGGTTCATAGCGCCAATATGCATCTAATTCCGTCAAATGAACTAGTTGCGGACACTATTAGCAAAGTGCGAAAAGGAGATATCGTCGAAATATCGGGTAGTTTAGTCAGCGTTGTTTCCAATAAAGATGGCTGGCGTTGGAAAAGTTCTTTAACCCGCAACGATACCGGGAGTGGAGCGTGTGAATTAATTTGGGTGGAAGATATTTATATAGCGACTATGTGATGAAATAGTAATCAATTGCGCCTCATGGATATTCGTCGCATTTGTATTTAGAAAAGTTGATCAGAAATAATAAGAACTCAATCGATTTGATGAAGCCTCGACAATCAAAGCGCGAGTAAAAGTGAAGTATTTATGCCAATCAGAAGAAAGAAAATCATTGCCATTGTCACGTTATTGCTAATAGTTGGCTTCTTATATTATCTGGGACCAGTGATTGCACCATTTTTATTCTCGTTGACACCTAGCGATAAAGCCTCTCAATTGGGGCGCCCTATTCCGGTAAAAATCGAAAGCTTAAAAGAGAATGAACCAACAGGTGTTCTGTGGAGAGCAAAACCAATACTAATCATTGAAATGACAGAGTCATTAAGAAATGACTTTAAGAATTTAGATGATTTAGTGTGTAGCCAGAATCATGAATTTATGCCTGGTCAATATCTTGTAATGGAACAAATCAGCTCTTATCTAGGCTGTCACGTACAACTTTCACCTAACTTAATCGAATTATCTGAAAGTAACTGGGTGGCCGGATTTATAGATCCATGTTATGGCATTAAATATGACTATTTTGGCAGGCCGCTTAGAAGTAACTATTTGCCCAACGGGAAGCAAGCGTGCGAGTTAACACGATTAAAGTTGGTACCTCACTCTATTACCGAAAAAGAAATAATCGTCGGGCTTTAGCTTATCGCTTGATCATAAAAGCAATAATCATGCTGCGATTGTTTAGCGCGGTACATGGCTAAGTCTGCTTTTTCGACCAGTTGTGTTTGACTATCTTTTAAATCTAACTCTTCATCTTCAGCCAGCAGATCGTCAGGATAAATGCTGATCCCAATGCTTGCGCCGACTGAAATATTATTGAAATCAAATATACTCATTGGCTTAGAAAGTTCATTAACTATTCGAGCTGCGGTACTTTCTATATCGCGTCTCGAATAAATCTGAGTCATTAGAACCACAAACTCATCGCCGCCAACTCTGGCAACCGTATCCTGTTTACGAACGGCTTTTTTCAGGCGTCTCGCCAGTTTTTTCAACGCCTGATCGCCGGCATTATGGCCGTATTGATCATTGACTGGTTTAAACTTATTTAAGTCTATAAATAACAACGCCAAATTAGAATGGCGTTTTTCCGCCTGATTGACGGCTTGAGCTAAGTTGATATTAAAACTATAACGATTAGGCAAGCCGGTTAAGGCATCCAGACTGGCAATATCATCGAGTGCTTTTTGCTTGGCGCGCATTTCGGTCATATCAGCAAAGGTGCTTACATAGTGGCTGACTTCCTCGCGCTCATCGTACACTTCAGAAATTGTTTCCCATACATAAAACAACGTACCATTTTTATGTCGATAACAAATCTCCCCTTGCCAGCGCCCATCTATTTCAAGCGCTTTCCAAATGTGATTATAAAAAGTTTCGTCGTGCTCGCCTGAACGCAGTAAAAATGGTTTACGGCCAATGAGTTCTTTAGCCGTATAGCCGGAAAAAGTTTCAAATGCTGGATTGGTGCGAATGATTGTATGGTTTTGATCAGTGACCAGAATTCCATCACCACTATGACTAAATGCCACGTGCGCCAGCTTGTTGTCTTCTTCGAGCTGTTTTTTGTCACTGATGTCTTGAATGACAGATACAATGTACTGAACTTTTTGCTCAGAATCTTTAATGGCAGTGGCTGAAAGCATGGCCCATTTTATTTCACCGGACTTAGTTTGGTAGCGCTTTTCTGTGACCACTCTTTCACGCTCGCCATTGGCCAGTACTTTAAATTGTTGGTTGATTTGATTGAGATCATTTGACGGCGTGACATGACGAAAATTTGCCGCTTTCAATTCAATTTCTGAATAGCCTAAAATTTCGCAAAAGGTCCGATTAACGCTTAAGTAATTACCATCAAGGTCGAGCGTAGCAATACCTGCCGCTGCCTGCTTAACAATGGCTAGTAAATTGGTATTGCTCAAATTTTCCATTTTTCATTCCCTACAAAATATGGCCAAGAAAAGGCGCCAAACCTCCTACTTCCGTGAGGCTTTAGTATTAATCTTTGTTAGTTAGCTATTTCATTGTATCAATCAAAACCTGCTCGATTTTTAACCTAGGTCTCATTTTGAAAAACTGAAAATAATTTCTTTTTCTTCTGAGTTAAATGTAAAAAAACGAAAACTCAATGAAGTCAAAGAGTTAGTTGAATCAAGCTATTTCTTCAATGTAAAAGTCATAAAAACAGGATTTTTTATAGTCTGAACTTGCCTCTAATTTTCTCAAATTATTTATGCAGTGCGTCATCTTATAAAAAGATGCAATGTGTGCATAAACAATATTCGGAAGACACGTGAATTGTTAACTAATTGATTTCTAGTACATTCGTACTATTTGAAATTATTTGATATACGTTAGAAAAAAGCTCTTTAAAAATCTCAAATATCCATAAAAATCAATTAATTAGTAATTACTTGCTATTTGTGGTCGGAGGTCTAATGATTGGGCGGTGAATAGATAAATAGCTGAATAGGGCCGTTTTAATCCGATGCTTTATTCAGAAAAGAAATTGACTCCAAAATAACAATTAAGCCAGAGGTTTTTGATTATGTTTAAGATTTCTAAATGGTTTTTATTGCTCAGTGTTTTTTTATCAAACAGTTGGTTTGCCATCAGCAACGCCGACACAATTAGCGATTTTAAAAACAGTTGGCAAGGACAAGCATTAGCCAAACAGCGTTTGCTAGATATTTATTCTCCAATGTCAGATAACAATATTCCCGGCACGCATAACACTTACAATTCTGAAGCTTATCGAAGCTGCAATTTTAGCGTGGGCTGCCGCTATCTCGACCCGCAACAGAAATACAACATTTACGATCAGTTACGCATGGGTGCGAGGTTTATTGAAATAGATGTTCATTGGACCACAAAAATGGAAGGGATTTTTTCTTATCCCAAACGTCTATTAATGTGCCACGGTTTTTGTAGCATCAACGATAAATATCTTACCGAAGGATTGAGCGAAGTTCGTAATTGGCTAAACAGTTCTGATAGCGACAACCAGGTTTTAATTTTGTATTTTGAAGACCATATGGATGGGCGTCATCAAGATGCTTTTAACCAAGTGAATAGTTACTTGGGGGATTGGATCTATGCCAGCCAAGGCTGCAGTAGTATTCCTAATACCTTAACTAAAGCGGATGTGATTGCAGCAGGCAAAAAAGTAGTGATTTGGGGAGACGGCGGTTGTAGTGGAAATTCCAGCTGGAAAAATCTTGTGTTCACTGGCCTAGGCGATATCGGAAGAATTTGGGAAGATCGAACTACTATCGGGACCATCGGTAATGTATTCACCGGCGGCAGCGATGACTACATTACTGCTAGTGACGTGACTGAGTATTTTAAGCAAGGCGCCAACATAGTTAACCTGGATGATATGGTCACTAACGACGGCCGACTAGCCGCAGGCATTTGGAGTTGGGATAATAGCGAACCAAATAATTGGGGTGGTGATCAAGATTGTGCTTTGCAGTGGGGTAATGGCCGCTGGGATGATCAAAGTTGTAACAACATCTATGCTTTTGCTTGTCAAAATACTGTTAGCAAAGTCTGGGTAGTAACTTCAGAAGTTGGTCATTGGCAAGAAGGTGAGGAAAAATGTCAGGCATTGGGAGCTGATTATCATTTTAATGTGCCGACCAACAGTTTGCATAATCAACAACTCAAAACTGCCAAAGAGGCGAAAGGTTTTGCCAATGTATGGCTAAACCATGATGATCGAAATAGCGAGGGGCAGTGGTGGGTAAAAGGTCAAAGCACCCAAACGATTCAGCCGCATTATGCCGCCAGTCAAACAGTCGAAAAAGGCCAATTAACGCTGAATCCAGGAGATGCGATCACAACCCAAAATCGGTACTTAATAATGCAGCATGATGGCAATTTAGTGTTGTATCGTTTTAATAACGGTCAAATCGGTGAACCTTTGTGGGCGACGGGAACTAATTGGGGAAGTCAGCATCGTGCTATTTTCCAGGGAGATGGAAACCTTGTGGTTTACAATCAGCATGGTAACCCTCTTTGGGCCTCTCATACGCATGGTTCGGGCAATCGTTTGATTCAACAAAGTGACGGAAACTTGGTAATTTACAATTCATACGGCCAGCCTGTCTGGGCATCCCATACTAATTATTGACATACATCCAGCCAAATTAGTCTGCACGTTCGGCCGAGCGAAAGCTCGGCCTTTTTCTGTTTAAATTAACTGATCTAAATTCAGTCAAAAGTCCCAATAGTGGGATCTTCTAAATTCAAAGAGCTTCCCGGCTATGGGATCCCGTTGTTAAACCAGTGAGAACTCACTCAATAAAGTCTTATATTTCAGCGAGTTAAAAACTTGGCATGATCGCTGCTGTGTGATGTCTAGTTATCCTAACAGAGCACTAGATTTCTGGAGTTGTTGATGGACATAGTTCGCGAGAAAAAGAAAGTTAGCCTCTTTAAAAAATACTGGCCATGGTTTTTGGCATTAATTCCGGTGGGGTTTGCAGTCAACTATCTTTTATATTTGGGTCAAGCCGATTTTGTGGTTGATTCTGACGGCATGATGTTTGGCGAAGTAAGGCGAGGCGCTTTTTCAGTTTCGGTGAGAGGAACCGGGGTTTTAGTTCCTGACGATATTCAATGGCTCGCCTCTCACGTTGACGCGAGAGTCGAAACCGTAATCGTAAAACCGGGGAAATTTGTCAAACAGGGCGAATTAATTGTGCAGTTAAATAATCCTCAACTCGAGCAACAATTGGAGGAAACCAAGTGGGAATTGGAAGCGCTTGAAGCCGAAACCCTGGCACAAAAAGTTTCGCAGGAGTCAGGGTTACTGGATCAACAATCAGTAACCCTAAATGCCAAACTAAACTTTGAGGCTAGCCAACTAAAAATGGCGGCGCAGCAGAAACTCTTCAACAACAAATCAGGTGCTGTTTCACAGATTGATTTTGAGCAAACTCAATTAGAAACTAAACAGTTCAAACAGCGTTGGCAATTGCAGCAGGCGCGTTTTGAAAAAATGCAAGAGAACCTAACCGCCCAAAATAATGCTCGCGCCGCAAGGCTCAACAAAATGCGAAAAATACTCGAACGCGTTCAGCAGCAAGTCGCCGAGTTGGCCGTGAGGGCTTCAATAGATAGTGTTGTGCAAGCGCTACCGCTGGAGCCGGGCCAGCAAATATCGATGGGAACTAATATTGCTAAGCTAGCTCGTAAAAACTCCTTAATTGCCGAGTTGCAAATTCCGGAGATACAAATTCGAGACGTCGCCATTGGCCAAAGGGTTGAGATTGATACGCGGAATAATAAAGTCGATGGTGTGGTTACTCGAATTGACCCCGCGGTTATCAATGGCAACGTACAAGTTGACGTTGCATTTAGGCAAGAACTTCCGCGTGACGCCAGGCCTGATTTAACCGTTGATGGAGAGATCAAAATCGCCGAGATAGACGATGCGTTACATGTTAATCGACCGCTGTTTGCACAAAGCCAATCCTCTTCTGCTGTTTATAAGCTGGATAAAAATGGTGAGTTTGCCGAGCGTGTATTTGTCAAATTGGGCAAAGGTTCAACCAATCAAATCCAAGTCATTGAAGGGTTAAGTGCGGGCGACAAAATTATCATTTCTGATCCTACAAGTTGGGAAACCTATCAAAAGATCAAGCTAAATTAATTTTATTAGTATTTTAAAAATTGACCAAAAGGGCAAAACAATGAGCGAAGTTTTAATCGAGTTAAAGGGAATCAAAAAAGTTTTTTTTACCGAGGAAGTAGAAACCCACGCATTGAGCAATATCAGTTTGACGATTAATCAAGGTGAATACGTTTCAATTTCAGGACCGTCCGGATGCGGTAAATCAACACTGCTTTCTTTAATCGGTTTATTGGATACTTCTACCGATGGTAATTATCGACTCGGCCAACATGATGTGTCTGATATCAGCAAACAGGAAAGGGCGCGTATTCGAAATAAGGAAATTGGCTTTATATTTCAGTCTTTCAATTTGATCAGTGATTTAGATGTTGAGGAAAATGTGGAATTACCTTTAACTTACCGCAAGGATTTAACTAAAGAGCAGCGAAAAAATATGGTTAGAGAGGCGCTGGACAAAGTCGATATGGCGCATCGCGCCAAACACTTTCCGTCGCAACTTTCCGGTGGCCAGCAGCAGCGCGTAGCAGTTGCCAGGGCGATTGCAGGAAACCCTTCAATAATTCTTGCCGATGAGCCCACCGGAAACCTTGATTCGAAAAATGCCGATGCAGTGATGGAACTGCTCGACAAACTACATGCCGAAGGCGCGACCATTTGTATGGTGACTCATGATCCTCGTTCAGCTGAGAGAGCAGATAGAAGTATCGAAGTGTTAGATGGGCAAGTCATTGCTGACCAATCTAAACAATCACGAACCGTTGCTGCTTAGGAGCGAGCTATGTTTGCACTTCAAGATTTTAATTACGCAGTTAGGCTTCTTTTAAAGCGACCCGGTTTTACCGCGCTGACCATCTTAGTAATGGCGGTTGGATTAGGCTTAAGTATTTATCTATTTTCGTTTCTTAATACCATGGCGTATAAACCTCTTCCATTTAAAGACGGTGAGTCGCTAATTGTGATTGATAAATCGCTTAACGGATTGGAATACAATGGTGGCAATTTAGAGTTTTATAACTATCAAGTTATACGCGAGCAACTAAAGGGGATCACTGAGCATAGTTTATATAGTGATACCAGTGCTAACGTGTCGGGCAGAGATGGCGCTCGTCGTTATAATGCAACAGAAGCTGATCACAATCTATTTCAAATGACTAGAACCAAGCCTATTCTGGGACGAGATTTTACTGTTGAAGATACTAAGGTCGGGGCTGAAGATGTTGCCGTGATTGGTTATGACTTATGGCAAAATCATTTTGCAGGTGACCCACAAGTTGTCAATCAAACTATCCGAGTCGATGGCAAAACGACTCGTGTGATCGGAGTCATGCCAGAAGGCTATTTTTTCCCTAGAAACGCTGAAATTTGGTTGCCGATGAGGATTAGCCAAGAAGATATGGTGCAACGTAACACAGGTTCTGGTGGCGGAATAGTGCACTTGGCGCCAGGTACCAGCTTGGCAGATATTAATAATCAGCTTACTACCATAATGAAGCGACTTGAGCAGGAATATCCTAAAACTAACGCTGGTATCGGCGCGCATGCAGCTTCATTTCCTATGTCAACTATGGGCGGTGGTAGCAATATCTTTTTAACTTCGATGTACGTCGTGTCGGTTTTGTTGTTGCTGTTGGCGTCTATCAATGTGGGGAATTTGCTTTTATCTAGAGCTGTCGAGCGTAGTAAGGAAACTGCGATACGAGTTGCTTTGGGAGCGCCGAGAGCCCGTTTGGTTGGCCAGATGCTTTGGGAAAGTACCATCATCTGCACTGTTGGTGGGGTGGTTGGCTTGCTCGTCGCGGCATGGGCATTGGAAGTAACCGAGTCAATAACCGCAACTTTTACCGATGATAAACCTTTCTTCTGGTGGAAGTTCGGAATTGATAGCTATACCGTGAGCATATCCCTTATTTTTGTTATTAGTACTATTTTAATCACCGGGCTATTACCTGCATGGAAAAACTCTGGTGCTGATTTCAACGCCGTCTTGCGTGACGGTACTCGAGGTGCGCTAGGAAAAAAAGCGGGCAGATTAAATCGAGTTTTGGTCATCAGCGAAGTATTTTTATCTGCATGCGTTTTAATCGCTGCCTGTTCAATGGTTGTTGGAACTTATATTGCCAATAAGAGAGATTATGGCGCAGACATCGAAAATGTTTTGACCGCCAAAGTCAGGCTAATCGAAGCCAACTACAATACGCGAGAAAAAAGAGCGCAATTTGCCAAACGGCTCCACAACGAACTAGAAAATAATGTAGGGATCGGTGATGTCGCAATTTTTAGCGCGCTTCCAGGTGAGTATACTTGGTCACCAACTATCGCTGTTGAGGGGACAGAGTATATTAATGAAAACAGTTATCCGCGTGCTAACTACATTGTTTTGACTCCTGGCTCATTACAAAAAATTGGAGTACAACTACGTAGCGGTCGTTATTTTGATTCGAGTGATGATGGCTTAGAGAAACGTACAGTGATTATTACCGATTCTTTTGCAGACAAATATTTTGCCGGCCAAGATCCTGTTGGTAAAAGGATTAGAGTTGCTGAAATTGATGGTGACGAGCCAAGATGGTTGACTGTTGTCGGGGTTGTTGAACATACAATTCAAGGTCAGTCTTTTTCACCCTCCTCTAAAACGCCCTCCATTTTCAGGAGTATTACCCAAGCACCTCGATTTAACATGTCGATTGCAATGCGTATGAAAGCGGATGATGCCATTGTGATCAGAACGCTGAGAAAAGTATTGGAACAAATTGATCCTGATCTGCCAGCTCATTTAATCAAGACCTATGAGGAGAAGATAGCACGAAATACAGCGGGGATTGGATTTGCGAGTAAAGTCTTTTTATTATTTGCTATTGTCGCTTTGATTTTAGCTTCAAGCGGAATCTATGGGGTAATGACCAATACGATTAGTCAACGCACTCAAGAAATTGGGGTTAAACGCGCCTTGGGGGCGGAAGATAGTCATATCACTAGAGAGTTTATATGGGCTGGAGTTAAGCAGTTGCTTTGGGGGGTGATTCCTGGAACTCTTGCTGGTGGAAGCTTGGGGTATGCTTTAGGATTAATGATGTCTACCGGTACTGATGTTTTAGGAATGGTTATTGTGTCGGTTGTCACCGTTATTGCAATAGTCGTTTTAACTGCAACATTCCTTCCTACAAAACGAGTATTAATGATGGAGCCGAGTTTGGCACTACGCTATGAGTAAGATAGCCTGACTAAGATGAGTTGAGTAAGCTGACTTGAGCAGGACAAGTCAGGGGCCCTTAACTAGAAAAACTAATCTAGTGCCAATCAATGCCGAAACTCTATTTAACCAAGCAAGGCGGCTTTAAAGCCGCCTTTGTTTAATCTAATATACTTTAGTAAATCAATGTGATCTAATCCTAGATTGAAAATCGATTTTTGGGACACCGATGAGCCAAACACAACCAAACCAGACTCTTTTAGTCATCGACGATGATGTCGATATTTTATCGGCGATAAAACTCATGTTACTCGGTGAGGGTTTTCAAGTTATCTGTGCGGAATCTCCTGCTGAGGGACTTGCTTGTTTAAGCCGTCAAAGTGTGGATCTAATTCTAACCGATCTTAATTTCTCGATGGACACGACGTCCGGGGAAGAAGGTTTAGAGTTGACCGCGAAAATAAGGGAAAAAGATGAGTTTACACCTATTGTTGTGATGACCGGCTGGGGGACTATCGAAGTCGCGGTTAATAGCATGCAAAAAGGTGCCAACGATTTTATTCAGAAGCCTTGGGAAAATCATCGTCTGCTAGCGACGATTAATAACCAAATATTATTTTCAAGCACGTTAAGACAATCCCAAAAGCTTAATCGTCAAAATCAGCTACTAAAAGAAGAGTTAGGTGGAAACACAAATGTGATCGCTAAGTCGGAAGTTATGATGCAAGTGATGCAAATGATCGACAAGGTCGCACAAAGCGATGTAAATATATTAATTACGGGCGAGAACGGAACTGGTAAAAGTTTAATTGCAAAATATATTCACCAAACTTCAACTCGAAAAAATGAGTCTTTTGCAGCCGTCAATATGGGGGCCGTAACAGAGTCTTTATTTGAGAGTGAGATGTTTGGACATGTCAAAGGCGCGTTTACTGATGCAAAGTCTAGCCGTATTGGTCGTTTTGAGCTGGCGGATAAGGGAATTTTGTTTCTAGATGAAATCGCCAACACGCCTTATTCACAACAAGGAAAATTACTAAGAGTTTTGGAGGAGAGTCAATTTGAAAAAGTCGGCTCAAGCAAAACGCAAAAAGTTGACGTTAGGTTGATCAGTGCCACTAATGCTGACTTACAGACAATGATCAAAGAAGGGGAGTTTCGTAAAGATTTATTTTATCGTATTAATGCTATTGAAATTGAGATCCCGGCATTAAACAAGCGCATTGATGATATTATTCCTCTCGCAGAATCATTCTTGGCACAAATTGCAGCCAAGTATAGTCAGCCGAAATGCGAAATAAGCCCGGCCGCCAAAGTTTGCTTAGTCAATTATTCCTGGCCCGGGAATGTCAGAGAGTTAAGTCATGTTATGCAAAGAGCACAGATATTGTGCACAGATAATATTATTCAACAAAATGACCTGGGGTTCGATCAGACCGCCTCAAATATTTCAGGAAAAAGGAATATGGGAGCTTTGATTGACGAGAATTCTACTTTACATGAGATTGAGTTAAAAATAATCCAGTCGAGGTTAGAAAAATTTGAGGGAAACGCTTTACAAGCCGCAGAGTCGCTAGGCTTAAGTCGGAGCGCTTTTTATCGACGATTAGAAAAACTGAAAGAGTAGCAGTTCCGTTTAAGGCTAATATAGAAAATGCAAAAGAAAACGCCATTTGAAACACAGCTAACCAGGATTTCACTGTCAGCGTCAATTCCTACTCTGTTGCTTTTGCTGTGGGTGATGATCTATGCAGAAATTTCGGTCTACTTAATAGTTCTAAGCGCTTTTATCGGTACAATATTAGTCGCTTTTTGTAGCGTTAAATTGCATCAAAAATCATCCTACCAATTTCGTAGCTTAAGTAATTTGCTGGACGCGATGATTCAGGGAGATTACTCGCTTAGAGTTCGCCGAAGTGACAGTCCTGGAGCCTTGAATGAGTTGGTCGATTCGATAAATGGTTTAGCGCAACGTTTGGCGACCCAGCGCCGCGAATCCATAGAAAGCCAATTGTTGTTGCGTACTGTTATCGATCATATTGACGTTGCAGTTATTGCACTATCGTCAGAGTACAAGTTGGTTTTCGCTAATCCAGCTGCCGAAAAATTATTGAGGTTGGACAAGAAGGAAGAGGGCGATTCTCTTATTACTCAGTTAGCAGAAATTCGGCAATTAAAAAGTGGTCACAATCAGGTGATAACTTTGGCTATGGGGCAGTTGAAAGGGCGGTTTAATGTTCATGTTGAAGAGTTTAGGCAACAAGGGGTGCAACAAAAGTTATTATTTATTACTGACGTTCGAACCTTGCTAAGGAGAGAAGAACGAAAAGCATGGCAAGGGTTGGTAAGAGTCATTAGTCACGAGATCAATAACTCATTAGCCCCGATTGCGTCGATTAGCCAAACGCTCAGCAAAATGACAGGCAATGTTGAGCTTGAAAATGAACTGAGTGAGAATTTACAAGATGGGCTAAAAATAATAGAACAAAGAGCTGCATCTTTAAACGATTTTATTAACAGTTACCGGCAGTTGGCCAGACTACCTGAACCTGATTTTTCGCGAATATCTATAAGGCCATTATTTGACAAATTGGCTCTCCTGTTTGAAGGTCAAATTCAGATTGAGTCGAAGCAGGATATAGAGCTTATGCTAGATCCTGTGCAGATGGAGCAAGTATTCATCAATATCATAAAAAACGGAGTTGAAGCTTGCGAAGCTGCTCGACATCAACCTTTAGTGACAATTCGTTGGTTTTCCGACTCGACTTTTTTTAACATTGTATTCGAAGATCGAGGGATTGGTATCGGTAACCCTGATAACCTGTTTGTGCCGTTTTACACCACCAAGAAACAGGGATCTGGCATTGGATTGGTGTTATGCCGGCAAATCATTGAATCTCATAAGGGCTTGATATCTCTTGAAAATAGAGCTGACACATCGGGTTGCAGGGTATATGTGGAGTTACCTTACACTTAATCATTCAAATAACCTGATAAGCGAGGTGTTCCGCCTAATTGGCTGCTGACAGATACGCCTAATTGGTCTATATTTAACGGCATAAAGCAGTTCTAGGATTAAAGCATTTTCAAGCAGCATGCAGACCGATTACACGTCAATAAATACAACGTCTTTAGACCCAGCATACTTTGAGAAAATGCTAAAAGGTATGCTGCAAGCGTTAGTCGGTCGCTACGGTGCAGACTTTTTAGATAGCCTCACTCGTGAATTATCAAAAACGCTTCCGGTTGACCTTGTTCTTATTGGAAAACTTAATGAGCAGAATTCTGATCAAGTAGACATCTTGTCTTTTTATGATGGAACCAAGCATGCCGATAACTTTGTCTATAATTTGGGCAATACGCCATGTGAAATTACTATCAAAGAAGGTCTTTGTTGTGTTGAAGATGGAGTACAGCATGCATTTCCACTGGATACTATGCTGCAACAGGTTAAAGCTCGGGGCTATTTAGGCGTAGTCCTCAAGGATTCCAATTCTCACACAGTAGGGGTACTCGTTGCCCTTAGTCTGAATCCCCTTACTGATGTATCGCTTTGTTCGAGTATTTTGCAGGTATTTTCCTATCGTGTTTCTGCTGAATTAGAAAGGCAGTCAATTACTCAAAGTTTGCAAGATGAAGTTTTGATTAACCAGGCACAATTAGACTCCGTTCCTGCACTTATGTTCATGCTTGATAAGAAGGGGAAGTTTTTACGTTGGAACCGCTACTTTAGCTCGAAATTCGGTTATAGCCATCGTCAAATGATTTCTGAAGACGTTTATACTGCAGTACATGAAAGCGATCAAAAGCGTCTTAATCTTGAGCTTGAAAAAATATTTGCAACAGGAACGGGAACTATTTACCTCAACGGCGTGACTTCACGAAATGAAATTGTGCCGCTTCTAGCGACTGCACAAGTGGCGGAATACGAAGGTAAAAAAGTCGTTGTGGGCGTTGCTCTTGATATGACAGAGCAACAAAATGTGGAACATAATTTACTTCGTTCACAAGGTCGTTTGGCGCGTAAAAACTCTCAACTAAGTTTGATTAATCAATTGTTGAAAAAACTTCACGCGAGTCACAATTTAAGATTAATCGCAGACGAAGTTGTCAGCATTTTAAAGACGCTACATGAAGAGGCTCTAATTTTATTTTCTGTTGTAAGTTCCTCCGGAGATAATATGCAAGTGCTTGCCGCGAGTGGAGTTAGTGAGAAAGTCCTGCAAACTCGAAGCATCTTCCCATTTGGCCAAAATGGTTCGCCAACCGGTATTGCAATGATTTCAAGAAAAATCGAGTTATTTCCGTCGATTGAAGAGGATGAGAGAATTGCACCTGATTTACGAGAGTTGATCAAACATGAAGGTGTGAAAGGTGGGATCGTTATCCCTTTGATTTATCAGCAGGAAGCTTTGGGGGCGATTACCATTGGTTATAAATATCATTCCGAGTTTCCAAAAGATGAAGTTGAATTTTATCGCACTATTGGCTCGAGTATTTCTCTTTCACTAAGTAATGCTCGACAGTTTGAATTGTTAGAAGACTTAGCGACGCACGATAATTTGACGGGGCTACCTAACCGAAACGCACTTAATAATGATTGTCGAACTGCACTGAGACAAATTAGTCGAGACGATTCTTTACTCGGATTAATTTTAGTCGACCTTGATCGCTTTAAAGAAATCAATGACACGTTGGATCATCAAATTGGCGATAAGCTATTAAAGTTAATTGGGCCAAGGCTATCCGCTTCTATAAACGACAATAACGTTCGTGTTTATCGTTTAGGCGGTGATGAGTTTTGCGTGTTAGTCCGAAACACTTCCGGCAAAGAGAAAATTGCGATAGTTGCCGAGTTGATCAAAATTGCTATTGCGCAGCCATTCGATGTAGACGGGCTTAACTTAGAAATTAGTTCGAGTATTGGTGTAGTGACGACTTGGGGAGAGCAACACAGTGCAAGCGAAATGTTGCGCTGTGCTGAGTTAGCAATGTACCATGCCAAAAACTCCGGGGGCGGAATAACTCAATATACAACCGAATTGGACGCAGATACTAATCAGCGTTTTGTAATCATGGCTGAAATGGCTGAAGCGATTAGAAACGATGAGTTAGTCTTGCACTATCAACCCAAGTACGATTTAGTTTCAAAAGATATCATTGGTTGTGAAGCCCTTGTTAGGTGGCAGCATAAAAACTACGGCTTACTTCCTCCTGTTAAGTTTATTCCACTAGTTGAACTCACTCAGCTTATTCATCCCCTCACTTTTTGGGTGATGAAAACGGCAATGCAACAACTGAGCGAGTGGAAGAAGCAAGGTATTGATATGAACATTGCTATCAATTTGTCGACGCGTAACTTAACCGATGACGATTTCATCAACCAGGTTGATTCTTTGATGCAAGAGTATGATATTTCTTCCAATGAAATTGAATTTGAAGTTACCGAAACTGCATTAGTAAGCAATCTTGATAGGGCTATCCAACAACTCAATGAATTCAATCAACGTGGTATTCGCTGCTCGCTCGATGATTATGGAACCGGCTATTCTTCTCTTTCATATATTAAGAAGTTACCAATCGATACCTTAAAAATTGATCGTTCCTTTATTTCTCAGCTAACCGAAGATAAAGAAGACAAGATTATTGCACAATCGACAATAAACTTGGCGCATAGCTTAAACCTCAAGGTTATTGCTGAAGGTGTGGAAAATAGAGAAACTATGGATGAACTGGCAAAACAAGGATGCGACTTTATTCAAGGTTACTATATCAGTGAACCTCTAGACGCCGAAAGTTTCGGCATTCTTTATTGGGAGCATAATCGACGACAGTAACTTATAATTAGGATAGTAGTGAATAAATTTATCTTGGTTTGAAGCTGGATAGTTTTACTAGTATTATACTGGTTTAAGGATATCTCTTTGATAGGAAGTTGGCGGACACGGTTGGATAATTGAAGTATAAAAAGAAACTGAAGCAGAAAAAGAATAGTTGAAGGTTATAAGCCAATTGCATGCTAGTATTCGGCTAAATACGGCGATTAAGTTTTTATCATTAGCAAATCGTGTAAATAAAAACAATCAAATAGTCATTCTTCGA
>JAPHTP010000117.1 GCA_026196875.1 Kangiellaceae bacterium
ATTCGTCAGATTGCTCAATGATACATCCATATCAAACAGGCCTTCTAACACACCGTAATCCTTAATCATATAAAAATGATCCGTCACCGTTTCATTGAGTGGGTGTGCTCGATAGCCGGAGCCAATTGAAATCGAAACAAACGACTCGCTTTCCAATCGAATTAATGCGGCATCCGGAGAGTAATAAAAGCGTCGATTATTGGCGGCATCCGCTGCCGTCTGCAATGATGCGATTCGACCACCTTTGATGGTTTGTGCGGTATTATCAATATCAAACCTGAAGATTTGTGCTTTGGTATCTGCCGCATACATATGGTCGATAAAACCATCATCGTCCAGGTCAAAGGCGGTTATTTCTGACGGGACCGCATTCATCGATGATACCGGACCTGACGAACCTTCTGTTCCGGTAATCGAAGATGAATCCCATAAATGTGCGCCGGTATAGGCATCCGCTATATACACTCTATTCCCTACATCATCGGTATTCGCGGCAGTATCCTCTGTGTCTTGATCCGTATCGTAGCCACCGCCAAATATCAATACCAGTTTGTCATCATTGACGCCGCTGATGTTCACTTTACCAACCACAGGGCGCGACCAGGTTTGGCCTAAATTACCAAAGTTGGTTGATGCGGGCGAAATAGTGAATAACATTTCTGGCGCCGTGGGATCTGAAATATCGAAAGCGTAATATGTGGATCCTCCGCGGCGCATCCCCACATACAGATAGGCTTTTTCGCCATCATCCACATCCACAGCACCGTTACCATTAAGATCATCAATATAGATTGAAATCGAGCCATCAATTCCATAACGATGATCACCGACTGTCTCCTTCTGAATGTTAGTCAACATTTGGAGGAGGTCTTGCGGAATAAATGCCCACATTTCTTCACCGCTATTAACATCAGAATCAATTGCATGTAAATAGCCATGATTTGTACCGACATAAATGACCGTTTTATTCTTGGAGGCCGTAGAACTATTGTAAGCCAGTACCGTAGGCTGAGAATGCAAGGGATCACCAAAATCTTTATGTGCCGGCGTGCTGGACAGGCTTGATGAATCGTTCACGTCATAATTATCATGGGACACATCGTAACCCAATGCCCAATGAATAATGGTTTTTCGGTCATTATCATTCGCAGCACCAAGCAACGCTGTAGTGATGTTTGTTTCATTAAAACGATTATCCGCATGAGTGAGTGCCTTTTCATTAGAAATATTGGAATAAATCGTACGACCGACAGTTAGCTCGCCAGCGGCACCGCCTTCTCTCACATCATTGCCATCAGCTTCACTAGACCACCAGCTTTTTGCAGTGTCAGCAAATTCACCCGATAAAGGATCGACCGCATCAGCATCATTAGAATCAACCACTAACCCTTCATTGAGACGATAACGCTTCACATTACCCGGCCAGACACTACCAGACTGCGGGCTGAACAAAGAGTAATACAACTGGTCATTATGAGTCAGACGGTTGTACTGGTTAACGGTAACCCCGGCTGTCACGAAAGTTGTATTTACGTTAGAAATCGAAGCGATAATTTGACTTAACGCAGCCACTAGCGCATCTTTATCAGCGGCAGCATAGTGACCGCCGCCGCCAGCGGATCCCATATCTCTCATCAATTCCGGATCGGCGCCCACACTAAACCCAATCATATGGGTCGTAACAGTTTGATCACCTGTCAATGGCGACAAGTCATTGGTATTCATAAAACCAGCCAGCTTCTCCGCACAATCTTCACCACTATCGCTGCTACTGCATGACGCCCCGCCAGTCAGGTTTGAATAAATAGTTCTAGTAGGAGTATCGTGTCTGTTCGCTTCTCCATCAGTTAAATAGACCAAATGAGATGTCTGGCATGCGTCAGTAATCGGTGAAGTATAAACTGGCGTACCTTGAATAAATTCTCCAGAACAGTCACTCGAATTAGGGTTATCCTCAGTACAACCAGAGGGAGTATAAGGCGTTCCGCCTTGATACGAGAGCTCATGGCTTATACGGTTTTTCCAATTACTCCACCGACTAATACCATAAGTAACTTTTTCTCCAGCAAAATATTGAGCTGCTTCTGCAATTAATCCTGCAATAGGAGTAGCACCGTCCGCCGGTAATTCTTGTACCGCATCTCTAAGCTGCTCACGCATGGTAATAGAACCAGGAACATATGTATCGACGTACTTAACAGTAAGTTTTGCAGCTCTACTGCTATTACCATCATAACTATATGCCCTCCTGTCTCCAGAAGTTGCATCGATTCTGAATGCAATATTATCGCCTGGATCCCAATCTCCGCGATTAACAATATTTTGAACTAAAGTTATTAATGATGGCGTATTGTATGAAGTATTATGTGACCAGTCAGGAATAGACCAGGCAACTGTGTCGGAATGAAATCCTGAACTGGCATTAGCAACTGTATTAGCGCTACTCGGATTTGAACTATCTACTACTTTTATTACTGCAGAGGCAGGATCATCTCGACTAGAACGAGCTCTCAGTGTTATATAGGCTTCGGTAATTGTAGCTCCTTGTGGAACATTTAATCCTCTAAACTTAAATGCTGTCTCACCATTTACTCGAGCACTTTCTACATCGTAATAAATGTCTAAATCACTACTACTATCACCACCGCGATCTTCGGCATCATCTTCTCCGTCATTTATCGCTATAACGGTTTCTCCGCTAAGACAACCGTTTGCGCCAACCGGTAATGTATTATCAAACTCTATTCTAATGCGAGGTGCGACAACCCCATCACTTTCACCGCCTCCTGCAGCAGCTTCTCCGTCTGCACTATAAGCTTGTCGGTCGTCTAATGTACCATCGCCTTCAATAAAAAGAACAAGATCATTGCCGCCACACCAGTTGGGTCGATTAACCACTTCTTGAACCACACTGGCTAATTCGGAAGTCACATAAGAATTTCCGCTCACCCAAGCTTCCGGCTCCCACAACGCAGCTTGCACTGTGCGGTTAACTGCCCGAACACTAATGCTATTATTCGGAGTCGTTAATGCAGGGGCGTCATCCACATTCTCTGCATAAATTAATGTTTTAGCAGGATTGGAATCACTATTGTTTGCGTGGAATGCCACTTTTGCAGTTGTTATCGTAGCTCCTTGGGGAATACCTAAACTCTGGAAACGAAGAGCGGTATACTTTGCATTCGATCTATCTATGTCTAAGGTATTACTGGTTAGGTCAACTGTACCTGCTGCGCTCTCAACTCCATCGTCGTAATCCTCCTGGATCTCTCTCGTGACTATCGGATTAGCAGGTAAATCCAAATCCAAAACCGGAAACAGGACAGGCCCACCATAAGCACTGCCATTAAACCGCATCAATCCCGCATTCGTGTTCTGCAACTGAACAATAACATCATCAAAAACTTCTTTAACAATATCCATCCGACTCTGCTCACCAGTTCCAGGATAGACCCATTGCTGACCCGG
>JAPHTP010000156.1 GCA_026196875.1 Kangiellaceae bacterium
CCTCTAAAACGGAATTTGTACTCAAGTTTGTACACACTTTCCGAGGTTACGCTTGAACATCATTGAAAAGCAAAGAAACGAGAAAAAGACAAAAAGCCTTTAAATTCAGTACGTAGAGATGTGATTGTGGTGTGCAATGAAAGGTGGTTTTAAGCGTTGAAAGGCTGGGCGGCATCAGGGTGAGAAATAATTGCAAAGGTTCTACGAAGGTCAGACTCTGTGCTCACTGCGACTTTCCGCTTAAATTACGACAAAGGCGCGATTATCCTAGATCCGTCAACATTTTTCCAGTCACATAGCCGGCACTAGGTGAATTTGCGAGCTATGAAATTAAGAACGGTGAAATTCGCGAAAAATGACTACTCGGCCATGACCTGTTTCTTCATCTTTGAGGTTGCCTTCCACACGGAGACAATAACCAGCGGAATCAATAAGCTAATTAGCAATTCAGGTTTGTCCAGATAACCACCCTTTGACAGAGATTTAATCCAATAGGCAAGTAACGAGATGGCATAGTAACTAATTGCAATTATCGACAATCCTTCAACCATGTGCTGCAACCTGAACTGGCGTCGTGACTGAGTGGCCAAGTTTTCGAGAATAGTGTTATTTTGCTGTTCCAGATTTACGCTGATTTTTGTTCTAAGTAGTTCTGTCACCCGTCGCAAATGAGAGGAAAAATTTTTCAGGGCGTTTTCTGCTAACAAGCAAGTATTAATTGCTGGCTTCATTCTTCGTTTATAAAAGCTCGACAAAGTTTGATAGCCCTTCACCTGAACATCGTCTAATTCGACAAAACGCTCTTCTAATTGTGCCTGGTAAAATCTAGCCGACTCGAAACGTTTTTTGGTGGTGGTGCGTATTTTTTCGTGACGAGCTGTTAAACGAAAAATTTGCTTAAGAACCAGTTGCTCTTCTTCAATACCCGAATCTTGTTTCATTGAAGCTACTAGCTCACTCAAACGCCGGTCAAGATGATTAACCTTTTTCAATGTTAACTTCGCTAAGGGCAACGACAAAAGTGCCAGCATTCGATAATTTTCAATGTCAACTAGTCGCTGTATCAATCTACCGGTTCTTCGTGGCCCCATAGAAATATCTTCCACCAACACCGTGATACCCCCTTCATCATCTTGACAAAAACTGCTCCAAACATTGGCTGCGCCATGAGCTACGCAACTACTTATAATCTGATTGTCTTGAAACGCTGAAAACAAATCCTTTTTAGAAACAGCGGTACTTTGTGGCTCGACAACGATGATTCTTATAGAGCTTAATAGCTGGCCGCAAAATTCTATGGCTTCTATTGGCTTGTTAATTTCAATTCGTTCCAGGTTAAATCCAGAAAGTTTTGGTTCATTGTGAATTTGGGTATAGGTTACATACTCTCGATATAGATCAATTCTTACTTCCACCTCAGCAAATCGAACAACACATCGATTCGAATCGCGAAAGACCAACCTTGCTCCGTCTAGTTTAGTAATACTCTCGGCAGTCAACAGGTGGGTCTGTCGCTCACTTTTACTTTGCAGCAAAAATGATTGACTCAAAATAATAACAGGACTCTTACAAACTGGAAAAGAGCGCGCATGAATTTCATTACGCAACTGTTCTAGCATATCTTCTTGGAAACGGTACATAGAGGTTAAGCAAGCAAGTTGGGCTACGCTCTGAGCCTACCTTCCCATTCAGCGGTTGAGAAATTCCAAAAACTTATTAGCCAATTATTTATCGCGTAAGATTAATAAATACTTGCCAATAGCAGAATGCCTAGTAACAACATCTAGCTACTTAGCCTTGCTGGATTTGGCTTAGTTGTAAAGTCATTAAGACCGCATCTTCACGTCCTCGTTGTGTCGGATAGTAATTTTTTCTTAACGATGTTTGAATAAATCCGACATTTTGATATAACGTGATAGCACCTGTATTGGATGCTCTTACTTCGAGAAAAATATGTAGGCTTTGAGTGGCATATGCAAAGTCAACAAGCTGTTTTAAAAGTTGCCCACCTATTGATTGTCCTTGATAATCAAAATCAACTGCAATATTGGTTAATTCTATTTCTTCAAATACTTTGGAGTAGAAAAGATAACCTACAACCTTTTGATTCCTTAGTGCGACAAAACCATCTTTTTGAACTTGTCCAGCTTGCTTTTTACCACTCAACCTATCAATACTTTGAGTAATTGTTTCGCTAGACCACGGATTATTATGGACCCTCCGTTCAATATTTAGAATTTCACAAAGATCATGCTGGTTAACAATCCGAATAGTTAAATCTTGCAATATTTTACTCGGCCGACTTATGTGATAACTTGAGTAAATGCACTAAGCTACGAAGATCTTCCAGCGCATTTCTTTTTAGCTCAGGCTGGGAAATAAGAGTAAAAGGATGATAACTGACGAGAGCTTGAACCTGTTCTAAAATCGTTAACTGTTTACCACGATTGACAGATACATTTTGCTCGCTGCCTAACAAGTGAGCAACTCCCTCATCCCCCAAAACTAATATTAATTTTGGAGACTGCTTTTCAACTACAGATTCAATAGGCAAATTGTTTTCGCCTAGCCCCGCTTCAGTTAAATGGGCGAGCTGAATCCGAAAATCTAACTTTGCTGCGCTCAAATATTCTTGAATCGCTCGAACATAGTCAACCATAAACTGACTGGGCATATTAGGTCTAGCGAAACTTTGTGCAGGTTGGTCAGGGTCATGGCGACAAATAATTAATAACAGAGGTGCGTGTTCATTGCCGCTTGACCAATTAACGACTTTTAAGAATCCAGCAGAGGCTGCCTTATTTGGTTTTAGCGGTTTGGTCTTACTATCAACTTGAGTGCTAGCAGGTATTTTATCTTGTCGCTCATGTGAATTTTGTGACGATAGATCCCTTCGTACAGCAATATCCTCTTTCGCAACGGATTTGTTTTCAGCATCCGACTGAATTGTTGCAGATAATACTTGGCTGGTTAAATCGCTAACATCTTTTGCCGCCCCTTTCTGTTCAGCCGGAATAGATTCGCGCTCAATAATTGCCTGTGGCTTAGTCTGTGATGCGATTTTAGCATCCGACTCAGCCAATGATTCCGCCTCTTCACGGGGGATCCATAGGGTAACCCCCATCGCTTTTAAATAAGCAAATCGCTCAGATTCAGATAATGGCTGGAAGGAACCAAATAAACTCAAAGTTGCTCACCACAATATTTACAAAAATTGGCATCTTGATCATGACCGTCCTCACCGCAGCTTAAACAAGCATGGTTGGTAACGCTTTGTTTATACACTTTGGCTAATTCGGTACTGTAGATCCCCGTTGGGACCGCAATTATCGCATAACCCATAATCATAACGGTAGAGGCAATCATTTGTCCGATGTGGGTTTGTGGAACTATATCGCCGTAACCAACCGTGGTGAGAGTTATTATGGCCCAATAAACGGCCTTTGGAATACTGGTGAAGCCATTTTCCTCGCCTTCGACCAGATACATGATGGAGCCAAATACGACAACAAAAATAAACACCGTATACAGGAAAACCGATATTTTCCTGCGTGAAGAGCGTAACGCACGCATTAAGTAGTCAGCTTCACCTAGATATTCAGCCAGCTTAAACACACGAAAGACCCTTAACACCCTTAGGACACGAATCACTAATAAAGTCTCCGCACCAGCATAAATAAGCCCGATAAAACTGGGCAAAATGGAAATCAGATCAACTACGCCAAGAAAACTTGTGGCATACATTAAAGGCTTTCGCACAGAAATTAAGCGCAATATATATTCGACTAAAAATAACAGGGTAAATCCCCATTCAAGCACATCGAGTATTCCACCGTATTGTGCCTTAACAGACTCTACACTATCCAGCATTACCGCGATTACACTGAGCGTAATCGCAGCGATTAGCAAAGCATCAAACAATCTTCCGTAAGGCGTATCCGCCTCAAAGATGACCTCGTGAATTTTTTCTCGCCATGGAGCTAACGGCTCGCCCTGACTGTATTTTTTAATTTTTTTTACCATTTGGGCTATTTTTGGACTATTTTAAAACGAAATTGCTCTTCTGAACGGAGCGAAATGACCTAGCTATCCAAACTCTAACGGTCTATTTAACAAGAATCAACAGCAAACACTAATCAACTGATATAACGACAAAAGGCCGCTTTCGCGACCCTTCGAAACCAATTAAGGTTCTGTTTAAATCTAAATTGAGAGCTTAGCCTTGCGCTTCGATAGCACGTAAACGAATCTCCACTCGGCGATTTTGCGCGCGCCCAGTTGCAGTATCATTACTCGCGATCGGATTTGAAGGTCCCTTGCCGGTAGTAACTAAACGCTGTTGAATAACGCCTCCACCTTGCAAATAGTTAGCAACCGATTTAGCACGAGCTTCCGAAAGTGTCATATTGTGTTCCCATGAACCGGTAGAGTCTGTGTAGCCTTGAATTTCTACGATAGTCTTTTCGTACTCTTTCAAAACAGTTACCACCGAATTCAATACAGGACGAAAATCCGCTTGTAATTCAGAACGATTAGTCGCAAAGGTAATGTTGCCAGGCATAATCAAACGAATCTGATCGCCCTCGCGTTTTACACTTACCCCGGTATTTTGAAGAGATTGCCTTAATTCTTCTTCCTGATTATCCATGTAAGCACCGATACCAGCACCAATTAAGCCGCAGCCTAAAGCAGCATTACGCGCATGTTGACCGGAATCTCGAGAACCAATAATTCCACAGATAGCAGCGCCAATAGCACCGTATTTAACTGCCTTACTGGTTTGCTCTTCACCTGTGTACGGATCAAGAGTTTTACAACCTGTCGCAAAAACTAAAGCTGATACCGCTAGTGCAGAAGAAATTGATTTAATTGAAAAAATGCTTGCAGACTTATTTATTTTAGACATAACCAAAAACCTTTTTCTTGTCGATTAAATGAGCAAATACGAAATTATTCAGATTTGACTGTTCCCAAACGTTACTTCTCGTTTGCTATTGTTGTCGAATTGTTGGTAATCGAATTATGGTTAATTTGTTCTTAACCCAAACTGAACAGCCAGCCAAGGCAATAATAGCATTCAATCTAATAGGACAGAATTAAATTTGTAAGAATTGTGAATTGATAGAATAGAATTCACTGAGGTAAAAAAAAGCGCCATCTTACAATGACGCTTTTTGGATAGAGCTATTGTTCCTTAAGAACAACCTCCAAATATCAAGCAGCCCTACCTGCCTCCTGGACTAAAGGCTCATCAAACTGGCCCGCGATGTAGGCTTTAGAGTATTCATCTACTTGCATCGCATCCAATCGAGTTGCCTCAGAATCTAAATACGCATCCGCTTCAGCCTGGGTTAGAATACCAGCCGCAACGGCCGTCGCTACTGTGTCTTCCAACTCTCTAGCTGGAGTTAACTTGCCTTCTTTAATTGCTACTCTTACTTTGTTAGCAATGTCCATTGTCGCCAACACTTTATTAAATGCATTTTCAATCCGACCGACAGGATCATGTTCATTGCCAAGGAAAATATCCTTAGTGAGACGGTCGCGTAGTTCGTTATGATTGAACATAGATTTAACAATTTCGTGGTCCAATTTATCCGAAGGACGTTTGTGCCAGTTACCGTATGGGAAAACCACTTTACGCAGAACTTTTCCTAACCAAGCCGGCTTCAGGTTATCAAAGAAGTCGTTAAAGGCCTTTTGCATCAAGAACAGGTTGTTATTTAAATTCCACTCTACATAAGCGAGATCTGATTCTTGACGCCCAGAATCTTCGTAGTATTTAAGCACTGCGGAACTTAGATATAGATAGCTCAATACGTCGCCTAATCGGGCCGATAAACGTTCCTTACGTTTCAAGTCCCCGCCAAGCACAGCCATCGAAAGATCGGCGACTAAAGCCAAAGCAGAACTCATTCGAGTAAGTTGCTGATAGTAGCGACCTGTCGGCCCCGTTACCGGTTGTGGAACAATCCGGCCAGCGGTTAAGCCGAGAGTTAGGGTGCGAATAAAGTTACTTAGACCATATCCGATGTGACGGAAAAAGAGTGAATCAAACTCGTCAACGCCCTGTTGTTCATTAGGGTTGTTGGCCGCTTGCATTTCACGGAACACAAATGGGTGACAACGCACCGCGCCCTGGCCAAAAATCATTAGGTTCCGTGTAAGTATATTAGCCCCTTCCACGGTAATGCTGATCGGCATGGACATGTAACCACTCGAAAGGTAATTACGCTCTCCCATAATAACGCCACGCCCGCCGTGAATATCCATGGAGTCTTTCAAGATATCACGCGCCGCTTCAGTCATATGATACTTAGCAATTGCAGTTACTACAGAAGGTTTAACACCCATATCAACCGCACCAGCTGTCATCAGGCGAGTTGCTTCTAATTGATAAGCGCTACCCGCAATTCTCGCTAATGCCTCTTCAACACCTTCAAACTTACCGATTTGCGTTTTAAATTGCTCACGCAACACGGAATATGCACCGGTTGCTCTATAGGCTAACTTACCAGTTGCTGTCGAAGATGATGGCAATGAAATACCCCGACCTGCGGACAAACATTCAACCAACATGCGCCAACCTTTACCCGCATACTCTTGACCGCCGATAATCCAATCAATTGGAATAAACACATCCTTACCCCGCGTCGGGCCGTTCATAAAAGCTTGCCCCATCGGGTAATGACGGTCACCAATTTCCACCCCAGGGTGACTCGTTGGGATCAATGCGACCGTAATACCAATGTCTTCTTGATCACCAATTAGACCTTCCGGGTCATACATTTTGAATGCTAAACCAAGTACCGTTGATACAGGGGCCAACGTAATGTAACGCTTGTCCCAGTTGAGGCGAATACCGACAACTTCTTTACCTTCATGCTCGCCCTTACAAATAATTCCTGTATCTGGGATCGCTCCAGCGTCAGAGCCGGCTTTTGGCGCGGTTAAAGCAAAACAAGGGACATCTTCGCCTTTCGCTAAGCGAGGCAAATAATGATTTTTCTGCTCTTCGGTTCCGTAGTGAAGCAATAATTCTGCCGGCCCAAGCGAGTTAGGGACCATAGTAGAAACACCCAATACCCCGCTGCGAGTTGAAAGCTTGGATACAATAGTAGAATGAGCAAGTGCTGAGAATCCTTTTCCACCGTATTCTTTAGGGATAATTAGTCCCAGGAATCCTTCATCTTTCAAATACTGCCAAACATTCTCCGGCAGATCTTTGTCTTTAAAATTAATGTCCCAGTCATTACACATTTGGCAAACGGTCTCAACCTGCTCGTCAACGAATGCTTGTTCTTCAGCGGATAGCTCAGGCTTTTCGAATCCTAGCATCTGCTCCCATTTAGGGTTACCTTTGAAAAGTTCGCCGTCCCACCAAACGTCGCCGGCTTCAAGCGCTTCTCGCTCGGTTTGGTTCATAGGAGGGAGTACCTTACGGAACATTTTGTAAATAGGCCGAGTAATTTTGTCTTTTCTTAAATCATCTGCAAAAAACAGCAGCGCGACTCCCCCATAAAGTAACCAGGGAACAATGCTAAATTCGCCATAGACCGACATTAGTACCAATGCGACTCCGGCTACTGCCAAAGCCACTCCCATACGTGCACGCATGTATGCGGCAGCCCAAGTAACACCAATGAGAACAAGGATTTGGGTTAAAATCACCATGATTATGCCTCTCCTGCAGACAAATAATTATGCGGGATCTCGTTGGTCGAGAATCCAGCTGCTAAAAATGGAATTAATTTAGAGATAATTTCCTTCACTGAGACTTTTTGAGCAAAGTCACTTTCAGATATTTCTTGTAGTGCTTCGTGCCCAGCTAAAGTGAATATAAAGGCGCCTAACATAAAATGGAGTCGCCAAAACATTTCTGAAGGCTTTACGTCCGGACTGGCTTTATGTAATAACCTGGTAAACCTCGCTAATACATGAGAATACCTATCCATCGCAAATCTTCTGATATGGCCTTGGGTTTCAGCGTATGCTTTTCCAAGTAGCTTCATAAAAACGGAAGAACCGTTTGGCCTTATATCATCAATTTTAATCAGCGGATTCACTAACGTATTAAGAACCGCTGTAACCGTAACTTTTTCGCCACCTCTATCGAGTTCCGCCATTTCGGTCATTAACTGATTGGTAAAACTCTCCATAAAGCGATCAAAGACTGACTCAATTAATGACTTCTTCGATCCAAAATGGTAGTTAACTGACGCAAGATTCACTTCCGCTTTAGCGGTAATCTCTCGTAAGCTGGTTTCTGCAAAGCCATGTTCCGCAAACAGTTCCTCAGCGGCATCTAGAATCTTGTTTTTAGTCAAAGCGCGGCCAGAAACGGGTGACTTAGACATATGTAACTACCTTGCATAAAATTAAACAACTGTTTGAAACATACGTTCAAATGAATTTAATGTCAAGCAACGCAAGCCAGTTCACACACTTTTACAATAATATCTCCCCACCTTTCGACAGGTTTTCGTTATATATGTGAAAAAGTTAGCCTGTCTAAATTTTAGTCACTAATGCTCTCTTTTTGACGATTGATAAATAATCTGAATAAAAACCCGTTACCTTAGAGTTAGTTAGCTATACTCAATCTGGGAGCCGTCTTGAAGTGGGCCTCTGCATAATAAGATTTCTCTAAGGATCTAAAAAGACAGGAAATTACATGGCAAATCACAACCAGGTCATGCTGTTACAACTGGCCGCAGCCCAATTGGCTTTATCTCTGGAAGAAACCGAAAAACCATTTAATGATTTGACCAAGTTGTTTCTCGAAATCGTTGAGCACCACCGCCGAATTGATGAGGCTCTACAGCAAAAACCCATACCTGACATTAAGCTGCTTCATAAGCTACATAAGGAAACTGAGGAAAAAGTTAAGGTATCAGTCGTCGATTTTCAGTTCTATGATCGCATGAGCCAAAGATTAAGGCATATTTTAAGTAACCTACAACAAGCCATCGTAGTGCTTAGCGATGTCGCGGCATTTACCGATGATTCTAAATGGAGTGACATTTTCGATAGCGTAGAAGAAAGCTACACCATGCAAGAAGAAAAAGACCTTTATCTGGCTATCAAGAGCGGAGAAGGTTTTGAGTCTGCAGTGCAAAGATTAATAAGCAAAACTAAACAAAAAGAAGCCATTGAGTCAGATATCGAACTTTTTTAGTGATTGTTTCGACTAAACTAATAAAGACAGATTAAAAGGCGATACCTCTGGTCAAAACCACCAAGTTTTAGTCCAAAAATCTATCAATACACATCTTTTGTTACAAATAGCACACAGTTTGAAAGGTGTTATAGTCATATAATACAGCAACCACCTAGGGAAAGTAGCGAGTTGCAGTAAGAATTTAACTAGTTATTTATTTTGGCATGCAAAGTGCTACTGGTGGTTAAAGGTCGAGTTGGCGAATATTGGACTAGCCGAAATGACTTACCTGCCGATAATTGGATATTTGTTCCAGTTAGCAATCGGTGAGTGAATCAACAATCGTATAAATAAAGGTCGTGAGATGAAAAATTCAGCTTCAAACCAAAAATCAGCTTTATTTAAGTTATTTTTATTTAGCTCATTGTTTAGTTTATCGGTAATCAATACTGGGTGTAGCGATAGTGGCACTGATGATTCTCAGCAACAAGCCGAGCAATCAGACCAGAAATCAGATGACAAAAAGTCGGAAGATGAAAAATCTGGAAACAAAGAAGAATCTGCCGAAGAAAAAGTCGCCGACGCAAAAAACAAAAAAGATAAGAAAAAAGAAAAACCGCCCATTCCTGTTGAAGTTGTAACCGTAAAGCGAGGTGACATTCAACAAACTTACCGCACAATCACTACACTTGAAGCCGAAGGAGATGCCCAAGTTGTTGCCCGTTCCACCGGGATTTTACAAGACATCTTCGTTGAAGAAGGGGACTACGTTAAGAAAGGCCAACCATTAGCACAACTTGACGTAGAACAGCTTTCATTAGAGGTAGCCCAACTAGAGGCAACTTCAAGAAAATTACGCAAAGAAATGGAAAGGCAACAAACTCTTTTCAATAGAAAGCTAGGAAGCAGTGACGCACTAGACCGCGCAAGATTCGAATACCAATCTCAACAAGCACAATACAAACTATCCAAGCTTAAATTACAGTATGCCAGTATTAAAGCGCCTATCGATGGTGTAATTACTGAGCGACTTGTCAAAACCGGTAACTTAATTCGAGACAACGATTTATTATTTAAAATTGTTGATCCCAAGTCATTAAAAGCGGTTTTACATTTACCCGAAAAAGAAATGAGCAATATTAAAAAACATCAACCAATTCTACTAGCCGTTGATGCATTTCCGAATCAGGTAATTAAAGGTTCAGTTGAACGCATTCGCCCTGCTATTGATACACAAACAGGAACTTTCAAAGTCGTAGCAAAACTAAATAATAACGATGATCTATTACGAGCGGGCATGTTCGGTAAAGTAGAAGTCGTTTTTGATGTTCACCAGAATACGCTTTTGTTGGAACAGCAAACCGTAATCACTCAAGACAATCGCTCTCATGTGTTCGTGGTCGATGGTAATAAAGCGATTCAAACGCCGGTTACTATCGGATTCAAGCATGACGGTTTTGTTGAAGTTCTAACCGGTCTTGAAGAATCTGCCCAAGTTATTAGTACAGGCCAACAAATTCTTAAACACGAAGCAAAAATTGAAGTGGTTAATCTTGAAGAACAGGTTGCCAAAGATAAGAAAGACAAAAAAGATTCAAATTCTCCTCAAGCTTTAGCGGTCAATCCGTAAGTTAACAAAACTAAAAAACTGGTCCATAGCTTTGCGGTTGCAGTAGATTTCATCTGATCGCAAGGCTGAATCAAAAGGAAAACTTATGAATATAATTGCTGTCGCGATCCGTCGACCGGTCACCGTTGCCATGTTCACTTTAGCAACTTTAGTATTTGGTTTAGTGCTGGTTAATCGTTTAGGATTTAACCTGTTACCCGAACTTTCCTATCCGACTCTGACCGTAAGAACAGATTTTGAAGGCGCCGCTCCTGAAGAAGTAGAAAACCTTATCACTCGCCCATTGGAAGGCTTGTTAGGAACAATAAAGGGATTGCGTCAGCTACGCTCCGTATCTAAAGCAGGACGATCAGATATATACCTCGAGTTTTACTGGGGTACAGATGTCGATATTGCCAGCTTGGATGTGCGAGAGAAAATGGAACAAGTAAGACTTCCACTTGAAGTCACGGCCCCCTCCTTGCTGAGATTTAACCCTAACAATGCACCAATAATTAGGATGAGTTTAAGTCAGCAGTTAGATGACGGTGCAGATCCAGAAGCTTCTTTAGCCAGTTTGCGGCGCTACGCCGACTTACAGCTATCGCGTCGCTTGGAAACTATCGAAGGTGTGGCAGCTTCTAAAGCAAGCGGAGGTTTAGAAGACGAAATTCAAATCTTACTCGATCAATCTCAATTAGCCCAACTCAATATTTCAGTTGCTGATATTGCGAATCGGCTAAGAACCCAGAATATCAATATGAGCGGTGGCCAAATCAGGAATGGCCAACAACAACTATTAGTCCGTACATTTAACGAATATCAATCAATTGAGGACTTTGCTAATACCATCGTCCTATCCAAAGATTTAAAGGTCGTTCGACTTAAAGATATTGCAGCGATAAATTTTACCCACAAAGACCCTACCGCAATTATCCGGCATAATGGAGAGCAAGCTGTAGAGGTCGCTATTTACAAAGAAGGCGACGCAAATACGGTTAAAGTTGCCGAGGCAGTAAATTTCCAAATGGACAAAATCACAAAGTCGTTACCAGAAAATATGCAGCTAACGGTTTTGACTGACTCTTCAAAATTCATCGATCAAGCAATTAGCGAATTAATTTCTTCAGCCATAATCGGAGGCCTTTTGGCAATGATTATCATCTACTTATTCTTAGGTGAATTCATGCCAACGCTGATTATTTCTGCGACTATCCCGCTGTCGGTAATTATAACTTTTAATTTGATGTTTGGCGCTAAAATCGACATGAATATTATGTCACTGGGCGGCCTCGCGTTAGCTGTCGGCATGCTGGTAGACAATGCCATAGTAGTGCTAGAAAACATCGCCAGAAAGAAAGAGCAAGGCATGTCGCTCGCACAATCTGCATTTGAAGGTGCAACCGAAGTTTCCGGAGCTATTACCGCTTCGACTTTAACGACAATAGCTGTTTTTCTACCACTCATTTTTGTTGAAGGCATCGCCGGTCAGTTATTTAAAGATCAAGCATTGACCATTACCTTCAGCTTAATTGTCTCTTTAGCCGTGGCCTTAACCTTAATTCCAACAATGGCGGCTTACGGATTAAAGAAAGTAAATCAAACTCCGGTATTAGAAAGGAGTGAGCGCTCCATAGGCAAGCGGATTATTTTATTCCCGGTTGAGCTCATTATTCTTATTTTCTCTTTACTATTTTTTGTAAACAAAATGTTGGGAAAATTCTTTTCTATGGTATTTGGTTTTGTCTTCAAAAATTTGAGAAAGTTTTTTAGTAAAATTTTAGGCTGGGTACCCAACTTCTACCATGGCCTATTAGAAAAGTCGCTTAGAGCCAAGTCACTAACCTTAATTGTAGCTTTTGGACTGCTTGGTTTTAGCTTGCTCGCAGTGAATCAAATTCCTAAAGTTGTTTTGCCTGAAATGGCACAGGGCGAGTTAGTTGTTAAGGTTCAGTACTCTCCTGGTACCGCGATAGAGCTTACTGATCAGAAAGTGATTTCACTTTCACAGAAATTAGTTGAAGTGGATGGCGTTAAAGAAGTGTTTGCAACAGCCGGAATGGGTAACAAGTTGACAGCAAACCCTGAACAAGAAGGAGAGAATCAAGCGGAATTCACTCTATTGCTTAACAAAGGGATTTCTCGCGAAGGAGAAAACCAACTACTAGTTACAGTCAGAGAGTTGATCAGCGAGGAAAGTAGCGGGCTATCCGCCGACGCAGAAAGACCGCAATTATTTAGCTTCTCTACGCCGTTAAGTGTGGAAGTATATGGCTTCAATATCGAAACTCTGAAGAATGCGGCAGACATGGTAAAAGACGCTTTATCGAAGTCGGTTCGGTTTATCGATTTACATACAAATATGAAAAGTGGTTACCCTGAAGCTCAAATTATTTTTGACCAAAATAAAATGGCTTCTCTGGGATTATCAATAGAACAAGCTAATGATGCTGTGGTCAATGCTATTCGCGGCAATAAAGCTACGCGTTACAGACTTCGCGAACAACAAATTGAAGTACTTGTTAGGCTTGAAGATTCTGCGAGAGACGAAGTTGAAGATGTCAGAAATTTGATAATCAATCCTTTGTCAGCTCGCCCTATTCCATTACACGCGGTGGCCGATATTGTTGAAACTCAAGGTCCAAGTGAGATTATGAGAATCGATCAGCAACGAGTCATACTAGTTGAAGGTCAGATCCAATACGGTGGCATAGGCGAAGCCGTAACAGAAGCCAAAACTCTTTTGGAAGACGTTCGATTACCGTTTGGTACGAATATCCAATACGGAGGCCAAGGAGAGGAAATGGACCGCAGCTATACATCTCTGATGATGGCACTAGCATTAGCTGTATTTATGGTTTACTTGGTAATGGCTTCGCAGTTTGAATCGCTACTACACCCTTTTATTATTTTACTAAGTATCCCTCTGGCCGTTATTGGTGCCATATTTGCACTTGTACTAACTGGAACGGAGCTAAGTGTTGTGGTCTTCTTAGGTTTGATAATGTTAGCGGGGATTGTAGTAAATAACGCGATAGTATTAATTGACAGGATCAACCAGTTGCGTACCTCTGGTGTCGAAAAAATCCTGGCAATTACCCAGGCTGCCGAGTCTCGATTACGTCCTATATTGATGACCACCTTAACGACGACTCTTGGTATGCTGCCACTTGCACTTGGAATTGGAGAGGGTACCGAAATTCGAGCACCAATGGCGATAACAGTTATTGGTGGGTTACTTGCTTCAACATTGCTTACGTTGATTGTAATTCCAGTAATGTACCAAATCTTGGATCGTAAGGATTACTCTAAAGTAGTTCAAATACAGCAGGAGTCATAATTATGTGGTTTACAAAACTTGCATTAAAGCGCCCTGTCACTGTTTCGATGGTTTTCGTTTGCGCGGTTGTCATGGGACTTGCCGCGAGTCGATTGCTGCCTTTGGAATTTTTTCCGACGGTACAATTCCCTGGTATTTTCGTACAGGCGAGCTACCCCGGTTCAACCCCTGAAGAAATCGAAAAAAATGTTACTCGCCCGCTGGAAGAAGCGCTTTCCACTATCGGTTCAATTGAACAAATGCAATCCTTCAGCAATCAAAACCAGGGACAAGTATTTATGCTGTTCGACTGGGGGATTAATGCAAAACTAAAGGGAGTTGAAGCAAGAGAGAAAGTTGACTCAATTAAAGACCAACTCCCTTCAGATTTAAGGCGAGTGTTTATCTTTACCGGGAGTACCAACGATCAACCCATTGTTGAGGCACGCCTTTCTGCGGATACCGATTTAAGCGATTCGTTTCAAGTTCTTAACCGCCAGTTAAAACAGCGGCTCGAAAGAATTCCTGGGGTTTCTCAAGTCAATATACATGGTGTCGCACCTAAAACCTATCAAATAGAGTTAATACCTGAACGAATTGCTGCGTACCACATAGATACCAATCAGTTGTTGGCGAGACTGCAAGCGGCAAATAGCTTAATTTCTGCCGGCGAAGTTAAGAGCCCTGATGAAACAGTGCGTATTACTGTCAATCAACAATTCGAAAGTATTGAAGATATCGAAAACTACGTGATCGATAGTCGCGGATTAAAGTTATCAGACATTGCCAAAATTTCGTTTGCTAAAGATGAAATTGAAGTTGGGCGCCACCTGGATCGAAAATATGCTGTAGGGATCCAGATCACTCGAGAAGCCGATGCTAACTTAGTCGAGACTGCCGACGCCATCGTTAAAGAAATGAAGCGCATTGAAGAGCTGCCTGATTTCGAAGGCATCAATTTGTTCGTAATGGAAAATCAAGCAGATGGTGTTGTGAGTTCTTTAAAAGATATTGCCAAATCTGGATTGATTGGTTTTCTTCTCTCATCTATCGTTCTTTTCGTTTTCTTGCGTGACATTAGGCTTACTTTAATCGTGTCATTAGCAGTGCCATTCTCACTCTTAATTACCTTTGCTGCGATGTTCTTTTTGAACATTAGTATAAATCTTCTGTCGATGATGGGCTTAATGCTTGCGATCGGTATGCTAGTTGACAACGCTGTAGTAGTTAGCGAGAGTATTTTCGGATATCGGCAACAAATGCCCGACAAACCAGTTGAAGCAACCTTAAAGGGCGTAAAAGATGTAGGCGTCCCGGTAGTCGCGGGCACCATCACTACTGGTATTGTTTTTTTACCTAACATTATTGGCGAAAAAATCGACATCACTGTTTTCCTAAGTCATGTAGCAATCACTATTGTTATTTCACTTGCAGCCTCACTATTTATTGCGACCACAATCATTCCCCTGTGTTTAAGCAAAATGAAATCTCGCACTATGGAGGTTAGTCACACAGATACAATTAAAGAGCACGGTCGCTACTCAGCTTTCTTATCATGGATGATGCGGCATCCGGTTTGGTCCGGAGTTATTGCGATTAGTCTATTCGCGTCAATCGCCATCCCCGCCAGCATAGTCAAAACAGATATGTTTCCAGATGAGGAAAGTACACGCCTTTATATTGACTATAAAATCAATGGTACTTACGAGCTAGAAAAAGTTGAGTCGGAAGTAACTCGTATTGAAAACTTTTTATACGAACACAAGAAAGAACTCGATATTAGAAATGTCTACTCTTTCTATGTCAACAATGCGGCGGGCTCTACTCTGCTATTGATCGATGATGAAGAACGCACCAAAACAAATAAAGAAATTCGAGAATTTATCGAGAAAAATATTCCTAAAACGGCTATCGGCGCACCTGGATTTGATCGCAATCGTTCTGGTGGTCAAGATGCACTGACTATCGGTATCAATGGAGAAGATACCGAAACTTTACTCGAATTAGCGCAGCAAGTTTCACCTATTATTTCGACTGTAAAAGGCGTCACCAAGGTAACTCCTAGCTCACAGAATGGAACTCAGGAAGTTAAAGTTAATTTAAATCCACAGCGCCTGAATCAGTTAGGCTTAACACCGCAGGACGTTGCAACGACTATTTCCATCGCTTTACGCAAGCAACAATTGAGAACTTTCCGATCCGATCTTGGCGAAACTGATATTACGGTGACTTTCCTTGGTAATAAACGAGCGTCCATTCAGGATTTACAAGGATTACCCATAGAGCTACCGAATCCATCGCCCGGCGGTAGCCGCACCGTAAGACTCGATTCGGTAGCTAAGCTAAATGTGACTCAGTCCTTGCCGCAAATTACTCGATTTGACCGCAGAACTTCCATTCGATTGCAAATCGATTATTCAGACACAACCGCTGAAGAGATCCGCAAAGCTACCAACGAGTTAATGGAATCAATGCCACTTCCGACTGGATATAGCTGGGGATTTGGCCGCAGTACCGAACGGGAAAAGAAGGTTATGGGAATTTTTATGACCAACATGGCATTGGCCGTTCTAATGATATTTATCGTTATGGCTGCGCTCTTTGAGTCTCTAATTCTTCCATTGGCCGTTATTTCTTCCATTGCCTATGCAGTAGTTGGAGTATTTTGGTACTTCGCCTTGACCGGCACAACCATGTCGATGATGGCCTTCATCGGGATACTAGTTTTAATGGGGGTCGTGGTAAATAATGGTATCGTTCTAGTCGATAGAATAAACCATTATCGTAAGCAAGGCGTTCCAAAACACGAAGCCGTCTTACATGCAGCCAACGACCGAATCAGGCCAATTCTAATGACAGTGCTAACAACAATTTTAGGGCTTCTGCCATTAAGTCTTGGCGACACCCAGTTGGGTGGT
The DNA here is from genome assembly GCA_026196875.1 of Kangiellaceae bacterium. Taxonomy (GTDB): domain Bacteria; phylum Pseudomonadota; class Gammaproteobacteria; order Enterobacterales; family Kangiellaceae; genus Aliikangiella. Next base: position 17,007 of record JAPHTP010000156.1, read on the forward strand.
GGTGGACCTCCATACTTCCCAATGGCTAGAGCCGTAATCGGTGGCCTTGGCTATTCGACAATTACTACTCTTATTTGTTTGCCGGTTATTTACTTATTTCTAGATTACACTCGAATTTTCTTCGGTAATCTATGGCATTCAATTGGCCAATCAGGAACCCGTTGGTCGGTCGCAAATGGTAGATTAAACTCAAGAGTTAAGTAGCCGCTTTACTCCCCTTTTTCTCTTAGAGAGCCCCTGAGGGGCTCTTTTATACCGCTGGTTACCAGACCAAGCCACAATGCTAGCATACAAAAATATTCTTAAAACGGTTTCATCAAAAATAATTAGCTCGAGGTTGAGAATTTAATAACTGGGTTAATTCTTATCTGTTGTAGTATTTTTCTCGGTATCTTTATTCCTCATCCGCAACGTCTTTTCAAGAGCCGCCTTCGCTTTTTCCGATACTCCACCAGTCTTATACTCATTTACTAAAATATCTTCAACTTGGCGTATCATAGAGTCTATGGTTTTACTTCTTTTCTTTTCTCTATGCTGTTGGAATAAATTAATACGACGCTCGCTTTCTCTGCCCATTTTTAACAGCATGGAAAAATAACTCTTGCTCCCTCTTCTTCCTTCAATTAGATCCATAATGGTTGCAATTAAAGAAATCGGGCTAAGCAAAATATCACGTAGCGCGTCAACGGCTAACTTCAATTGAAACAAAACTAAATTTCTAATGGGATGCTCTTCATGAGGTTCAATCGTGCGGGACTCAATTTCGTCATTTATCACGCTATTTTTGTTGGAATCGTTACTATCTTGAACAGATTTGTCGGCACTCTTCATGTTTTGTATGCCTTTCCCTTATCGAGTGTATTAGGCAAACTATTTTAACAGTAAGCTATGCTCACCTCTACATGACACGAGCCCATCAGAACTGTCTTGAGGAATGGCTTAAATCAAAGCACGGGAATTTGATCTGCATCCACCAACCGACTGATTTTATTTGCAGACTTAGTTTGCTGCGCTTTTAAAATCAAATCTTTTGATAATTGTGGGGCAAGAGCTTCAATAAATGCGAAAATATATTCTCTAAAATACAAATTGCGGTCAAATACAACATTCACTAGTGAAGGCTCAATTAAGTGATCAATTGGTATTTTAATTAGATCTGAGTCAAGGTGCCGTTCGTACGCCATATTGGCAATAACCCCTACTCCCAACCCCATCCTAACATAGGACTTGATTACTTCGCAGTCAGTTGCACTGAATACAATTTCCGGAGAAAAACCATTTTCTTTAAAACGCTGCAAAATTTGATTCTTATCGCCTCCCATGCTGGTGTGAGTTAGCAATGGGAACTGCGCTAAAATATCAAAATTAATGAGCTCTTTTTTGACCAAAGGATGATTGGTAGGTACGACGATACAGCGCTTCCAAAAAAAGCAAGGTAGGTGGATCTTGTCGACAAATCCATTTTCATTTTCGTGTGCTAACGCGAAATCTAATTTGCCTTCATCTAAGTCAGAATTGGTTCGATGACCAGAACTCTGAAAGATATGCATAGCTACTTTGGAATATCTTTTTCGGTATGCTTCTACAACTTCGGGTAAAAAATAGCGTGAAAAAGTGTGAGTTGTAGATAGATTAAGGCGCCCTTCTTTATGATTAACATGACTGGCCGCGATATCTTGAATTTTTCTTACCTGCTTAAGAATATGCTCAGCTACCGGCAAGATTTCTCGCCCAGCAGGCGTAATATTGGTCAGGTGCTTACCACTCCGAACAAATATTTCTACCCCCAACTCATCTTCTAACAACCTAACCTGCTTACTTATCCCCGGTTGGGACGTGAATAAACTTTCGGCGGTAGCAGAAACATTTAGTTGATTCCGGGCAACTTCGAAAATGTACTTAATCTGTTGAAGCTTCATGTCAACACCAAATCCAATAGAAAATAAGCCGTCCTTAAGCCATATCTGCCTTCGATAAAGCTCCCCGAAAGAAGCAAAGGCTCGTAGTGCAGAAGCTACGACAATAAATTAGTTCACTGATTGACCAAAACCGAGATATTGTCGTTTTCGCTTATAGTTAAAACTTTTAAAACCTGAATTTCCTATAAGCATAGACCCATTTTGGTATTTAACAAGAAAATCACGATAAATCCTTAAATCTAAGGAAGTTAAGTGGCAGTAAAAAGGGCCTGAAAGAGAAGCTAATGACACAAATTCTAAAAGCCAAGCTTTAAATCTGCGAACCCGGTGCTCTGTCTGACTCTGTTGACGGAACCATAGTTAGCAATACATTCAAGCTGGCAAAAACCGCTACGAAGTTAATTAATGACCGACATTACTGGTTGGCTACACCATGGGGAACGTGACCGGTTGCAACGTGCTCTGCTGCATCGTCACAATGGGTTGTTTGGTCGTCAAAAAATACGTCAGCCCTAAATGACGCGAGAAACTGTCCTTTTGGCATTCCGCCTAGGAAAAGTGCTTCGTCAATTCTAATTTGCCATTCTCTTAACGTCTTAATGACTCTTTCATGGGCAGGCGCAGACCGAGCTGTAACTAACGCGGTTCTTATCGGACAATCTTCTTGAGAGTATTCTTTTTGTAACCTGTGAAGTGCAGCCAAAAAGTTCTTAAACGGCCCTCCGGCTAGTGGTCTATTAGCAGCAGCAGTTTCACTATCGGTAAATGCCTTTAGCCCCTGGCTTTTGTACACCTTTTCAGCTTCATCGGAAAAAATGACTGCATCACCGTCAAAGGCAAACCTCAGTTCTCCATGCTCCTCACTATTAGAACTTGCATGCGGAATAATAGTCGCTGCAGCAAACCCATCCTGTAGTGCAGCTTTTACATCATTGGGATCTGTGGACAAGAACAAATGACTAGCGAAGGCAGAAACGTATGAGTAAGGACTTCGACCACTAGTGAAGGCTGCGCGACTAATGTCTAAATTGTAATGCTGGATAGAGTTAAAAACCCTAAGTCCGGTATCAGCACTATTGCGGGATAGTAGAACCACTTCAACTACCGGATTGTCGGGCTTGTCTGTATTAAGGGCGAGCAACTTTTTAACCAGTTGAAAAGCAGCTCCAGGTAAAAGTGGCTTATCTTCGTTTTCAATCTGATAGTGCGAATAGGCGTCAACGCCCTGATTTTCATAGATATCATGGCTTTCGCTCAAGTCAAATAATGCTCTTGACGAAATTGCTACAACCAGTTTATCGCCTAAACTTCCTGACATAACTCTTCTCTTAAGAATTTTGTGTTTAAGTATCAAATCCAATCTATACTAACTTTAATAGCAAATGAGAATTGGTTTGGCGCCTAATAGTCCAAATCGCTATCAAAGCAAGTATGTACTTTCCATAATAAAATGCAAGACCCCATAGCTATGATGAAAAAACCCATGGTGCGTTATTCGCAGAAGTCTGTGCTCATAATTGAGGATTTCGCGGAATTTGCTCGATCACTCAGGGGCATGATGATTACCATGGGAGGTAAGAAAATTGACTTGGTCTATAACGGCGATGATGCCATTCAGGCTTGTAAAGAAAAGAAATACGACATTATCTTGTCCGATTACAATCTTGGCGATTCCAAAGACGGTCAACAAATTCTTGAAGAATTAATGCATTTTAAGCTGCTTAAGAGCAGCGCAGTGTTTGTTATGGTCACTGCGGAAAATACTACCGCAATGGTTATGGGAGCACTTGAATATCAACCTGATAGTTATTTAACTAAACCATTCAATGGTCATATTCTTAAATCGCGTTTAGACAAAGCCATCTTTAAAAAAGACTTACTTTCCCCCATAGTTCGAAAAATGCGCGCCAAAAAATGGCAGGAAGCGCTAAAATCATGCCATGAAATAGCAGAAGAAAATCCTAAATTTAAAATGGCTTGCCTTAGACACAGGTTTAATTGCCTAAGGTCGTTGAAGCAATACGATAAGGCGCTCGAACTCACCACTCAAATTGTTAATGAGCGTCCTATTCCATGGGCTATGCTCGGAGTCGGTGAAATCTTTTTTGCTAAAAAAGAATATGAAAGAGCCATTGAATTGTTTACAGATATGACCAATGAGTTTCCTATGGTTCTTGAAGGTTACGATTGGTTAGCAAAAGTCCAACATATTGTCGGTCGACCTATTGAAGCGCAACAAACCTTGCAAAAAGCCGTCGAGAGATCTCCAAAAGCACTCAAACGCCAAAAGCTGTTAGGAGAAATTGCGGAAGAAAATGATGATGTTGAAACTATGACCGCAGCTTTTCGTCAGGCGGTAAAATTCGGAAGTAACTCTGCATTCGCGTCTCCCGATGAGTTTGTTAAGCTTACCAAGTCGCTTGGATTGCAATTGAAAGGAAATTCAGATGCAGATAGGCAAAAGCTCTTGGACGAAGCCGAATCGGTTTTTTCGAAACTAGATCATCGCTTCAAACATGACCCAGGTATACAATTTAGAAGCGCAGTAGCTCACGCTGATTTCAGCTCAATCACAAACGATCAACAAAAAGTTGAAAAATATTTATCCACCGCCAATAAACTCTACGACAAGATTGAGGAGCACATTGGTTCAAAAGAAAGTATTGAAATAACAGAGTCTTTAAAACACTTAGGACAAAAAGAATTAGCAGAGAGTATTTTAGAAGAAGCCGTCGAGCAGTATTTTGACGATCCAGCTTTTATCAAACAGGCAGAAAAGTTAACTACAAATAAAAACTTAATTGAGAATAGTCGAAAAGCCAACCAACTGAATACCAAGGCTATAAAGTACTTTAGCACCAAGGATTATCCTACAGCGAGTGAATACTTCTATAAAGCACTTGAAATAGCACCTAGCAACGTCAATATTAATTTGAATAACGTCCAGACACTTCTCAAGCGATTTCAATCAGGTGAAAAAGATCAACAACTGTTGCTAGAAGCAGAACGTCTGCTAAGTGGGATTACTCGCTTGGCGTTTACGGATCCACGCTACGAGAGATACTCTGAGTTATCGCGCCTTACTCAGCTCATGTTGCAAAGCATATAGGAATACTAATGAAATCAGAAACCGCTTTGTTCAGTACGGTATTAGCCTCCACGGTCCACGATATGAAAAATTCGTTAGGAATGATGCTGGATGCTGTTAACACCATCTTGGGAGATATACCCAATGAAGCCAAACAAAGAAATTCAGCTCAGTGTGGAGTAGTTCAATACGAATCTTCTCGGGTTAACAACTCTTTAATGCAGCTGCTAGCAATCTATAAAATAGAAAATAATCAGCTTCCATTTAATCCTAGTTATCATAATCTTTATGATTTTGTCGAAGAGCAAATAATTGCTCATACACCTCTGTTGGATGCAAAAGGATTCGAATTTGAAATTGATATAGATGATGAACTGGAAATAGTGTTCGACGATTCCCTGCTTACGATGGTGATTACAAACATTGTCGGCAATGCAATTCGTTACGCACATTCAAAAGTACTAATTACATACGAATTAGACCAAGGGACAACCATCAAAATCTGCGATGATGGGCCTGGATATCCGTCGCAGATGATCGAGTTAGCAGGTGACTATATTCAAGGAATTAATCAGAGTACCGGTAGTACAGGGTTAGGTTTATTTTTTGCGCAAAAAGTAGCCGAAATGCACCAGCATGGCGAAAATCGGGGAAGCATTTATCTAGAGAACGGCGGCCCGCTTGGTGGGGGGGTATTTAAAATTACGATTCCTTAAGCGAATCTCATAAAATGAGCTAGACTTAGAATGAATACTTATTAACAGTCTGGGAACTAGTACTTAAACACATAAATTAAGTGTTTGAGTGTTTTTTATTGGAAAAATTACTTCTAAAATTTGGAACAGAAAAAGTAAATGAATTCGGCAACTGTCATAATCGTTATTCTCGTTATTATTGTAGCGTGTGTCGTCGCGATTACGGTTATTCAAAAAAGAGAAGAAGAAAAAGCGAAAGTTCGACAAAAAATAGCTCAACATAAGTATCGTGCGAACCAAGCTTCGACAATTCTAGGTAATTTTAGTCAACTGCCCATAGGCGCGGAAGCTAGGCAGATTCTTATGACATACTGTTTAGCCAATATGAAAGCGATTAGGCAACTCTCGCCTTTCGATCAAAACATTAAGAAAAATATCGATTCGCTCCAACAGAACTTAAAAACGCCTCAAACAGCAGCTGACTCTCAAAAGTTAACTATTCCAAATGACCTGACGCTATTAACTCAGCAAGTAAATCAGCTTTCGACACTCGCTAAATTTATATTAAAAATTAATAAGTCCAATCTCGTACCGGCAAATACAGCTGCCATCGCAGTAAGAAAAATTATGGGGCTAATTTCTGAATCCAAAATTTGTGCTTACATCCAACAGGGAAAGGAATCATTAAGCAAACACGAATATGTACCGGCACAAAGAAATTTTATCATGGCTCAGCAAATGATGATAAAACTGCCCGATAAAAATGAACGACTTAAAAAGCTGGAAGTTGAATTACAGGAACTGATTAAGAGCTCGCCAACTGAAGCTATGAACACTGAGTTATCATTCGATCAACCCAGCGCAGAAAATAGCGAAGAACCTAAAAAACCAGATGACCTGTTCGGTCCCCGTAAGAAATGGTAAAACCTGCTAAATCGAGTTAAATTATTTTAGTGCCTGAGTTATGTCTTTGAACATAGCTTCGTTGCCAGCATCGACTTTAGCTAAATATTTATGGGCGTCGATTACTCTGCGTAAAACCTCTTGCTCATCTTGAGCCACATTTGTCAGCTCAGAATAATCACTGAGAGTATCAATTTTGGCATCAGAGATAATGTTAAAGACCTGATCAAAACATACCCGTTTTAAAATATTGGAGAGCTCGCCTTTCTTAACAAATACGACGGGTTGAATATCAGTGATTTTTTTTAGTTCTATCGCCACTCTTGCGAGCAATCCTAGAGCAGTACTATCAAGAATCTCGGCATCTTCTAAATCGACCACCACCTCTTCAAAATCAGCTTTTTCAAACAGGTGGTCGATATGTGCTTCTAAGCCACTACAATGAGAATAGCGGACCGTTCCACAAAACTTGATGTATTCAATCTCCCCCACCCTGGCAGAGTATATTACGCCGTCCATTGTTATTCCTTTTGTACGATAAAAACGGTTATATCATCGGGCATAGTATCGTTTGGGTATTGCTTAACTGGCTTCATCAAAGTTGCAATGTCAATGCTATTTTCCATGACATAGTCGTACAGGAACGATTCTCCTGCAGGCCCACTTTTACCAGAAACAAGCTCAAGCCAACCATCTGAAACCATTAGCAACTTAAAATCGGAGGCTACCATCATTTTCTCGTTTTGATAATTAGCCCACTCGAACAAACCAACCGGAAAGCCGCAGTTATTCAGCAAATTAGCCTTTCCTCTATTAAAAATAATCGGGGCAGGATATTGCCCTGCAACAGAAAAAGTCATGATATTTTCAAAACAATCAATCACCGCATAAAAAATAGTAATGTGCTTACCAAGATTGGCGCTGATTAACTCCTTATTCAAATAGTCCATGAATTTAGCAGGATCGATAATTGCGTCATTTTCACCTGTACGGAAATGGCGTAACGGCTGGTTAATCAGACTTTTCAAAGTCATAGTTACAAATGCAGCAGCGGCTCCGTGTCCGGATACGTCAGCGATATAAAATCCTAAGTAACGATCTGAAATCGGAAAATAATCGATAAAATCGCCACTAAGATTCAGCGATGGGACTATTACATGCTGCAAACGAAATCCGTTTAACCTGGCATCAGGCTCAGGTAATAGTTGGAGTTGTGCCCTTCTGCCTGCATCTTGGTCTTGCTGTAGTAAGTCGAGGTTTTTCTCTAGTTCAAGATTGGCTAGTTCTAACTCCTGTCGATATACCTCATTTTGCTTTTCCAATTCACGGTGTGATAGCGCATTAATTACTGAGTTTTCTAACACGGCCAGATCTGTTACGGGTTTTACCAGGTAATCATGAGCGCCGAGCCGTAGCGCTTCTACTACGTCATGAATTTGGCCTGCGCCAGAAACAATTATGATAGGGGTATCAGGGGATAGCTCACTTAACTTTCTTAAGACTTCAAGCCCGTCCATTTGGGGCATGCGCAAATCACACAACACAATATCTGGATGAAATTCGCAAAACA
>JAPHTP010000171.1 GCA_026196875.1 Kangiellaceae bacterium
ACTGGTCATTATGAGTCAGACGGTTGTACTGGTTAACGGTAACCCCGGCTGTCACGAAAGTAGTATTCACGTTAGATATCGAAGCGATAATTTGACTCAGTGCTGCGACCAACTGCTCCTTGTCTGCTGCCGCATAATGGCCGCCGCCGCCAGCTGTCGCCATATCTCTCATCAACTCCGGATCAGCGCCAACACTAAATCCAATCATATGCGTTTTTACATTCTGATCTCCGGTTAAAGAAGACAAATCATTGGTATTCATAAATCCAGCCAGCTTCTCCGCACAGTCTTCTCCGCTATCACTACTACTGCAAGAGGAGCCGCCTGTGAGTCCAGAGTAGATGGTACGCGTCAAAGTATCATGAGTATTGGCTTCCCCATCAGTCAAATAGACTAAATGTGATGTTTGACAAGCGTCTGTGATTGGAGATTTGTAAACTGGAGTCCCCTGGATAAATTCTCCCGAGCAATTACTCGAATTGGGATTATCCTCAGTACAGTTTGAAGGCGTGTAAGGCGTACCTGCTTCGTAAGATAATTCATGGCTTATGCGGTTTTTCCAATTACTCCAACGGCTCTTCCCGTATTCAACTTTTTTTCCAGCAAAATACTGCGCCGCCTCAGCAATAAGACCGGCAATAGGAGTAGCACCGTCCGCCGGTAACTCTTGTACCGCATCTCTAAGCTGCTCACGCATGGTGATAGAACCCGGAGTGTAAGTTTGGGTGTATTTCACAGTGAGCTTTGGCGCTCTACCGCTGTTTCCGTCGTAGCTGTGTGCCCTCCGATTGCCAGAGCTTGCGTCAATTCTAAAAACAATGTCACTCCCTTCACTCCAATCAGAACGATTGACGATGCTTTGGACTAATGACACTAGCGAAGGAGTATCATATGTCTGATTTCTATACCAATCGGAGAAAGTCCAGTTAACCCCACCGGACAGAAAACCTGCATCAGAGTAAAGATAATATCTTGGCTCACCTGGAGATGAACTATCCAAGGCTTTGATGGTAGCAGATGCAGGATCGGTTCGCGTTCCCCCCCTTGAGGTAAAAGTCATATAAGCTTCGGTAATAGTTGCCCCTTGAGGTACATCAATCCCCTTAAACCTTAATCCCGTCTTGCCATTAATAGCAGTCCACCAACTAGTACTTGTTTCTTCATCCTCGTAGAAATCCAAGTCACTTATATTCCATTCTTGTTCCTCAACATCATCATCACTATGATTTACTACAACCGCAGTTTCTCCAGCTAAACACCCACTAGCCCCAACCGGTAATGTATTATCAAATTCTATTCGAATGCGAGGCGCGACAATGCCATCACTTTCTCCACCTCCAGCAGCAATTTCCCCGTCAGCGCTATAGGCTTGTCGATCGATCGAGCCATCACCTTCAATAAAAAGAACAAGATCATTGCCACCACACCAGTTGGGTCGATTAACCACTTCTTGAACCACACTGGCTAATTCGGAAGTGATATATGAGTTGCCAGCCGTCCAATCTTCCGGCTCCCATAGTGCCGCTTGTACCGTTCGATTGGCCGCCCGAGTACTGATACTACTATTCGCAGCGGTTAACGCTGGAGCATCATCGACATTTTCTGCATAAATAGTCGTGCTTGTGGTATCAGAATCGCTATTTTTTGCATGGAATGCCACTTTTGCAGTTGTTATCGTAGCTCCTTGCGGGATACCTAAATTTTGAAAACGAATCGCGGTATATATCGCATTTGATCGATTAATATCCAAAGTATCTCTGGTTAGATCAACCGTGCCTGCTGCATCTTCTACCCCATCATCTTCGCCTTCTTGTACTTCACGAGTGACTATCGGATTAGCAGGTAAATCCAAATCCAAAACCGGAAACAGAACAGGCCCACCATAAGCACTGCCATTAAACCGCATCAATCCCGCATTCGTGTTCTGCAGCTGAACGATAACATCATCAAAAACTTCTTTAACAATATCCATCCGACTCTGCTCACCAGTTCCAGGATAGACCCATTGCTGACCCGGAACCCAGGCCATACTGCCTGAAGTATCTATCGCAAACATAATGTTAGGCTTGGTCGAAGTAGCTGACACCGGTGCAAAGAAAATCTCTGTATCATCCGCAAGCGCACTATTAACCACCGCAAACGAATAAGCTCCCGCCAACAATACTTTCGAAACTAACAACTTCAATTTTTTCATTGCCATCAACCTCCGGCAAACGCTTACTTAAAACTGGATTAGCTGCAGTTGTTAAAACCGCACATGTAAATTCTCTAATTACGACAAATGGTCACTTCATAGGCCCAAGTCGACGTGCTCACACTTTTCACCGGCGTCCCTATCGGCCCCACACTCCCTTGTGCATCTAACTGATAAATTCGACAACCAACCCCTGCCGCCGAATTCGACATCCCTAAACTAAAACCACCACACATACTCGTACTACAATCCTGCGCAACACTCGGCGTAATTATCGAGTGCACATCACTTCCATGGTCACTATCAATATAACCACTCGAAACCCTCGAACCGGCATTATTAAAATACCGATCAGTGACCGTATTGGTCGTCCGTACTTCATATAAAACATGACCACTTTG
>JAPHTP010000182.1 GCA_026196875.1 Kangiellaceae bacterium
ATATCAATATCGAATAAATCTACTCTGGCCCTAGCTTTCAATTTCAAGGCCCTGTCAGAAGCGGATATCGCTTTAATTGACTCTGACCCTATTTATTTATATTTGTGTCGTAATTGGGTGGTTTGTCACTTTTTTATGTATAAGTAAAAAAGCCCAACAGGATTCAATTGGGCAAACATAGATAAGTATTATTAGCAGACTTGAAATTTATTACACCCTTACAATAAGGCAACCGAAGTTGCCCCAGTGTATGGCGCTAGTTTTTCCTCCGATTTAGCGGGTTCCCTTTTATGCCATAAAAGTTCCACTGCTTTCAGGTTTATATTTCATATGATTTTCCGGAAAAGTGATTTCATGCGCTTTATCTCGCCAATACTCTCCTTTTTCCAGTGGCCATATTTTTCGAAACACAAAACCATTCAACTTGTTTTCCTTAACACGGTTAACGAATTCATCGCTAACAATTGTAAATATCGATTTTTCAATGATTCGAAAGATAGGCAAGTTTTTTAGTCTTTGCTTATCAAACGCAAAATAATCGATATCAACCGCCGTAGTGGGAGGATCACACCAAAAGTCACATTTGGAGTGTTCTAAGTCGAGTGCATCCTGAATCGATGTAATGTTATAGAAAAAATATTCCCCTTTGTCCGAATCCAGTGGCAAAATTTCACCATTGGGTTCGAGCAAATCCTTAAGAACGGTTACTGCACGTTTACTAAAGGCGGGGTAAAGTAAGTCCAGGCCAGGAAAATCATTGTATGGCTTTACCTCTCCTGCGACCTTTGGAGGCACCCAACAATCCGTTAGTCTCGTGGGATTCCAAAGTCTTTCATATTCACCACGTTCAAAAGCTGGAGATATATCGTCATCAAAACATTCACGACCAATTCTAGAGGGTTCGTCGAAATCTTCTACACCAAACCCCTCAAATTTCGGGTTATCAGTAATCACTTCTAGTTTATACAATTCCATATTTGATCCTGTTTTTGTATTTATCGATCTATGAACTCACCGTTATTTATACGTTTAATTAATTTTTGCATAGCCTCTATTAATTGCTTTTCAGTCTTAACATCCTTAAATGTCTCGCCTAATGTTAACAAAAATTTATTGGTATGTGTTCCCAGATGCTTTGTCTTAGCCCAAAAACCATTAAGTGCAGTATCTCTAAATTCCGGGCCTAATATCTTATCAAAAGTCCTTTGGGCAGTTAGAACAGCTCTTTGTACGGCTGGCTTCCTACTCTTGAAACCTTTTACAGGGATGATATGGGCCGCTTGATATGCCTTACCTGGTGGAGGTCCAACAAGATCATTCAAGCTCCTATTAAGCCTTTTCCGGGGATCTTTTACCGTATGTTTTTTAATATATTTTCCGCCATACTTTACAAACTTTGTTCCCATTCGTCTAACAGATAAGAAGTCGGTTGCACCGCCAGTAGCGTGGCTCGCGGCTTCTGCAGCAGCTTCCTTCAAGACGAATGCTACAATAGGGATTAGGATTGGTGCTTTTCCATCAGGATCTACATACTTATAGGGATTATTGTTCGCATACGCATAGCGATTAAACGAGACTGGGCTTTTTTGATCAAACTTTACTGGGTCATCACTATAAAACCGGCCAATCAACGGGTCATAATAACGAGCTTGCATATACGTTAGACCAGTAGTGCTATCTTTTTGGTGCCCGGTGAAGCCGACATCATTTTGATTAGCTGAAGGGTTTAATCTCGTTTCGCCATATGGGTTATAACTTTCACGCCAGAGTAGTGCTCCGTTTTTATCCATCGCTGCAACCGGTGAACCCAACGCATCATTCACATAATAAGTCACCATTTCAGCGGCTTGAGATAGGCTTATACTAAGTAGCAAAAAGCTCCCTACCACTAGGGCAAATATTTTCCTTACATTCATTTTGTATCTCTCCTAAATTCTGGTCACTTAATCACAGCTCAATATTACATGGTGGAAGTGTACAAATCGGGCCTCCGACGCTTACAGAGACAGTTTTTACCGAACTGAACGGGCCGCATCCATCGCTATTGCACGCTCTTACCTGGTATCGATAGAATCCATTATTCTTCCCACTAAAGTATTTTGAGCGACTACCCCCTTGATATGCAGTTGACCAACCGGAGGTGCTTGTTGCTTCTTGAAGTAGATAGTAGGTCGCGCCAGAAACAGCTCCCCAACTGACAGTGTAATTGTTAACTGACACGGAAAACGGAGCAGACAATGTCGGTGCCTGGGTAGGTGGAGCAGATAAAGTAACAACCGTCCTAGGTCCGCTTAAATACGCGCTACAACCGATTGCGTTACACGCTTTCACTTGATAGTAATAGGTGCCGTTGGTTGGTGCAGTTATTGATTTAGAAGTTCCCGAGCCGTTATAGATGGTCATCCACCCCGTTGAATCAATTTTTTGCTGTAATTGATATGAAGTAGCGCCAACTGCTGCTCCCCAACTTACCGTAAAGCTACCGCTTGAATTGGTTGAAGGTACGGTCAAATGACCTGGCTTTGGTGGGATAGTATGGTCTGCTTCATCACCGCCTACCTTAGCAATTTGTATGTTGTTGAGGTAGACATAATCGTAATACGTGCTATCTGACGGCTCATATTTGGTGAGGAGCTTTCCAGCTTTTGAATAAAATGTATAAAGGATTTTACTCCCTTCAACTATCTTCGCTCTTTTCTTATTTGCATCATAGTAATAACTCGCAACGCTTCCTGAATTCGTCTTAGTTAAAAGATTGGATTTATCAAAAGTAAACGAGTGCCGACCATTATTTGAAACATTACCTTGCGAGTCATAGGAAAACGTATATGAATTACTACCACTCACACTTGATAATCGATTTTTCGTTCGATCATAGTTGAACGTATGAGTTTTAGAGCCAATGGTCTTTTTAGTGAGATTACCCAGAGGATCATACTCAAACGAACCAGCTCCCCATGGGCCACTGGTCGATTTCAGTCTATCCAGACCATCATATGTCATACGCCGTGTTTCAAAAGCATTTAAGTGGTCGGAAATATCAGTTATGTTTGCTGCTGCGTCGTATGTATAAGTGAAATTGGCAATACCGGATACCGAAATATTCTCAGGTAAATGACCATGCTTTAAGCCCAGAGTATAGGTCTTACCATTACCATAGGTAAATTGCTTAACCTTTCCATTGGGATGATACAAAACAGAGTTTGCGAATGTTCCTGCTTGAGTGTCATCACCAAATGCATTTGGACTTTTTGATACAACGCGACCACTTGGATATGTCAAGGAAGATTGAAAACCTAACTTATCATGTTCGTATTTCAGCTTAAGTGTTCTGCCGTCTAAAGTGAGTGCTTCGGATTCGATTGTGCCTAGCGAGTTATATTCGTAAGCCCACTTGATACCACTATGGCTTGAAGATTTCATATTTGAATTGGCATCATAGCCAAATGAATAATCATCTGTACCGGTTGGTGAATCTACATACGTTAAGTTATTATTCGCATCATACGTCATTTTTGTTGCGCCAGATGGAGCAGAACCAGTGTGGTTACAGTAGTTTGTAGACGTTCCTACTTGCTTCCATTTTAAATTTCCAGCGTTGTCATAATTGAATGCAGTGTATCCAATTTCGGGCTCGTATGAGCGACACATTAAATGTCTATTGTCGTAGTAATAATTTTTAGTACTACTGACAGTTGAACCATCATGCGTTCCTTCCTGTGTAATCGAGTTAATTTTTCCATATAGATCACGGTCAATGGTCGTTGTTACTGATTCTGGCTGTTCGATTTTAGAGATATATTTTTGAGAAATTTTACCAAACGATTGATAACTTATAGTCGTTTTATTGTTGCGAGGATCTGTCACTCGTTTTTTATTGCCGAAAAGATATTCGATATTCGTTGTTCCTAACGGACTGGTCACAGAAACCGCACGACCAATATGATCAAATGATGTAGTAACGCCGACTTGTGAATTTGCGGTACTTGATTTGTTCGACTTGAAAGTAATTTGACCTTGTCGATTATATTCAATTTTTACAAACCGAGGGTTTGAAGCGTCTGTGGTATCAACATCTTTTACAAGCATTGGTTTAAGGTTTGCATTGAAGTATGTTGTAACTTGACGATTACCTTTGGTTTCAACCTTCTTTCGTTGCCCCGACTGTAGTCCTGAATTTGGGATCGCAAGGTCACTACTGGTAACTGTTGAATAAGTAATACTTTTATCGTGCCAGTATGAAGAGTTGGATTTTAAGGGATAAACTATCTTAGTTACTCTGCCGATATTATCATATTGATACTGCGTTTTATTTCCAAGCGGATCTGTAGCTGACTTGATAGTTCCATCACTATTTACCTCAAGAGTTGCAGATGTCGGGATATCCGGCATTTTAATATCTTTGGTAACACCATAAGCATAATTATTGTATTGAAAGGACTTACTATTAGCATCTAGCTTGGTTTTGATTTCGCCATAGGTGTGATATTGGCTGAATGATTTGGTCACTACACCAAAATTCTTGATCGTATTCAAACGGCCTTTATACGCACCCGTTGAACTGTGATACGTCAATTCCATCGGTGTCTTCCAAGTACCACCATTATGAGATTTCTGGTGATATTTAACTCGCCCAACAAGCCAGTTGCTATGGTCGTTGTCGTACACTGTTTTACTATGTCTTTCATTAGAATTGAAGTTATTGGATTCGACTTCCATTCCAGGTAATCCTAATTCATCATGATGGCTATACGTTGTCGTATAAACGTCGTCACCGCCAGTATTGGCAACGGTGACTGTTTTAGATGTCTTGTAACCAATACCACAGGATTTGTGTGCATCGAGTGGTGAACCGATACGCGCGCGACAACCGTATTGCCCCGTCACTTTATAATCCCACGCATATTTTTCAGAATAGAGAACAGGATCATTACGATATTCTTGCGGCACTCGTGGTTCAACCGGACTCAGATAGATGTTTTTTTCGAGTAGTACATTGGCTACGGTAATTAGACCATTTGAATATCCGATGTTAGGAGCAGGCAATTTATTGAAGATAAACTCCCGAGTAATTTTTTTAGTAGGATCCGGTAAGTATTCAATTTGAATTGACCGGTCACCTTTAAAATATGTAGGGAATTCATGATGGAACGTCGTTGTAGGTACACCTGAGCCACTAATTACTTTAGTTTTCAGATTTCCATTATTCACCCGTTCACCACCAATTGGATAAAAGCTATATTCCGCTTTTAATCCACTGGGCATTGTTACCTCTTTCATATGTCCCATTGGTCTGTTGTGGTCCCAATACGTATAATTGATTTCTTGGCCAACGGGATCAGTGACTTTGGTTAGAAAAGAGTTTGTGTAGGTATAGGTATGCGTTCTCCCAGCATAATTAATTGACTTTATCTGTTCGTACATTGATCCTTGCTCATAGTTAAAGGTCGCCGTAACTCCATCATTTCTGGTCATCTTCGTGAGTTTCATTCGCGGCAACACAATATTAGTGCTTTCGTTGGTATAGCTATAGGAGATGTAGTTCCCAAACTTATCTTCAACTCTTGAGACGAGATAGTACTTATCTGTAGTTGTTGATGTTCCTTGTTGGTACATCGTACCGAACGTCATTTTTTTACCGTCATTTGTCGTGATAACAGGATTGTTATTTTCACAAGAAAATATCGATTGGTTACTTAACACTGCAATAGTATTGGAAGGCATATGTGATGCACTTCTAAATCCTAGTGAGCGCAATTTCATACCATTGACATAAAAGTTTGCAGAGTCCACGTTTCCGAGACAATCAAAGTTTACCGGTGTAATTGAGTTAGCAGTATTGTTACCGGTTGTGATGTACGGTAGCTCTGGATACCAACCATTGATTCCAAATCCAACATATGGTCGATAACTACTTCGTTTATAATTCCTTTCAACAATGAGATCCATATCGTTATTGCCGGGTAACTTAATGTCCTCATAACTAAATGTGAGATCCAAGCTTTGTACGGATATATTTTCATTTGGAAAATCGGAAATATAGTCTTTCGGTGTGGTTAGTTCAAACTCGGGTTCTTCCTCCGCATGAACAATACCCATTGATAGTGCGAGCACTACCGCTAGTGCAGATTTCAT
>JAPHTP010000002.1 GCA_026196875.1 Kangiellaceae bacterium
CCATTCTCGTGGTCGATTAATGGCATTTAAGCAGCAGTGGACGCAGCCGTTATTGGCTCAGCTGGCTGATTGTTATCAGTCTGAGTTAGTGATGCATGAGCAAACATTTGTGGGGCAGGCTAAAACCTTAACTCAAATTAAAGAAAGCTTTAATCAAACCGATCTCGGTCAAACGGACTTGGATCAAGTCGATCTGGACCAAGCTGATTCAGATCAAACTGATTTAGGCGAAACCAAAACCCGAGAAACAAATTTAACTGATATACAAAATACTCCTCAACAAACGGTTGCGACAAAAGCTGATTCTGCTTTACAAAGTAATAATCAGCCATCAGTCAAAGAGAATCTGAAGAAACTCTTGGCCAGCGAACTTCATATGGACACCGATGAAGTTGATGAAGATGCCGAGTTTATCGAGTTGGGACTAGACTCAATTACCGGTGTCACCTGGATCAGAAATATTAACGAAAAATATAATATTTCTGTAGAAGCGACCAAAGTATATAGCCATCCAACTCTTAGTCAGTTCAGTGGATATATCTACGACAAGTATCTTAAGCAACTAGATCATGTTAAAGAAAGTGAAGCAGAGATAAATGTAGTAAAAGAAGCAGAAGCTCAAGAATCTAATTCGTCCCAAAGCCCTGCTAGCGTCGAGTCGGATAAACAGTTAGTGATAGAGTCGCAGCTCCGAATTTCTGAGACCCTTAAGTCTCTGTTGGCTGAAGAACTCCATATGGAGCCGGCAGAAATAGATGAGCAGGCTCAATTTATCGATCTGGGCTTGGATTCAATTACCGGAGTTACCTGGATTCGCAAAATCAACGACCGTTATGGCATCTCGATGGAAGCGACCAAAGTCTACAGTTATCCGACAATAGAAACTCTTGGCCAGTATTTGAAGGGCATAACCAATCATTCGCCTTCGGACGAACAAACCTCGACTTCTAGCCTTAGTAATAATTCCGCAAATGGAGAGAACGAAGCTGTTAGCAAATCGGCTGAGATTAAAATAGAACAAGTAAGTTGGGGTAAGCAGCTAACGTCCAAGCGAAATCAAAATCGTTCTAAAACTATATCTGATTCTTCCACACAAACTCGACCAGAGCCAATTGCAATTATAGGTATGTCTGGCCAATTCCCAAGCGCTAAAAATTTAGATGAGTATTGGGATAATATTTCCCAATCTAGAAACTGTATTAAATTAATACCGACTGAGCGGTGGAATAAAGATAATTATTATCAATCGAGTGACGAGCTGCAAGCAGGTAAGACGAACAGTCAATGGATGGGAGCGCTCGATAACTATGACCGTTTTGATCCGTTGTTTTTTAATATTTCTCCTCTGGAAGCTGAGAGCATGGATCCTCAACAGCGTCTATTCCTGCAGACATCTTGGAACGCTATTGAAAATGCCGGTTATAACGCAGCTTCTTTGTCTGGAAGTAATTGTGGTGTATTTGTTGGCGTAGGCACTGGTGACTACCAGCAGTTTTCGAGAGAGCAACAGCTAAGTGCGCAGGGGTTTACCGGAAGCGCGAGCTCTATTCTTGCAGCCCGAATATCTTACTTTTTAAACTTGCAAGGCCCTTGCTTATCAATTGACACAGCTTGCTCTTCTTCACTGGTTGCTTTAGCAAATGCTTGTGACAGCTTAGTTTCTTCAAATTGCGAAATAGCCTTAGCCGGCGGAGTATTTGTGATGGCTAGTCCGGCAATGCACATTAAAGCAGGCCAGGCTGGAATGCTTTCGAGAGACGGACAATGCTTCACTTTTGATGAAAGAGCAAATGGGTTTGTCCCCGGAGAGGGGGTTGGCGTAGTAATGCTAAAACGACTTACTGATGCTGAGGCAGATGGAGATCTAGTTCATGGTGTCATACAGGGCTGGGGTGTTAATCAAGACGGAAAGTCCAACGGGATCACCGCGCCAAACGCTGAGTCACAATCCAAATTGATAGTCGATGTTTATAAAAAATTTAATATTGATCCTACCCAGCTACAGTTAATAGAAGCTCATGGCACCGGCACTAAACTAGGCGACCCCATTGAAGTGGAAGGACTAAAAAGTGCGTTTTCTGAATACACGGAAAGAACCGATTACTGTGCTTTGGGTTCGGTCAAAAGCAATATCGGCCATTGTATCGCCGCTGCAGGTATTTCTGGCATTCTAAAAGTAGCGCTAGCGTTAAAACATAAACAGCTCCCTCCAACAATTAACTTTGATCGTCTAAACGAACATATTCGCCTCAACGAAAGTCCTTTCTTTATCAATACTAAGCTAAAAGATTGGGAAGCTGATGAAGTTCGGCAGGGTGCCGTTAGTTCATTTGGATTTAGTGGCACGAACGCCCACGTTGTTCTCTCTGAGTATCGAACCTTGACTACTCAAAGATCTTTTGTCGATAAGTCCAGAAAGGAGAATGCCGCAATTATCATTTTGTCGGCTAAAACAGAGAAACAATTACGCGAACGAGCAAAAGACCTACTTAAGTTTTTAGAATCTTTACCTGGAAAAGAAAATGACCCAATGGTTCTTGAAAACATCTCGTATACATTACAAGTTGGCAGAGAACCCATGGATGAGCGCCTTGGAATTCTAATTAAATCGCTGAGCGAACTGTCAGAAAAATTAGTTTGTTTTATTGATGAGCAGGAAAGTATTGAAGGTGTATTTAAGGGGCAAGTTCATACAGATAAAAGAGACATAAAATTAATTTCACAAGATCAAGAAATGAAGGAGACGATTCTCGATAAATGGATTGGCGATAAAAATCTTTCTAAAATAGTAGGCCTTTGGGTTAAAGGCCTTGATTTCGATTGGAACAGGCTTTACCCGCAAGATAAGCCTTCCCGAATAGAGCTACCTGCTTATCCTTTCGCTCAAGAACGACTTTGGCTTGATTCGGTTGAAAAAACATCGTTGCCGGTTGCTTCAGTAGAAAAACAATATATCCACCCATTACTTCATATTAACTCTTCTACATTAAGTCAACAAAGCTATCACTCAGTGTTTAGCGGAGAAGAGTTTTTCTTCAAAGACCACAAGGTTAGGATAGCTAGCTCTTCATGTGAAAAAGTTTTACCTGGTGTCGCATACCTGGAAATGGTCAAGGCGGCTATCACGAATTCACTTCCCCAATTAGCTTCTGACAGTTTTGTAGAACTTAAAAATATATTCTGGTCAACGCCATTTATTTGTGACTCTCAGGCTCGACTGATTACTAATGTTTCAATTAACGAAGAGCAGACCTTGAGTTTTAGTATCTTTAGTGAACCTAAAAATACAATGAGAGAAGTGGAGTTAGAATGTAAAGAAAATACTCTCCATTGCTCAGGTCAGGCAAGTCTTATAAGTAAAAAATTAACAGAAGTTGTCGAGGTAAACATACTTAAACAACGAATGAAATTAGGCGTTATATCAAAAGAAGAAATCTATACGTCATTTAAAGAAATTGGACTTGAGTATGGACCTTCTCATCAGAGTATAAGTTCCATTCTGGTTGGCGAACAAGAGCTGCTTGCTGATTTAAGTTTGCCGGGCGAGTTAGAAGATGAGTACCGCAATTATACCTTACACCCAAGTATGTTAGACGGAGCACTACAAGCCATTATCGGTATGACAGCGATAACCGGGCAGCGACGTGTGCATCCGGTACTACCTTTTGCACTTGACTCAATTCGAGTAACAGCTGCTTGTTCAAAGCAAATGACTGCCTGGATTCGGTACTCTAAGAGTAACTTGTCGAACAACTCCTCTCATCAATTAGATATTGACCTATATAACTCAGACAGGACAGTGTGTGTGGAAATTAACAACTTATCAACCAGAGAGTTGAACGGTTGGTCAGAAGAGAAGCAAGATGCTGAAGTGACATCCCATATAAAGGAGGAACAACCTGACTCCTTGGAAGAAAAGTTTGATGAAGAATTTTATCGAAAATTAATCAACAAAGTATTGGAAAACGAAATCTCTGTAGATGAAGCAGTAAAATTAGGATGATATAGATGAACAACTTAAAACAAATCTATCTAGAACTTTCCAATGGAAAAATTTCGCAACGAGAAGCTTTTGAAAGGATTAAGAAAGTTAAGCTGAACAAAAATGTTGGGCCGGCCTCAGTTAAGGAGAATTTGAATATTAGCCAGCCCTTGTGGAAGGCTGTATATATTGAAGATGACGTCAAACAGAAAGTTGATGAAATGGAGCGGGTACTCTTGCTTGGCTACAACGAGAATCAGCTTAACTGGCTTAGAGCATCCTACAAAAATGTTGACTATATACCATTCTCTTCAGACTTATCTATGGAAGCGGTTCGAGAGAAAATAGCGAGGTATAAATTCGACCAGCTCGTATGGATAGCGCCGGATGTAGGCGAGGAAAAGAGCAATGAATTTTTGGATATTACGGGGACCATTGACCTCCAGGAAAAGGGCGTTCTCCTCTTATTCAAGGCGGTAAAAGCAATATTAGAATTAGAGGAAGAATACCCAAAGCTAAACTTTACTTTAATTACGAATAACACACAGAAAGTCCGAAAGAGTGATAGGGTACAACCCGCTCATGCAGGAGTGCTAGGTTTTTCCGGTAGCCTTGCGAAAGAGTTGCCAAACTGGAATATCAGACTCCTGGATATCGATTCTCCTGATAAGATTTCTTTTCAAAAATGTATGTCTACGCCATGGGACAAAAAAGGGAATGCGCTAGCTGTTCGAGAAGGGGAATGGTACTCGCAAGGCCTGGCAGCAACAGAGATGCCTAAGAGCGAAGAACCTTCTTATAAGCAAGGGGGCGTTTATATAGTAATAGGTGGTGCCGGAGGTATAGGCGAGGTTTGGACCCATTTTATGGTGAAGCGTTTTAACGCCAACATCATCTGGATCGGACGACGCAAAATTAATGATGCGATTCAGTCTAAAATTCGTGCCCTAGGAACTGTAGGAAGAGAGCCAGAATATATTCAAGCTGATGCAAGAAACTTTAAGTCGCTAGAGAACGTAATCCGAGGAATTTTAAAAAAGCATCCTAAGATCAACGGTGTTGTGCATTCTGCGATCGTTTTGAAGGACAAAAGCGTCAAGCAAATGGATGAAGTTGAGTTTAAGGCTAGTCTTTCAGCGAAAGTAGATATTAGCATTAACATCGCAAAAATATTTCGCCAAAGCGATCTCGATTTCCTATTATTCTTTTCTTCTGTGCAATCATTTACCAAAGCTGCTGGACAGGCTAACTATGCCGCCGGTTGTACTTTTAAAGACAGCTTGGCACAAAAACTCACGCAAGATCTTAGCTTTCCTATTAAAACCGTTAACTGGGGTTACTGGGGAAATGTCGGTGTAGTTGCAGATGATTCTTATCGAACCAGGATGGAGCAACTGGGGGTTGGTTCAATAGAGCCGCTTGAGGGGATGAGCTTTCTACAATCTTTCATTAGCTCGAGCATCGATCAAATATCTTTGGTTAAGACTCTCAAAGCAGATGCTATCCAATCTATTAGCTTACCAGAAAGAATTGCTTACTATCCCGATACACTTTCCTCTGCAACAGAGGATATGCAAGCTGTGCTACGTAAGAAAAAATCTATCGTACAAGCTTCCGATTTGAGTGGCGGGTTAACCGAGATGGTAATGGATAAACTGGTTGGAAAAATACTGGCTAGCTCTCTAGCTGAACTGGGAATATTTATAGATGGAAAGCTCTGCATTAACGAGTTCATGCAAGAAAATAAAGCCGCGAGTTTCTATCAAAGTTGGCTTAAGAGTAGTGTTAACTATTTGCAACAACATCAATTAGTAAATAGCGACTTCTCGCTAGAAAGCTCAATTGAACCACTTAATAATCTCTGGTTGGAGTGGGACAAGCAAAAAGCATTATGGAACGAAAATTCTAACTTAGTTTCTCATGTCGCTTTAGTTGAGGCATGTCTTCGGTCATTGCCAGGAATATTAAGCGGAAATGAACAAGCGACGAGAGTGATGTTTCCCGATTCTTCTATGGTATTAGTTGAGGGAGTCTACAAAAATAATGCGTTAGCAGACTATTTTAACTCCGTACTTGCGGATTCTTTATCCGCCTACCTTACATCCAGGTTGAAAAAAGAGAAAGACTGTAAAATCCGTATTCTTGAAGTTGGAGCCGGGACCGGCGGAACCACGGCTAAATTGATTCCAATAATAAAACAGTTTGAAAATACAATAGCAGAATATTGTTATACAGATTTATCAAAAGCGTTCTTAATGCACGCCGAAGAAAAATACAGCCGTGACATCGCTGCTTTGACGACTGAAGTGTTAGATATTTCTAACCCATTATCAAACCAAAATATAGTCGCCGGTAACTACGATATTGTAATAGCTACAAATGTATTGCATGCTACTTCCGACATTCGAAATACTCTCAGCAATACTAAAGCGATATTAAAGAAACATGGAGTTTTATTACTTAATGAGGTAAGTAGTTGGTCGCTGTTCAGTCATATGACTTTTGGTTTGCTGGAGGGTTGGTGGCTATATCAAGATAGCGAACTGCGCATCCCAGGCAGCGCGGGGCTTACACCGAATAGTTGGCGAAAAGCGCTCTCTGATGAGGGATTGGGATCTGTATTTTTTCCTGCACAACATGCTCACCAACTAGGGCAGCAAATTATTGTGGCAAGCAGCGACGGAATTGTCAGGCAACGGATTGTTGAATCAGAAGATAAGCCGCAAACTCATACAGTTAAAAAAATCAAAAGAAAGCCAAACTCAGCTCAAGCAGAGGTCTTGGTGGCACCGACTGAAGATTCTTTAAAAAATGAAGCCTTGCTTTACTTTCAAAAAATAGTTGCAGAAACGCTAAAGATGGAGACTAGCCAAATTCGAATAGATGGCTCGTTTGATAACTATGGGTTAGATTCCATTCTTGTAGTCCAACTGACCAACAAGCTTAGAGAAAAATTTTCCGATATATCAAATACACTGTTTTTCGAGGTCACCACGATCGAAGACTTGGTAGAATATTTTTACAACCATAAAAAACAAGACTTAATCAGGGAGTTATCAACTAAAACTGTACCACAAGTGTCGCACAAGACAGGCCGAAGTCTGAATGAAAAACACAATACTGGGCTGAATGATACAGGCGAGTTTGTATCAGTTAAAAGAAAACTAAATTCGCTTCAGTTAAAACAAGAT
Source organism: Kangiellaceae bacterium (assembly GCA_026196875.1). Taxonomy (GTDB): domain Bacteria; phylum Pseudomonadota; class Gammaproteobacteria; order Enterobacterales; family Kangiellaceae; genus Aliikangiella. Next base: position 7,174 of record JAPHTP010000002.1, read on the forward strand.
TACAACAATCAATATACAACAGATGAACCGGAGTCATCTCTCTCAGTATTCGATGTTGCCATAATAGGATTGAGCGGGAGATTTCCTAAGTCGAGGGATATAAATGAGTTTTGGACTAATTTAGCCAATGGTGTTAACTGTATTTCAGAGATCCCCAGTGATCGTTGGGATTGGAATGATTTTTACCACGAAGAGAAAGGAACAAGCGGCAAAATCAGTACAAAGTGGGGAGGATTTCTTAAAGATATTGATAAGTTTGACCCACTGTTCTTTAGAATATCTCCTAAAGAAGCTAAACGAATTGATCCTCAAGAAAGACTCTTCCTGGAAACTAGCTATGAGGTAATAGAAGACGCTGGTTATACGGCATCAACCTTAGCAAAACCACAAAAAGTTGGAGTTTTTGTAGGGGTAATGAATTCCAGGTATACACCGCAGCCGAATTACTTTTCAATTGCTAACAGGGTTTCCTATTTTTTCAATTTTCAAGGTCCGTCAATCGCTGTAGATACAGCTTGTTCTTCTTCATTAACCGCGATCCACATTGCCTTAGAGAGTTTATATAGCGGAACGAGTGACTGCGCGATTGCTGGCGGCGTAAACCTAATTATTGATCCTGTTCACTATATCTTATTGAGTGAAATGGGAATGCTATCAGGCGATAGACAATCCAAGTCTTTTGGAAAGAATGCCGATGGTTTTGTGGATGCTGAAGGGGTAGGCGCAGTCATTCTTAAGCCGCTTAAAGTTGCTGAAAAAGATCGCGACAATATCTATGGTGTGATTAAAGCAAGTTCAGTCAACGCTGGCGGCAGGACTAATGGCTATACAGTGCCTAATCCAAATGCTCAAGCAGATCTAGTAGCCCAAGCGCTTGAAAGAGCAAATCTTGAAGCCGATGATCTAAGCTATCTTGAAGCGCATGGAACGGGAACGTCATTAGGGGATCCGATTGAGATCTCCGGGCTGTCTAAAGCATTTAACCAAACAACAACTCGGAAGCAATTTTGCGCAATCGGTTCGGTTAAATCTAATATTGGCCATTGTGAATCTGCCGCCGGTATTGCAGGCTTAGCAAAAGTGCTATTGCAACTTCAAAATCAGCAATTGGTGCCTTCACTTCATTCTGAAGTTGTTAATCCCGAAATCAATTTTAGCGAGACGCCATTTAAGTTACAAAATAGGCTAGAATTTTGGTCTCAACCAGAAAAGGTCATCGATGGCAAGGTCAAAAAAATTGCAAGAACTGCCGGAATTTCCTCGTTTGGTGCCGGTGGGGCGAATGCACACCTCATTGTACAAGAGTACAAGTCAGCGGGGCTTAAATCATCGTTGCATGTGAGTCAGGGTAAGGCGGTCATTCCAATATCTGCAAGGACTTCCGGAGAACTATTACAAAAATCAAAAGATCTGTTAGGTTTTCTAAAAGTATATCAAGCAAATAGTGAGCCTCGAGATAGCCTAGAAAACAGAACAAAAGTTAATTTGGTCGATCTTGCTTATACCCTACAAGTTGGTAGAGAAGCGATGACTGAACGACTAGGCTTCGTTGTCGAGTCGATTCCTGAATTGATCGAAAACCTGCAACGGTATATCGATAGTACTGACAAACGAGAGCCTTTAACTATTACAGGGATGTTTAGGGGAAACACTAAGTCAAATATTAAATCTGCTCCTGACAATGAAAAACTTAAAAATGATGTCAATGACTCGATAGCTGAAGGGGATTTTTTACGTATTCTAGAATTCTGGGTTAATGGTGTCGAAATAGATTGGTTCCGCCTCTATGATGGCTCCTCGATACCTTTTCGGATTACTCTCCCAACCTATCCATTTTCTCGAGAAAGTTATTGGCTCGAAAACTTGAAAACTACCGGCAGTTCAAACTCCGTAGTAGAACTCTCTTTTGATTCTAAAGCTCAATTGCATCCTTTACTCCACTTAAATAACTCTAGTTTAGGGCAACAACGTTATACCAGTTGTTTTAATGGTAACGAGCCTTTTCTTGAATCGACCGTGACCAACGAGCGCGTGTTGCCAACCACTGCCTATTTTGAAATGGTTAGGGTGGCCATCTCACAGGCATCACCTTCACCGCAAGAATCGACAGGTTTAAGCATATTGAACCTTACTTGGGCCGAACCTTTTTTCGCAGATAAAGATAAACTACTTAAGCTGGCTTTATGGCCGGTGAATAACACTGAGTCTGGAGCGGAGTTAGAACTCGAATTCGAATTTTATAGCCTGCATGAACAAACCGAAATTGTTCATTGCCAAGGCGCTGCAACTTATCATCAAGCCACACCAAACCAGCTCGATATTCATCAACTCAAAGCACAATTGTCATCTCAACCACAGTCCCAGTCACAAAGCCTGGTAGAATTAAACCTGTCAGAAAGTGAACAAGCAGAAGGGGAGCTCTATCAATTACATCCAGGGCTAATGCAACGTTTGATGCAGGCGGCGACTCAGTTAGTCTCAACGAATTCCGATGCTCCACAATTAGTCGCGCTCCCTGTTGCGATTGAATCGTTGCACATTTTTGCCGGCTGTAC
>JAPHTP010000102.1 GCA_026196875.1 Kangiellaceae bacterium
AGTCCTTATATTTTCTTGTATGACCCAAGCGTTATTGTGGTACCCGAGGGAAATTAATTTCTCTCATTATCAGAGTCTAAAAAATAAGCTTCGAGAGTATGTTGATAGCTCAAATGAGGTTTCCGCTCAGTTTCTGGTCCAACTTTGCTATGCTCTTGCAGAAACAATGCAATTGGACAACGACAAACAATTACTAGCCCAAGTACATGAGAGAATCGAATCGATTGAATGGGATAAGGACACAGAGCGGCTTACTCATTTGAGTAAAGCACAATTATATAAATTATACTGCCTTTTGTTAGAGTTTGGCTTAGTTGATAAACTCCCAGATAAAATTAGTGAACTAGGACTGTCTCGTGAACTAGAGGATTTTTTAATTATAAGGTTGGATAAGAATTTACGATTGAATGAGAGTACCAAACAACAGTTTTTTGAAAAATACCGAGTTAACCAATTACTAGTATAAAAGGACCAAATGGGACAATGTTCAGATCTTTATCTTTAATCTTGATCATTTGCTTTAGTAACCATGTTTGGGCGGAAAAAATCAAAGTTGCAGTGGCATCCAATTTTATGGTGCCGATGAAAGCAATTGCTTCAGAATTTGAAAAAGAGACTGGGCACAAGGTGGTTCTTTCATTTGGCTCATCAGGTAAGATATTTGCGCAGATCAGATATGGTGCCCCTTTTCAATTATTTTTCTCAGCTGATCAGGCAAAGCCTATCGCATTGCAACAGGCCGGTAATGTTGTTGCCGAAAGCCGCTTTACTTACGCTATCGGGACTTTGGTTCTATGGTCTACAAACTTAGGCCTTAGTGAGCTTAGTCAAGATGTTCTAGTGAGCGAAGCCTATAATAAGCTAGCACTAGCTAATCCCAAACTTGCCCCCTACGGAACGGCCGCAGCGCAAGTGTTGGACAATCTAAAATTGGGAGATGATGTTAAGAAGGTTTATGGAGAGAATATTGCCCAGACTTTTCAGTATGTTCTGACCGGCAACGCAGATTTAGGATTTGTCGCTAAATCCCAATTAATTGCACTCGGGCAAAAATCTAAAAACGCGGGATGGGAAGTACCCCAGCACTTGCATTCTCCAATAAAACAAGATGTGGTTTTACTTCGTCGAGGAGAAAATAGCGTAGCAGCAAAAGCATTCTTAAAATATGTTAAGTCAGATAAAATACAAAAAATGATAGAATCTTACGGCTACCAAACGTCATCAACAACCGAGATTAAAAATTAAATACGATTACCAATGATCTTTGCTGAATCTGATATAGATGCAATATGGCTTACGTTTAAACTCGCAACAACAGTTACAGTCTTGCTGTTAGTGATAGGTACGCCCTTAGCCTGGTGGCTTGCACGTAATCGTTCAATTTGGAAAAGTATAGTCGGTTCTCTAGTTGCAATGCCCTTAGTGTTGCCTCCGACGGTACTTGGTTTTTATTTACTGATCTTAATGGGACCGGAAGGGGTTGTCGGTCAATTTACACAAGCAATTGGCTTGGGGACTTTGCCATTCACTTTCGGTGGTCTGGTGGTAGCATCGATTCTTTACTCAATGCCTTTTGTTGTACAACCAATTCAAAATGCGATGGAATCAATCGGCGAGCGTCCACTTGAAGTGGCTGCAACTCTTAGGGCTGGCCCCTGGGATCGATTTTTCTCTGTGGTTCTACCGCTAGCAAAACCCGGAATAATAACCGCTTCGATTTTAGGTTTTGCGCATACGGTGGGTGAGTTTGGTGTCATCTTAATGATCGGTGGGAATATTCCAGGTGAGACGCAAGTCGTTTCTGTGCAGATATATGATCATGTCGAATCTTTAGAGTATACCCAAGCACATGTGTTAGCCGCGTCGATGATCGCTTTTTCTTTTGTGGTGTTGTTTGGATTGTATTGGTTTCAAAGAAAACAAAACTTGAATGGCTTTAGGTTAGGAAGTTAGCGTCATTATGAGTTTAGTTAAAACGACAGAATCGCATATGCAGCAACAACCACGGACCATTCGGGCCAGGTTTCAAGTTCGATACCTAAACAAAAGAGGAAAAGAATTCTCATTAGATGTTGACTTGAATTTACCCGCTACAGGAATAACTGCTATCTTCGGCCATTCAGGCTCAGGAAAAACCACTCTACTACGCTGTTTTGCGGGGTTGGAAAAAAATGTCAAAGGAGAGCTTTGTGTATTTGGCAATACCTGGCAAACCAATGACGACTCATTGGCAACTCATAAGCGCCCTATTGGTTATGTTTTCCAGGAAGCGAGCCTATTTCCACATTTAAATGCAGAACAAAACATTCAATTTGCGATAAAACGATCAATACGAAAGTGCACGTCAGAGCAGTATGAAAAGGTTATTTCAGTGATGGGCATAGAAAATATCTTGGCGAGTTACCCGCAACAACTTTCAGGGGGGGAACGTCAAAGAGTAGCGATTGCTCGGGCTCTGTTGATTCAACCTGAATTATTATTAATGGATGAACCGTTAGCTTCACTCGATCAAAAGCGAAAGCAGGAGATTCTACCCTACTTGGAAAATTTACATGCAATATCTGATGTCCCAATATTGTATGTCAGTCATTCAATGGATGAAGTGGCGCGCTTAGCTGATCATGTCGTTGCGCTTGAGCACGGCAAAGTCGTTGCCCAGGGGAGTCTAAGCGATGTTTTTTCTAGAATTGATATTGCTTTAACAGACCATGAAAGTGCCGGGGTCATCTTACAATGCAAAGTTGAAGAAAAAGATGATCGATGGCACTTAATGCGGGTGGCTTTTGAGGGGGGGGAGCTGTGGGTTAGAGATAGCGGAGATAAAATCGGTCAACATATACGTATACGAATTCTTGCTAGAGACGTAAGCATTGCCATGTCTTGTCAAACGGACTCCAGTATATTAAACCGCTTGGCGGTGGTGGTTGATGAAATTATTCCCGACCAGGATGAATCGATGTCGATGTTAAAACTAAGGTCAGGTAACGACTATATAGTTGCAAGAATAACCAATCGTTCTCACAATCAACTGGCGCTGAAAGAAGGTGGTAAAGTATGGGCACAAGTAAAGTCGGTTGCAGTAATCAGTTGATCGAATAGCGTTCAACATTCTGATTAATTTCGTTTAAGCCATTCTTCTTTCAAGATCGCCATAATTACGTCGTCGCACCATGCTCCTTTAAACATAACAGCCTTCTTTAAGTGGGCCTCATAACGAAATCCCAGCTTTTCCCACAGCTTTTGAGAGGCGATATTTTGCGGATCGACTGAGATATGGATCCTGTGCAAATTAAATTCACTAAATAGAAAATTAATCAGGGCTTCACTAGCTTCCTTGGCATATCCTTTACCATGATACTGTTGGTCTAATGCGATGCCTAATTCAGCTTGTTGATTGGTTTCAGTGTCAATACAAAATGCCATATCGCCGATAATGTTTCTATCTTCATTCAAACTGCTTTCGTTCAGACTCACGACCACTTGATACCAGTGACCAGCTGCAGCAAAATCTCGAGACTGCATTTCAGTAGCATAATTGCTTACTTCTTCTGGGGTTTCCGGTGTCCAACCTTGAAACAATGCCACATCCGGCTGATTGCGATATTCATACAAACGCCGACAATCATTCGGCGCGAGAGGGCGTAAAATAAGGCGTGATGTGGTTGCGATATTTTGTTGGTGACGATTATCCATAGCAATAGGTTTTTTACCGGGTTGATTAGTAATAGAATTCTATCTGTTGTTATAGAATGAATAAATAGCAAAAAAATTCATCCGGTCCATCGGTTGAGGCTGAAACTGGATTATTCTCATTTACCCACTACTGCTTTGAGTGACGAAAGATCAACGGTCCCTAGTTGAGTGGTTTCCAATAAATCAGTATGCTGTGAAGCTAATTATAACCACAATAAAACTATAGGCCTTCATGAAACAACTGATCACTATCTTATTTTTGACCTTTAGCTCGATTTCTTTTAGTTGCATTGGTAAAACTAAAATCGACGAACTTGTCGATCAGGTGGAAAGTAAAGTGATAGATTGGCGTCGCCATTTCCATCAGTTTCCGGAATTATCCAATCGAGAATTTAAAACCGCGGAAAAAGTTGCCGCGCACTTGAAGTCATTGGGATTAGAAGTTGAAACTGGCGTGGCCCATACAGGTGTGGTAGCGATATTGAAAGGCGGATTACCCGGCAAGACTATCGCGCTGCGTGCCGATATGGATGCACTTCCAGTAACCGAACGAGTTGACCTACCGTTTGCGTCAAAAGTAAAAACTACTTATGCAGGTCAAGAAGTCGGTGTAATGCATGCTTGTGGTCATGATGCTCATACGGCAATTTTAATGGGCGTTGCAGAAGTGTTAGTGCAGGTTAAAAATGAAATTCCTGGTACGGTAAAATTCATATTCCAACCTGCAGAAGAGGGCGCGCCCGAAGGTGAGGAAGGCGGCGCCGAGTTAATGGTTAAACAGGGCGTACTTAAATCTCCTGATGTTGACGCTATTTTTGGATTGCATATCTCTTCACAGATCCAGGTTGGTATGATCGGCTATCGTCCCGGTGGATTGATGGCCAGTGTTGATGATTTCAGAATAAAAATAAAAGGTAAACAAACCCACGGCTCGGCGCCTTGGAACGGAGTCGATCCAATCGTCATATCTGCTCAGATAATTAATAGTCTACAAACCATTGTTTCGCGTCAGCTACAGCTAACCAAGCAAGCGGCGGTGGTTACTATCGGTAGTATTCATGGAGGTGTGCGTTCCAACATTATTCCAGAAGAAGTCGAAATGATCGGTACCATTCGCGCCCTCGATAAAGATATGCGTCAGCAAATACATAAAAAGATAAGGAATATTGCGACCGGTATAGCTGAGAGCATGGGAGCAGAGGCAGTGGTCGAGATCCCTATGTCGACAAGCTATCCGATAACCTATAACACACCCAAATTAGTACAGCAGATGTTACCAACTATGCAAAGGCAAGCCGGTGAAAACAAAGTGATCATTATGGACGCAATAACCGGCGCGGAAGATTTCGCTTTTTTCGCAGAAGAAATTCCGGGATTTTATTTCTTTTTAGGCGGGAGAAGTGAATCGATTTCCGCAAAGGATGCCCCGCCTCACCATACACCCGATTTTAAAATCGATGAGTCCGGTATGAAATTGGGGGTTAAAACTCTGGCCAATATGGCACTCGATTATTTATCGAACTAGGCTGGTTAAAATGGCTGGGAGTTTCTCTGAAAAAACTTATTCCACTAAAGCTAATGAGTTCTGGCAGTTTTCATGCGACTTTTACCGTGCAAAAGGTGTCAAAGAATGCCTCTTAGATCTACAAGATAATTGTCAGTTAAATGTAAATGAAATTCTGCTTTGTATTTGGTTGGCATTTGTTGAAAAGCAAGCATTCACTGAGAATAAAGGTATTGAGCTTATTAAATCTTGCCAACAGTCAAAGAATTGGGTCGAACGGCAAAGAGAATTACGCAAGGAAATAACTTCGGCTTCGAATAGCCATCTTAAAGAAGAACTATTAAAGCTCGAATTAAATCTTGAAAAGATCCATCAGTCCTCATTAGTTGATGGTTACCTATCACTTAACTTATTACCAGCCTCCAAAAACAGTGCCGAAGAAATTTTCCGTCAGAATCTATCCTTAATTTATAAACAACAAAACTGGCTTAACGGATACGAGAATCTCATTGGGCTAGTTAGATCTTATTTCAGCTGTTCCAAATCTTAATAGCGTCACTTAATAACTTCACGAATTCTTAGAAATTTATAAATTCTCTTGATCTAACCCTTGACCCTAAAGTTTGCTTTAGGGTTTATACTATTATTCATGAAAGATACACATTACAAAATAGGCGAACTCGCTAAGAAGGCTCAAGTTAGTGTTGAATCGCTCCGTTATTACGAGGCTGAAGGCCTAATTAGCGCAAAAATGCGTACAGAGTCCGGCTATCGCTTATACGGCGAGCAAGAACTGCAGCAACTATATTTTATCCTGCACGCTAAGAAGGTGGGCTTTTCCTTGAAGGAAATCGCTAAGTTGCTTGGACTTCAGGTCAACAAGGAAGCGCATACTTGCGAAGAAGTAAAAAGTTATACTGGAGATAAAATTGCAGAACTTGAAGCTAAAATACGCGATCTCCAAAAAATGAAACAAGCTCTGACTGGATTATATCAAGCCTGCTGTGGGGGCCCCGAGAGTGCCCAAAACTGTACTATTTTGCAAACTCTGGAAGATCCGGAGTATTTTAAAATCGAACGAGCATAGCCATGCCTGAATTAATCACTAACTTTATCGAATTATTTATGGAGTCAGCGCCCTGGCTTCTATTAGGCCTTTTAATTGCTGGATTAATGAACTGGTGGGTACCAATGGAGCTGCTAAAAAAGCATGTTGGTGGTTCTAACATGGGCTCAATCGTAAAAGCCGCGATAATAGGCGCACCTCTGCCACTTTGCTCATGCGGCGTCATCCCTGCCGCACTCGGTTTAAGACGAGGTGGAGCTTCCAAACCTTCCACGGTTTCTTTTTTAATTGCTACTCCGGAAACAGGTGTTGATTCTATTTCGGTTTCATATGCTCTTTTAGGACCATTTATGGCGATAATTAGGCCTATTTCGGCGATTTTCACCGCAGTTTATACCGCGTTGTTAGTCTTATTTTTTGCCAATAAAGAGGAAGCCAGCGAGAAAGACATAACCGAGGAGGCCTCTTGTTGTGCTAAAAAGCAGCAACAGCAAGCCAAATCATGTTGCGGATCAAAAGCGACAGAAAAATCAGAGTCAGTGATCACTTGGCAGCGTCGCATAGTCGAATCACTAAAATTCAGCAGTGGAAAACTACTAAAGGACATTACAAAGTGGCTACTCTTGGGGCTTGCACTGGCTGCGGTGATTAAAACCTATATTGCGACAGATTTCCTTACTCAATGGGGAGATGGGCTTGCGGCTATGATTGTGATGGCTCTTGTTGGTATTCCAATGTACATTTGCGCGACCGCTTCTACCCCTATCGCGGCAGGTTTCCTGGCTGTCGGGATTTCTCCGGGGGCTGTATTAGTATTTATGCTAGCTGGCCCGGCGACAAATCTTTCCACCATGGGAATGGTGCGCAAAGAAATGGGTAATGGGGTCCTAATTGGATATATATTGGGAATTATCAGTGCCAGTATTGGATTAGGTTATCTGGTCAATTGGCTGGTGGAGCAGTTTAATTTTGAAGTACTTCAAGTGGCTGCTGCCCACCACCACATGGAACAATCACTAATATTTCCTATTTCTGCCGCACTTCTCGCCATCTTAATGCTGAAGAACTGGATTAGCGGCTTGTTAAAAGTTAACAGTAGAGTTAAAACTAGCCAGAAGCTCTAACTCTTCTTGTCCCAGAACGACTGGTTGTACCATTCTTTGTTCTTATTAGGATAAAATTCGCTAAAATTGCAGCTATCTTCGAGAATCTTGCAAAAGCTAGTAATATTGAGCTTAAATTTCTGAGAACATCGCAAATTGCGACATGATTCAAAGGAAATTATTAATTTGTTTGCAGGATTGACGATTTTGGCGTATTTTAGCTGCAAGAAGTCCTAATTCTAACTAAAGACGAACAATCGCTTATGTCTCTTTTGGTCATAAATGGTCCTAACTTAAACCTTCTCGGCACTCGAGAGCCAGGAATTTATGGAACATTAACGCTTGATCAAATTAAGCAACAAGTTGAACTAAAAGCTGAGCAGGCAGGTGTAGAGTGCGATTTTTTCCAATCGAATGCTGAGCATGAGATTGTTGATAAAATTCAACTAGCCAAAACACAGGGTGTAGAGTTTATTGTAATTAACCCGGCTGCATTTACTCATACCAGCGTAGCGATTAGAGATGCACTAGCTGCTATTAACATCCCATTTATTGAGATCCACTTATCCAATCCTCATTCAAGAGAGCCATTTCGTAAACACTCTTATGTGTCTGACTTGGCTGTAGGCATTATTGCTGGTTTTGGAGCAGACAGTTATCTCATGGCTTGTGATATGGCTGTTAAGCAGTTAACTCAACGGTAGAGTTAAAAAATTTATTCAAAGAACATATTTAAAGAACTTATTTTGAAATTTACTTATTAAGGTGTAGTGATCATGGATATTCGAAAAGTAAAAAAGTTAATCGAATTACTTGAAGAATCTGGCGTAGCAGAAATTGAAATTAAGGAAGGCGAAGAGTCTGTACGTATCAGCCGTGCAACAGCTCCAGTAGCTGCTGCGCCGGTGCAATACTCGGCGGCACCAATGGCTGCTCCAGTTGCGGCGCCAGCAGCAGCGGAGGCTGCTTCTGAAACATCTGCTGCTGCGGAAGTTAGTGGCCATCAGGTTAAATCTCCAATGGTAGGTACATTCTATCGTTCCCCTTCTCCAGGCGCGAAAACATTTGCTGAAATCGGTGATCAAGTGAAAGTTGGTGACACCCTATGTATTGTTGAAGCAATGAAAATGATGAATCAGATTGAGGCCGATACTTCAGGCACTATCAAAGCTATTTTGATTGAAGACGGCGAACCAGTTGAATTTGATGAGCCACTTTTCATCATTGAATAGTTTAAGATCAAAGGCTAAATGCCTTTTTCAGGTTCGAAATGGCATGTCGTTTTAGTTCGACATAGCGTTAAAGAAATAATTTTTTTCAGAACTTGAGCAATCAGCTTAAGACTTCTGAAAAGAGAACATCTGGAAAGTAAAATGCTTGATAAAGTTGTTATAGCCAACCGGGGCGAGATCGCACTAAGAATCTTACGTGCATGCCGCGAGTTAGGTATTAAAACTGTAGCGGTTCATTCCACTGCGGACGAAAATTTAATGCATGTTAAATTGGCCGATGAATCGGTTTGCATTGGGCCTGCTTCACCACTTGAAAGTTACCTTAATATTCCTGCCATTATATCTGCAGCGGAAGTTACTGATGCGGTAGCTATCCATCCTGGCTACGGCTTTTTGGCAGAAAATGCCGATTTTGCTGAACAAGTCGAGAAAAGTGGCTTCACATTTATCGGTCCTGTTGCGGATAACATCCGTTTGATGGGGGACAAGGTTTCAGCTATCGCGGCGATGAAACGAGCCGGAGTACCTTGTGTCCCCGGTTCCGATGGTCCGTTAGGTGAAGACGAAGCTGAAAGCTTAGCAATCGCTAAACGAATTGCTTATCCAGTTATAATCAAAGCGTCAGGTGGCGGCGGTGGTCGTGGGATGCGAGTGGTTCATAAAGAAGAAGACTTGATTGAATCTATCGCCATGACCAAAGCAGAAGCTAAGGCTGCATTCAACAACGATATGGTATACATGGAGAAGTTCTTGGAAACACCACGTCACGTGGAAATTCAGGTACTTGCAGACAACCACGGGAATGCGATCTATTTAGGTGAGCGGGATTGTTCAATGCAACGTCGACATCAAAAGGTTGTGGAAGAAGCGCCAGCGCCCGGGATGACAGAGGAGAAACGTCGTTTTATCGGTGAACGTTGTGTGCAAGCCTGTAAAGAAATTGGCTATCGCGGCGCGGGAACATTTGAATTCCTATACGAAAAGGGCGAATTCTACTTCATCGAAATGAATACTCGTGTGCAGGTAGAACATCCAGTATCCGAATTGATTACTGGTGTAGATATCATTAAAGAGCAACTACGCGTTGCTGAGGGTCAACCACTTTCGTTTAAGCAGGAAGATATTCAGCTTCGTGGCCATTCAATTGAATGTCGTATCAATGCTGAAGATCCGAATACTTTTATCCCATCGCCAGGAACTATTGACCGTTATCACGCACCAGGTGGACCGGGTGTTCGATGGGATTCGCATATTTATTCGGGCTACAAAGTGCCGCCTTACTATGACTCGATGATTGGTAAATTAATTACCTATGGAGAAACACGAGAAGTGGCTATGGCAAGAATGCAAATGGCACTTGATGAAGTTGTTATCGATGGCATAAAAACCAACATCGAATTGCAACGTCGTATAATGGCCGATGAAAACTTCCAGAAAGGTGGAACCAATATCCACTATCTAGAGCATAAGCTTGACGCCGAAAGTTAGTGCTTGAAAGGGATATTCCTGAAGATAAAAAAATGCCCGCTTAATGGCGGGCGAATCAGGGGTTGAAAAATAAAGTAAATTTAACTGTGCTTTCGTAAAAGCCTGAAACCAGTCTAACCAATAAAAGTCAGTTTTTCTGAGACAGGCTTAACAGTCTGTCTGAGATTAATAATCTGATTTGAGATTTATACTGGAGAAGCAGAAAAGCTTTGAGATTTTTTAGAATAAAAATCTCCATTTGAGAATGGTGGGTTAGACTATTTGCCTCGTCTTTTGGGATTGATAAAATTGAGCAAATGGAAGCTATTTGATTCGCTATTAAATATCACCCGGCCGTCATGATCCAGGATCACAAAGTTAATCGTGTGCTTTCCAAACTCCATTTTTTCCAACTTGATTCCAGACGTTTGATTGGTTTCCTTAATGGGTTTCCCATCGATAAAAATTCTTATTCTGTGGCCGTTTCCAAGTGCTGGTTCAATTGCTAATTCAACTATTACTGTTTGTGCGTTATTGCGTATAACTCCGTCTGCTGCCGGAGAAACAATGTGTGCAGAAGTGTAACCTGCAAACGGTTGTGTCTGCTCCTCTATTGGGGACTGAATGTCTTTTAATGGGACAGGAGGTGTCATATTAACGGTAGGAACTTCCTTCATCTTTAGTTCTACTGCCCCTTTGCGTGGCTCATCGGAATAATGAACATTACCGTCTTTATCTACCCATCGATAAATCTTCTTTTTGTCTTGGGCACTAACGTTTAGCGACAAGAGAGCTAAAAAAAGGAGTAGCAGCTTTTTATTCATCACAATTCACCTCATTGAGCGATCTCTTTTACGTTAACAAATTAATCGGCAAAAGCAAAATTAGAGAATTTACTATAGGCAAAAAAAAGCCCGGTAATCCGGGCTTATTTGCTTTTATCTTTCGATTATAAGCTGTAGTACATGTCAAACTCAGCAGGGTGAGTAGTCATGTTCAAGTAGGTTACGTCTTCACGCTTAAGGGCGATGAAAGAGTCGATGTACTCATCGCTGAACACGCCACCTCTTGTCAGAAATTCGCGATCTTTATCAAGTGCATCCAAAGCTTCTTCTAGAGAGCTCGCAACTTGTGGGATTTCTGCAGCTTCTTCTGCTGGAAGGTCATAAAGATCTTTATCCATTGCATCACCAGGATGGATCTTATTTTGGATACCATCAATACCGGCCATTAGCATAGCGGTAAATGCCAAGTAAGGGTTAGCCGTTGGGTCAGGGAAACGAACCTCAATGCGACGCCCCTTTTCACTTGGTACGTGAGGAATACGGATCGACGCACTGCGGTTTTTAGCCGAATAAGCAAGCATTACCGGTGCTTCAAACCCTGGTACCAAACGCTTATAAGAGTTAGTAGAAGGATTGGCTAACGCGTTGATCGCTTTCGCATGCTTAATAATTCCGCCGATGTAATAAAGGGCTTCTTCAGATAAGCCACCGTACTTGTTACCGGCGAAGATATTCACGCCATCTTTGGCCAATGATTGATGAACGTGCATACCTGAACCATTGTCTCCAACTACCGGTTTAGGCATGAAAGTCGCTGTTTTACCGTATGCGTGAGCAACATTGTGAACGACATACTTCAAAACTTGGGTTTCATCAGCCTTTGAAACTAAGGTATTGAATTTGGTAGCAATTTCGTTTTGGTTTGCAGTTGCAACTTCGTGGTGATGTGCTTCTGTCTTGATCCCCATTTCTTCAAGAACTAGACACATTTGAGAGCGAATGTCTTGTGAGGAATCAACCGGAGGAACTGGGAAATAGCCGCCTTTAACGCGTGGGCGATGGCCCATGTTGCCTTCATCATAACGACGCTCAGAATTCCAAGCCGCTTCATTAGAGTCAATGCGGTAGGTAGCGCCTCTCATGTCAATACTGAAACGAACATCATCGAATAAGAAGAACTCTGGCTCAGGACCAAAGAAAGCAGTATCAGCAATGCCCGTAGACTTAAGATAAACTTCAGCGCGCTTTGCTACAGAGCGTGGGTCACGATCATAACCTTGCATAGTTGAAGGCTCGAGGATATCGCAGCGAAGATTAAGCGTCGCGTCTTCACAAAATGGATCTAAAACCGCAGTAGTCACATCAGGCATAAGTACCATGTCTGACTCGTTGATACCCTTCCAACCTGAGATTGAAGAGCCATCGAACATTTTGCCTTCTTCTAAGAAGTCTTCGTCTACACAGTGTGCAGGCAAGGTTACATGTTGTTCTTTACCCTTTGTGTCGGTGAATCGTAGATCAACAAAAGAGATGTCGTTCTCTTCCATCATCGCCAAGATGTCTTTTGCGCTCATTATTTTTTCCTCAGAAGAATCGATTTTCAGATATAACTAAAAATTTGGATGTAGATAAATAAAGTTGTCAATTGAAAGGCAATTTAGGTGCCAACTCTAAACCGCTACTAATTTCACTGATTTATGCACCTTTAAAAGGCAATTATAGCCTTATAACACAAAAATACAGAGTCAAAATGGTGCAATTCTAAAAAATAGACGCACCTATATGGTGCAGATCTAATTATCCTAGATTTCGCATAAAAAAAACTAATGTGAAAGTCCAGTTTATTTCGTTTGTGCTCAAAACCTATCTCTGTAGACTCGATTTTTCCTTGTATGAGATATCAAAAGTCCAAAATGCGTTTGTTTTGGATCAGTTTTCGTTGAAGAACTAGCACAGAGGAGGGATAGAGAATGGCTAAAGTTTTACGACAATACTTACCTGTTATCCAAATTGTCAGCGCTGTTGTGATCTGGGCGGCCTCTTTTATTGCAATGAAAATTGCGGTGGCGGAATTGGGGGCTTTTCCAACCGTATTTTTGCGAATGATTCTCGCGGTAGCATTATTGTTATTTTTTGTTCCGACAATCCGGCGGGCAAAACAACAGTATCAAAAGGGGGATTGGATTTTACTCACGGGCTTAATATTGTGTGAACCATGCTTGTATTTCGTATTTGAAGGGTTAGCTTTAACCTATACCAGTGCATCGGAAGCGGGAATGATAACAGCCTTACACCCTTTTTTAGTGACTTTGGCGGCCTGGTATTTTCTAAAGGAAGCAATTAATCGGCGTATGATAATCGGTGGTTTGATCGCTGTGTTAGGTGCAATATTATTGTCTGTAACTGGTGATTCAGGGACAGAAAGTGGTAGTGATCACTTACTTGGAAACTTCCTTGAGTTTATTGCAATAGGATTTGCAACGGCATATAGCCTGTTGGCTAGAAAGCTCAGCGATCGTTATTCGCCGCTATTTTTAACAGCCTTGCAAGCCGGTTTTGGTACCTTGTTTTTCTTGCCGTTGGCTTTAGTGTTTAACCAAGGTATTCCAGCGAATATATCGAGTGAAGTGATCTATTCGGTCCTATTTTTGGCTTGGGGGGTAAACGTTATTGCATTCATTTTATATAACGCATCGTTCAAGACGATGCCTGCAAGCCAAGTTGGATTGTGGTTAAATCTTTTACCGATCGGAACCCTATTTTTTGGATGGTTAGTACTAAATGAGTCGTTAACTCAAGCACAGTACCTTGCAGCGGGTTTAGTGCTAGTTGGACTAATATATAGCCAGATTAAACCGAGAAGGAAATCTGTGTTCATTGAGCAATCATTGATTAAGCGTGAATACATTGACCAAGTATTCGAACAAAATCCAAGTCAGGCAGATAGTCTGAGATTAGTGGACAACAAAAAAGCCTCGTAAAGAGGCTTTTTTGTTTGCGGATATAGATTATTGTGCTTGTTCTTCTTGTTTAACAATTTCGAGTAATTCAACATCAAAAATCAAAATTGAACCTGATGGCATACCGGGTCTTTCGTTAAAGCCGTAACCTAGCTCTGGCGGGATAACAAATTGAAATTTGCTTCCAACAGACATAAGCTTAACGCCTTCTAACCACCCTTGAATTACGCCACCGCGAAGTGAGAAGGTAAACGGCTGTCCTTTATCGACAGAACTATCGAATTTTTTTCCATCAGTAAAAGTACCTGTGTAGTGCACTTTGACAGTGTCAGTTGCACTTGGCTTGGCTGCGCCTTCTGCAGCCGGAGTAACAACTTTGTACTGTAAACCTGACTCAGTTTTGGTAAATCCCTTTGCCAAATTCTCAGTTAAGTATTTCTCATTGTTCGCTTGCATTTCCTGCATCTCTTGTTGACGCTGTTGCTGCTGTGCAAACTGCAATTTCTGGCCGAAAATTTGTGATTGTTGAATAATTTCTTCTTCACTTAATTTTGAGTTTTGAGCTAAGGTATCTTCGAACCCTTGTTTCACCATTTTCAAGTCTAGATCTAGTGCTTTGTATTGTTCATTAAGCATACTGATGTTGGTTGCCATGCTTGCTCCCACACCATAAGCCATTTTGTCTTGGTCTGTTAATCCAGAGCTAGCCTCTGCAGCTGGTTTTTCTACTTGGGTTGCAGCGGGCTTTTCGCTTTCTGCTTTGGTTTCAGTTTTATTGTCTGAGTTTGCATCTTGCTGACAAGCGCTAAGTAGTAAGCTTGTCGCGATGATTGCGGCTATTTTGTTCACTTGATTACCTCATTTATAATGATCATATTTTTTTAGTACCGAAATATTCGGCATTAAAATTCCCCAATAAATAACATGTTATTCTGTCATTTGCTTATCTTTAATGGAGCGAATATAGAATCGTCAATCAACGCGGTTTTATTGCACGAGGAAAGGGTCCTAACCATGCACAAATCCTTAGTTAAAAGGTTGTAACCTCTTATTCCAGAATATCGACAAATGAAAGAGCAACGAGCCTTAGGCAGTCTATACTTTAAATAACGATAAAAGAAGACCGGAATGGCCGAACATCTCAAATCTGAGGAGTATGCCGCTAAACCGAGCACCAGCAAAACTGAGTTGATGATGGTGCGAAATTCCGACTCGCCTAAGGGAGATTGATGATACAACAGGTCCGTATTCGATTAATAGCGCTTATTTGTACCATTTTGTCAGTAACTGGCTGTGAACAACCCTCCAAAGCTGTGGCTGAATGGCCGCATGCTGCGGTAGGTGTTTTGGATGCTGCGATCTCTGAAAATGGTCACTTTGCTTTGGTTTCATCGGTGAATTTTGGTGCAGCCTACTGGGATCTAAGAGAAAACAAAATGTTGTTTCAATGGCGACATAATGATGATCCGCAAGATGGGATCACTGCCGTTGATATTTCGCCTGATGGCTCAAGAGCCATCACCGCAGATAAAAGAACATTTATCATCTGGAATACAACTTCTGGTAAGCCTTATGGGTATTGGGAAACGCCGGCTGATATTCGTTCGGTGGCAATCTCCGATAAAGGGCGCTACGTACTGTTGGGATTGGGAAGTGGTCTGGTAATTTTTATTGATATGAACACCGGTCGCCGCATAGAATTTACGGCACATCGTAAAGAGGCGGTTGCTAGTGTCGACTTATCTGCCAATGGCCTTTGGGCATTTACCGGTGGCAATGATTATCGGGCAATCCTGTGGAATACTCGTACCGCGAAACCTCAACAATTATTTGAGCATAAAACCCGAGTTGTTAAAGTGAAATTAGATAAACTGGGTAAACAAGCTTTTACCGCAGGTACTTTGGGAAACGCGATCATTTGGAATATTCAGTCAGGCGAGGAAATATCTCGGTTGGATCTGAATAAAAGGGAGTATGTGATCAGTGCTGCCCGTTTCTCCAATGAAGGGGATATGCTATTAACAGGGGCGCCGGGTAGAGATATTAGTTTATGGCAGACAGAATCTGGGCAGCGGATTAAACGCTGGAAAGCTCGTACTAGAACGCAGGGTAAACCCAGCGGTGCCATTATTTACGCTGTCGCATTTAGTGAAGAACCGGGATTTGTGCTCAGTGAAAGTTCGGCCGGGTTTGGGGAAAAATGGTCGTTGTTAGAATAATCGATCACACGGGGCCCGATGGTGCTAAAAGTGGCAATTGAGTTTAGAAAAAAATCTCGAAACTTTGACTCTCGCAGTGAGTTTGGTATTCTAGCTGCGAAGGTCGATTTGACCTGATCTGTCCTTGTAGAAATGCGTTTGATTTTTAACCAAAAATTGAGTTCATTTTTATCAAAAAGCGTGCGGCTCGCCGCACCTTTTTATTTCTATAGTTTTGTGTTTAGTGCGGTTTAAAAGGATGGCTAAGCGGCACTAGGTAACAAACTACTGCCATTGGAGCGAGTTTTGTCCCAATCAGAAGAAGAAAAACAAATAATTGAAAGTTTGCTGGCAGGTAATGAATTAACTTTTAAACAAATTTTCAATCAGCACTACTCATTGATGTATTCTGTTGCGCAATCTATCGCCGGTGGTGCGATCGCCGATGAAGTTATTCAGGAGGCATGGGTTTCCGCATTAAGAGCGCTGCCCAAATTCGAAGGCCGTTCCAGCTTAAAAAGTTGGTTGATCCGGATCGTGGCTAACGAAGCTAAAACACGGCGACGAAAAGAAGCCCGCAATGTCTCACTAGAAGCCATGCAAGAGAACTGGGCTACCGACCCTCGTTTTGATGAAAGGGCGCACTGGTCCAATCCAAGTTCTCAATGGCATGGTGATACTCCGGAAGACTTACTTCTCGCGGATGAACTACAGGATTGTTTAAAGAAGAATTTGGCCAAACTGCCAGAAAATCAGCGTGTTGCCTTACAAATGCGGGATGCTGGTGGTTTATCAATGGATGAACTGTGTAACATTCTCGAAGTGAGCCCGTCTAATATCAGAGTTTTATTGCACCGCGCCAGAGATAAGGTGTTGCAAGTTATTGATCATTTCCAGAAAACCGGAGAGTGTTAGTGTTACCAACCTGTAAACAAGTTGCTGAGCAGCTATCTGAAGAAATCGATCAACCGCTTACTGGTTTCAAAAAGTTTAAACTGAAATTGCACTTACTGATGTGCGTCTATTGCCGTCGTTATGGCGAGCAACTAAACATCAGTAGTAAGACAATTGATTTGTTAGCCGCCAAAAATAAACCTAATGAGGAGTTAAGAGAAAAGCTGTTGTCTCACTTCCGTGAATGCCATCAGCACCCAGAGCCACGTTCTGACTCTAATTCTGATTCAGATAAATCTAACCCTTCATAATTCCTCAGAAGGGTATAACTTCCACTATTTTGATTGAAGCTCCGCGGGGATTTCATAATCGCCTGAAGCCGAAACTAGCTTGTCTTGGTTAAAGTTCAGTTTTAAAACTTTGCGGGTGGTTTCCCCTGTCTTGGCGCGTTTGTAAGTATATAGATAAACCCATTTGTCATCTTTGAAGCCATCGTCCACTACTGGTGACCCAAGTACAAACACCACCTGGTTTTTAGTCAGCCCAGGCCGTAATTTGTCGATATCTTTCTGCGCTAAAATATTGCCCTGCTGAATATCAATTTTGTAAACACAAGCGCTCAAACATAGCGCTAACAGAAAGAACAGTTTCTTTATCATTTCAAATCCAAATTGCTCTAATACGAAAACGTGGTAACTTATCCTAATATCTTAGCCAACTGAGATCGGTAAGATAAGACTAGCGCAGTATTCTATATGAATTTGTGCCAAATGCGCTAAAAAAAGAATATAATATATGCGTAATACCCCAAAATGCAGCTATCAGCGCTTCGCGGGTATACCTATAGTCAATATTAAGACCAAAAGATTCCAAAAATAATCAAAATTTGGATCAAAAAAATTCAAGGGAGCTTAGATTGAGTAATCAACAGCTAAAAGACGCAGGCTTAAAAGTCACACTGCCGCGGCTCAAGATTTTAAGTATATTAGAGAATGCAACCAGCAAGCACTTAAGCGCGGAAGATGTGTACAAGCTCTTGCTCGAGGCTGGAGAAGATGTGGGGTTGGCGACAGTTTACAGAGTACTAACTCAGTTTGAGGCGGCTGGACTAGTTTCGCGGCACAATTTTGAAGATGGTCATGCAGTCTTTGAGCTGAGTAGTGATGAACACCATGACCATATGGTTTGTGTGGATTCCGGTGAAGTCATAGAATTTTTTGATCATCAAATAGAAGAGCTTCAACACCAAATAGCTGAAAAGCATGGTTTTGAGCTGATTGATCATAACTTGGTGCTTTACGTTAAAAAGAAAGGTTAATCTTATAAGGTACAAAAAAGCCGGCTTTTAACCGGCTTTTTTGTACACAGCAATTGGTTTTGCCCAAATTACATGAGTATTTGACTGCTCTCCAACACTGTAACTTTTTCGTCTTCTTGTAATAGTGGACGCATTTCCTCAAGCACGGTTTGTCTTTCCTCTGAATCCAACCAGCTTTGCCAGGCCTCAAAATTTTCCCAGCTAGAGACGATTACTGCATGGTTTTGATTGTCTTTCTCTTGCAGCAACTCACCCGCAATAAACCCTTCGATTGAATTAGCCTGTTTACGCGCTTTACGAATTAGTTCTATGTAGTCTTGAAAACATCCTTCATTAATATGTCTTTCAATAATGACTCTTATCATTCAAGGGATTCCTTTTATATCACTTAAGTATTAAAGATGAATAGTAAATCTATCTATGCCCTTTTTAGGCTGATGCCGGACAAGTGAATACCTAATAAAGAGCATAGTTTTAGTTTAGCTTAAAGGGACGCTAATTGCTTAAACAAAGCGTTTTAAAAGCAAAAAGCATATTACTAATGCCTGGCTCTCAGGGTATCAATTAAACTATCTTCTAACTCGACTCTTTTAGCTATAGCTTCGCCCAGTAATGACAGGTCATTATCTAGACTTGTGAGATGGTTTGAAACCGAATTGCGTGAGTATTTATCGTTAAAATCAACTACGATATCGGTGGTTTCAGTAATTTGAGGATAGAGCTTTTCAAGCAGTTGCATGCTATCTGGTCCGTTAACCTCACAGGCGGTAACTATCTGCTCATATACCTCGAAGTGACCTGCAGATACATAATCAATCAAAATGTCGCAAAACTGATTAACTTGTTGATATTCCGGGAGCTCTGTTTGGTTGCGGCTACCGGTTAGCTTGCAATACTGAATGATCAATTGATTTCTTTCAGCAAGCCAGTCGTTAACCGCAGTATTTTTGCACAATTCAGGAATGTCTTTGGTTAATTCTTCTGACATCAGTGCCAGGCTCCTTCTACCTTCAGATGATATTAAATTTTTACCACAGAAAACCATTAGGTCAAAATTTTTTTCAGTAATTTTGACCTAATGGTTAAGATTCGAACAAAATTTTGTGAAAGTCGATAAATATACTCGATTGATATTCGTTTCTGGTTAATGGGTAGTTGTGAGACTGAATCTGGACAATGTGGCTTGCTGAATAGGAAAATTGTGCCTAATGTTGAATAGAGAGTTTTAGGTTACACTTAGTTATATGCAAGCACCGCAAAAAAATTCTAATAATAGCCGCTTCCAATTCGCTCGCTATTGGACTATTCGGGGATTGACGGCTTCACTTATTGTTGTCGCAGCTTTATTGCCTGTGGTTAGTGCATTAAGTATTAGCTTTTGGTTGGACGGCGAATATAACTGGCGCGAAGCGGCGCTAGAGCTAGGCGTTGCCTGTCTGACACTTTCGCTTATTGCCTATCCTGCATTTTATCTGCTCAATTGGGAATCTGCTCAGGCTCAGCGTCTTGATGAAACCCAGCAGGATTTCCGATTACTCATCGACCAGGCGGTAGATATGGTATTTCTAGTATCCCTGGACGGCAGAATTGTGGAGGTTAATCAAAGAGCTTGCGATGCGTTGGGGTACAGTAAAGAAGAGCTGCAATCCATGGCTATTCTAGATATTGACATTGATTGCTATTTACATCGACACCCTAAATTAGTGAATCAAATGAGGCAGGGAGAAAGCATTACTTACGAGTCTCGCTATCGCACCAGACTTGGTAATCGTATTCCTATCGAGAGCCGGGCCAGAATGGCCAGTTGGATGGAGCGACCTCATTATATTGAGTTCGTTTCAGATATTTCTCACCGCCTTGAATTTGAAAAACAAATTGACGAATCACGTGAAGCCCTGGAAAAAACTCGAAATATTTTGGAAAGGCGAATTGCGGAACATTCTTCTGAGTTGGAACGTCAGCGGCAGAGTCGGGAAATGGCGGAGCGCTATGCCAATTCGATGCAGAACTATTTGGAGAAACTCATTGACTCGATGCCTTCGGCGATAATTGCGGTGGACGAAGACTACCAGGTAATGCAATGGAACATCGAGGCCGAAAAAATGACCAACGTGAAAGCCAATATGGCAATTGGCGAAAAGTTAGTCAATGTATTCCCCAAGCTATATCAGAAGATCCAAAAAGCAACCCAGTCGAGAGATCTTATTCAGCAAATCTTACGTTTTCAGTTTAAGGCTGAAATCAACCATGAGCGACGTACTTTGGAAGCAATGATCTATCCTATTTTTACATTACGTGAAGAGGAACAAGGTGAAGTGATCCGGGTAGACGATATAACCGAAAAACTGCGTATTGATGAAACGCTTGTTCAGACTGAAAAAATGTTATCTCTTGGTGGATTAGCTGCTGGAATGGCGCATGAAATTAATAACCCGCTAGGCGCGATTATGCAGAGCACCCAAAATATCAAACGTCGTCTTTCCAACAGTTTGGCGCGCAACCAAATGGTGGCACAAGAGTCAGACATTAGCTTGGAATCGCTTAATCAATACTTAGAAAGACAACGAATAATAGAGTTCTTAGATGGCATCATGATTTCCGGTGAACGAGCCGCGAGAATTGTTGGTGATATGCTGAGCTTTGCCAGACCGGCCAATCAAGAGTCGGCTGAAGTGCCCCTACAAGATGCGTTGGATGCAGCGGTAAGACTGTCTGCGAAGGACTACAATCAGCGTAAGAAATTTGATTTTCGCCATATCGAAATTCGGAAAACTTATTCGCCGCAAGATGTATTTGTGATGGCGCAGAAAAACCAACTTGAGCAAGTTTTCCTTAATCTGCTGATTAATGCTGCGCAAGCATTAGCACAAAATCCAAATGACCAGACCCCTTTGATTGAGCTGATTATTCGTCGCGAAGGGAACCAGGCTTGTGTAGAAATAATCGATAATGGTCCCGGAATGGATGAAATAACTCGCAAACGCGTATTTGAGCCATTTTTTACGACCAAAGACGAGAACGTCGGCACTGGGTTAGGATTATCCGTGTCCTATTTTATCGTTGCAGAACAATTGGGCGGCAGCTTGAGCGTTGAATCGCGAATAGGTAAAGGCTGCCGTTTTACTATGTTATTGCCGCTAGTCAGAAGTGAGCATGATAGTGAGGCTAGTCACGATGAGCAAATTGAGCTGCCACTCTAAGCTAGCGCTTGGAACCCTATTATTGACGGAAAATATTTTTATTAGGTTTAAAGTGATTGACGATACTCCAAATCATTAATCCCCCAACGCAAACAAAGAAGATCATCACCCATCCCGGCATGGAAATGCCAAGAAGGTTCCAGGATACTTTGGCACACTCACCATCACCTGCTAGCACTGTAGAAATTACTTCGCTTACAGGTAGCATATCAACAAGGTAATCGAGTGCCGGACCACACGCGGGTACTTCTCCTTCCGGCAGACTCTGTAGGTAAATATGACGACCGGACACAATCCCACCCAATATTGTGCTTATTAAGCCAAGTATCGAATAAGTTGGACGCCAGCGACTACCTGCCAAGGGGTTGTGCAAACCACGGATCAAAAATACGATGCCTACGGCAAGCACTCCTATACGCTGGAATATGCATAAGGGGCAAGGATCCATCCCTTGAACGTATTGGAAATAATAGGCAGTAACCAACAGCTGATAGCAGACGAAGGCCATAAACAGATTAAAACCACGTGATTCAAACATCCAAGGATCCTTAAGTGAGTTCGCCATATTGAAATTCAATCGGCATGAAGACTATCAGAAATCGGATTTAGGCAAAAGCGGCGATGAAAATATGGCTGCAATAAATCAATCTTTTTTACAGGCAATAAAAAAGCCTCAATAGTGAGGCTTGTAAAAGTTTCCAGTCTGCAGGTCCCAGTGTTCTGGGCTTCGTATTATTCGCTAGCGTTGAACATTTATAACAAACTGATATGGCGCTTGCAACATAAATTTACAAAATACGCCATTTTTTTATCTCATATATAGATTCCATGACTATTTTTTGGCTTTTAACGCATCAGCAAGTGCCATTCCAAAAGCTGTATTAGCTGGTTTGGCTGGCTTTGCCTTAGATTTATTTGGCGCCCCCTTTCTTGGCCGATCACCAGTATTGCCTCTAGGCGATGCATTTTCTGGGTTAGGCCCAATCATCGATAAGCTAATCCGTTTTCTTCGAGGATCGACTTCAATGACATGAATCTTGACGATATCACCAGTTTTAACAACTTCTCGAGGGTTGGAAATAAACCGATCACTCATTACTGAAATGTGTACTAATCCGTCTTGATGAACACCAATATCTACAAATGCGCCAAAATCAGTCACATTGGTTACGGTTCCTTCCAATGCCATACCCGCGCTTAAATCCTTGATATCCTCGACACCATCTTTGAATTTAGCTGCTTTGAAATCACCGCGAGGATCGCGCCCAGGTTTATCAAGTTCTGAGAGGATATCGTTGATGGTTGGTAAACCAAACTTCTCTTCGACATAGTCAGCTGCTTTAAGTTGTCGTAACTCAGTCGTATTTCCCATCAAATTGTTGATAGACGTATTTAAGTTCGATAACATTTTTTCGACAATGGGATAAGTTTCAGGATGCACCCCGGAGCGATCTAACACGTTTTCGCCGTCGGTAATTCGCAAGAAACCGGCCGCTTGCTCGAATGCTTTTGGACCAAGTCTTTCTACTTCTTTCAATTGTTTGCGATCGCTGAATCGTCCGTTTTGTTCACGGAATCGAATAATATTATTAGCGAGTGTTTTATTTAAGCCTGACACGTAAGTTAATAACGGGGCCGAAGCGGTGTTTAAGTCGACACCGACTTTATTTACACAATCCTCAACGACACTTCCCAGAGTTTTACCCAGTTGGCTTTGGCTGACATCGTGTTGGTATTGCCCTACGCCAATTGCCTTGGGTTCGATCTTAACCAATTCAGCCAGAGGGTCTTGTAATCTGCGTGCAATTGAAACTGCGCCACGGTAACTAACATCTAGCTCAGGAAATTCTTCGGCAGCCAATTTAGATGCCGAGTAAACGGAAGCACCTGCTTCATTTACCACTATTTTTTGTAAACCAAACTGGCTCTGTTTTTTCATCAATTCAGCGACTAACTTGTCGGTTTCGCGAGAAGCCGTTCCGTTTCCGATACTGACAAGTTTAACTTTATGCATTTGGCAAAGAGTAGTCAGTTTTGCAATCGATTGATCCCATTGCCTCTGTGGGGCATGTGGGAATATCGTAGTAAAAGCTAGTAATTTGCCTGTATCGTCGACTACGACAACTTTTACCCCGGTTCTTAAACCTGGATCGAGTCCCATTGTTGTATATTTACCGGCAGGTGCGGCCATTAAAAGATCACGCATATTACTAGCAAAAACGCCAATTGCTTGAGTTTCTGCCAATTCACGCAATCCGCCTAACAGCTCTGTTTCGAAAAAGTTGTGCAATTTAACACGCCAAGTCCAGAGTACGACAGTTTGTAGCCAGGCATCTGCCGCTCTACCTTGCTGGCTAATATTGGCGTGTTTTGCGATTAAGAATTGTGCATGGTTGGTCGCTTTATCATCTTTAAGCAGGTTTTCGTCAACAACAAGCTCCAATGAAAGCACACCCTCATTTCGGCCACGGAATAGAGCTAAAGCGCGATGACTTGGTATTTTATTGAGCTTTTCGTTGTATTCAAAATAGTCACTAAATTTATGCCCTTCGGCTTCTTTGCCGGTAACGACTGCAGAACGTACAAAAGCGTTTTCCGTTAAATAGTTTCTGATCTCTGAGAGCAACACCGCATTTTCAGAAAACTGTTCCATTAAGATTTGTTTGGCGCCGTCGAGTGCTGCCTTAGTATCCGCAATACCACTTTCTGTGTTTATAAATTCAGCGGCTTTTTGCTCTGGGTCTAAACTTGAGTCTTCCAGTAGTGTAAGTGCTAATGGCTCTAGCCCTGCTTCACGTGCAATTTGCGCTTTTGTTCTACGCTTTGGTTTGTAAGGAAGATAAAGATCTTCTAACTCGCTTTTAGTTTCTACCTGTAAAATATTAGTCTTAAGTTCAGGCGTGAGTTTTTCTTGCTCATCAATGCTCTTTAAAATTACCTGGCGACGATCTTCTAATTCTCGTAAATAGCCTAGGCGTTCTTCCAAGGTTCTTAGTTGAGTATCGTCTAACCCACCGGTTACTTCTTTACGATACCTGGCCACAAAAGGAACGGTGGCGCCTTCATCTAAAAGTCCGATAGCAGCGGCAACTTGCGCTTCCTTAACGGTTAATTCTTGAGCAATTTTTTGCGAGATATTGAGCATACAAATTCCTAAAACGCGACATCTGTTAGAACGGTGTCGTAACTTTCCACATTATTTAACGGGGTACAGCACTTTACCAAGTGATCAACGTCAATTGGGCCATAATATGGTTTTGCTGGTGACCTCTGGACTGGCGATTATAAACATTTTTGGCGGAAAAACAGCTTTAAATTATGAGATTTTATAACGACTAAGCGAGGACTTGGAATAGAAAATCAATTGGTGTTTAGAGCTTCTTGAAATCTTGAGTTATACTCTGTAACAACTGTGCGAAAAATTCCTTTGCCTTTCAATCGGTTAATCGTGGAAAATAGCCACATTACAAAAGTAATAAGCTGAGATATCTTGGCACATTTAACTCGGCACACTTAAAACGTAAAGGTGTTCAGCGACAACATCGTTGAAGATGCGAGCAAAAGGGGAGCAAGATGAACGAAGAAACGCAAAAAATACTCGTAGTGGATGATGACTTGCGTTTAAGAAGTCTATTAGAAAGATACTTCAAAGAACAGGGCTATATCGTTAAAGCAGCTTCTGATGCTGAACAAATGGACCGTTTTCTTGAGCGGGAGAATTATCACCTGATGGTCCTGGATTTGATGTTGCCCGGAGAAGACGGCCTGTCCATCTGTCGCCGACTGCGCGCCGAAGATAACAGTATCCCAATTATTATGCTGACCGCCAAAGGTGATGATGTTGATCGGATTATTGGTTTAGAGTTGGGAGCAGATGATTATTTAGCCAAGCCTTTCAATCCTAGAGAGCTACTGGCCAGGGTAAAGGCAGTGCTAAGAAGGCGCACGGCCGAGCTGCCTGGTGCTCCGGCAGGAGAAGAGAAGGTCATAGAATTTGGCGAGTTTAAGTTGAATTTAGCAACCCGTGAAATGACCAAAAATGGCGAGCAGATGACACTTACCAGTGGGGAGTTCGCAGTACTAAAGTCATTGGTAACTAATCCACGCCAACCATTGTCTCGAGACAAATTGATGAACTTGGCGCGCGGTCGAGACTACAGCGCGCTTGAAAGAAGTATCGATGTACAGGTTTCACGCTTAAGGCGTATGATTGAAGACGACCCTGCTAAACCGAGGTATTTGCAAACGGTTTGGGGGATCGGTTATGTATTTGTGCCGGACAGCGATCATTAGTTATTACTTAATCTATGGTCGATACGTATAAGTAAAAAGCTCGCCAAGGCGAGCTTTTTTTATCGAGTTTTTCGTTTGGTTTTATATTTGCTAAACCTCTTCTTCTTCGCCATCAATAATAAAACCGATGCGCCTTTTTACTTTTTGCTCTTCCACTTTTTTGACAAAGCATAGCATTTGTACCGTGGATTGATGGGCCAGCAGCATGCAGGGACTGCCGTTCATATTGCCTTCGATCCTGATGCCATGAAAACTCTCTTGTGCCAATCTTTCAACATTAATCTGAATACCGCCATGCATTACCGCCAAAATTGCCGGCTCCATATCGTCAGGTAACTGCTCTCGCCATTGAACAATGGTATCTGCAAGGCGCCGCATCAAAGCACCGGCGGATTGATATTCATTGGCTTCATGCGGAGATAACGCTCTTTGTGGTGTTGATAGAACCGGTAAAGGCCGCTGCGGTACAACTTGCTCTTTCAGAATTTGCTGAGTGAGCTGATACTCACTTTCTTCTACTTGGACCATTTGATTAGCATGATCTGAGGTTGATTCTTCTGCCATAACTTATCCTTTAATACACATCATTGAATTTTGTTTACAGCATACACCTGAATTAAAGCTTCACAAAATTAAGCCGCCATTGGTATTGTGAGCTACCGCTACATCGTATTAAACTGGTTTCACTATTTAGGTGAATCAGTCAGTTAATTACAAAGGATAAACATGGGAATTTTAAATGGGTTACTCGGAAACGCATCTGAAGTCGATGTTGAAAAACTTAACGAAGAATTTGCACCAATAATGGCGGAAGGTGAATCAGTAGAAATTGGTTATCAAGTAATCAGAGACAAGTTCGTATTTACCAATAAACGTATCATACTGGTAGATAAACAAGGATTAACTGGTAAGAAAACAGAGTTTTTATCCGTTCCGTACAAATCAATTACCGCCTTTTGTGTTGAGTCAAATGGTCACTTTGACATGGAATCTGAACTCAAGATCTGGATATCCGGGCATAGTCAGCCGCTTACTAAAGAATTAAAACGCGGTACAGATGTCGTGGGTATTCAGAAAACGATTGCAACTTTTATGTTATAACCGAGTCATACGATTGAAGTTTTTGAGATTAATAAAGTAAAGAGATTTAATGAACAAAGTTAAATTTATCGGTTTGGCCTTAATACTTATTCTGCAGGCATGTTCTTCGATTAAACACCAGGGGACAGACTGTTCTAGAATTAAAAAAAATGTAGCACCGTGTGAGCAATCGAATCTTGATAAACAACCGGCACATTCTGAGTTTGTGGAGAATTGGGCTAAGCATACTGAAAAAGAACGCAGAATAAGGGTCGATCAAAATAAAGTTGAAACTGAAAAAGACAAAGAGAAAGACATTCAAAATGGGTTTTTTCACACATTAATCGATGCGATCTCCAGCATATTTAAAGACTAAATTATTCATAGTTGCTAGAAGTATTCTCTCTCTATAGTATAAGGCTTGTTCTTACCGCTTTAATTGAATACTTTTATGCTGCAATCTGCAGATCTCATAATTGACCTGACAACTCGCCAAGTTTTTAAAAGTGGACAAGCTCTTCAGCTGCATTCATTGACTTTCGATCTGTTAGCGCATCTCATTCAAATCGCTCCGCAAACGGCTTCTTCGGAAGAGTTGTTAACTAAAGTGTGGGGAGAGCAACAGGTCTCTCCTGAAACTCTCACGCAACGAATCGCATTGCTAAGAAGAGCTTTAGGTGAAACTAAGGAACATAAATATATCCAGTCGGTGCGGGGTAAAGGATATAGATGGTGTAAACCGGCTAGTGAATTAACGCGATTTCAAGCCAATAAAAATAAGCTTGCACTAAGCTTGAGCTTACTCATCATACTTTTGGTGAGTTATTTTATCTGGTTTGATAAGGCCAGAATTTCCGAGGATATCAAGGCGGGTAGTGATCAATTTGACCTTGATGCATCCGATGAGTTAGTAAAACAAGCATGGAATTATTACCGAAGGTTTGACCTCAAAAACAATCTAATAGCGATAGATCTATTTACTCAAAGATTGAAGGTTGAGCCAAATGATGTCAACGCATTGATTGGTTTAAGTGCGGCTTATTCTCAGCAGACAACAAAGTTTAATCAAGATCATAAAGTACTCATTAAAGGCCGAGAGCTTGCTGAACAAGCCATTAAATTAGTTCCAGAGAATGCGGAGGCTTGGTGGGCTCTTGGTTTTAATCTAGACGCACAGGGTAAAATTGAAGCGGCGATGGACGCGTATCGCCGTGCAATAGCGATAGATCCTAACGACCTTTCGGTAAAAGCAAGTTTAGCCTATTTGTTAGCCGTTGATGGAAACTTAACTGAGGCACTAAAGCTTAACTTAGAGTCATTTAAAAGTAATGCACACTTCCGTCATACTCAAGTGGCTCAGATATTATCGATACTCGGATATTCAGAGGTAGCTGAAAGTTGGCACCGCAAAGCGACCGCACTCAACCCAGATAGTATTTTTGCAGCGGTTGCGTATGCGCAATTTTTATTTAATGAAGGGCGTTTGTCGGAAGCTAAGCAATTGGTTAAAGATGCTTTGGATAACGGTATTAAGCGAACTGAATTGCTCATTTTACTCAGTCAAATTCAGTTGCTCGAAAATGATCTAACCGCCAGCCAAGTTTCAATTCAACAGGCGGAAAAAATAGCGCCATTTAACTCCGAAGTTAAAGTGTGGAAGCTTTGGCTTAAATCGCTTAACCAGAAAAGTGAAGAGCAGGTTTTTATTTCGTTATGGGACGAATATACCGCTGAAGTTGGATCAGAAGATTATTGGCCTAATAATTTAATTAGCCTGGCGATGTTGTCGATGGTAAAGAAAGAGCATGAACAAGCCGCGGATTATGTTTTTCGTTCGTTTCAACGTGGATTCCGAGACGCGGCTTGGTTAAAGCAAACTCCGGTTTTTAAAGAGCTAGCGTTGCAACCTAAGTTTATTCAAGCTATCGAGACTATGCAGACAGAAAACAAGCGCCAAAGAAAGCTAATTCTTGACGCTGAATGGCTGCCACAAGATTTCTTAAACCCTAAGAAATACTAGCCCGAAATTGCCTTAAGGATAAAGTCTTTCATGATAGATTGGGACTGTTGATGCATATATTGCGTATTGTAAGCTTCACTCGTAATCACTGAAACTAGCTCTAGCTCCGGAACAACAAACAGATAGTTACCGCCATTGCCTACTGCTGCATAAGCTGTTACTGCTCCCATCGAAGTTTCAAACTCAAATATCCACCATAAATAGCCATACTCGATATTGCGTTCCGGCATCGCTACAACCCGAGGGGTCAGCATTTTGTCTATCCACTTTGCAGGGAGCAACTGCCGCCCTTCTAATCTGCCTTTATCGAGAATAAGCTGCCCTATCTTAGCTAGGTCGCGCGAGCGGATTTCCAATCCGCCACCACCCTGATAAATGCCGAGGGGAGACACAGGCCATTTAACATGAGAAATTTTAAGTGCATTGAATAACTTTTGATTTGCATACTCACCTAGATTCTTCTGAGCAAGCTTTTCGATAACAGCGCCGGTTAAAAACACCCCTGCGGTACAATAAGAAAAGGCTCTGTCATACTTTCGTTCGCTAGCTTTAGGTTGCCACGGCGGGATCCCCCTTTCTGGTAAGTCCAGGGCAAATTGTACCCAATCTTTTCTTAAATACATTTTTTCCTCATTACCGACTGAGTGTTGCTCCCAATCATTGCATTCGAGTGAGGAGCTCATGGTCAATAGATCTTGAAAGGTGATTTTTTCTTTGTTGGGGAAAGAATTGTAGGCAGGTCGGTTGGGGGATATATATTTTAAAACCGGTTCATGCTCTGATGCCAAAAGTCCGTCTTGAATACTATTACCTAGCAACAGAGCCGTTAAAGATTTGCTGGCTGAGCGGATATTATTCAGGTACTCAGGACTCCCATTATTAAAGTAATTTTCATAGACCAATTGGCCCTTGTGCTGCACTAGTACGCTGGTTATCTGCTTAAACTCATTCTTTTCTATTTTATTTTCGATTTGTTTTAACAAGTCTATGTTGTTAGGTGATGATGCATAAGACAGCGAGCTTGAGGTAAGAATGACAAGTAAACCGGTGAAAATTAAAAATCCGATAAAACGAGATTTATAGTCAATTCTAAATATTGATTTGGAATTGAAAAAATTAGACTGGAAAGGAATGGAAAGCTTCATTGGGTCTCCTGAAAGCTAGTAAAATTAAGAAAGTACATAATTAGCTGAAAAGAGATCGAGGGTTAAATGAAGCCAGCAAAAGAAATCTAAAGAAGAATAAAGCTTTATATATTTCAATAGGTTAGGTTACTGTGTACAAATGTTCTACTAGCGTTTTCGTTGCACTCCTTCAGGTAGCTGTTCGATTTTTTGCATTTGGCTATCACGAAAGGAGATGGGATCCTTAAGGTAATCAAGTAGCATTTCTGTCGCATCTAATCCCCAAAAATGTTCTTTTGTATCGCCTAGCGGTACAAATGTCGGCACGCCAAAGACGTCGAGCTGTGCTGCTCTTTCGGTGTTGGCTCTTAGTTGGTTTTTCACCGACTGTTGACCGATTAGTTCTGGTAAATTTGTGATCGCTAGCTTGGTTTGAAGAAAATCGATGCAATCTTCACTTTGCAATGAAAAACCATGTTCCCAAATTGCACTGAAAATTGTTTTGACCGAGCTGAGCTTGCAATTTAAAGCAATTGCCAGTCTAAGTGCAGCCAGAGAATTAAATGGATGAGCAGGCGGCATTTTAAATGGCACACCTAGTGATTTAGCTTTCCAATAACAGTGCTTATAGGTGAAGATCCTTTTCGGAGGTATTTCAGCAGGGCCTACATTTTGCCAATGATTGAGTAAGCCGGCAAAAAGGATGGGCTTTAGTTCGATCTCCACTTCTTGCGGTATGCGGTCAAATTGATGCAGCTGCAAGTAGGCAAATGGCGAAATAAAATCGAAATACCATTCGAGCTTCATTATATATTTCCTTACTGATTAAACTAGTGTCATTTATTTTGTTTGGCTTGCTGGCGGGCTTCAAATGCGGCCATTTGCTCTGGTGTCGCTTTGGTCTGAAACTTCTCCTTCCATTCGCTATAGGGCATACCATAAATTTTTTCCCTTGCTTGCTCATAGTCGATCTCCACTCCACGCTTTTCTGCTTCAGTGACCATCCATTTGGCCAGGCAGTTACGACAAAAATCAGCCAAAATCATTAAGTCGATATTTTGAACTTCTTTATGATTATCAAGGTGAGAGAGCAAACGTCGAAAGACTGCAGCCTCTATTTCAGTAGTTTTATCCATTATAATCCTCTACCCTTCAAGCAAGTTAATAGAGCCAGAATAATAACTCATGCAATCGAATTAGTCCTGCGAATTAGTCCTACATGGTTGTCTGTCGTTTCGATGGTAAACATTGTGCCGATAGAAAAAATAACACTGTATATTATCTGGGTATGTCACAATTTTTACAGTCACAAAACATGAGTCTGCGAGGAGACTTTGCCTCTACGCTTACTTAATTTTGAGAATGAACGGTCGGTAAGAGACAGAGAAGTATTTGATTAAAAACAAAATGCTCAATAGCTACATGGCTGAATAATTAAGGAAGCGAGCAGCTTGATATGGAATTGGGAACAGGTCCGAATCCTTTTTAACAAAAAGTACTTAGATTTAAAAGCGCCAGCTCATTTTGTAGAAAGACGAATATCTTGCAAAAGCTTTGTTCTCAAATTGAGTCAATTTTATAATAGAGCAGCTTTAAAAGATTTATTTGCAGCGGAGAATTGTTACAATTTGTCGCTCGAAATGTACACAAATAATCGTTAGCCTCATTTTCTCGCGCGTTACGTTGTTGATTTCTAGTATAAAAACAAACTTTTACAGCTGATAAGCGTCTGTATATTGAGCGTTTATTATTGTGTGCATGCAGTACGATTGATAAGTATTTTTAGAGGGACTTATTTTATATGATCCGCATTCGAGGGATTTCCAAGTCATTTCAAATGGGTAACAGTGTCGTAAGGGCACTGGATAATGTAGATCTGGACATCAAACAAAACGAATTTGTTGCCATAATGGGGCCTTCAGGTTCTGGAAAATCTACCCTGATGAATATCTTAGGTTGTCTCGACTTACCGGACGACGGGAGTTATCAACTCGCTGGCGAAGAAGTCGCCCACATGCAAGACGATCAACTGGCCAAAGTACGCAATCAGTCAATCGGCTTCGTTTTTCAGACATTCAATTTGCAGGCGCGTAGGAGTGCATTGGAAAATGCAATGCTGCCGCTACGATTCGCCGATTGTGAAAAAAGTGAGGCAAAGCAACGTGCCGCCGTAATGCTGGAAAAGGTTGGGCTCGCCCAAAGAGCTCATCACAGACCTTCGGAATTGTCAGGTGGTCAAAGACAAAGAGTGGCAATTGCCAGAGCATTAATTAATCAACCGGAGATTATTCTCGCTGACGAGCCAACTGGAAATCTGGACAGTAAAACAACAGAAGAAATAATGGAACTATTTCATGAGTTGCATGGCTTGGGGCAAACCTTAGTTATAGTGACTCACGAAGATGAAATTGCTCGTCATGCGCAAAGAGTCATCACGCTCAAAGATGGTCAGATCATAGAGGACAGAGTTAATGTATAGATTTGGTGCCAGAATACTATTGGGCAGTATATTGTTCTCCTCTATGGTCATCTCGAGTAATCTTCTTGCTGAAGAGGTTATTTTAACGGGTAGGGTTAAAGCTGGAGATGTGCAGAATTTTACTGTTCCATGGTCGGAGACCTGGCGTCAACAAATCAAGTGGATGAAGCCCGAGGGTGAAATTGTTGAGCAAGGTGAATTGGTCGTCTTATTTGACACCGCTAATCTTGATAGCCAAGTTGAGCAGCAAGAAGTACAGCTACGGCAGTCCAAAGAAAAAGCTAAAGAAAGCCTGCTCGGTTTAGAACAAAAAATCATCGACGCCGAACATGCTCTGGAAAAAGCAAGGTTAGAACACCAGCTCGCAAAATTGGTGGTTGAAGTACCAACAAAATTTCGCAGTGATTTTGAAAAAGATAATTTGGAATTTGACTACAAGAAAACTGGAACCCTCCTTGAACAAGCAAGAACAAAGCTACAAACTGCCAAAGACGAGTTAATTGCGGAACGGAAAAAACAAGCGATAGAAACTCAAAGAATTAGTGCCATTTTAGAAAAATACAAGCGATCGCTTAACTTACTGCAAATAAAAGCGATGCGTAAAGGCACTGTTTTGCACGCAATGCATCCTTGGAATGGTACCAAAATTTCCGAAGGGCAATCGGTTCAAACTGCGTGGCGCGTAGCTTCTATTCCAGGAATGGGAGGTGAGTCTATTGAGTCTTGGGTTAATGAAGTTGACAGGCATAAATTAAAACTCAATCAAGGCGTATCGCTTACCTTAGACGCCTATCCGAAAAATTTCTTCTCAGGGAGTATTTCATCAATAGGCCGTCAAGCAGAAAAAAGAAAAGAGTGGGGAAGCGCAGCCTATTACCCGGTCAAAATCAAAATTATAGAAGCGCCGAAACAAAAACTAATTCCCGGAATGAGCGTTCGGATAGAGTTAAAAGATCACCTTGTTCGAGAAACCTCATATGCTAAGGATACAATTGACGTTGCAGGCTCCGCCGATACTGATATAGCCAAGGAGGGAAAGTAAATGAAAAAGCTATGTTGTCTTGTACTGGCGACTTTGTTGCTTGCTTGTGAAGCGGATCAAAGCACAAACCAAAAGGCGAAAATAGAAAGTTCAAATGTTATTGTGGAAGCTAGTGGTGAATTAGCTTCGAGTGATACTGCTATCGTCGGCCCTCCGGCGGTCAAAGGTCAATGGCAATACAAAATAACATTTATTGCGCCTGAAGGAAGCCAGGCGAAAAAAGGTCAGCCGCTAGTCAGCTTTGACTCAAGCCAGTTACAACAAAAATTACAGGTAAAGCAAAGCGAACTAAAAACCGCTCAAAAAACTTTTGAAAACACCAAGCTAACAAATGAATCCTCGCTAGAAAAGCAAAAATTGGATCTAGCTGAGGCAAAGATGAATCAGGAAAAAGCGAAAAGAAAGTGGGAACAATCCGATGGGTTAGAGTCTAGTTTGGAAACCAGAAAGCTTAGTATTCAATTCCTAATCGCAGAGAATGAATTTAAACGATTAAAGCGGACTGTAGCTAAAACTATTGAAACAAACAAAGTTAAAACCGCGGTAGCCAAAAGCAATGTAGAAAGACTGCAGTCAGAAGTTAATCAGCTACAAGCTGGAATTGGGCGCATGACGGTGATGGCGCCAAAAGATGGAATCATTATTTACAAGTCAGATCATCAAGGTAAGAAGGTTTCCAATGGAGATAATATTTGGATGGGACGCCAAGTTTTAGGGCTTCCCTCTCTTGATAAGATGATTGTAAAAGCAAAAATTCTAGAGGCTGACGCTGGTAAAGTCTCAGTAGGTCAAAAAGTGGAAGTAGTATTAGATGCCGTACCTGAGAGAGTATTTAAAGGAAAAATAAGTGAGCTCGGAAGGGTATTTAGACGAAAAAGTCGCGAACAGCCGAATATCATTTTCGACGCAAAAATTGCTCTGGATAAAGCAGACGCGGAGCTAATGCGCCCTGGTATGGCTGCGCGTATAAAAATTTTGAACCAGGTAGTAGAAGAAATTGCTTCTTCAGAGGTAGCGGTGAATTAAATGGAAGTAGGAAAGCATCTAATTAGATTAAAAAGCGTGTTTATTAAAAGCATCTCTCTGGGCAGCTTTTTGCTTTTAGTGAGTTGTGGAGAGGATGTAACCCAAAGTACGCTTGTATTAGAGGTTTCGACAGAGAAATTTGTTGTAAGAATTCCGGCTGAAGGTGAGTTAGAAGCTGCAAAGGCGACCACTATCGGAATGCCTGGAGGGGTTTTCGAACCACAGGTGATTGCATGGTTAGCTGAGGAAAATAAGTTGGTTAAAAAGGGCGAAGTTGTTGTTAGGCTTGACTCACGAAAATATATTCACCGAAGCGGTCAGGAAAAATTTGAAATTGACAAAGCCAATATTGGCTATCAATCAAAAGAGGCAACTTTGTCAAATGAAAAAGCCGAAATAAAAAATGACTCAATGTTGATTGGTGATGAGCTAACTATTGCCGGAAAATATACGTCGGATGATTTGAGGGTGTATTCGCGCAACGAAATCATAGACTCGATGAAAAACCAGGAATACTTAGAGGCAAAACAAGGTTACACAGAGTGGAGAGGTGATAGCCATGATGCCAAGTCCGCGTCCGAACTTGAATTATTACAACTCAAAAAAGGACAGCACGCGGCTAAATTGGGAATGTATCAAAATATGCTTAACCAGTTAGAAATAGTTGCGCCACACGACGGTGTTTTTGTTCTGGAAAAAAATTGGCGTGGGGAAAAAGCGCGTATTGGTGAGACTACTTGGCCGGGGCGAAAGATCGCTTCCTTGCCAGATCTATCAGAAATCAAAGCGCGTGTGTATATTCTTGAATCTGAGGCTGCAGGAGTTAAAGTTGGTCAAAGAGTTGAAATGTATTTGGATGCTTATCCCGAGCAGAAAATAAAAGGCGAACTTGAACAAATCGACAGTATCGCTAAACCGAGGAACAATAATAACCCGGTTAAATATTTTGAAGCGGTAGTTAAGATTAGCTCAGAGATGCTCGAACATTGGCGTCCCGGTAGTCAGTTAAAAGCAAGTATATTTCCGTCAGAAAAAGATAAGGTAATAAGCATTCCTTCTCAATCTTTGTATGTGGAGAATGGAGAATACTTCGTTTATCGTCAGGATGGTAGCGACTGGGAAAAAGTGAAGGTTGAATTGGGTACGCGTAACAACGCTAAAACCGAAATTGTAAAGGGCCTCCAGTCCGGTGACCGGATCGCTTTGTTTAAGCCTAGAGGAGATGAAAATGCAGCTCTTTGATTCGCTAAAGGATGCTTGGGATGAACTTTGGCATCACAAGTTACGAACTGCGCTTACCTTACTAGGCATGATTTTTGGCGTCGGTGCGGTGATTGCGATGCTAAGTATTGGTGAAGGTGCTGAGCAAGAAGCCTTGAAAATGATTGACTCAATGGGATTGAGGAACGTTATAGTTAACGCCAAAAATATGGAGAAGGAGCAGCTTAAAGAGATCAGAGCTCACTCGGTTGGGCTGAGTCAAAGGGATGTAGAAGTAATTACCGAAACTCTGCCTTTTGTTGTTCACTCGAGTGCCGAGAAAAAAATCAAAACTTTTTTAGTGGTTGGTAACGGCAATAATAGTACTGCGTCAGTGATGGGAGTTACTCCCAGCTTTTTCGAACTATCAGGGTTTAATGCGAACAATGGAGAACTATTTACGAATGAACACCACCTGCGTTATTCACAAGTTGCAGTAATTGGTAACAAGGTTGCTAAGTCTATGTTCGGCGATAAATCTGCAGTCGGCGAATTAATTAAGGTTAATCACGTTTGGTTAAAGGTCATTGGAGTATTAGAAGACAAATCTCTTGATAAGGAAGAGTTTGAAGGTATTAAGTTAGGTAGTGAAAAAAATCGAATCTTTATTCCGCTAAACACTGCCTTAAAAAAGTTTAAGTTTCCTGAGTTAGATAATGAAATTGACACATTTAGAGTGCAACTTGATTCGGAAACCAATCCTAATCTCGCAGCTATTGCACTCAACGAACTATTATCTAAAAGACATGGTGAGGCTGATGATTTTGAAATTGTAGTTCCTGCTAAACTAATGGAGCAACACCGCCAAACCAGGCGTATCTTTACGATAGTAATGTCATGTGTCGCCGGGATCTCTTTGCTAGTCGGTGGTATTGGTATCATGAACATTATGTTAGCGACTGTGTTGGAGAGAACTAAAGAAATTGGTTTATTGCGTGCGGTCGGAGCGACTAAAAAAGATGTCATGAACCTGTTTATGGTGGAAAGTTTTACGGTGGCGGCAATTGGCGGAATTTTAGGGATCTTGCTTGGATTTGTGATCGCACAAGTGATAGCTATGTATGCAGAGTGGTCTGTTGGTTGGTCTCTTTCAGCAATCGTACTATCGGTTGGTGTATGTGCATTGGTTGGTTTGACCTTTGGTATTTATCCAGCTTTGAAGGCTTCTAAAATGGATCCAATTGAGGCGTTGCAGAGGGATTAGTTTTTATACTGTGCGAGGAGGAGTTGGAAAGCCATGGAAAGGTTGAAATCATATAGCGAAATATCGAAAAACGTCATTATAGAAAGTGTCTCCTTTTTAAGTATTAAACTTTGTGCATAAACTCAAGATCATTATAATCATTGCGCTGCTGACGTTAGTTGTTACCGGCTTAGTTTCTCAAAAACATGCACTAGCGTGCGAACTTGTGCAGTTTTCGGATTACAAGAAAGTAGCTCCAAATATATTCGCATCTCCTGATGTAGAAAAAGTATCGTTAATTTTAAGAGCTATTTCAGAAGGAAAGCAAAGAGTAGAGACAACCTTTGGTGAAATGAGTGCTTCACCAAAGGTTGTGATTGTGAAGAATCAAGTTGAGGCAGCCAAGTTTGGGGCGAATTCGACTGCATCGGCTCATTATACGCCTATCGGAACCTGTATTGTGCTTGGTCCTAAGGGGCAAAATGTAGACGTGACAGCGCATGAATTAACTCATGCGGAAGTTGGGCATAGAGTCGGTTGGCTTACTCATTTGTTGGAAGTTCCTATTTGGTTCAATGAGGGAGTGGCTCTTCTAGTAGATCATAGGAAACCGTTCTTAATTGAAAATATTCAACTAAGTGAAGAAGAAATTAGAGAGGTAAAGAAACTAGACACTGGTAGAGCATTTTTTGGAGGTGAAAATACACATAAAAATTACTTAGCATCCAGGCTAGCGGTTAATAAAATAGAGCCACTAGAATTATATGAGAAGCTCGAACTTATTCGTGATGGGGAAAGTTTCGAGGATGTATTTAATATGTAAAACTTGCAACTAACTCAATATCTTAAATGTACGCTTTCCTATAAAATATGAGATTCTCTCCTTGGTTCTAATTACCTCAACATAAAGTTATTAAATTACCAATTATTCCAATCGTCTAACCATTTGATATTCATCGATCCCTGAAAATATACCATCGGGTATTATCTGGCAGGTTTCAAAACCAAATTTTTCAAAGAAACCATGTGCTTTGCCTGAGGTTTTAATTAATATATCGACTTTTCCGTAAAGGATTTCGATTTTGCCTATTCTAAATTCTAGCAATTGAGTACCCAAGCCTAATTTGTGGCGGGAATTATCGATGATTCCCCAGCGAAGAAAATAGCCTTTATTTTGCCTGTCCCAGCCTCCAGCGGCAACTACTTCACCATCTAAGAAACCAACGTAGTAATTCTCGATCTCCTCAGAGCTATCTAAAAACTGAGCATAGTCTTTGACTTCTTCCGGTGAAAAGTAGCCATTTAAGTTGCTCTTAAATAGTTCGATACATTCGCTCTTGTATTTCGGTTTGTAGGCTATAAATTCAACTTTAAACATGACTACCTCCATATAAACAATATGAAATAAAGTTGGCAATATGTCCAGATGATAGCTATTGAATCTATTTCCATGGATATGGCTTGCTTAAATTTTCAAATCTAGGAAAATAGGGAAGGAAACGAACAAAAGAAATAACCTATATGAGCTCCTGGACTGATATCCTCGCGGAAGAAAAACAACAAGATTACTTTAAGCAGACCATGCAATATGTCGCTTCTCGTCGGGAACAGGGTGTGACGGTTTTCCCTCCTAAGGAAGACGTATTCAATGCATTTAAAGTCACACCATTTGAGCAAGTCAAAGTGGTTATTTTAGGACAAGACCCTTACCACGGCCCTAATCAAGCCCACGGCCTTTGTTTTTCGGTCAAACATGGTATCAAGCCGCCGCCTTCGTTAGTGAATATGTATAAAGAATTGCAAACAGATATATCAGGCTTTCAAATTCCTTCGCATGGGTATTTGCAAAAATGGGCAGAACAAGGGGTGCTGCTTCTTAACACCGTTCTCACGGTGGAGCAAGGGCAAGCGCATTCGCATAAGCATTTAGGGTGGGAGCAGTTTACGGATAAGGTTATTCAAGGGATCAGCGATTATGGCCAGGGTGTTGTTTTTTTATTATGGGGATCTCACGCGCAAAAAAAGGGGAACTGTATCGATACCCAAAAACATCATGTTTTAAAGGCACCCCACCCATCACCTCTATCTGCTCATCGCGGATTTTTCGGTTGTAAACACTTCTCGAAAGCGAATGAGTTGTTAGTCGCTCAGGGAAAGGAGCAGATTGACTGGTGTATTTAGTTCAAAATCGGGGCTGGCCAGAATTTCGAGCAATTTATATATACGAAGAAAAAGCTTAAACTAGAATAAAAGCATCAGCTATGACTTGCTAAACAATCAATGTATGCCGATGCTATGTCAAATTTATTTTTGCTAAGCGTTCATTGGTATTTCGGCCTAAATAATATTTCCTGACTTAAGAATATTCTGTAAACGTAACTCCCCTTGCTGGCGTATTTCTGCGCTGACGAAACCCACCGACAACCATTGCTCAAAATATTTCAGTGCCGCCTTTGTTTTATCAGTTTCGCTGGCTGTACCGATGCCTTTTTCCAGTATTTCAAGCTGTCTGGTCATTCTTTCTTGTTTAAATTCCCCAGGTGAACTAATGCCTAGTGCAATTTCTGCATCTAGTAGAATTCGATTTAATTCCGCATCGCTTTCGATTGAAGGAGCTTGCTGTGATAAATCGATTCTTTTCCGGAGTATGTCTCTAATATTTGAACTGCAATTTAACTCCGATAACGCCTCTGCAATTTGCTCAATTCCTTCTAGCCCACCGGAAGTTCTCTTTTGCTCTAACTGATGCAGTTGTAAATCAAAATCGAGGATACTTTTTATTTCTCTAACGCGTTGACGTTGGCTAATTCCTTGAAATGCGGTTTGATAATTATTTTGAGCTTGTTCATATTTTCTTAACAAGTCTTTTGCGTCTTTACGTGGAAGTTCCATGCTCTTGTCAAACTGCTCAATAACCCCATTATATTCTTGTGAGGTTTTCTTAAGCTGCTTATCTTCTAGAGCACTTAACGCATTTATCTTGTTTATCAGCTCAAGCAAAAGCTCTTTATTCGATGTTAGTTTTGACTTAAATGCCTGCTTTTCTTCATCGCGTCTATTAAAAACCTGATCCAAGGCTTTTCTAAAATTTTTCCATTCTTCTTTATCAGCTTTATAAAAGGTAATTCCTAATTGTTTCCAATCCTGCTGCAACTGTTTGGCATTATCAACTGCAGCTCGTACATCTTCTTGTTGTGCAAGCTTGATTGCCTTTTTCGTTAAGTCTTGACGTAATTCCAAGTTTCCTTCTTTTAATGATTGCAAATGACTTTTTATCGCTTTTAGTAGCTGATTAAAACGGTTTTGCACCCGCTTACGCTCATTTTGAGGAATGGGTTCAAATTGCTTCCACTGCTTAGTGACTTGTGAGTATTTTTTATCTAGCGACTTCCAGAAGTCATTGTCGTGAGAGTCGCCATTCCAATCCGTCGAATTAATAAACTGGTCGAGCTCTTCGCAAATTTTTAACTTGCTTTCTAAGTTGTCC
The DNA here is from genome assembly GCA_026196875.1 of Kangiellaceae bacterium. Lineage (GTDB taxonomy): Bacteria > Pseudomonadota > Gammaproteobacteria > Enterobacterales > Kangiellaceae > Aliikangiella. Next base: position 40,415 of record JAPHTP010000102.1, read on the forward strand.
GCCTTTATTTTGTCTTGTTCTGCGTAGTAAGTCAGGCAGGGCTTGTATGCTAAATCAGAAGCCGATTTAAATTGGTCCCAAAGCAAATGATCTGCTTGAGCGTCAGATGAAATCAGTTCGTGCCATTCTTCTTGCAATTGATGAATCTTTTCGGCTAATTCTAGAGGCGAATGTTGTTTCTCCGATAGTGCCTGCATCGACTTAACTAAAGCTTCTTTTTTGGGGGTAGTAGCAAAGGCGTGCCAATCTCTAAGTTCGTCCAACTGCTCTAGTAGCGACTGGACCTTGCTTTCCATCGTAGATAAGAATTTTCCACTAAGCTGTTCTTTCTCAAAATTGATATAGTTGAGTAGTTTATTGGCTGCAATAAGATTTTTTTGTGAAATGTGCTTTTTTAGAGCTGTCAGCTTGTGATTTAGGTGAGCACTTTTTTTCTTCTGCTCGCCTTCGTAAGCATCTATTTTCTTTAGTATGTCAGACTCGTGTTTTTTTACTTCAACTAGAATGTTTGGCTTAGCCAAATCACTTAACCATCCTAGTTGTTTTTGCATTTTTCTCAATTCTGATAGTTGCTCAGACAACTCATTAACCGAGTCTGCTGGTGGTTGACTTGTGAGGTTGCTAAACACTTCTCTTTGTTGTTCGAGATCGAGCCAAGCTGAAAAATAACGTTTCAATTTATCAGTTGCGATAACAAACTGGGCTTTAACTTCTGCTTTCGGCTCGACGTCTTCAGTTGAGCGAGCCCATGTTGATTCAATTAATTGGAAGGCTTCTTCTGTGGGCTTAATAGTATCTAATTGTTCGTTTTCCAGTTCTTCAATCAGCGACTCCAATTGCCGATAAAGTTCTGATTGTTGAGAGTGAACTTCAGCGTCATGTTGTACAGCTGCGAGCTCTGCTTGTTTAGACTCAATTAATTGCACGCAATTTGCGAGAGCAAGCCGGTATCGGCTTTCAAATTCATCAATGTAAGTAGTTTCCAGCGACTGCCAGTTTCTTTGTTGTACTTCGACTTTGGCGTTAAATTGGGTATCCCAAGTTTGCTTAACCAGTCTTTCAAGCGCGACGCATATTTTTTGCGCCTGTTCTTTATTGTCTAGGCGTTGTTTTTCAATTAGCTTGATAGCGCCGAGTTTTTCTTTAGCTCTTTGTAATACTTGCTTATGCGAAACATCCTTGACCAATTTTTGGAGTAAATCCGGCGATTGAATTTTTTCCAGAGCTAAAAGCTTAGTATCAAGAATTTTAGTTTTGCGGACTAAACTATCAAGCAGCGATTCATTGTCCAAGTTTTGTACTATCGTGTTTGCTAGCACCGCCGAGTCGCAGTATGAAATTGCTTCAATCACTTGCGGTTGTGGCCAGGACCCGCTACGTTGATTAAATTGAACCGCTAAAGCCTGGCTATTGTCAGACTGCAATTGGCTAATTCTAGCAGCCAGTTCAATCCATAGAATTGGGCTTTCTGCCTGGTTTAGTAACGGTTGAAGGTCTCTAACTTGCTCGATTTTCCCCAAAACTGTTTTTCGAATATCGGCTTGTGGCTCAGATAGCACCAACTGGGTAAGAATGGAAATATCAGAGATCGGATCTAGATCGTTAACTGCTTGAGCGCGAACTAGCGGATCGGTGTGCTTCCACTTTGGCGTGAAAAGTGACTTGAACATAGAAAACTACAGCTGCTAAAAAGGTTGGATTATACCAACCGGAATATTTTGGGGCAAAGTCAATACTAGAATCTTAATTCATACAGCCAGCTATCACGCCACAAGCCAGCCAGTTGCCCAATTCTTTCTCGGTAACCGACCAATCGAAAGCCTGTTTTTTCGTGCATTTTTACCGAAGCTGTATTTTCGGGAAAAATGGCTGATTGAAGTGTCCAGACCCCTTGCGCTTTTGCTTTCTCGACTAATTGGCACATTAGCTGGCTACCAATTCCCATTCCTTGGGCGTTAGAGTCGATGTAAATGCTAACTTCTGCAACTCCTCTATAGCAATATCTGCTGGATGTGGGACTCAGTGCGCACCACCCAAGAGCGTTCCCGGTTTTTTGATACACTAATCTGGGGCTTTTTAGGTGGTTTTTATTCCAGTCGTTCCAATTTGGGAGTTGAGTTTGAAATGTCGCGTTTTTTGAATCTAGCGCTTGTTGGTATATTTCCATCATGCGGGGAAAATCATTTGGCTGCATTGAGTCTATCGAGAAATTATGTTCGGTAATGCTTGGTTTTGACATGTTAAATTGCTAGAAATGAGTTATTAAAGAATAAGCCGAGCAATTTTGATGCCCGGTTTGAAATCTTCATTTAGAAATTGATAGCGCCTGATACATGTCAAGTCAGTTAAGCATAGGATATCTTAGTATTAAGAAAGGGGTTAAAAAGTGAACCCTGAGGTAAAGTGCACAAAACCTGATGATCTGAAAGCGTCAAAATGGTTGTATAGCAGCTGTTGACCATAGTTGTATTGGCAGAGATCGCCTTTAGTTGAGGAGGGCTATCAATGTCGCAAAAAACTGAACAACAGAAAGGTAAGCGGCGGTCCGCTTCTTCAACGGCATTCAATGCACGCGATCTGCTTGTAGTCGTTGATTTTCGCCAAGAGTCACATTATGCGCTGCCGCGTGCTTTTGACCTGGCGAAAAAATTCGGCTCCAAACTGACTCTGGCTACCTGCGTCTACCAAAATATTGTTGATATCATTCCAGCTACAAGTAGTCTAGATTGGGAAGCAATTCGAGATGAAGCCCTTGCTCACTATGAGAATGAATTAAGGAAACTTGCAACCGAGCTTTGCCAACAGACTTTTGGGAGTGAAATGTTTGAGAGGTGCTTGGCCAATATTCACTATGAAGTGAGGTGGGACAAAAGTTTTCATCATGGGCTTGTGGAGCTGATCAATAATCAACATTTTGACTTAATCGTCAAAACCGCACACCATCATAACACTCTCCAAAAACTGTTTTTTACACCCACTGATTGGCACCTTTTACGCGAAACCAAAACCAACATCTTATTTGTAAAAAAAGGTGCATGGCCTTCTTCAACTTCAATAATGGGGGCGATCAACATTGAAGCTGATGATCAGCACCAAAAGCTTAATCAGGAAATCGTGGAAACTACAGTAAAGTTGGCCTCACTTTGTCAAAGTGAGGCCAAAATTCTCAATGTTTTTCCGTGGCCGGCAATCGATCTAGATAAATTCAAGTATCTGTTTGATAAAAAGGATCAATTTCTCGATATTAAAAACCAACATAAAAATGCAGTGGAATCATACGTCAAAGGGTATCCTGAACTTGCAGGAAATGTCATCATAGCCGAAGGGTTGGAGCCGGAAGAAACAATTCCAGAGTTAATAAAGTCTACCTATTCTGACTTGCTCGTCATGGGGTGCGTCGGGCGCTCCGGGGTTTCCGGAGCTGTCATCGGTAATACTGCAGAGAAAATATTGGACAAACTCGATTGCGAAGTCTTGGTGCTACAGTAATTTTTTAATCGAAATAATCACTCATTAACAAACCTCTGCCGATCAGGTTCTATTTTGTAACGCCGTGCCTCTGCACTATTAAGTAATTGCGGAGAAAAATAAGTGTGCAGCAGAGAAACTGCGTCTTCCAACAAATCATCGTTTTGCTTGATAAATTGCCCAAATGAGTGAGGCTTAGTTTGTTGTATTTTCTGGTGGATGATTCTCACCAAAGTGTCGGTTATCGTAAGATGAAATTTATCCGGTGCCCCTAGACTATTTGCATAGCTTTTGATCCCATCACATACTTTTTCAATGGCTTGTTCTTCTGGAAATTTCTGTAAGTACAACCATGCAATATAGAGATGACCAAGATGACCAAATAGTTGCGGATTTAAACTATGATCTTCAAAAGATTTTACGAACTCTCTATCTGATATTTGTTCGAGGGCCGCAAGTTGGTTTTTAAAAACACTTTGCATAAAAAAACTTCTCAAAAATTGTGGATATGCGCTTACCTTAAACTATGAAGCTATAGACGGCTCAAGCATAATTGTTTCTCTAAAGTGACTAGTCCCTACAATTAACTAGCTAACTTTAAATTATTAGCCGGTCCGCTCTAAATGTTGCTATTTTGCGGCACCCACTAATCTAATTGGCTGAATTTTATGGTACTAGAGCATGCACTGCTTAAGATCATCCCGGGACAACAACATGATTTCGAAAAGGCGTTTAGCCAAGCACAATCAATTATCGCCGGCATAAAAGGCTATCGCAAACACAGCTTAAGCCGCTGTATTGAAATGCCGAATACTTACCTGCTGTTAGTTGAATGGGAGTGTTTAGAGGATCATACCCATGGGTTTCGACTTTCTCCCGAGTATCAACAATGGAAGATATTACTTCATCATTTTTACACCCCATTCCCTGAAGTAATTCACTTTAATCAAGTTAATTTCACTGAGGACTTTGCGCATTAATAGGCGCTAACAAAGGTGTGAAGCCAATTTTTTAGCTGAAAATCTGCACTGAAATGAACTACAATTGATAAGTAAATTAGCGTTTACATGCGGTAAAGGAGATTTAGCTGTTTACCACAATGACCAAGATAGGTCTAAAACGCGATTTTACCGTCAGTCCGGTAACCGAACTCCCGGATAAGTGAATTCCCAGATAGAAAGAACTCAATACCTACGGACAAAAGAATTCATAGTGAAAGGTGCGGAAATGACTCAAGATCAATTTAATCATAGTCAGGATTCAGAGCAAAAGGATAATGACGATAACCTGATAAACCTTAATGCAGTATGGACTCTGGTCGTTATTCTGCTGGGAATACTTGGTGCTGTTTATTTAGCATACATTGGGAATCAGGTGGAATTTCTTTAATTAACTTTTAACTTATTGGTCGTATATACGGATATTTAGACCATGGTAAAACACCTGGATTGGCGTTTTACTAACAAACTTAAAGGAAGTTAGCTAAATTTGGATAATGCCAAAAATAATAAAATATCTAACGAATTTATTCTGAACAATAACTATCATACTATTCGATTAGCTGTAGCGTTTATTTCTGCGGTTATCTTTGCTGGTCTAAATCTTAAAGCCAATGCCAGCTCATTAAATTTTACTCGCCATGTTTATCCACAAGGGCTAACCCAAAATAGCATTAATGATATCACTCAAGACCAGGAAGGCCTGATTTGGTTGGCCACTCGTGGAGGAATTCATTATTACGACGGTATTCGATACACAAGGCTTGATCTGAACAGTGCTAGAGCTGAAGTTTCTACTACTTTATACGAAAGTGTGTTTGAAGACTCTCAACAATTTCTATGGTTTGGAGGATTTCAGGGAGAGGTATATCGATACAACAAATTTACGGGTGAATTAATCGATCTGAGTAAAAAAATTCGCACCTTTGTTGAGATGAACACCGATTTAGGATTTTCTGGCCAGATTTTTGTTTTCAGTCAAGTTACTCAAAATCAGTTATGGATTGGAAGTGAAGGTGGTGTAGTAGGATTGGATCTTAATACATTGAATCCATTCGCCATTTCTGAATTGAAAAGTTTCGTCAATATAAAAGGAATTACGGATATTAGGAAACATAAACAAAATGTATGGGTGGCAACTGCTTCTGGTCTTATTGGCGTCAACTTAAACAACGGAAAAGCCCATCATTTTTTAAATGAGCCCGAAAACTCTCATTCTTTGTCCGCAAATCGAATTAGTAAACTACTCGCAACTGATCAAGCATTATGGATAGGCACTTTCACTGGTGGCTTAAATAAGATGGATTACGGAGACTTTCGATTTATTCGGTACAACGAAAAAGCTGAGCCTGAACACAAAATTGCTGCAGGTAAAATTAACGATATTATTTTAGACAGGCAAGGCCATGTGTGGATAGCACAACAGTCAGGCGGATTGCATCGCTATGCTCTCTCTGAAAAACGGTTTGTTCAATATCAAAAAAATAAGGGAGACAATTATTCTCTGTCTTCCAATGATATAGCCAGTTTATATCAAGATAAAACCGGCCTTATTTGGATTGGAACCAACAATTCGGGTGTTAATCAGTATAGTGAGACTATCAACAAATTTAGGCAATTGAAAAGCAAACTTAATAATAAAAATAGCTTAAGCGATGATTTTGTCTGGGATATTAGTCTAGGACCACATGGTAATATTTGGCTAGCCACTTTAAATGGCTTAGATAAGTATAACTCTGCAACAGGCGAGTTTGAAGACTTTAAAATTACTCAGTCTATCGATCACAACAACCAGGTGATAAGTCTGGACTGGAGCGCACACAATACACTGTGGTTAGGTTTAGCCAATGGAGAGTTGTACGAGTTTGACCCCGTGTTAAAAAAATCTTCGGCCATTGTTCAGCCCAAGTTTACAAATCGATTTAGTCAGAGGCGGATCTTGCATATCTTCAAAGACAAATCAGATTATCTTTGGATCTCAACCTATGAAGGAAGCTACCGACTTGCGCCGGAACAGCAACTTGATGCGGCAAATAATTCGACTGACTATCAACTACAAAATCAAGCGGTTGCGCGTGTAATCCATCACGATAACTTAGGTCGATTTTGGTTGGGAACCAATGGACAGGGTTTATTGTTGTATGATCAAGAACTTAATTTACTAAAAACTTTTGTTAGCCAGAAAAATATATCTACGAGCCTTTTTGATGGTGTTGTTCGTTCAATTTATGAAGATCAATTTGGTGATATGTGGATAGGTACCGGTGCAGGACTAAACAAGCTAGCGAGAGCAGATGCTGTTTCAGCAACTAACAACTTTAAGCGATATCAAATTGATAACGGAATCAAGAACGATATTGTTTATTCTATTCAGCCTGGTCGTTCCAATGAGTTATGGCTGGCGACTAATTTAGGCCTCGTAAAACTGGATATTGCCAGTGAACAGTACCTTACTTACCAAGTAGACGATGGGATATCAGCAAACGAGTTTAACGGCGACGCTTCGATAAGAAGTCAGAGCGGAGAGTTATTTTTTGGTAGTGTTTCCGGAGTAACTTATTTCGACCCACTTGCGTTGAAAGTAAATAGCTTTGAGCCTGACGTGACGATAAGAGATGTTAAAGTTGATGGTGAAAGTCTTGCCCTTGGACAGTCCTATGAAAGAGTCAGACGTGCAGATGTATTCGCTGGACAGAGTGAAATAGAAATTGAATTTGCTTCCATGGATTTCCATCAGCCAGATAAAAACCGTTATCGTTATCGGCTATTACCTTTTCAAACTGAATGGTCCGCTGAATCGAATAAATCAAAGGTCCTGTTTGCGCATCTATCGCCCGGTGAATATCAACTGGAACTAATGGCTAGCAACAACAGTGCAACTTGGACTACTAAAACGCGCAAATTAAATATATTTGTTCATCCGCCTTGGTGGCAAAGTCAATACGCTATTTTTATCTATTTACTAGTAGCTATTTTAGCTAGCTATCTCTTTGTTAGAAAGCAGCAAAAAAAATTACGCGAGGAAAAAGAAGTCTCAGCAAAACTATCTAGGTTAAATCGACTAAAAGATGAATTTTTGGCTAACACATCTCATGAGTTTCGAACACCTCTAAATGGTATTGTAGGATTATCTGAAGTTTTAATTGAGACTGAAAAGTTAAGTGAGGAAGCACGCCAAATGCTAGAGCTAATTAATGCTTCCGGACAAAGGTTAGCTGAACTAGTCAACGATATTTTAGATGATGCCAGTTTAAATAACGGCAAGTTGATCTTGGAGTACCAGGAATTTTTACTAGAACCAATACTAAAAAGCGAACTACAAAACATTGCATTTAACACCAAAAACTCAATAGCTATTGACTATAAAATGCAAGACGTTTCGCTTAAGCTAAACGCGGATCCTAAAAGGGTGAAACAAATCGTCCATAATTTAGTTAGCAATGCAGTTAAGTTCACCTCCGAAGGGAGCGTATCTGTCGAAATATCCAGGGATGGCAACAGAAACAGAATTCAAGTCTCAGATACGGGAATAGGAATTTCACAGGAAAAAATAGAAAATATTTTCGACGATTTTTCTCAGGTGGATGGCTCCACGAAAAGGGAATATGGCGGAGTTGGTTTAGGGCTTTCGATTACTAAGAAATTGGTTGAGTTGCATAAGGGTGAGGTCAAGGTTGAGTCTGAACTGGGAAAAGGCAGTCGATTTATCGTTTGGCTACCTTAAATTACTCCCCCCAATTTGGCCGAAGTAATATTCTAGAGCTTTATATCTTTGATGTTAAATCTCTTTTGGAGATTTTTGGGGCGCTGATATTTGAAAGCTAAAAGTTCGTGTTAAAATACAGCCTTCATCTCAATTACTAAAAATTCTTTCTTTCGACTAGACTGACTATGGTCTGGTGAGCTTTCGTCACCCGGTAGTGTTATGACTAAAGATCATCAAACCCTACTAATCCAACCTAAAAGGATAACAAGGATAACGCTATTATGATTAACAAGAGATGGTTGGCTGCTTGTCTTTTTCTATTTACCGCAGGTCTTGCGGCAAAAGATATTCAAATAGCGCTAATAAAAGATGGACCGACTCAAAAAGAATTTTTATCGGAAGAAAAAGTTAAGAAAGAAATAGTCGACTTGCTCGGTAATGAGTTTAACATCAATTTTGTAGCGCCTGAAAAAACTACTGCTGATTGGACTATTCAAGGAATAAAACGAGTTATCCAACAAAATTATGCCGATCCGGCGGTAGATCTTGTGGTGACTTTAGGGGTTGTTTCTTCCAACGAAATTGCGACTCAAAAAGACTTTCCTAAACCAACTATTGCAGCGGTTACGATTGACCCTGCCGCACAGAGTTTTCCGATCAATAATAATCGAAGCGGCAAACAAAACTTTACCTATATCGCGGACGTAAAGGAGGCTGGCAATGAGGTGAGTTTTTTCCGAGATTTCGTTGGCGTTTCCAAGTTTGCGGTGTTGATAGAGCCATTGTTGGCGCAAAGCTGGCCGGAATTTTCTTTAATGTTGCAACGGGCGTCTAAAAGTTACCAAGTCGAATTTGTGCAGGTACCTGTAACCGGTACTCCTAGTCAGATTGTTGATGCGATTCCAAATGAAGCTGAAGCCGTTTTAGTTGGTCCGATGTCACAATATTCCAGGCAGCAAGTAAGAGATCTGGCGAAAAGGTTGGTTGAGAGGAAGTTGCCAAGCTATACCTTTGTTGGTGAGCAAGGAGTAGAAGATGGTTTCCTGGTAACCACCAACCAAATGAATCAATCGCGTTTTCAGATGGCAAGACGAATTGCGATTAATATTCAACGTATTTTATTAGGAACCAACGCAAAGGACTTGCAGGTCAACATACAGTTCGCTAGTCGAGTGATCTACAACCAGGCAACGGGTTTGGCGATCGGTTTTGCGCCGCGATGGAACGATATCCTTGACGCCAAAATACTCAATCAAGAACAATTTGTGAATCGGCGTGCATTTAGCGTACAAGAAGCTGTGCTCTTTTCCATAAAAAATAATTTGGACTTACAAGTTTCGGCAATTGACCTTGATTTAGCCGACAAGGACGTTCAAATAGCAAAAAGCAATCTTTATCCAAGTTTATCCTTGAGTTCTGCTTACAATCAGATTAATCAAGAACAAGTGGTGGTTGGCATTAATCCAGAAAAAAGAGTAGATGCCCAGCTTAACTTTTCGCAGCTTATTTATTCTGAGTCCGCCTGGGCTAACTATGATATCAACCAGCTTTTATTCAATAATCAAGACGCTCTTTATCAATCTAAAGTATTAGATACGGCCCAACAAGCGGCAACTGCCTACCTAAATTTATTGAGAACCAAAGCCGATGAAGAAATTCGTTTAGCCAACTTGGAAGTTACCCGAAAAAATATGGAACTGGCAGAAAATCGATTACGTGTCGGTGCATCCGGAAAGTCTGATATCTTGCGCTGGAAAAGCCAACTAGCCTTAGATCGTAAAAACTTGTTTGCTTCGGAAGCGGCAAGGCGTAATGCTGAGTTAGAACTAGCTAAAGTAATGAACTTGGAAAAGGGGATCTTGGTTGACGCGCGCCGCCCGAAAGTTTCTGATTTGCTCAGTATTTTGGCAGATGATCGTTTTCAAAAATTTGTTGGCAATCAAATTCAATGGCAAGCTTTTCAAGAGTTTTATAAACATGAAGCACTTAAAAACTCACCGGAACTAAAAGGCTTTCAGAGTTTGCTCGGCGTTAACGAACGAGAGTTACTCGCCAATCAGCGAGGTCATTATGTTCCAGATATTAACGTGGTTGCTCAAGCTGGTCACAATATTGACCAGAGTGGTCTTGGCGCAGTACCGGATATAGAAAAAAATAGCTGGAGTCTAGGGCTCCAAGCGAGCCTGTCATTTGACCTGAATGGTCAAAGACGCAAGACAACAAGTCGCAAGAAGCTAGAAAAAAGACAGCTCGAGTTGCAGCAGCAATCAACGGTGCAGAGAATTCTAACGGTTACCGGCCAAGCATTATTTAATATTAATAGTTCTTACCCCAGTATTGAGTTAAGTCATGCTTCTGCGGATGCCGCGATGCAGTCCTTGGAATTAGTTAGAAATGCTTATGCCAAAGGGCAAGTCTCCATCAGCGATCTATTAGATGCGCAAAACAATGCGCTAAGCGCCCGCTTACTTGCAGCTGATGCTGAATATTCTTTTCTGCAAGATTATATCGGATTAATGCGCGCGGCTGGAGATTTTAAGCCGTTGTTAAATGGTTTTTACAGCAACGAATGGTTTGACCGATTGATTCAATTTTTCCGCACTAAGGGAATTGAAATCCAGCAGCCGCAATAACCGCAACTGAAAGTATCGAAGTTATAAAAGTGTCGAAACGATAAACTTGCAACAATAAATCATTAATAAAATACGCGAGTAATAGCGCATTTGAAAACTTAAAAAAACTAAAAATTGACTTATTTAAAAACTAACGAATCCAAAAATCGGAGTTCAATAGGAGCAGTAAATGAAAAACGCTAAAAACATTTTACTCGTGGGCTTGTTGGGCTTGATGACAAGCGCTTGCGAGCCCGAAAAGCAGGTGGTTGAAAAAACTTATCGACCGGTTCAATATACTAAAGTTGTACCAACAGGTGGGCTCATTAAACAAACTTTTTCCGGGGTTACTGAAGCAGGTCTTGATGCCCAGCTGAGTTTTCGTGTAAATGGTACAATCGCCAAAAGACTGGTTAAACTTGGAGAAAAAGTTAATCCGGGACAAGTCTTAGCGGAGCTTGACGCAACCGACTACCGTGTGGCTTTACAGCAAGCGAAAGCGAGCCTGCAGCAAGCACAAGCCAATCAACGTAATCAAAAAACGAATTACGAACGCGTAATTGAGCTCTACGAAAACAATAATGCATCGAAAAGCGATTTAGATGCGGCACGGGCGGGCGCTGAATCGGCGGAAGCTGCAGTTGCTGTGTCACGGAAACAGCTCGAATCAGCGGAATTACAATTAACTTATACACAAATCAAATCTCCCGAAGCCTGCTCAATTGCGGCTGTTTTGGCTGATACCAACGAGACAGTGGCGGCTGGACAAGGCGTTTTAAGAATAAACTGCGGGCGTTGTATCAAGGTAAAAGTTTCTATTCCAGAACAATTTATTCGATTAATAAAAACTGGCTCGAGTGTTCAAGTTGCTCCCAGCGCGAGGCCGGACAATGTTTATCCTGCGACGGTTAGTGAAGTTGGTGTTGCGGCTGCGTCCGGCGGAACCTTTTCTGTTGAAGTACTGCTACAAGGTGAATGCCCTGAAATGCGCACTGGTATGACGGCTAATGTGCAGTTTGACTTTTCTAAACAACTAACAGCGGGCAGCCAAATTTTTGTGCCCTATCTATCCGTCGGAGAAGATGAAAAAGGCCATTTTGTTTTCGCACTGGTTGCAGTAAACCAGGATGTTTATCGAGCCGAAAAGCGTCGGGTCACGATTGGGGAACCTGCACAAAATGGTTTGCAAATTATTAAAGGTGTGGAAGAAGGTGATTTGATTGCCACTGCAGGCGTAAGACGCTTGCTCGATGGTATGGAAGTCAAATTATTAGACAAGCCGATTCTAAGCAATATTTAAGGGAGTAAAGTATGGACATTACTCGTTTTGCGATAGAGAAGAACCGGATTTTTAGCGTTGTTTTTATTCTCCTGATTTTTGCCGGGGTAAATGCCTATTTTTCTCTACCCAAAAGTGAAGACCCGGGCTTTATCGTGCGTACGGCTTTTATCCAGACCTCACTACCCGGAGCGAGCCCACAAAGGGTGGAACAGCTGGTTACCGATAAGCTTGAAAAAGAAATTCAGCAAATGCCGGAAGTAAAACATATTCGCAGTGAATCTCTGGTTGGGGTGTCGCTCGTTTATGTTGATCTTAAAGAAGAATACACAAAGTTGCGGCCGGTGTGGGATAAGCTCAGGCGTAAAGTCGATGACGCTAAGAGAGAGCTGCCTAAAGAAATAAAAGGCCCTTTTATTAATGATGAATTTGGTGACATCTTCGGCACTGTGATCGCCATCACCGGTGATGGTTTTAACTATCGTCAACTCAAACAAATTGCTGATGAGGTACGTAACGAATTGTTGCTTTTATCTAATGTGGCAAAAGTCGATGTAGTTGGTGCCCAGGAAGAGAGGGTTTTTCTCGAATACGACAATGCCCGCTTATCTGAAATTGGTATTTCTCCAGGGCAATTACAGAGTATTCTTGCGCAAAAAAATATTATTAGATCAGGCGGAAATTTTGCCACTCCTTTTGAAAAAATTATTATTGAACCAACGGGAAATTTTGATTCCATCAATGATATCGGCAACACCATAATTAATATTCCAAACTCTCAGGATGTGGTTAAGCTCAGCGATATTGTGGCAGTTAAGCGTTCTTTAATCGATCCGCAAGAAATGATTATGCACAAGACTGGAGAGCGTGCTATTGCGCTCGCTATTTCGTTAAAAGAAGGCGGTAATATCGTTGACTTAGGACTGGAACTACAGTCAATGGTCGAATATGTAAAAACGGTTTATCCGGTTGGCATCGATTTTGAATTTTTAGCAATTCAAGCGGACGTCGTTGACGAGAAGATAAGCGATTTTTTGGGTAATGTTTGGCAAGCGATCGCTATCGTATTGCTGGTGATGTTGGTATTCCTCGGCTTAAGAACCGGCTTTATTGTTGCATCTTTGATCCCGTCGGCGATGATTATTGCGCTATTTGTGATGCAAGTTTTTCATATCGGAATCGATCAAATGTCTTTGGCATCACTTATTATTGCTTTAGGCATGTTAGTTGATAACGCTATCGTTATGAGTGAAAGCGTTATTGTCCGCGTGGAACAAGGTGAATCAATTAAAAAGGCGTCAATTGAATCGGCGCGTGAGCTTAAACTTCCCTTGCTAATTTCTTCTCTTACTACCTCAGCAGCATTTTTACCGATCTTTTTGGCCGAGTCTCAAGTGGGCGAATATACCGCGCCACTATTTAAAGTTGTCACTATTACTCTAATATCTTCTTGGTTACTGGCGTTAACTTTAGTGCCGTTGTTATGCGTGTTATTTTTGAAAGTAAAAGCTAAAAGCTCAGATGAACACTACGATTCTGCAATGTACAAAGTTTATCAATCGCTTTTGTTAGTCATAGTCAAACGTCCATGGATTTCTTTGCTAGGTGTTATCGGAATTTTTTATATCTCTCTTCAAGGCTTTGCGTTTATTGAAAATGTATTTTTCCCTGAAAACGATAAACCTATCGTTACCGTAGAAATTGAAACTCCATCGGGATCACCAATAGAAAGAACTGTAGAAATTACCATCGCAGTTGAAGAGTTTATTTCGAAAAATTTAATGGCTGAAGATAATGACGGCCGGGGATTTTTATCCTGGGGAACTTATATTGGTGAAGGACCCCCTAGATTCACTCTGTCCGCACCTTCCCACGCTCGGGCACCCAATTATTCGATGATACTCGCGAATGTTACGGACACTAAAATAGCCAAGCAAAAAATATTTCCTGAAGTGGAGCAGTTTATTGTCGAAAATTATCCTGATGTAACACCTACTGTCGACTTTTTACCCTTAGGGACCGCGGGCGGTGCTCCGGTAGCAGTTAGATTAATGGGACGTGACCAACAGCAGCTCTTTGAAATCGTAGAAAAAGTCAAACAGAAATTAACGACGATGCCCGGTGCTAAAAATGTAGTTGATGATTGGGGCGCGCGTTCCAAGAAAATAGTTTTGGATATTGATAATACTCAGGCGCAGCTCGCCGGGGTAACCAATGACGAAGTGGCTTCAGCCATGCAGACTTATTTGACTGGGTTGGAAACCACCAATTATCGTGAAGGAGATAAGTTGATCCCGGTAGTTTTGCGTTCTGAGCGGGTTGCTGACAAAGCTACCGACTTTACCTTATTGGGTAATATCGGAGTTTTTTCTCAAGCAACGGGTCAAACTGTACCATTGAGCCAAGTGGCAACCTTAAATCTGCAATGGCAAACCTCCAAAATTTTAAGAAGAGACAGGCTCAAGACGGTCACTATTTCAAGTTATGTTGAACCGGGGTTTAACTCAATTGATATTGCCCTGTCGCTTGGTGATTGGCTCAAGGAGCAACAAAAGGACTGGCCGTTTGGTTATCGTTGGGAACTGGGGGGCGATATTGAGGGGTCACTCGATGCGCAGAAATCAATTTTCGATAAATTGCCGATTGCTGGTTTAATTATGTTGTTACTGCTCGTGTGGCAGTTTAACTCGATGAGAAAGACATTTATCGTGATAGTAACCATTCCTCTGTCATTAATAGGTGTGGTTTTTGGATTGGTAATAACTGACTTACCTTTTGGTTTTATGACTATGCTTGGGGTTATTTCGCTGGCTGGTATTGTGATCAATAATGCCATTGTACTGCTTGATCGAATCAAAATCGAAAATGAAGAAAATGGATTGCCGCTTAATCAGGCTGTACCGTTTGCTTGCCAGCAGAGGTTGCGCCCTATATTACTGACCACCGCGACTACGATAGGCGGTATGATCCCGTTAGCACTTGGCGGAGGACCCTTATGGGAATCCATGGCGGTAGCCATTATTTTTGGGATTTTGCTTGCGACATTACTGACTCTGGGCGTCGTTCCTTTGTTATATAGCCTGTTCTACAAGGTTAAATATAGCGATTAGTTTTGCTTTGTTGGGCGCTGAATATTTGAAGCAGTAGATCGATTGATTTTGGTTATGCAAGGCAAATCGTACTAACGGTTTGCCAATTGTTCTTCTGAGCAGACTTTATTGCGCCCGCTATCTTTAGCTAGATATAGGGCTTTATCCGCTCGTTCAATGAGCCCTTCCAACTCATCATCTTGCTTGCATGTACTTACGCCAATGGAGACGGTGATGCTGCCTATATCTTTATTGGTTAAATCGGAGGTCAGTTTACGCGAAGAAATATACTCGCGCACTTTATCGGCAAATAACACCGCTTTTTCGGTATCACTCTCCGGCAGTAACAGAGAAAATTCTTCCCCTCCCATGCGCGCAGCCATCCCCTGGTCACCGGTAGATTTTTGCAGACATTTAGCGACATAAGAAAGTACTTTATCGCCAACAATATGCCCATGAGTGTCATTAAATTTTTTAAAGTGGTCAATATCTACTAGCAGCAAACTAAATACTGACTCCTTCGTATGGTAATCATTAAAGAGAGAATCAAGTTTTTTTTCAAAGGCTCTGCGATTGGGAATTTGAGTCAATTGATCGGTCAGAGAAGCTTCTGTTAATTCCTGGATGTTTGACTGTAGAGTCGAAACCTCCTTTTCCATCGCCGCGAGATTATCTAGAATTTCACGGTTGGTCGCGGTGACCACTTCAGTTTCTTCAATTACCTTATCAATTATCGATGTTAGCTGTTTAATATCAGGTTTACCCTGCAAGATCCCTTTGCATTCATCTAAGGTACTGCTAAAGCGAGAATTACCACTCGTCATTTGCTGCATACGCTGCATTAAATCTTCGATAATAACTTTGGTTGCAGCCTGAATTTCCTCGATTGCTTCAGACGATGTCTCGCCAATATACTCCCGATACAACTGATCGTTGATTTCACGGGTAAAGGTCTTACCTTCATTTAGATAATCATCAATTATTTTATTTAGCTTTATGATAGTGCCGCGCGAATATTCATACCACACCGCATAATTTTCCGGTGTGAGTGGTATGCCAAGATTGTTCATCCTGGGAATCGTAATTTTCAGGATATCGACATACTGAATTAGCTCTTGCTGACTATAAACCTTAGACATTGAATTCAAAAAACATGCTTACTTAAATTCGATATGGTTACTTCGAAGTAAGTATAGGAGAATTTGGCCAAATTAGGGTGGCAAACAGTGCTATCTTAAGGGTAAACAACAGACAATTATGAACAAAACTTAATTAAGATCGATTATTTATATAGCTCGCTAATTGCCCGGTTTATGAGCTAACTCTAGTTGATTTTATTTTTGTCGGCGGAATTTGATACTGTTCCCTGAAAGCCCGACTGAATGAAGACAAGCTCTGGTAGCCGACAGCATAGGCCACTTCGCTTACTGTTCCAGAATATTCTTGTAGCATCTGAAACGCGAGTTCGAGGCGCCGTTTTTTCAGTAAGTTTTTAGGAGAGCAGCCGTATGTTTTTTGCGTATACCGGTATAGTGAACTGCGCGTCATATTTAGCGCTGTGTACATCTGCTCAACGTCGAACTCCCATTGGCTTAAGTTGTTAGAAATTAGCTTGTCCAACTGTTTACTACGTTTAGTTTCATAACCTTCAAAGGTATATTCTGCAATACTAGATTTTGATTTTCGCTGAAATTCCTTCATTAGCCGTGATGATAAACGCTGCTTATGGTCGAGGTGATTTTTTATGCGCGCCTTAAGCTCGTCATTATCGAAAGGTTTTGAAAGATAGTCATTGGCGCCGAGCTCTAATCCGTGAACTTTTTGCTCCATTTCTGTCAATGCCGTAATTAGCATAATCGACAAATGCGCTAGTTGTTCGCTTGATTTTATTTTGCGGGTTAGTTGATAACCATCCATTTCCGGCATCATTACGTCGACCAACAACAAGTCAGGTTGTATCGATTCCGCAATATTTAGTGCTTGTTGGCCATTCTCTGCCTCTACGATATGATAATCCTGTTGCAATATGGTACGAATTAGCTGCCGGATCTTGGGGTTATCATCAACGACCAAAATAATTTTTCGCTCCTTCAGAATCCTTGAGCGTAAATTTGGAGTTATTGAACTAATCGAAGAGTTTTGAAGAGAAGTTGACTGAGTCATTTCAGGCTTGGATAAGTGATGTTTTAAAGTGATTTCCTTAGTACTGTCAATCGCTAAATTTACGTTTGCTCTTTCTGACTGAAAGGTTTCAACTAATTCTCGAGGATAATGGGAAGTTCCTTTTAATAAAGTTAACCTTACACTACAGCCGCGTTCTTGGTTGTTTGAGATTTCAATCTTTCCCTGATGTAGCTCAACTAATTCCTTAACCATGGATAGACCCACCCCGGTGCCTGGCTGTTTTTGTTCACAAGAAATCCGACCCTGGTAAAAACGATTAAATATATAAGGCAGTTCGGTAGGTTGAATTCCAGGTCCATCGTCGGTAACTTTCAATGTAAATTCACATTCGCTAATTGAAAGTGATATCTGAATTTTACAATTCGGATAGCAGTATTTAGCCGCGTTGGAAATAACATTGGAAACTATTTTTTCCAAATGCGACTGGTCAAATATGACATTAAGTTCCCGATCAAATCCCTCTAGTGCTAGCTGAATACCTTTCTCGGTTAATTGCAACTTAAACCGCTGAACGCAACGATTTACCAGTAATTTGATATTAACTTCGGTCAAGTGCATTGGAAAAGACTTTGCTTCCATTCTCTCTATGTCCATCACCTCGTTGAGTAGTGAAACCATATGTAAATTGTTTTCCAGGACAGTTTTTAAAGTTTCCTTATTGCTCAATTCTGATTGAGAGAATATTGCTTTTAAAGGGCCAATAGATAAGGTTAGCGCCGTTCTAAATTCGTGGGATATATTATTAAAAAAACGCTGCTTGGCTTTGTTAATTTCAATGATTTGCTGGTTTAATGCTGCTTCTTTTTGTAGCAATTGGCGCAAGCGTTTTCGTTTTCGGTACAGCACTAAAGCGACGATTATTAATGTGGATAAAATGGTCGTTAGCATCCAGCGTTTCATCTTCTCATTTTTCAGTTGCTCTGCGTTAAGTGAGGCCCGTTGAGTGAGCCTTTCAATTTTCTGCGTTTTTTCATTAGCGCTAAACTTTTGTTGTAGCTCCAATAATTTTTGATCACTTATCTTATTGGCTATCGACATGGCTACCGTATGATACTTCTTAAAGTACTCGAGAGATCTTTTATAATCTTTGGCTAGTTCATACGTCAGGGCGTAATCTTCGAAAACCCAACTTAAAGATTGTAAATCGTCAATTGACTGATAATAGTCTTTTGTTGCTTTTAAATAGTAAAAACTTAATTCAAAGTCGCCCTTAAATTTTGCTGCAATCGCAATGTTGTTGGCGGCAACGGCACCTTCATACTTCAAACCGTATTTTTCGGCAAGTTGTACGATCTCCTTGCCCACGGAGATAGCTGCCTCGTAAGCATCATTGCTAAGATGTTGGTTCTGTTTAACGATTAACGCCCTGAGCATGGAACGATTGGCTTTAATCGATTTTGATAAAGCGAATACCTGTTGTTGCATTTTCCGGCTATTGTCGAGAAAGTTCTGGTACTTTGACCAATCGGAGTTACCCGGTTTATTACCGCTATTAGAATTATCAGACAATAACTCAGAATCACCTGAAAGGCGGGCGGAAGTATTGGAGCGAGCTACTTTATTGGCTTGAGCAAATTGAATTGCTTGCATGTAGTAAATGTTCATTTTATTGGAAATAGCGTTTAGCTTGCTAAATTCATCTCCAATTTGTGACGCGTGCTCGATGATTTCATCACTTAAATTCAGCGCTTCTTGGTATCTTTGTGTAGTGTAGAATAGTTGGGCGAGTCGGTTGCAAATACCCATCTCCAAATGATGGAACTTAAGTTGTTTCGCACGTTCTCGGGCGTAGGTTAAGTTACTCATAGCATCGCGGTATAAGCTTTTACGCAATTGGTAACTACCAAGCAAATAGCGGTACCAAATGTGACGCTCTATATTAGATTGGTTTTCGAGTTCATGCTGATAAGGTTTTAGCACTTTTATGAAGTCGTCAATAACATGATTGTGTAGCATTATTTGAGCTTCGAGTAAGGCTATGTCGGGGCGTGCTTCTTTGCTTGATTTAAAATTATTTTTTAACTTATCGAATGATTCTTCAGCCCTAAGAAATTGTTCTGTTTTTAAAAGAAGTTCTATCAGCAATTTCCATTGAGAGAAATTACTCAACGATTGACTTGGTTTATTTAGGCGACTTTCAATCAGTTGAATTGTTTTAATGGGATCCACATATTGGTATTTATCCAAAGACTTATCTATATTATTTTTTTTAGTTGCTTTCGCTGGAGTAAACGCCAGGCTAAACAAAAGTAATAATGTTAAAGCGCTCTCAAAAAAGTCAGTTTTTTGTTTCATCGTAAAGTATTTTTATTTTTGTCAATACAACTCAATTTTTTATATTTAATTCACTAAATATTTTTGGTCCGACCACTAGTTTGCGATAAGTTTAACAGCAAGGTCAAATTAGAAAGGCATTTTTATTAGAGGTTGAGATTAAAAAGATTTGATATCGCGATAGAAATATTTTGCAAAATAAACTTTACAAATGAGGTACGCCAATTTTTGAGTAACCCGAAAAAAGTGATATTAAAATATGAGATAGTTTAGACTTTTACTCAAAAATTCTATCGAAAAATTAACAATGAAACTTCATGTCAATAAACTGGGATTCTAAGGCAAGCACTATTTCGCTCTCTTCAGTAGATTCTCTTCTTTGAAACTGGTCAATAAGGCTGGCTAATTAGGCACAAGTAGTCGAGTAACATCTTAAGTGCTTTAAACAAAGAACTGAACTAAGCAAAAAGGGGCAGAGGCGATGAGTAAAAGAACTATCGATTGGATCACTATTGGAACAAATATTTTATTTTCTATCAGTTTGCTACTTCCGGTAAGTTTGTCGGCGGCAGAAAAAATAGATGAGTCTGTAAATCTAGGAGGAAGCCGACAGGCAACTTGGTACTTACCAGATAACCCTTCTTCCGGGTGGGTTCTTCTGCAGCATGGCTTTCAACGAAATAAAAGTAATCTTGACGATATGGCAACCCATTTAATGGAAAATGGCTTAATGGTTCTCACCATTAATAGCAATGTTTCCAACGGTAATCCAAGTTTAGCAAAAGACGTAGCTGACGACTTAATCGACACACCACCAACTCCACCCAATGGCATACAATTACCAGAAAAGTTGGTGATTGTCGGCCACTCAGCCGGAGGTCTATTTGTCAGTCATTTGGGCGCAAGATTAATGGAGCGAAATTACGCCAATTTAAGCGGCGCAATTCTATTTGATCCTGTGGACGCAAGTAATGCGTTACAAGGAAATGCACAATCTATGCTCGATAACCAGGTTTCTGTGCTTTCGATCTTAGCTAATTCCAGTTCATGTAACTCAAGTAATAATGCATTGCAACCATTACAAAATTTAAGTGCTGAATTTGTCGGAATAAAGCTAACCGATGATTCAAAACATACTGATGTTGAAGGTAGTTCAACCGGTGGAATTATTACCTGGTTATGTGGCACACCTAAGTCTCACAATATCGCCTATGTCAAAGACTATGGCTTACATTGGGCACTGGATATGATTAATCAAACTCAAACTTCTGATTACTATCCTGGAGGTGAAAAACTCTCACAATTATTAAGTGACAACGATGGGATCCTAATTAAAGAATTAACCTCAAATCCGCCTAGCGCAGCATTCGCTTTTGCCGTTGATGAACTAAGCGTTAACTTCAGTAATCAAAGCACCGATTCAGATGGAGCTATCGTTTCTTATGAATGGCAATTTGGCGACGGGCAGACCTCAAGTCTCGAAAACCCCTCGCACACTTATGATAGTGCAGGCACTTATACTGTTAGTCTTATGGTTACCGACAATGATGGCCAAACGGGAAGTATCAGTAAAAATGTTACCGTTACACAAGACTCAAATGTTCCAGCGGCCAACTTTACTTTTTCACAAAATGGCTTAAGCGTTAATTTTACTGATACAAGTATAGACGCAGACGGAACAATCGAACAGTGGTTCTGGACATTTGGCGATGGACAGACTTCTACAGTGGCCAATCCTTCACACTCTTATGCCAGTCCCGGGACTTATACCGTAACCCTTGATGTAACTGATAACGATGGATTATCTGATACTATCTCTCAGCAAATTTTGGCTTCAATCGACGATGGCTTTCTGGATAACAACGCAGTGGTTGTGAACTTATCCGCGGCTCAAAATGAGGAAGTTCATTTCAAAATGAATGTGCCTTCCAATGCCAGAGATTTAGAATTTGCGATCAGCGGCGGCTCCGGAGATGCCGATATTTATGTGCGTTATGGTGCGGCACCAACAACCAGTGAATACGATTATCGCCCATATAAATATGGCAATGATGAAACCGTTTCAATCGCTGAGCCACAAACTGGCGTGTGGTATCTAATGCTGCATGGCTATCAGAGCTTCTCAGGGGTAACTTTAACTGCTTCGTACAAGACATCAGAAAACCAAGTGCCGACCGCTTCGTTTACTCAATCGATCAATCAATTAAGTGTTGCATTTATCGATGCAAGTACCGATGCCGACGGAAATATTGTTACCAGGCTTTGGACCTTCGGTGACGGTAGTGAATCAAACGAGCAAAACCCGACTCATACTTATACTCAGCCTGGAACTTACAATGTGACATTGGCGGTTACTGATGATGATAATGCAACGGATATGTATACCAAGAGCGTTGTCGTCGATAGCGATATAGATGATACAGTCGAACTTAGCAATGGTGATGTTATTTCAGGTTTATCGGCAGCAAGGACTGAAGAGCTTCATTTTGTATTACGCAATGTACCACTACAAACTGTCGAATTAATTTTTTCTATTCAAAGCGGAAGTGGTGATGCCGATATTTACGTGCGTTACGGCTCGCGGCCGACCACTTCAGAGTACGACTATCGTCCCTATCTTGGAGGCAATAATGAAACTGTACAGATCCGAAATCCGCAAGATGGAGACTGGTACGTGATGGTTAGGGCTTACCAGGCTTTTTCCGGTGTCACTTTGTCAGCTTCACATACGGCAAACTGACAGCAGGTGAGGCGGCAAATCAGCTGCCTCGTTATTTCCAAGCTATGTTTGATCCAAATTAGGTCTAACCCGAGGTAGATCAAATTCTATTGATTTTATTTAAACAAAATGAATAGCGTTTCGGGCTATGTCATTCACTAATGATTTGCTACTAAAAATAACTAAGGAGAAAAAATGAAAAAAACACTTAAATTAATTCTAATCGTTTGCTTGAGCAAAATTGCGTCTATCAACATGGCCAATGCAGCATCAAGTTGTGAAAAGCCGGTAGATGCAGTGATGCGTATAATGAACTGTATTGAAAGCGAAAACGCTTTTTGTGCGGCTTCAGGTTATGCATCAAGCTTTGCTAAATTCCATAACACTATCGACACTGAGACTAATGCGCCGGGCTATTTTTTCTGGTTAGGCGCGTTTTTATTTATTGATTTTGATCTTGAGTTTGACCACGTCGTTCAAGTAGCAGAAAACCAAGTGAGTCTGCGCTACGTTGAAACGGTTACCTTTAACGATGGAGAAACGTTTAAACAGCACGAGCATGCATTGGTAACCGTTAATGGTGCTTGTAAAATGACACTTTGGGATCAGTATGGCGACAATAAAGAGCAGCAAGATGTAGATGATAAGGCGGAGGCTTTGTTTCCGTTCTAGAACAATATACCATTAAATTTAAACTTCTATCACTCCTTCTTTTGAAAGAGAAAGTCGTTAGGTAAGCTTCTGATAAAGAAATTTATTCGATATGTGATTTTCTATTTTTCATATTCTATTTTTTTAATATTAAATAGGCTTTCATCAAAAAATTCCTCGGTTATAGAAATTAACTAATAACCGAGGTATCTAGAATGGTGGGAGACCTAGAGAAATATTTTCAACTGTATTTAATTTATTGGGTGATATTCAATTATTACAGATTTTTATTCATTGCTAGGTGGAATATTAAATACTTGACGAGCATTATCTGCCATGACTTGTTGTGCTTGTTCGAACGAGTAGTCAACCCGCTGCATGCTTTCCAAAATTAGATCTTTATAGGATTTAGTATTGCCCGGATTACCAGGCCCATCTGAGCCGTAAATGATTTTATGAACGATATTATTTTGTTTGGCGCGATTAAATACACCATCCATCACTTCGCCGGTAGGATCACTACGCTGTGAACCCAAAGCCGAAATTTCGATATAAGCGTTGTCGTACTTTTCTGCCAAGTAAAAGACTTCATCAATCTTGCTATAGCCTTCACGGTTGGAGTCATTACCGACGTGTCCGAGAATGAATTTCACTTGTGGAAATTGTTTGATGGCATCTTCTAAATGCATTGGGTCAAAAGTGCGCATGATATATGGCAGTTGGTCGTCATCAAATTCTGAAACTTTTCGTAACGGACTGGTGCCAACGTGATGATAAATGGGCTTATTGTATTCTTGTGCCAAATGGTAGATATCATAATATTGGGGATCATCAAAGGGTGTTAACGTGTGTGCAAATGCCAACTTGATTCCGACGATTGCTGGGTGTGATAAAGTCGCTTCGAGGTTTTGTAAGCTCGACGCTTTTTTCTGTGGCCAATCTTGCACACTAATGCTGGCCAGGCCGTAGAAGTAAGTATCGCCATTAAAGTTATTACGGTCATCGTTTAAGTAGCCTAGTAAGTCTTCGTTGGGTTCGATCCCCCAAGTCTCTGGTGCATAAGTGGCAAACAAAATGCAGTGACTGGCTGAGGCTCGCCTGCATTCATTTTTAATACCGATAAAGGCGCCGTAAGGATTGAGTTGAAACGAAGTATAAAGTCGAATTAATGGGATCTTTAAAGAGTCTGGCAGGTCTATAGGAAAAACGTTTTTTACAAACTCTTTTCCTTTGGGGCCTAACTTATCAAAGCTGCCGGGATGCAAGTGTGTATCAATTATTTCAATTTCCCGATTATTAAAAAGGCTATCGTGTTTCTCCCAGTCTTCAACCCTTTCTGAGAAGTCTGAAAAGTCTGGAACTTCATTGAGCGGCGTGTGAGATTGCACTGTGTGGCTGCTTGACAGTAACGTTGCCAAAGCTAAGCTGGCGGTTATTTTTTTCATTTTTCTGTGCTCCTAAGAGTGACGTTATTAGCGTGAGTATTAAGCTTTTGGTCAAAAGCCTAGGCTTTATAGCAGTCACAATTAGTAGAAATCGAGGGTATTGAAGCAAGGTGATACATGGGGTAAAGAGTTTGAGACTATATGTCAAAGTGGCCTGAATTGTAATGCGCTGTAATGTTCCAATCTGGCCAATCATCGTAAACTGATCAAAAGGAATCTGTTAACAACAGAGGTGAAACAGACGGACCGTGGCCATGCTTAGTATAAAAAATCACCCCGGCCTTAAGTCTTCATATATACGTGGAGCTTATATGAAATACACTTATTTTTATTGTACAAATCAATTTGGGATTGGAGAGCAAATCGTTTTATCGGCCAAGTTCGGCAGCTTAAACGAAGCTTTAGTAAGGGCCTGGATTGATATGGATGATGCTTCTGCTCGTCCTTTAAAAATTGCAGATATGAATGGCAAGACTGTGTTTGAAGGAATGGAGCTTAAAGAAAAAGCTCGCTCTCATCGCCAGCAGACTGTTGAACAGGAAGCCGACGTTTAAATTTCCTTATAACTGATTTCGACGATAAAAGTGCCTTTCTGCGACTTAAAAGGAATGGCAATGTCATTTTCAGTAACCTCGTGCAGAATCTCATGACTTTTTCCGGTGATCACCACCGGCGTGGCCATGCCGAACTCAATACCTTTTTCAGACATGATTTTCTTGGCACCGCCGGCGACCATATTGGTTATTTCACCAACGCAGTCGGCGGATTCCTTATCCAGTTCAGTGAATGGCTCGCCTAGCATGGCGGACATGATTTCTAATACCGCGCTTTCAGAAAAGGATATGGCGAGTGAGCCAATCGCGTTTGGTGCGACCATGCCAATCACACCCGTGACATCGCCGTGGGCAAGGGTGCCGGTTTTCTTGAGGGCTTTGCCGCGTTTAACTTCTATAGAAGCCATGGTTTGAATAACCTTTTTCACCGATAGTACAATGGAACCGATAAAGTCTATGTTCATGAATGTCCAGAAAGTTAACTATTTATTATTAGAATAGGTTTGAAAGACCACTAAAAAGTTTAGCAAGGATTTTGGTCAAATTCCTAATTTCGCCATCAACTTATAGGTATTTTTAATCGGGTCCTTCTTTTATATCACTTTTAGATTGTTTTTAAACCCGTTAGGTTTGACTTTAAAGAGAAGAATATTATGTAAGAGCATGCTGTTGGGGACAAGAACTTGTTAGCAATCTTTCTTTTTATGGGAGGGATGAAGTGGGGTTGATGATGAGGCATCATCATGAGAATTTTGATGGGCGGGTTATCCGGATAGTTTGTTTGGGGATGATATTCCCATTTGTTTGAGAATTATTTCTGTGGTTGATAATTAGGTATTTTCGAGCCAATGCATCATATCCAATACTGCAACATTTTGCATAGGGGTTCCTGTTAGGCGTAAAATATTTTTCTTTTCAACCAGACCCCCAGGTTGGTTTCCTTCTAACAATTCGCTCAAGAGTAAAACCTTTCCTAAAAAACCGGCATTATCAGCCGCTTGCATATCTGGTGTGAAACCGCGTGTTAAATCATAATCAAACATAACGTTTACATCATCACGATTGTAAATGGTGCCGGCGATTTCACCTGTTTGTGAAGTTGTGCAGAGTGAGACAATAGCAGTACCTGGCTGGACCGAGTCGATGTTATTTTCGTTGATTAGGCAAGTATCGGTGTTCGTGGCCATAATGATAGTGTCGTAAGTCTCAGGTTTGAGTTCATTCTGATAGTTGGCACAAACACTAATAGTTTTGCACGGCTTTTCAAAAAACTCAATCCGCTGATTCCGTGCATGATAGTTAATTTCCGATAAATTAGGTATGAAATGTTTTAGATAGTGAACAATTTCAAGCGCAAGCTTTCCTGCCCCTACCAACAGTATTTTTTTTGGGTTATGATCAATTACAGAGAGAAATAACCATACCATAGCTGCGGTGCGTTGTTGTATTTGCTGCTTTATATCACTTTCGAAGATTTGCTGACCATTCTCATAAATTCGTCCAAGAGTTGCGTATTCATTACTCATTGCACAGTATGGACCAGACACTTCGTAGGCGAGTGGTGCCAGTCCGGGCCTTAGTTTAAAACTTGTCTCAAAAACGTTGTCTCCAATAAAAATGCCCTTATCAAAAAACTCAAGTAAAGCACGCTGGTATTTAAGACGTCCAATATTTTCATACTGTTCTTTAATACTGGCGACTAAGGCGTCTTTTTCCAAAATAATGCCGTTCACGCTAAGATACCTCCTGACAATGTAGTGTAGGGCTGCAATTGAATAGAGCCAAATAGATCGGCATAAGCATGAATCGCAGGAGAGCCCCCCAAATGCATGAGCAGGATATTGGCATCATTTTTAAAATGATCTTGGCCAGCTAAATCCAAAAGTCCGCGAACCGCTCGTCCTTCGTAAACTGGGTCTGCAACAAGTCCTTCTTGAGAAGCTAGTAGACGAATACCATCTAATATTTTTCCATCCGCAACCCCGTACGGCTGATTATTTGAGACAACGATTTCAACATCTTTTAACTCAACTCGCGTAGTCAGTTTGAGCTCACGTAGGGCGTCATTTGCCAATGCTAGTACACGAGTTTTTTTGATCTCTTTTTCGTCATCATCGGCGATTCCTATGACTCTTGTCTTTATTCCCAGCGCGGTAAATCCTGCTAATAAACCAGCTTGTGTGCTGCTGGAACCCGTGCAGTGTAATAGGTAGTCAAACTCAAGACCGTTTTCGAACATTTGGTTTGCAAGCTCGGCTGCGCAGGCAATGTAACCCATGCAGCCCAATCGATGCTCCGACCCACCACCGGGAATTAAGTAAGGCCTGTGACCATGTTTCTTGAGTCTGCTTACAAAGTCATCTAGAGGTCCCTGATCTTCAATTGGGCGTATAGTTTCATCAATGTAGAGCTCGGCCCCCATAATGTGGCTAAGCAGTATGTTTCCGACTTGGCGGTAGGTAGTACCTACGTCCTTGGTCCAAGCGCAATGTAAGAGAGCGCATTTAAGCCCGGCCTTGGCAGCTGCTGCTGCAGTCTGACGCGTATGATTCGACTGAATTGCACCTACCGTAACCAACATATCGGCTTCTTGCTGAAGCGCTTCTCCAACTAAGAATTCAAGTTTACGAGTTTTGTTACCTCCACCTTCTAAGCCTGTCAAATCATCCCGCTTCATCCAAAGATTTGGACCACCAAGCGATGCGCTAAACCTCTTTAGGGGCTGAATTGGGGTTGGAAGTAATGCCAGTTCTGTTCGGGGTAACTTACTAAGACGAATCAGCAGCTCGGCTAAAAGGGACTGGTCAATCATTTCGCTATCCTCATTATCAATTGGAGGCGTTTCTGATTGAATGTTAGAGGTTTCTGAAAAAACCGTCGCCGAACAAAATCACGATACACTTTCTGATTGTGAAATGCAAACTATTGAAATTTGATGGTCTAATTAGCTTGATTGTTTTCTATCGTTATACTCCCAAAAGCTAACTAAACAAAGTATCTATCTGGAATAAATAAATCACCAACAAAAGGCCGATGCTCGGCAACTTGCTCTTCACCTGCGGAAGCTAGTAGCTTTGTAGGAAATCGTCACAGAGTGGTGTAGGATATGGATTAAATCGGAGTGTCTATTTTTAATTTGTTAGGCCCGCTAAGGAAATGAGTTAACAATGAATTATCAAACCTTTCAACCTCATCCAGACTTAGCATCCCTGGTCAATTTTTATTGGACTTTAGAAGTTCCTGCCGAAGATGAATCGCAAAGACAACGAATTATACCCGATGGTGGTATCGAGATGGCTTTTATTCTTGGTGATGATATAAAACGGTATACTTCAAAAGATGAGTTTATTCTACAGCCTCGAGCTATGGTTCTTGGGCAAGTCATTGAACCTTTTTATATCGAGCCCCTAGGCGTGGTTAACACATTTGCGGTAAGCTTTTATCCGTATGGTTTTGCCAACTTCATTACGGAGCCGATAAAAAATCTTGCCAATAAGGAAACACCGATCGATCTTCTTTTTGGCGAAACTTCTGCAAAAGAATTAGAAGGGAAAATCTTAACGGCAGCAAATACCAAAGAACGAATAAATGTCGTAGAAGAATTTCTTTTTGATAGATTAAATGAGACGTTCACTATTGATAACATTGTAAAAACTACAATTGATAACCTTTTGTCGACAAAAGGGAACACTCCAATAAATAAAATTCTAAAGCATGATTTATCTAAAAGACGGCAACTTGAGAGGAAGTTTGTAAAGCAAGTTGGCATTAGCCCAAAACAGTTAGGCAAAGTAATTCGATTACAAACGGCCTTGAAGATGTTGTTAAATGAAGAGGAAGAAAGCTTGACTAGAATTGTTTATGAGTCTGGATATTATGATCAGTCTCATTTTATTAAAGACTTTAAGGAGTTTACGGGCATAAGCCCAAAAGAGTTTTTGGGGAACCAAAATATGGCACTTTCTTCTCTTTTCTACAAATAGCCTTGTAGTGTCGCATTTTTACAATTTTATGCCTTGAGGATAATGAATTATTTACCCTAATCGAAGAAAATACTAACTAAGGCATAAATCACATGAGAAGTTTTGTTTCTATATTTGAAATACCGGCAACGGAAATTTCACGAGCCGTCGAGTTTTATCAGGCAATTTTGGACATCAGTATCGAGACAATGGGTTTCGAAGGAATGCAAATGGGGTTATTCCCAAGTGAGGGAGAAGTGACTTTTGGCATCATAGTTCAAGGAGAGGATTACAAGCCTTCAACCAATGGCGTGACTATCTATCTCAATGGCGGAGATGATCTTCAGAACATTTTAGATAAAGTCGAGAAGCAAGGTGGACAAATTACCGTTCCTAAAACATTACATGCTGATGAAAGCGGGTATTTTGCGATGTTTATTGATACAGAAGGAAATAAGATGGGATTACACTCTCCAAAATAATTCATGGTAAGAGTAAGTTCTCAACTCAATATAAAAGCAATCGCTGTTAGATTTGTATCTGAATAGTTATTCCCTCCTGCATTTATATTGAAGTTCAGGAACTAGAATAATTACGAGTTATCTCACTTATTCCTGATAAAAATGCTCAATTTGTCGGGCATGAACTAATCTTTGTCGGCTTTTTAATATTCCTAAAAAATAATTTCGTTCAGTATTTGGGCTGCGTGTAAGAAATACATGCGGGCCGTGCTTTTAATTTTAAGCACTTAAGTAAGTAATCAGCTTTTAAATCTAAGAAGAACTCAAAAATTTAGAACAATAATAAAAGCGATTACCAATCAGTAGGAGTATTACTATGGTATCTAAGTTGAAAGCGGTATCCGCCGCGACACTGTTCGCCTTATCTACAGGGGGAGCAATAGCTAACGACAGTCAGATTAAACAATTAACTGATGAACTAAACGTAACCAATGCTAATGTCGGCGCCGCTGGTATTGAGCGGGTTATTGTTAAATTTAAAGCAGGCAAAGGCAGCAATGTCAAAGCACTAGCGAGCGGCGCCGGTGGTGAGTTAAAAGTCGACCTGCCAAAACACAATTCATTCGCAATGGAAATTCCCGCAGTTGCGTTAAACGGGTTGCGCAACAATCCGAATATTGAACTTATCGAAACAGACTTAAAAAGAAAATTATTAAATACTGATTTAAATTCAACTGAACTGGAACCTTGGGGCATTAGCCGCGTCGAGGCAGACATTGTTTCTGACAACTTGGCGGGTAATCGTACGGTTTGTATTATTGATTCAGGTTACGACATTCGTCATACCGACCTAAGTGGCAATGCAGTTTCCGGCACTAACGATTCGGGGACTGGTCAATGGTCAACGCCTGGCGGCTCACACGGTACGCACGTTGCTGGTACAGTTGCAGCCATTGGCAATGGCTCTGGTGTAGTCGGGGTAATGCCCAGCGGGAATATCGACCTACATATTATCAAAGTATTTAACGAATCTGGCTGGGGTTACTCTTCAAGCCTGG
Organism: Kangiellaceae bacterium; assembly: GCA_026196875.1. Lineage (GTDB taxonomy): Bacteria > Pseudomonadota > Gammaproteobacteria > Enterobacterales > Kangiellaceae > Aliikangiella. The sequence goes on from JAPHTP010000102.1 coordinate 70,875, forward strand.
TGGCAGCGGTTGATGACTGTGTAACTGCCGGCGCTAATGTTGTCAGCATGAGTTTAGGTGGTTCGGGTAGTAGTACAACCGAAAGAAATGCTTTTAACAATTATTATAGCCAAGGAATTTTGAGCATTGCGGCTGCAGGAAACGATGCTAATACCGCGCATTCTTATCCTGCTTCATATGATGCAGTTGTATCTGTTGCTGCGGTGGATTCCGGCAATATGCACGCGAACTTTTCTCAACGCACTAATCAGGTAGAAATTTCCGGCCCTGGTGAAGCGGTATTATCCAGTGTTGGACTAGGCGATGGACAGTTAGCCCAGTTAACAGTTGGTGGAACCGATTATTTCGCTAACGGTGTAGTTCCGCATATTTTCTATAACAGCAGTTTGTCGTACGACCCTCGTGGAAACGACGGTTCAGTTTCGGCGACGCTTGGGGTTTGTAGCACATCTGGAACGAATTATTCTTGCAGCAATATGAGCGGTAAAATTTGTCTAGTTGAGCGCGGTGAAAACCAGGAGGATAATACTAATACCACTGAAAATAGATACCCTGAGTATCGCGGTGCGAATGCTTGTGCCGACGCAGGTGCGGCAGGGATTGTTGTGTACAGTAATGCTGCGCGGCCTGGATTACAAAATCCGTTTATGGTTGATTTCAATGGTAAAATTGAGGGCATTCCAACGGCTTCTGTTGATCGCGCAACTGGTCTTGCATTAGCCGCTAAAGCAGGTCAATCAGCAAGTTTATCAAAAGCTGGCAACCAAGATTGGGAGTACTATAACGGTACTTCCATGGCGACGCCTCATGTAAGTGCGGTAGCGGCGTTAGTTTGGTCACACTACACAGGTTGTACAGCAGTAGAAGTTCGTGATGCATTAAACGCTACTGCTGAAGATTTAGATGCTGCGGGTCGTGATAACAAGACAGGTTATGGTTTGGTTAAAGCTCAAGCGGCGGTCAATTATTTAGCGGGTACAACTTGTGGCGGTGGCACTGTCGATAACGCACCAAACGCGAGCTTTTCCGATAATTGTACCGAATTAAGCTGTAGTTTTGATGCAAGTGGTAGCACTGATGACAATGGTATTAGTAACTACAGCTGGAACTTTGGTGACGGCAACACGGCGAGTGGTGTTACAGCTAATCATAATTATGCTGCTGATGGCACTTACACGGTAACATTGACGGTAACTGATACTGCCAATCAAACCGACACCAGTTCTCGCTCAGTAACAGTATCGAGTGCTTCGTCGAATAACTTACAGCTATCTGCTTCAGGTTATAAAAGAAAAGGTCGTCACAACATTGACTTGAGTTGGAGTGGAGCAACAGGTAGCAACGTAGACATTTATCGTAATGGTAGTTTGCTTACTGCAACTGCAAATGACGGCGCTTACACTGACGCGACTGGTAACCGTGGTGGAGCCACTTACATCTATAAGGTTTGTGAAGCCGGAACATCAAACTGCTCTGCGGAAGTGACGGTAGTTTTTTAAAACTTAGATACATAAATACAAATATAGGCTTGAGAGGCCGCTTCTGCTTTCTATGAAGCGGCCCTTTTAACTTATAAAGTTCGCTTTTTAGGGCGTTCCGAATACAGGACTTCGAACGAGACACATTGGTTAAGAAAACTGCTTTACATTGAGCAGACTAATTTAAGTTGATCTTCGTGTCGATTAAATGCATAGCTCAATTACCTCTAGACATGCGACCTTAATACATGCAAATCCTTAATTTTTTTAGCCTGCATAGATATCCTTACTAACAACTCCAGAAACTCATTGTTAGCTTGTTAATTAAATGATATCCAAATATCTTTTTAGGTATGTTTGATTAAAATTTAGGAATTACTAAATATTTTCGAACTATTGATTGGCGGCCGGCGGCTGTTTTTTATGATTGCCATCACAAAAAGGCAGGTTGTTAGATTTTCCGCAGCCACATAATGAAAATTTTTCTGAATGCTTTAACTGTTCTCCATTTTCATCGGTTAGCAGCACATCACCCGAAACAACAATTGGGCCAGTTGGCTTTCTATAAATACGAGTTTTTGTTTCGCGGGGAAGAATACGTAAAGAATGCTTCATAAAACGTCAGTTCCTACATTTGTTTATCAACTAATGGCATTTTGTGAATCTATTCATTGTGATAAAACGCAATTTGTAATTAAGCTAATATGCCATAATTTATCAATAGGTAATAATATATGTTATCCGCGTTAGCTATTTATAGGTGTAAATGTAAGCCTCAGTATAAATCGTAAGTGTGGATATAAATATACGCAAATACATCCATAGTTAGGTGTAGATATCATAAGTAACAATACTCCAGCCGAGCTTTAAAAATTGAATATTAGTTGGTAATACATCGTTTTAGTCGAAGTATTAAGGTATTCTGACTTTTATCGATTAGATGGCGAGTATACTTATACAAAAATCTCTTCGCGAGCACTATCACAAATTGCAGCAACTGCGGGATGGTGAACCCTGCGCTCCGGAGAAATGGCGTAAAATTGTTGTTTGACTTCTTCAAGATGGCCAATAACTTTTACGTCAAAGTTATGACAAACCTCTTTTTCTATGACTGTCGGCATGAAAAAAATACCAAGCCCGGCTTGACCGAAAGCTTTAATTAGTGCGCTATCATCAAATTGGCCTTGAATTTTAGGATAGATTTGGTTGTCTTCTAGCCAGCGGTCAAAGCGTTTTCGAATAGCAAATTGCTGAGTTGGCAACAATAGAGGAGCGTTATTTAACGAGTGAGGAAAATTTTTTTTATATTTTTTGGCTAATTTAGAACTTGCAAATAACGCAAGGTGGCTTTCCCCAAGAAAATGATTATAGGCTTTAATGCTAAAATGAGAAGATACCGGTGTATCACTTAGTACTAAATCAGTCTCATGTATGGCCAAATCAGCTAATATATTTTGTACGGGACCTTCTTTACACGTGAGTGTAATTTCGTGTGGCAATCTAAGCGCGGGTTCTATAACTTTATACACAATTGTTTTAGGTAACGCACTGGCAGCACTGACAATAAACTCCGATGCACCTACGTTGGGAGAACCGCGCAAGACTTCGTTCAGTTCCTTGCCTAACGAAAATATTTCATCAGCATAACCTAAAACAAGTTTGCCTGTATCAGTGAGCGCTAATCCTCGCCCCGCTTTTCTGAATAACTCGCTACCGATTTTGTCTTGCAAAAGAGTCAGCTGACCGCTGATAGTCTGCGGCGTAATGTGAAGTTTTTCGCTTGCCTTGGCAATGCTGCCTTCATGAGCGACGGTCCAGAAGTAATGTAGGTGTTTGTAATTTATTTCACTACTCATTTTGATATTTCGACTTTTTCGAATGAATTATGCTAATTAAACGAATATACCTTATTTTCAATTCTATTTAAAATGGAAAGTCGCTTAATCAATGTTTTTAAATTTTAACTTGGAGTTGCGGATGAAAAAAGATGACACTTTTGTGGGCGAACGCGAACAGCTTTCGAATAAAGAGGAGTTAAGTAGTTTGAACTGTTGCGCGGACGAAAGTGATATTGAATATGTTCTATGTCCAGTCGTTTGGGAAGATAAGTTGCAACCTAAAGAGTTTGCCGACTTGGCGATTTTTTACCATAAGCTTGAATATTATATGATGAGCCAACAAGCTAGGCTAAAGTCTCATCCGATAATTAAATAGGCTTTAAAAGACAAAGTATTATTTATTTGAACCGACTAGTGTTGAGTTAGGATATTACCTACATGAAGCTTTTTATCCAATTACATTCCTTTGCAGTATCTGAGCTAGAACAGAGAAAAATACGAGAGATTATCCTGTTAGCACTTAGTCGATATTCAAGTGTGGTAACAAAAGTCAATGTTCATATCTTTAAATCTGAGAGCATTCAATTTGAAAGTCAGTTTCATACCCTGCTTATTGTAACCACCAGAACTAGCAATAATTTTAAAATTGAATGCGATAGCGGTGATTTTATCGAGGGAGTTCGCATGATTTTGCTGCGGGCAAAGCGTTATTTATCTCGACCCAATATAGACTATTCGTATTTATCGTCGAAGCACCAATACCCAAACTCTGATAAAGACGTTAGCCCAGCAGCAGAATGAAATTTATTTGTTGTTTAGAGTCAAAGGTAAACGAATACAGGTGATTAAGAGTAGCCGACTATAAATACTCAAATCGTTTGTTATGAATAGCGAATAATCCAAATGAGCTATCCCCACCAGTTAGTGGAACATAAGAATTAATGAATATTTCTGATTTAGCATCAATTATCAGGGCTAAGGAGGTTTATTGTGTAAATTCTTTTAGGAAGCCTACAGGCTTTTCGATTGACAGCCGAATGATTAACCGTGGTGAAGTATTTTTTGCGTTAGCCGAATCTAAGAGCGATCAACTGCAATTTATCAAGGAAGCAAAGTTTCGGGGAGCAAGTGCGGCAGTAGTTAAGAATATATTTGCCGAGATCAATTTACCACAATTGTTAGTCGAAGATACGCTTTCAGCGCTAGCTCTTATGGGGAAATCATGGCGTGAACAATTTAAATTAAAAGTAATATCAGTATGTGGTTCGAATGGAAAAACTACGGTTAAGGACTGTATACATGATTTGATGTCAACAATACTCGGTACTACTTGCACATATGCTACCTCAGGAAATTTCAATAATCATATTGGTGTTCCGCTAACTTTGCTAGGCCTTAATAGTAATCACAGAGTAGCGGTAATGGAAATTGGTGCTAATCATCCTGGGGAAATCAAACCTCTCGCTGCAATAGTACAACCTGATATCGCTGTAATAACTAACTCTGGTCAAGATCATCTTGAAGGATTCGGTAGTGTCTTCAGTTCAGCACAAACTAATGCGGAAGTTTTCTCATCAATGAAGTTTGGTACTGCCATTCTTAATGCTGATGATCCCTACTATAGTTTTTGGCGTAAACAAGCGCAGCATATTGATATCGTAAGTTTTGGTTGTGACAATAAAGCAGATGTTCAAGCAACTAATATTGAATTATTGAGTTCTTCTAGCAGTTTTTGCGTTACGTTCCAACAACAAAACTGTGAGTTTAAATTTCCCCTACCTGGACGACATAACGTCAGTAATGCGCTCGCGGCAATTTCAGTATTGCTTACTTTGGGAAAGAACTTGAACCAGATAAGTAATGCAATTCATAGTATTAAAGCGCCTGATGGTCGTTTAACTATTTTACAAGCTAATAACGGATGTAGATTAATTGATGATAGTTACAATGCTAATCCATCTTCACTTGATGCAGCATTATCATATTTAGGACAGTTTGGTGATTCTCGTTGGTTGGTTCTTGGTGACATGGCTGAGTTAGGTGAAAAAGCTGTAGAGTTGCATTTGGAAGCAGGTAAAAAAGTCAAGCAAACCGGTGTTGGTAATTTACTGACTTATGGAGAGCTGTCGCGCTATGCTGCGATTGGTTTTGGTGAAGGCGCACGCCACTTTAATGAGCTAAAATTACTGATTGAAGACTTAAATAAAAATCTAGAATCGACAGACACTGTTTTGGTCAAAGGTTCGCGTAGCTTAAAAATGGAAAGAGTTGTTCAGGCACTTGCTTGTGGAAAGTTATCCACCCGAAAAGAGTCATAGTAGCGCTCTACTTTACTCATTTTCTTACTCGTCTTCTAACTTGTTCTCAGTTGTAGGATTCAAATAGTGACTTCGAATCCTCCAGAAAGATTAAAGTTCTGAGTTAAAAACTGTTTCCATGGTTGCGTTTATAAAACCAACACTGCATTAGTCATTGTAATTAAGGCCACTCTAATACAACTCTGTCATTAAAAATAATAGGCAAGTACGTAGCCTGTCAGCAGAACAGCGATCCACAGTGCGGTGCGACCAATTGGCCTAGAGCGAGCAAGCATTCCCGGTTCTTCTTCGGTGTCAGGCGCTTCCGTGCTTAAATGGTGACCCGCTTTTGCGAGTAAGTTATTAAGTGTGCGCCTAACAAACTGGGAAATCGCTCGCCCGACAGCTGTGCTGGCTAATCCAAGCTTTTGTAGGATGCGGAATATTAGTACTCGCCATATCCAGTCAGTGTCAAGACTGATAGTTTCGGTTCGTCGCATCAGTGGTAACAGAAGGAAAAATGCTAAACCAGAAAACAACAACAGCTGTAAATAGAATAGAACCTTGCCTGCCGTGTATGGCTCGTAGTCGACTGGATAAGGCAGGAATTGGTAGAACAATCCAGGAAATACTCCGATGCCGATACAAAAGACCACCAAAATTAACATTGCTGCTCCCATGTTCCATGGCGCATCTTTGGGTCTTAAGCCTGAATCGCGTTGGTAGAAAACAAACCAGGGAAATTTGATACCTGCATGGAGAAATACCCCCGCAGACGCAGCACCTAATAACAAATAAACCGCCACCAATTCTTGATTTGCTGCAGCTTGAGAGATCATCGTTTTGGTAGTAAAACCTGAAGTCAGTGGAACACCCGAAATCGCAAGTGCGCCAATAATTCCACAAAACGCTGTGAGCGGCATCGTGCGGAAAAGTCCGCCGAGCTCGGTACATTTGTGTTTGCCTGTGCGATAGATAACGACACCGGCACTCATAAATAAAAGCGCTTTATAAATGATATGCGCAAACGCATGAGCGGCCGCGCCGTTAAGCGCCATTTCAGTGCCAATGCCAACGGCACACACCATGAACCCTACCTGATTAACAATTGAGTAGGCCAGGATCCGCCTCGCGTCGTTTTCCAATAGGGCGTAGATAATTCCATACATCACCATAAACAGACCAATCCAGATCAAAATGGATTCGCCCGGAAATAGCATAATCAATGCAAGTACAGCAGTTTTTGTAGTGAACGCTGAAAGAAACACAGAACCTGTTGGGCTTGATTCTGGGTAAGCATCGGCAAGCCAGGCTGAAACGGGGGGGGCCGCGGCATTAATCAAAATACCGATGAGAATCATCCAGGTATCGAAGTTTGTCACCTGCATCGGCTGTAAATCAATTGAACCTGTGTGAACTACAACCCCTTCGATCCCTACTTTGAGAATAATACCGCCTAACAGATGCATAACAGCGTAGCGAATACCAGCAGCACGCGCTCCCTGAGTGTTACCACACCACACTACGATAGTGGAGAACAACGCCATTAATTCCCAATACAAAAACATGGTAATCAAATCGCCCGCGAAGCACACACCAATTGCACCGGCGGCATATGCATAGGCCGCCGCCAGCTCATACCAGCGCGCAAGTCGATAAGCATAGAGACCTCCGGCGAAAACCATCCCAGCGAAAATGGTTGCAAACAGGCGTCGCAACGGGCTGCCTTCAACCGGCTCAATAACATAATCCAGGAAAGGCATGGTAGCAACTACGCCATCGGGTACCTGCCATACTGCCCAAAGTGTTAGCAACGGCGAGAGCAATACGACAGCGGTACGCATATGTCCGCGCAGTATACCGATCAATAACGCCCCGGTAAGAAGAATTAATGCTGGTGGGAGATATTCAGGCATTGTCTTCTTCCTCGTCGTAGTAATTCTCGCCGCGTTTTAGAAATACGCCGAGTAACTTGGCAAACAAAACCATGGCGACACAGGCCGCAAACCCAAACAAAGCGCCAAAGCCAAACCAACCATCAACCCCAACGTATCCTTTGATCTTTATTACGAATTGGGCCAAAACGGTCAGTGCGAGTATTCCAGCAAATATTTGCCACAACAGGCGTATGGTTTTTGGGCGCACTAGCCAGTGATCATCACTGTTTGATTTACTCATGGGCTCACCAATTGCCGCTCAAGTTCAATGGCGGTCGCGTTAAACAGGAAGAAGCCGATTGTCAGCGCTGCTGTAATGGTAAGTGCCAGTACAGCAAAGAAAGGAGCTTCGCCGTGGTCGTTTTCCGCTCCAGGTTGCTCTGGTTCAAACCAGGCAAAATAAATAATCGGTAGAAAATAGGCTGCATTTAAAACGGTACTAGCAATTATTGTCGCGATAGCCACATAATTGTCAGCTTCAAATGCACCAGCAAGAATATACCATTTAGATACAAACCCTCCGGTTGGTGGAACCCCAATCATGCTCAGCGCGCCGATGGAGAATGCTGTCATAGTCCAGGGCATCCGGCGACCGATGCCTCGCAGCTGGTGAAGCTCGGTTTTTTTCGACGCCACGTAGATCGCCCCCGCCGCAAAAAACAGAGTGATCTTGCCGAAAGCATGAGCCACCATGTGGATCGCCGCGCCGACCTCGGCTAGCGGTTTGAGGATTGCTGTCGCCATAACAACGTAAGATAATTGTGCGATAGTTGAGTAAGCGAGTAGTCGCTTCAAGTTTTGCTGCCTCAGTGCAACCACACTTGCGGCAATAATGGTGAAAGCAGCAGCATATAAGAGCCAGTTACTCGATGGTGTTTCAGCCAGAAAGTCGATACCAAAGATGTAAACAATCACTTTGGTGATTGTAAATACGCCGGCTTTCACCACGGCTACTGCATGCAATAGCGCGCTAACAGGAGTCGGTGCAACCATAGCTGCCGGCAACCAGCGGTGAACTGGCATAACTGCCGCTTTACCAATACCAAATACAAATAAACCTAATAGCAGTCCGACTTCTGGTCCGTCAATTTTTCCGGCAAGAATACCACCCATGGTGAAATCACCAGTACCAGCTGCAACATAAGTCCAGATAATTGCTGGCAATAAAAGGCCTATTGAAGTGGTCAGCAGCACGCCCAGATAAACTCGAGCAGAGCGCACAGTTTTCTCATCTCCTTTGTGTGAAACTAAAGGATATGTCGACAGAGTTAACACTTCGTAAAACAGGAACAACGTGAATAAGTTGGCCGAAAAAGCAATTCCCATAGCAGCTGCAACTGCGATAGCGAAGAAGGTATAAAAACGGGTTTGTTTTTTCTCCTTGTTACCTCGCATATAGCCAATTGAATAAATCGAATTAACTATCCAAAGTGCGGAGGCCAAGGCCGCAAATAGCATACCGAGCGGTTCAACACGAAAGGCAATTTCTATACCCGGTACTATTTCAGTAATGCTGACAGCCGGTCTGCCTCCCGCTAAAACTTCCGGTAGCAAACTCCAGACAGTCCAGGCGAGTACGCCGGCGGTTATCAGGGTAACCGATTCGCGGAAATTTGCATTAACTCGGCCTGCCAGAGCAATACCAATAGCGCCAACCAAAGGAATCACTAGTGATGCAATGATGGTCATAGAAGCACTCATCGAATATGCCCCATTAATGCACTGGCTGCCGACTCAGATAAGGCAACCGGTAGCTCAGGGTTGATCCCGAAATACAGATTTGCCAGGGCGACAATCCAGGTGACAGTGAGTATGCCTAGTGGCGCTTCACGCACAACAGCGTCTGTTTCTGGAGGCCGGAAGTAAGCGTGTTCAACAATTCGCCATATGTAAACAACCGCCATCAAAGAGCCAATGACGATGACCGCCGTTAAAAAGATAGCAATTCCGCCTCCCAGTTCGAATACCGCCGAAATCAAATACCATTTACTAATAAAGCCAGCTGTGCCTGGAACACCAATCAAACTCAAGCCGGATAAAACCAAAGCGCCCATTGTCCAGGGCATCGCCTTAGCGCTTCCTGCAATATTGCCGAGACGCAAACCGCGAAAGCTCATTGCAAGACAAGCGACAGCTAAGAATAAACTGCCTTTTGCGATAGCATGATTAAAAACGTGTAAGACACTGGCAGTGAGTCCCGCCAAGCTGACTATACTCGCTCCGAGCATGATGTAACCAATTTGTGCAACAGAAGACCATGCGAGCATACGCTTCAAGTTCTTTTCGAATAACGCTACCGCAGAAGCAATCAATATGGCGAATACTGCCAGAGACATAAAAAAGACGGTGAATTGCAGTTTATGTCCTGTGATGTTTTGTTGGAAAACAAAAAAGTCAAAGCGCAAAAGCACATACAAAGACACTTTCGTTGCACAAGCGGCTAAAAATACTGTGACTACGTGAGGTGAAAAAGTATAAGCGTTTGGTAACCAGATGTGCAGTGGGAATAAGGCGGCTTTTAATGCCAAGCCAACCGTGATAAACCCTGCCGCAACCAAAACAGGACTTTGATCAGCTACTTCAGGAATTCGCAGCTCCATATCAGCAAGGTTTAGCGTTCCGGTCATCATATAAATCAGACCAACTCCGATAAGATAAAAAGTTGCGCCAATCGTGCCAAAAATCAGATATTTAAGAACTGCCGGAAGCGCTCTTCTGTCAGGCCCACCCGCTACTAGAACATAACTGGCGAGTGAAGAAATTTCCATGAATACAAAAATGTTAAAGGCATCCGCTGATACAACAATGCCAGTAAGACCCGCCAATGCCAGAATCCAGGCTGCAAAAAACAGCGGTTGTCGCTTTGGCTCAATTTGTTGATCAAGACTGTGATAACCCGCAAGTAGTGCCGCTGACGAAGCACCAGTGATGGCTAGCAATAACACCGCGCTAAAGCCGTCAACTCTAAGCTCGATACCATAAGGTGCAGGCCATGAGCCCATAAAGTATTGATGGTCCTGCCCATTCAGAACACCATGCGTTAATGCGATGGCAATGGCAAAAGCCAACAAGCTAGTGAGGGTTGTTGCCGCCCACGCAAGTCGCCTTGCTTGAAGCAATACAATAAGTGGTGCCGCCAAAAATGGCACAACTACCTGTAAGGCAGCTAAGTGTTCAGATGGGTTCAAGACTCGCGATCCTTTGCTATGATATCGTCTTCTTCAATGGTTCCGTAGGCTTCTTTGATACGCACTACGATCGCCAATCCAAGTGCTGTTGTTGAAACACCGACAACAATAGCGGTAAGGATCAAAACTTGTGGAAGCGGGTTGGAATATATTTGGTCGGTCACACCTTCTTGGATAATGGGAGCGGTGCCTCCTTCAACTTTATCCATGGTGATGTACATAAGAAAAACTGCCGATTGAAAAATCGCCAGTCCGAGTAATTTTTTTATCAGATTATTGCGCACTATAACGGCATAAAAGCCAACCATCAGTACGATAGCGAATACCCAATAATTGTAATAACCGAGCAGTTCCATTAGTAATTCTCGCGTGCTGCAAATGCGTGGAAAATAGTTAGCAGGGCACCACACACAGTGATACCGACGCCGGCTTCAATTAATAGAATTCCGAGTTGTTGGCCAAACACCGGATCCGAGGAAAGTACCGAGTAATCGAGGAAATTACCGCCCATGAACATGCTGGTTACGCCGACTAATGTATAAAGCATTGCGCCTCCGGCGATCATGCCCATCATCACTGAATGCGGTACGGCTGCAAGTGCTCGTTTTTCGCCTTCGAGTAACGCGAATAATATAATTCCGGTGGCAATTATTGCACCCGCTTGAAAACCTCCTCCGGGTCCATATTCGCCATGAAATTGAACATAGAGGCCAAATAAGATGATAAAAGGAAACAAAAGGCGCCCAACTACTTTGGGTATCAAGTGATGGCGCAGGCCTATTGACTCAGGTGGCGTTCGATGAGAGCGCAAATCTGATTCGTTGCGCGCGCTTAATAGGAACAACACACCGATGCAGGCGATAAAAACAACAAACACCTCGCCAAGGGTGTCGTATGCACGGAAACTTCCCAACACTGCAGTGACTACATTGGGAATACCAATCAAATTAGGAGTTTCAGCGAGGTACCAGGGAGCGACATGTTGATGAACCGGCGCTTCAGGATCGCCGAGCTTAGGTTTGTCAAATGTTGCATAAATTAAAACTAAGGTAGTTGCGGCGACAACGCACATCGCTAACCCACGAGAGACTTCCACTTTTTTTTCATTTTCAGCTGTGAGTGAAAGTGCTCCCAGGAAAATTACCGTAGTGACCCCTGCGCCAATGGCTGCTTCAGTCAGTGCGACATCAGCGGCATCCAGAATAAAAAAATTCGCCGCCATTAACAGGCTAAATATCGCCGTCAGCATTACCGCAACAAATAGATTTTTGGCGCGAACAATGGCAATGGCAGTAATCACCAGGAGTGAAAGTAAAAATACAGCGAAAATTATTATCACTTAGTGTGCCCCTTATCGCTGCTTTTAGCTTCCGTTTCTGGTTTCATTCCAGACAGCAGAGCCGCATTGGCGAGTGCATATGAAGCGGTTGGGCCAGTCAATAAAAGAAATACCAAAATGGCAACGAGTTTGATGGTAGCTATCGACAATCCTGCTTGCAGCATAATACCGCCGAGAACGAGAAAAGTAGCCATTGTGTCGGTGACACTTGCGGCGTGCGTCCTGGTGTAAAAATTGGGTAACCGGAGTGCACCAACGCCGCCGATCAAAACAAAGATACCGCCACTAGTCAGCAATATCCAGCTCAACACGTCAATCACTTGTTCCATCATATTATTCTTCCGACTCCTCGCTTCGCTCGCTCGGTTGGCTCTGAAAAAATTCAAGCACCGCTAGTATGCCGACAAAGTTTATTAATGCATAAGTCAACGCCAGATCCAAAAAATCAGGGCGTCCATAAAGAAAAGCGACAACTGACAGCAACAATACCGTCTTAGTACCGAACATGTTAACGGCCAATACTCGATCGTAGACACTGGGGCCGAGCAGAGCCCTTGCAAGCGCCAAGCTCATAGTAACCAGAATCGCTATTGAAACAATGACATACATACTCATTTTTCGGTCAGCTCAGCAGTTCGTTGGTTGATGTCGCAGGCTATTAACTCTTCTGCGCCTTCTTTGGTTAAACAATGGATACGAAGCCGACCCTCGAACACATCAATGGTGACAGTACCTGGTGAAAGCGTAATGGAATTACCGAGAATGGCTTGTCCGATAGGCCCTTTAGGAGCTGCTTCAATTTCTACTTCAGTGGGGCTAATGGGTAATTTGGGGTCTAAAATTATACGGGTAACATCAATATTCGATTTTATGATATCGATGAACAGCTGAAACCAGTAGCGTGGCATACGAGGTAGCACGTGGATTGAAGTCGACTCATTGAAAAAGCCAATTCGGTGAGCGACTAAAACGGTGAGCAAGCACGATGCAGCGCCCAGTCCGATGACGAGGGGTTTGTATAATCCTGACCATAATAACCAGACCGCGGCCAGAATCACGAGCCATATAAGTATGACCCGAATATTAGGTTTTGATGCCCTTTGATTTTCTTGCATGTAATAAATGCCTAATTTATTTTTTAGAGCACCTTAAATTAAAAGATGCTTAACTTTATCGACTATTTATTTGTTCGTAAAGGAGTTAATTTCAATTCAGTAATAGCTTCGGCAAATTACTTTTTGCAAGGATATTCTTGGCGTAGTGTCCGATAAATAACGAACAATGCGAGCTCGTCCGATTGAGGTTGCTTTAGAATATTTTTTTTCACTTTAGTGACAATTTCTTTCATTAATACGGGCTTTCCAAGGCAAAAGTCATTGTTCGCTGGTGTGGCGTAAAGCTTTAGGCGGTTGCCTATTCTGCTCTTAATTGCGCGCTCAGTATAAGAAGATTTTTGTTCATCTGCCTTTGAATCTGAATCTGAAGCTAAGCTTGGGTCAATGGCGATTGCGCCATCGATGAATCCTTTAATATAGCGAACACACTGTTTGCTTTCACTGCTTTCGCTATCTTTTTGATAATTTTCGCACAACCCTGATAGCTCTTTTAGAGTCATTGGCTCTATTGCTAGTGCGGGTTTTACGCCTAAAAGAGATATTAGTAATAAACTTATTAGGCAACTATTAATCTTCATCGCATACTTTCCTTAATTAAAATGTCTGACATTACAGCTAGATATAAAGCGCCAAAATAGTGAGCGGACTATTTAGTTTAAATAAGTCCTCACTAAATTACATTGGGGTTAAGTGATTTGTTAGTCGCTGTTTTTGTAATTATATACAACAAACGAAGAAAACACCGAATTATACTAGCTTCTAAGTCGTTCTATCCTGATCCCAGATTCAAGAACTAAAGGGGTATTACTTTGATTTGCATCATCAATCATTCGTTTGGCATTCTCAAGAGCCTCCGTTAAGGCTGCTTGCATTTTTTCCGACCAAGGATCTGGTTGGCCGAATCGTTCCTGATGATTAAAGTTTCTCTTTTGATGAAAACTTAGCAGATCGAGTAGTAATTGTAAAACTGGCTCGCGAGATTCTTCAGCATTGAATACTCCATCAAGTATTGGAACACTCAATAAATCGATTGCGCCACTTTTATCATCAGGGAGTATAGAACATGCAGGTGCGTTCACAGTTTGTCCTCATATACAATAAACAATCGAGTGATATTCTAGCGTAATACATATATTCGTTCAGTTCGGATATATCGTATTTATACTTCGTTTTTTTCGATGTTAATGTGGTCTTAATAGTCACATTAAAGATGGTATTCTTTCATCTTTTGAAACAACGAACACAGCTAGTAAATTCATCAGGCTGTATTTTCTGCGAGATATTCTCTTGCAAAGCTAATCACTATTTCACTCAAATTATTTTAAATTTAGATAGTGTCGTATCTACTACTATGTCATAGAACATGTATTTACAATAATATATTTGATTTATCTTAAATATTTATTATTATAAATGTTATGTTTTTTCCCAGATGCTAATTTTTTTGCCATGCCACTGCCAAAGTCCAGATTCCATGCCCGTCTCGGAACATTTCGTCAACTGGAGATTTTTGTAAAATTTGCTGAAACAGGCAGTATTAGCCAAACAGCAAATGATCTTCATTTGGCACAACCTTCTGTATCGATTCAACTGAAAAAATTATCAGATAACCTTGATGTTGCGTTGGTTGAACAAGTAGGTCGAAAACTTTATTTAACCGATGCAGGTAAGGAACTTTATGCCAGTTCCCTTGAGATCTTTGATTCTGTAGGGCGTCTGGAGAGTCGACTCGCTAGTCTTTCTGGACTGCAAGCGGGCCATTTGAGGCTCTCGGTGGTTACTACTTCAAAGTACTTTTTTCCGCACCTATTGGGGCCTTTCTGCGAAAGGTATCCAAATATTGAAGTTTCGTTCAATATTGGAAATCGTGGCTCTATGATTAATCGATTGCGAGAAAATATGGATGATTTTTATGTCTTTAGCCATCCACCTGAAGATATTGAAATCGAAAAATTCGAATTTGTGAATAATCCTCTGGTTGTGGTTGCCTCTGCAGATCATCCGCTAGCAAAAAGGAAAAGCATTCAATTTTCCAGCTTAAAAAATGAACCTTTTATCATGCGTGAGCCAGGCTCCGGGACGCGTTTTGCCGTTGAGAAATACCTCTTGGAGTCAGGAAATACGGTTAACGTTAAGTTAACGATTGAAAGTAATGAGGCAATCAAGCATTCAGTTATGTCGAAGCTTGGGATCGCAATACTCTCTGTCCATACTTTAGCTCAAGCTACCAAATCCAACTTTAAAATTCTGAATGTCAGAGGTTTTCCCCTCAAACATCATTGGTATGTGGTTTACTTGAAAAATAAACAGCTATCAGATGTCGCCCAGACTTTTCTTCAATTCTTAAAAGAAGAAGGGTCAGAACATGCTGCAGAATTACTCTCCAATTCTGTTGCGAAAGGTTATGTCTAAAATAAAAGTAATTCCTAATTTATTGTTATAGATAAACATAAATACAACTCCCTAATAAGATATATTATTTTCTATAGTAAAAATCTGTCAAAATTTTTCAATCGAGGTTAACTCAGGTCAAAGAGGAAGTTTCATTGAATAATCGTCAGTTTATCTTTTGTTTAGCAACTGCTTTTACATTGGTGGTAGTCGGCAGTGTCTCTGCTGCGCATAACCCGCAGCATTGGGTGCTCTACGCCGTGGCAGGACTGCTAATCATACTATCCTTTTTAAGTCGCAAGGGGATGCGTTCCAAACTTTGGCGCGGTGATCAGCCTGCCGACGCAAGACAATCATAGTTGGTTGTTGTTTATATTGAGTAGATAAACATGCAACTAGATATCATCGTATTATTCTTTATCTTGGGATTTCTCGCCAGACTGATTGGCTCTGGGCTAAAAATGCCCGACGGGTTTAACCATGGTATCAGCATTTTTTTAATGCTGGCCATTGGTTTAAAAGGGGGCTCTGCATTAGCGGAAAACCTATCCGGCAGCATTTTTGTTAAAGCGTCCTTATTTATTTTATTGGGATTGGTTTTACCGCTTATTGTCTTCCCAATTTTAAGATGGATTGGCAATTTTAAACCGAGCGATGCAGCTTCAATTTCGGCACATTATGGCTCAGTGAGTATTGGCACCTATGCGGTTGCTGTTGCGCTGCTCGAATCACAGCAAGTTGACTATGAAAGCTACTTTCCTCTATTTGTTGTCTTGCTCGAGTTCCCGGCAATGTTTGTGGCGGTATACTTAGCCAACAAAGACACTAAAACTATTCCATTTCAACAGTGGTTTAAGCACATCCTTAAAAACGAGAGTATCGTGCTGCTTTTTGGTGGTCTCCTTATTGGCTTTATCGCCAATGAACAAACTTCGAAATTGACGCCGATGTTTAGCGATTTGTTTAGCGGAATCTTGGCCTTGTTCCTTTTGTGTATGGGAATGGACGCGGCGGCGAAAATAAATGCGCTTAAACAAGATGGGCCATTCTTGTTGGCTTTAGGAACTTTAGTGCCCTTGGTTAATGGTTTCATTGGCGGACTGTTTGCCACTGCGATTGGCTTAACAACTGGCGGGATTTTCTTGACTATCGTACTTAGTGCCAGTGCTTCTTATATTGCAGTACCGATTGCGATGCGTAGCTTAATACCTGACGCCAACCATTCTTATGGTATGACAACGTCTTTAGGAATTACTTTTCCATTTAACATCTTAGCAGGCATGCCGGTTTATTGGCTATTTGCACTTTGGTTGAGTGGAACACTTTGAGGAAATGATGAATGAGTATTAAACCTGTGGTTAGCATTATTATGGGATCGCAATCTGATTGGAGGACCATGAGTAAAGCGACCGAGCTTTTAGAGAGATTTGAAATCCCTTTCGAAACACAAGTTGTATCGGCCCATAGAACACCACATCGCTTGTTTTCCTTTGCCCAAGAGGCGGAAACTAGAGGCATTAAATTGATTATTGCGGGCGCTGGCGGAGCTGCACACTTGCCTGGGATGGTAGCATCATTGACTCACTTACCGGTAGTTGCTGTGCCGGTTCAAAGTAAAGCGTTAAGTGGACTCGATAGTCTTTTGTCAATTGTACAAATGCCGAAAGGTGTCGCGGTTTCTACCCAAGCAATTGGGGAAGCAGGGGGATTTAACGCCGGATTAATGGCTGCTCAAATCCTTGCTGTGAGTGAGCCGGAAATTCGTGAAAAATTAATCGAATGGCGCAAACAGCAATCTGCTAACGTACCAATGGAGGTTGAATGATGCACGTCGTAATACTCGGATGTGGTCAGCTAGCGCGTTTACTTGCGGAATCTGGCGAGCAACTCAATCTAGACTTTACTTTTGTGGCAATCGAAGATGAATCTGTTGATTGTGTTAAACACCTTGGTCCAATCGTTCATTGGCGAAAAGGGATATCGGCTGAAGCTTTACTGCAAGCTACGGGCATGCCTGATGTTGTGACGGTAGAGCGAGAAAGCATCGATACTAAACTACTCTACGAATTGTCTTTATTGTGTCAGGTTTCTCCAAGTCCGGAAATCGTTGCGACTTGTCAACATCGATTGAAAGAAAAAATGGGACTATCAAAGTTAGATATTCCTATGACTCCTTGGTTTCCAGTTTCCGACAATAAAAGCCTGTATGAAGCAGTAAAAATGTGCGGTTACCCGTTGATCATTAAAGCTTTTGAAAATGGCTATGATGGAAAAAATCAATGGCATATCAATAATTCTGAAGAGCTTGAAGAGCTGGTAAAAGAAGTCGACCCCAAAGATTGGATTATTGAGCCTAAAATCAATTTTATTACCGAGGCATCTCTAATTGGCGTGAGGTCATTAGATGGGGAAATTAGGTTTTATCCAGTCACTGAAAACCATCATGAATCAGGTATTTTAAAGCGCTCAATTGCACCCTTAGAAAATATTGCTGATTCAGAAGTTAAAAAGATACAGAAAAGTCTCAAAAAACTAATGGAGTCTTGGCAGTACGTAGGCGTGATGACGATGGAACTGTTTTTAACTAAAGATGGTTTTATGGTCAATGAGTTGGCGCCGCGAGTACATAATAGTGGCCACTGGACAAAAAATAGTGACGTGACTTGTCAGTTTGAAAACCACTTGAGAGCAATTCTTGGTAAGCCATTAGGAGAAACTAATTCTCCATATTACAACGGCATGATCAATTTATTGGGAAAAGGCACGAAGCTTCCGAAAATTGACTTGCCAGATGGAGAGATTTATCTCTATGGTAAGCTGCCTCGAGCAGGCAGAAAACTCGGCCACATCAATATGTTCGACTCTGACAGAACCAATCTTATCCGGAGAATGTCAAACGCTGAAGAAATCTTAAGTTTGTCAAACAATGGTGCTCGTTAGAAATTTCATCGAGCAGGTCATAGAAGAGGCAAGTATCAAAAAGTTCGGACTGCAAATGCTAAAAATATAATAACGTAGCGAAATATATATCTACGACTTAGCTGTTTCGGCGCAACATAGAAGAAAAGGCATTGCCACACTGTTAATCGAAAATCTTAAGCCGATAGCTAAAGGCTTGGGGGCTTGGGTTATCTTTGTGCAGGCAGACTATGTAGATAAAGCTGCGGTTAATCTCTACTCGAAGCTGGGTGAAAAAGAAGAAGTCTTACATTTTGATATTTCAATGGCAAAGAGTCATTAAAGCGGGGCAATTAATTTGAATGTGTGCAATTGCTTGCCAAAAAATAAAATTACTACTCCAGTTTTAGTGCCAGCTAGTAGATGATTTGGAGTTTGGGGTGTACTTGGTTGTTGAGAATGGCAAGGTGTTTGTTTGGCCAATAATGTTATTCAAGATCACCAGCGATATTTAATTTTAATCCCAATCGCGCTAGGTTCTACGGTGAACCTCACTTTTCTTGGTGCAGGATCATCATTTCCCGAGTCCTCGGCATATCGTTTGCTATCTGAGCTATCTAACAAGTTGTGAAAGTAGGCCGAGAGCTCCAGATCTTTTGTTAACTGATAAACTAGAGAAACATTGAGGCGAA
This sequence comes from Kangiellaceae bacterium, assembly GCA_026196875.1. Taxonomy (GTDB): domain Bacteria; phylum Pseudomonadota; class Gammaproteobacteria; order Enterobacterales; family Kangiellaceae; genus Aliikangiella. Next base: position 90,048 of record JAPHTP010000102.1, read on the forward strand.
TGTCTTGTTCATACACATTCTGCGCTCTGACTTGTGAAAGTGCATTAATAACTTCAGCTTCAATTGTTTCGCCTTGAACCGCATTTTCTAGAGATAAAAGGCCATCTTTAGCCCCTTGGAAGTCCCATAATGATCGAATATCGAAATGTAGGTTTAGACTATCGTTAACCTCCCAATTTAAATACGCTTTAAAAGCATGATTTGGCCAGTTATTTATGTCGTCGCCCGTCCCTGTCATTACCCCTGCGATACCATCGAGAGGCTGATTATAATCTGAGTAGCTGACCCCGGAGCGCGACAAGCCTTCGGCTAATTGCCAATCTTGTTGCTTTACAAAGGAGTAATTCAGACCCAGTTGAACAGCATCCCATTGGTATTCATATTCAAGTTCTAAGCCGGCAACCTCTTGCTCGCCGACAAAAAGGCTGGCGTTCTCATCTCCATTCCATGAAATGATCTCTAAGTCGTTCCAGAAAATTGCTGCTTTGAAGTTGTGTCCGGCCTTGAAAAAGGCGCTGTAATTGATTTCATAATTTGTGAGTGATTCGCTACTCGCATCTTCGCCATTTATCGACTCAATATAAACTTCGCCGGCATTATTAAATCGGTGTGATTCTTGTGCTATAAATCGTAAAAACTGGTTTTCATTTAAATTTAAAATCAAAGCTAAACGTGGAGAAAAGAGCCAGTCAGAATTAACGCTTTTGTCCAATCTCCCTGAGGTTACAAGTTTGGCGCTTTGCGAAATTTTCGTATTGTATTCCGCAAATAGCGCATAAGTATTTGTTGACCAACCGCCGCCAACAAATATTGGTGGTCCATTTCTATCCGCGCTGCCCCGGTTACCGGCTAATATTGCATTTGAGTCGGGGCCTGAAACAATGTCGGCATTATCTCCCAAACGTAAATCTAATCGGCTGTCTCCCCATCCAGGGCCGTATCTGTCGTGGGAATATTCTAAACCTGCGGCGAGTTCACTTTCTTTGCCGGTTTTCCAATTAAGTATAGATTTAGCAAAGAACTCCGTCTCGGAATAGTTAATCCTAAAATTTAATACACTATCTGGATCGGGAAAGCGTGCATTTCCGATCCGCCTTTCGCCATCGAAAGAATCAAGGCTGATTGTTGAGTTTAGTTTTACTGAGTCAGATAATTCAGTTTTATGGTCGAGGGTTAAAGTCCATTGCCTGTCCCGAGTTCCTTGTTGGTTGAGTAGTTGTCCATTGAAGTCGGTTTTTACTTCATTGCCTTTCCAGTGCGATCCTTGCTGAGTGTAGCGAAACCATAGTCGCCAGTTATGCGAAAATTCAGCATCCAGATGGAGCTTAATTTGAGGATCGTCTTGGTAGTCTCCAAAGTAAACTAAAGGCTCAGTATCAAATAGAAAATCTTCGCCAACATAACCCAGTTCGTCATTATCATCGACAAGGTAGAAACGAGAATCGTCACCTTCGGAGCGAGTTGCGCTGAGGTAACTATATAGCTTAAATTGCTCAAACTGATGAGTTTGTTGGTAAGTTATCCCTTTACTGTTATAGCGATGATTGTATTGCACTGACAAGCTGTGGGGAACGTTGCTCTCACTATTTTTCGTGGTAATACTAATGACTCCCGAGACTGCGCCCGGACCATAAGTGACGGAACCAGGCCCTCGAATGACATCTATTTTCTCAATATCACTTAAATCCCATTGTTCAAGCTCTGATTTTGCGCCAAAGAAACCTTTGCTATTCATCACTTTATTGTTAACCAGCAGCAAATATTTCACATTGCGATTGAATAGGTTTCCGCGTACTCCCAGCAATGGGCCGGTTTCGCTATTCATCCAGAAAGCGCCAGGGACATAACTTTCAATAAGATCATATAAATTTCGAGCCGGCGTATTATTTATCTGCGATGTGTTAATGGTTGTAACTGAAGACGGTTGTTCAGCGATGGTCATTTTGGTGATCGCACCTGGAACCGCGACTTTGACCTGCAAAAGCTCCTCTAATGAAAGGCTGAGTATGTCAGTATTGTCGGAGCTGTCGTTAGCCAATAAAGGAAATGCATGAGCGAAAGCCAATATTGATAATAGTTTCAAAGCACGAGTATGCATATTAAAATCGACGGTGTAATTTCTTAATCCTTTCCCACAAAAGAGATAAGAGTTGAATAGATTATAGTAGACATAAATAAGATATTGGTACTTTCTAGCGCTATATATAGAACCCAATGATGGATACGGTATCTAAAATTTTGGTTTCTTCCCTTTGATGAGGGGCTTTATGGTAAACATAGCGGCAAACGTATTAAACGTTTAGGGGGATTTTTCTGTGCTAGCGATGACTCTTAAGCTAAGGGGCAGCACGAAGGCCAAATCTATCTCCGCAGTGCAAGCTAGCTTCCGGCACTTTCTTCCATTTCAATTAATATTTCTATATCACTATCTTTATTGTTTTTGGCAGAGTAAAGCGCAGTATTCGCTTCCATAATTAGTTGGGAAGGTGTGATTATACTCTTTGCTGATTTAGTTACAGCCCCTATTCTCAGTATTAATTTCCTTCTTAGTTCTGGGACAAGGTTAATATCTTTTTCATCAAGTATTTTTTGTAGTCTTTCTTCCAATATGGCGTTATCCATATCAATTAGAATTAAAGCTAATACATCTTCTCTAAATATTCCGAGAACATCATTGTCGCGTGGAAAAATGTGTTTGACGTTTTTGCAAAGCAGTCCTCTAGTATTTAATAGCTTATCGAGGCCGAAGAAACTACGAAGCTCAGAGTAATTTGCAATTTCTATTAGTAGTAGCGTGATATGAAAGCCTTCTTTCTGAGCTTTAATTACTGTCTGATCTAGGAATAAATCGAATTCCTTGCGATCAATTTCATACGAACTAATTTTTTGCTTCAATTCTTTATGCTCGGTTCCTTTATTAATAATACCATTTAGGATCTGAGCTTGTTCATCTCTAATTACATTACGCTTCATTTTATCGCTTTCAATAGAGTTGATTAGTAAATTTCCTAAAAGTTTAACAAACGTTGTGTTTTGCTCGCTCCAGGTTTTGTCTGTACAATAATTTACCAGCCCAAGACTTCCTTTAACCGTATTTCGATATACTAGAGGAAAGATAAAAACAGACTTTGCCTTACAGTCTTTTCGATTTAAGAATTCTAGCTGAATTGAATCGGTTTTATCCGAGATGCGAGGTATTATCGTATTTTTATTATTCCGTATATTCTTGAAGCAAATCCTAAAATCTTCTTCCTTTAAAAGAAAGTTCTTAGCTGATAAATCACATTCGATTTCGGCCACTGACTCGTAGTTAATGACCATGGTATCGCCTTCATCCTTGAAAGTGCTTAAAAATATATGTTCGATACCAAAATAAGTTCTTACCAGCTTGAGCAAGTGCTCGATTTGAGAGCTGTCATAATTGCGACTGTTACGCAAAATTGCCGAGCAAACGGTTGCGATAAGCTCAATCTTCCGTTGCTTTTCTTCCAGAACCACGGTCCTTTCGTTAAGTTTATTCTGCAACATGCGTTCAGTGAAATAAGCTCTTTTCTGTTTAAGTTTTAGGTAAAAGCTTATCAATCCCAAAAGTAACAGTATTGCAGCAATATGAGTAATGGTCATTTGCCACCATGGCGGGATTACTCTAACTGAGACGCTGGTTGTTTCAGACCACTCAGAGGCATCATTTGCGCCCCTTAAAAGTAGCGTGTAGTTTCCCGGTGATAATCGACTTAAATCTATATTTCGATTAAAACTGTCTCCCTCTCCGCAAATATTTTCTTTGCCTTGCAGGCAATATTTAAATCGACTCTTGTAAGGCGAAGCAATGTGAATTGGAGTGACTTCAAGTGATATGTTTTTACTGCTATGAGGAAGCTCAATTTGTGAAGTTGTGAGTATTGAATCTCCCAGTTTAACCTCATGTTTTGAAGCTGAATTGAAATCTACAACTTTTTCTCCGACTTTTAACTGGGTAAGTACCATTTGTGGTGGTCTTGAGTAGGCTCTGATCTCTTTGGGGGTGAAATAGGTTAATCCCGAATGCCCACCAAAAAACATTGTTGTTCCGTCATAATGGCTAGCTTGCTTGAAATATGAACTGGTTAGCGCACCATCTTCATTGGTTAAATTATAAGCCACATGACTATCCGGTTGGTACTTCGTTATGCCTCTGCGAGTACTGACCCAAATGTCACCTTTTAAGTCCATTTCAACCGAACCGATTGCCTCAGAAGCAAATGCTTCACTTCGTTTTTCAACGGTATATTCGAATTTATTTTTTCTGCTTAGCTTAAATAAGCCTCTAGTCGTTCCAACCCAAATTGCTGCCAGCTCCTTACTAAAAATATCCGTTACGTTTTCAGTAAAATGCTTCGAAGTATCGTTCACTGAAATCAACAATCCACTTACTCTATTATTGGGGATATCAACTTTGTATATTCCTTCATAAGTTCCAATAATTACCTGTTCTTCGACAACAGTTATTGCCTGAATAGCTTGCTTAAATGCTCCTATCGTATTTGTAATGAAGTATTCATCTCCTTGAAATGTGAGCAAATCCAGTCCTTTGTCAGTTCCAATTAACAGGTTTCGCTCATCGAGTTGTTGTAGTGCGAGTATATTTTGCCCGCTTAAGATTAACGGTTCCTTATTCTCTACTTCAAAGTCACTGAAGTTATTAACCGGAATCCTCGAGATCCCGTTGGTTGTACCCAACCAAATTGTGTTATTAAAGTAGGTGAGCTCTCTAACAGTAAAACTAGCTAGCCCATTTCTGCTAAGCGTATCAAAATCACTATCTTTATCAATGCCGGTTTCTGAGAGCTTTTTTACCAGATTGAGTTTTTCATCTAATAAAGAAATGCCAGCTAAGGTACTGACTACAAAACCGAATTTGTCTATAGCGATAATTCCGGTAACTCTAGTATCCGGCAATTTTTCAAGGGAAACATGAAACAGCTTTTGTTCAGGATTAAAAATTGATAGGCCATCACTCCAAGTTCCCACTAACATCATACCGCTATCGCTTTGAGCAATTGCAGTTACAGTACCTTGACCAATACTTGTTTGATTAAATGGATTATGCCGAAGGAGAGATAAATCATTTTGCCTTTTATTGTACCTAAAAAGGCCACTATCTCCTCCAATCCAGAGGTTCTTTTGGTGGTCTTCATAAATACTTAGGATGCGTTGCCGTTTCAGTAAGTTTAATGTTTCGCTAGAGTCATCGGAATTAATGGAAATTCTTGAAGTGGTTTGGCTCGTGTTGGCGAGAAAATAAAGGCCATCTCCCCAAGTTCCAATCCAGAAGTTTGATTGTGAATCCACATAAAGAACTCGAACGGATAATGGGTGATGTTTTTCACCTAAAATCGGCGTTAATTGGAGAAAATTCTTGTCGGTTAGCCAAAGACCATCAAGGCTACCTATAAGTACGGTGCCATTGGGTAAAACCTTAATCGCTCTGATATTAGTGAGTGGCTTTTTAGATGATGGTTCGATAATCTCGACCTTTTCGGTTTGCCATATTTTGGAAACCAATTTAGTTAATCCGAGATTAGTAGCGATATACCAGTCACCATTTTGATCGGGCTCGATAGTATTGATTGATGCTGCACTTAAATATCCAAGAGATATGCTGGAAAATTTTGATTGGACAATATCAAACAGATAAAGTCCTTTCTTAGTGCCGACTAAGAGCTTATGGTTATCTACTTTCTTAATTGCTGTAACGTGAACGGAATCTAAGACAGATAAGGCAGAGTTAGGATCTGGAAATATTTTTGGATTAAACCCGTCATATCGGACTAATCCACCTTGTGTTCCAAGCCAAACAAATCCAAATTCATCTTGGGTTATAGCGGTAATTGAAGCCTGAGGAAGTCCATCCGCAATACCGATCTTCTTAAATTGGAAGGTCCTCGCCTCTAGAGCTGATGCAGTCCAACTCCAGAGGAGCAAACATAACGCTATGTTAAAAATAATACGACTCATTATTGGGAGCAACACTGAAATCTGTATATGAGATACTCTCAGTTAATTGTAGTCTAATATCGGTTGGGCGGCTGTTTATAGGTATATTAATGATAATGGTGAAGCTAAACTCTTGATTCTAGGCTCCTATATTGGGTGACTTTTTATAAAATTAAATTAGCTGACTGTTTCAGTGGGTTATTCATTAGCGTGTGCTCTTGTGAAAATGCACGTTCCTAAAATAGAAATCTCTACTATCATTTATTTATTTGTCACCCAAAGTTATGTGAGTAGATTGCTCAATCAAATTAATCTGCAGCTATTGAAAATAGCTATCTTTATAGCCGTGCCTCTCAGCGTGTTTAGCTTTCTTTATTCAATCAATAACGCATCGACATTGGCAATTCAGCATGGTCAAAGTGGGATCGAAAGTGAATATTCCTACCTTGAGTCATTACAAGATGACCTTGATATCGAACAAGCTATCTATTCTCGACAATTTATTCAGGTTAAAGAAAATAAGGTGCCGGTAGAATTTGGAGAACAAGCCTATTGGCATAAATATCAGGTCTTGAACACTAATACCCATAAAGAACAGTTAGTTATTTTGTTTGACAATTACGTCGTAGCTGAAATTGATGTTTATGTCACATCGAAGAATAATATTCTACAAGTAGAGCAACTCGGTAATTCTCGGTTGTCACAGTCTCTGGAAAAGCGAGCACTTCCATCACTTTCGTTTTCTTTATTACCCAACGAGACGAAAACTATTTTTATTCGCAGCCAGTCAAAAGGTGGCGCAAATCTACCTTTAGTTCTCTACCACCAGGAAGATTATGAAATCTTTAGATTATATCTTTATCTGCTGTGGGGAGCGTTTATCGGCCTGATTTTTATTATGTCGATTTATAATCTGATTCTTTATAACGGGGTTAAAGATAGCGTTTATCTTTATTACGTCGGCTATATACTGGCGATCTTGATGGAGATGGGTCTATTACACGGATTTATCGTCTATTTAGTGCCTAATCTAGTGGTTGAGTTTTTCACTGCCCATTTAACCGCTGTTCACTATGTGATTGTATTCTTCGCATTAGTGTTTGCCCTGAAATATTTAAAGTTTGACCTCGACGCCGGTCCGGACTTTCGCATAGGGATGGCTTTTGCCACTTTGCTTGTTCCCTTTGCTGTTAGTTCATTTTGGATGAAAGAATACCAATCAGTTCAAGTTTTCTTCATCATTCAAGGAATTGCTTACTTATTCGTTTTTTACTTACTGGCAAAGA
>JAPHTP010000085.1 GCA_026196875.1 Kangiellaceae bacterium
CTATCGCCTTCTCTACTGCGCAACTTCTGCTTTTTGGAACTCGTTGTATTGATAGTAGTATTGATAACCGGCAGAGGACCACCATACTTCGGGCTCATCATTCTTAATTCAAAGTCCATCGCATTATCCGAACTAACATTCTCGCCAGATTCATTTTTAACAACCGGCATATATGCGAGTGCAAGCCTTCCGCGATAATAAGAATGCATTGAAATTACATTAACATCTGACGTAAATGCAAGAATGAGTGAAATTATCGACCAGGTTAAAAATGTGGCAGAGTCAACAAACTGGGTATGATTGACTATGTGGTAAAGCAAAATGAAAAACCCGTACATCAAAAGAGATAGTCCAACTGCCGCTAGTACTCCGCTTGAATTTTTAGTACTTTTGCCTGGTTTAGATTTAAACAAAGCAAAAACACCTGTAATTAACGGAACGATGTAAGCTAAATGCTGAGAAATTTCGGCCGCATTCTCCTGTGCAAAATTTGCGTCAACCCAATTGTCTATTCCGGCGAATAATGGAAGAACTCCTATGACAATTAAACTAATCCCAAGTCCGAGTAGTCGCCCCATGTTTCTGCGGAAAAAATAGCGCTGCGTCAGTCGGCGAAATGCAGGAAAAACTCCGGTAAACGCAAATGCGATTACGGTAACCAAATATAAGAGAAAACAGACTTTTCCCAGGATCAAAAATAATAAAAAACCATCATGCTGTTGCATTGGTGAACTTTCTGAAAAGTGCAGAGCTTGTGGCCATTCGAGTGCCGTAAACCAGTCAGCACTCATTAAAGTAATTGCCCATAGGAAAAGTGGAATCAAAACAATCAGGTTAAGAAGCGTCCCGGCAATAATTGATGCGATCAATTGCCAAAAAGAAAAGCCTCTTCCAGCAATTAAATAATTACCGTGTCCACGTAACCAATCCAAAACCGTTTCAGTCTTACCATTACCTGTAGACTTATCGATTGGGGTGTCTGTAAATTCACGGTATCGTTCCGGGCTAACATGATTGCGTATCCAGTTGAAACAAGAGCCTATGTAACCTCCGCCTGATACGGTCGATAGAATATCTACTTGCGGCAATAATTTTTTGCGCGATAACGCCTGTAAAATACCTAAATTAAAAGTCGCAGATCGAATGCCTCCACCCGATAGTGATAGGCCAACAACTGGCGCATGGGGGTTTTGTCCAAGGAACTCCCGACGCTTTTTAATCCATTCTTTTTCTTTCTTTCCAACGTGCTCAAAGTCTTGGGTAAAAGCTGACTCGATGCTATTTTTCTCTGTTGTCATGTTTTTTCCGTTATTTTTATTTCTTTATTTTAATTTGGTGGTTTCGAATTACTAAGAAAATAACGATGAGTTGCATCTCCCGTTAAATAAAAGAATTAAGGAAGAACTGTCGAGACTCAACATTTCGAAAGCGTAAAATTTGGTCCCTACTTTGTAAAATCTTCCTAACCCCCTCTTTGCTTAAGAGGGGGAAGTTTTAAAGATATAAGAAACTATTTAATCCCATTCACCTTGAGCGCAAGAACCATCTTCATTTTGTTCAAGACAGACAAGTTCATCGGTCTTAATCTTTAAGTACTCAATAATGGCAAAGCGTTCTTCGTCTGTTAGTAACGGTCCTATAACACCTTTAGGTAATGGATTGTTCTTGTAATCAGCACGATGTTTGGCGTAAGTTTCTTTATCCGCGGTAAAACCATGACCTATATTCCAGTTACCTTTCACGCTAGTGTCTAGTAAAAACCCCTTACCGTCAGTTTTAATGGCATATCCCAAATGCTTTGGATCGTATTCGCGGGATCCCATGTAAAATTCTGGCGTCCGATCTTTTGGCGGAATTAACATTTCATAAATTGATGGGACCGAACCATTATGTAAGAAAGGTGGCGTCGCCCAAACCCCGGCTAAAGGTCGAGGTTTGTAGCCGCGGATTTGCTGCGGTAGGTCCATTGTTCCAAATCCTTGAATTTTCATTTGTTCAACATAATCCAAACCCTTGTCCTTGTAGTATTTTTCTTTAATCAGTAGACCAATTAAATTAAGTCCCTCTCCTTCAGTTAAAGATTTAACATCCCAGCCTTTTGGAACACTCATATAGGTTTCATAACCTGATTTTAGTAACCAAATTAGTTGTTTTGTTTGACATTTAACGTAGCACTTATACCCCTGGTATGGTTGCTCGGTTATTGAGTCAATCGCCGGTACTTCCGCTAATCCACTTAACGCAGCCAGTATCGAATCATAATTTTGTTTTGGATAAGATGGCTCTTCTTCGATATTTGGATCCGGGTATGTAGCTAGCTCTTGCGGAAGTGTTCCCAGTTCCAAGCCTTTTGCTTCACGTAGACGAATAACTTCAGTCAAACGGTACTGAACATTTCGATTTAACTGCCTTAATAAAAGAGGACTTAAAGTATCAAGAATATCTTGATTGGTAACTCCGGTCATCGAAATATCATAGCGACGGTCCATAAAACCATCTGCTGCCGAAGGGTCAGTACCAATGTGATCGGTTGGAATAACTTCAATCAACCATTCGTGCAAGGGAGATGTTTTAAGAGGTGCTGAAGCCAACTGCTTTGCTTTAGAAGCAGGATGTGGTCCATGGCATTCTTGACAATATTGGTTAAACAATACTTTTCCTTGAGCCGCTTTTTGCTGATCAACTCCTCCGAGAATTTTAGTGGGCCATTTTGGCGGCCTTAATTCACGCAATGTTTCCTCGATTAAATTGAGATCATCCACCCGGACAGAACTAGTGAATCGTTGTTCTTTGGGAAGTGGATTTCCGTTGTCGTCAAGTAGCGGAATTACCGCTCCTACTCCCAACGCTTCTCCAATATTTCTCGCCAGCGGTTGCGCAACCGAACCGTTATATTGAACCCAGTCAAACTTCCAAATATTCCACACAAATGGGTAGCTAACCGGTGCAGCACCATCTTGATAATTATCACTGGTTAAATGGTCACCAAATACTGTGTTTCCGATTCTGCCGAGCGCATCTGTTCGCCCAAATCCTTCTTGAACGGGATAAAGACCTCGAAGCGGATTATTTTGCCCTGCGCTCAAAAAGCCTTTAATAGATAACCACAAATCGTCTTTGAGTTTATCTTTGCCATTGGGATAACTTTGTTTGAGAACTCCTTCGGCAAACTCATCAAACTTCCAAGGATTTAACCGCGTATACATCATTGATGCTAATAAAACAGGGGCAAAGTTGCCTCTTTGTGGGTCGGTAAAGGCATGCATTGCTTGTCCACCATCAATTCGGATAGCATATTTTTTATTATCTTTCGTATAGTGGAGTTCACCGCTGTGGCATGCCGCGCAAGTAATATCTAAAACTTCTTGGCCGATGGTTTCATTAAAGTGTTTAGTAAAACCAATTGGAAGCTGATCTGGATTCTTTTCAGTAGGATTCGGCTCAACGATAAATCGATATTTGCGCATATGCTCTGGAGACGCAAATCGTTCATCACTAAATGGAATGCGTAAATTTACAAACCAGTCATAACGAACAGCTGCATGCTGTGTCCCCTGGGCCATCGAAGTTCCTTGCGGTGTATAGTAATAGTGATTACGCCCTTCACTCGATACGTTGGTCCCCCAACCTTGATCGAGATAAATATACTCATCAACCTGCTCTGCATCAGGAATTGATGAAACCGGCCAAAGCACAAACCAGGCAAAGACTATAAATGCAATAGCAAATAAGGTGATTGCGGTTTTGATTAACCATCGAATTAATTGTGCAACGGTGATCTGTTTAAGCTTGTCAATAAAACCTATTGCAGCATCGGCCATTTATCTCTCTCCTTAATTCAATTTTTATTCTAAATATTTTATGCTTAACTTGCTTATAGACTTTTTAGGTATTCTATAAGTGCTTTCTTGTCTTCATTTGACAAATCAGCTCCATACAGATGACCGGCGTTACTATTTCCCGGTAATGAAGTATCAAACAAACTGGTATTGCCTTCTTCGTTAGAAGTTAAACCGACTCGTTTCAAGTCAAGATTTCGATCTCCAACATAGAAATGTTTTCGGCGTTCCTCAACCGGGCTCAAAAGCTCATCCAGTGTTAAAACGGATCCATTGTGTAAATAAGGTGCAGAAGCCCAAATACCGGTCAAAGGACGCGCTTTATAATAGTCTGGGTTTTGATCTATGGTCGCCTTAAAAACCGAATGGTAATCTTCTATTACCGCTTCCAAAGTGTGAAGGGGCTGGTTGGCAGCTGCTCCCGCTGCTGCGTGAGCAACCAAGTTAATTGACTTTTCTTGTTGACCGATTTTACTACCGGCAATAAACAGCAATCGATCGCCTTCAAAACTTCCACTCTTAACTTTTGCGTTCAAGAAATTCTCGACCATCTTTGGATCGGTACCAATTTCTTTAACCGGCACAAGCCCTGCTTTTAGTTTTCTTTTGGGATCATTTCTATCAACTAACTGATGACAGGCAATACATTTTTGTTGATAGATTTGCGCACCGCTATCAATTAACTTTTTATCCAACGATCCTAAAATATCTTCAGGCCATTTTGGCGATTTCAACTCCCATAGCCAGTTCTGAATGCTTTTTAAATTATCAATATTCACTGAGCTGGGATAACCGGGTTTAATCCCGTCATTAATGATGTTCATGGTGCCATAAACGGCAATCGCCGTAGTTACATTCTGGAATAGCGGACCTGGTCCAAAGTTTGGCGCGGAACCATTCCATTGAACCACATCAAGATGAGGAGCGTCCCATAAAACAGGGTAACTCACCGGAGCATCTGGAGAGAGTTTGTTTTCAGGAATTCCAAGCAACTCAACGCCAACGGTGTTGAAAATTTGACCAAAAGCATCAAGGCGCCCATAACCGTAATCCACAGAGGAATGGTTCATTAATTGTCGGTTTTTAAGATAGGTTAGCTTTGTTTGCACCTGCTGCTTGATTTCAGCTTCCGCGACTTGAGTTTTTAATGACCGATAAAATTCAGAAAACACCGTGTCCGAACTTAAAACTTGTTCGAGAGAGTCACTCACAGTTTTTTCGAAAAGAGTAAAATTGACTAGGCTTTGACCACCCTCAAGCCTAATTTTGTTGTCTTTAAAATGGACTTCGCCGGTATGGCAGGCAGCACAACCTAATCCTAACCATTCAGTTCCTTGCTTATCTTGATCCAACGTAAATCCAACAGGCAGACCCAGAGGATTCAACTCTGACTCTTGCTCGTATAAGAACCCCATTTTCTCAATCGATACTTTACTGAGAAATTCATCACCTTCTGCTGTTTTGAGAGATTTGGCCCACAGGTATGGAATCAGACGTGATCCAAAGCTTGTGTGATGAGCTTTTACAGCCAGTTGAGGAGTCCATCCTTGATCTAGATGGATAAGAGAATCCGGCTCAAGCTGAACTTCCTTGTAATCGTCATCAGAACAGCTTGAAATAACAAAAAAACTAATAAAAACAACGACTTTCGAAAACCTATGCGTACAACCTAAAAGCTTTGGCACAGCTATCCCCCATCCAATTTTATTGCTGTTAGAGATTTAAATAGTAATTTTTATATAAATCAGCAATAGAAATTTAGCACAAAACACAGTGGAATACTTCTCCGAGTTGCAGAAGAATTAAGGTACGGGATATTTAAAAGTGAGCTGTTTTAAGCAGAATAAAAGTTGGTTGAACCCCAAATCAGCTTAGTCTACTTCTGCAATAGCTTTTTTACCGACAAGCGTATCGCTAATGGGGGAGTGGTTAACTAAGCCTACTCTTACCCATTTTTGCCACTCAAGATTTTCTCTATTGTAAAGGCGTTTGAGACTCCGCGCCAACGCAAGGCATTCAATAGCATCGACAATGTAAAATAGTAACCATGCTACCGGTGCAAACAGAATTAAGTTTGAATGAGACTTGTACTTTGAATCCAGCAAAATCTGGCTCCAGATCAAACACGAAACAAACCCAATCAATAACACTAGCGGGATATAATCGTTGGTTAAAATAACGTAAGTAAAAAATAAACCGAGTATTATTCCTTCACACAACAATAAAAGCTCAACATAAAGTGAAATAGGTAATAGGATAAAACTTAAATAGGGAGAATGCTGTCGCTGAGTGCTAAAGAACAATTCTTTATGTTTAATATAAGTGAGTATGCGTCCAAACTTCCACCTCAATCTCTGGTTACACAGACTGTTCCAATCAGAAGGTCCTTCAGTAAAAACAACGGCACCTGCTGCATATTTAGTTTTGTAGCCAGCACGCAGAATTCTAATCGACATTTCAACATCTTCAGTGATGATTTTCTTATCAAATCCACCAACCTGAATTAGTACTTCTTTTCTATAAGCTGCAGCTGCGCCGCCAATAATATGAACCGAATTAAAAACGCCGTCAGAACGTTTGAAAAAGAATCCACACAGATATTCTAATTGTTGTATTAATTCGATTGGCTTTGAGCGATTACCGACAATGACATTACCCGCAACCGCACCAACATTAGGGTCCCGGAATTTTCCGACTATATTTTCAATCGCATTTTTGTCCATTAAACTATCAGCATCGATGGTAAAAATAATGTCCCCACCAGCCATTCTTACACCATGATTAAGCGCTCTCGCCTTGCCGCCATTAGCCAGACGAATATATTTTAATTCAACCTGACTCTTAGCGTATTTTTTTGCTTGATAATCATCAATAAAAGCTGAAACGAGTTCGTGAGTAGCGTCCGTTGAGCCATCATTTATAACGATCACTTCGAGATCCGCATACCTTGTATCTAATACCGATTGAATCGTTTTAATAATACCTACTTGTTCGTTCCAAGCTGGAATTAACACGGAAACTTTATGCAAATTTCTTTCTTCACTCGCATCAAGCCATTCTCGATAAAAGTGAAAAGGAAGTACCACTAATTGCAGCGCAAATTTTAAAATTACGGGAGATAGCAGAACCATCATCCACAACTTAATGTTTCCAATGGACGATGAATTAACGCGCTCGGCATAAATAGCTAAGCAAAAAACTGTTGCAGTGATAAGAAAACAGCCTGTTAGCAGCAATATGCTGCCAGGGCTGAATAGCCTATTATTGTTCATGGGATTCCCCAAAATCCCCCCACATATCAGCGATATTGAACCACTGAGTCTTATTTATATTGAGTGGGCATCCATGTACGGGACTATTTTTTAGTTTCGTTTTATTGTGGGCGCATTATGACATTTTTATGACAACGGGACAAAATCAATTGGCTATTTTTTGTACACCCGCTATAGGGTTATTTGAATTTATGTGACTGTTTACTCAGAATTACAATTTATCAGCGGAAGTTCTAACTGAGATATATCTAAATTATTAGATATATTTTTCATTTTTTGAGTTGGCAACAATATATAAGTACCTCATCCAGCCAAAGATAATTCGTAGCCTGGGTTAACTGAATCTTTGACTCTCATTTATCCTACTTATCCTACAATGCGTCTCACCTAACAAAATTGGTTCACGTAAATTAAATTGGCAATCCACAAATGAATAAAAGCTTGATAATTAAGTGGCACTATTGACAAAACTTAGTCGCGCAGAATGCAGTTTCGGAATATTGTTTTCTGAAGAAAATCATAAACTCCTTGCAAATTAGTATTTGGAGTAGACAATACTGCTCCTCTTCAATATTGGACGAAAAACAGAGAGTACAAAGGCTCTCAACTAGAATTAGCTAAAACAGTTGTTCAAAGTCTAGAATGTCGTACCGCTTTCGCTCGCTTTTCCATTCCTTATTAGAGAAGAAAGTTTAATTCAATTTGTAAGAAGTGAAAGTTTTGACATATATGAAGAAAAACCTGTAAATACATTAAGGATGAACGGCTCTAATCCTAGCTTCACAACAAGCGTTTATTTACATCAGTCAATCCGCTCCGGTATATTCTATTTGGATTTACTAATCACAACCAGCCTGCGCAAATTTTCATCATTTATCTAAACTTTTCAGTAAAATTGAACTAAAGTTAATTGATAATTCTATTTAACCTTCGTTAATAATAAATTAACTTAGTTGATAAAAATAATTCTTATGCTGCAAGTTGTTGAAAATAATAAAATTCTTGTTGTTGACGATGCTAAGGATAGCCGTTTGCTACTCAAGTCCCTCTTACAAGATCAATACGAAATTATTGAGGCTTCTTCAGCGATAGAATGTTTAGAAATAATACAAGATGAAAACCCCGATCTTTTGTTATTAGATATTAATATGCCTGAAGTAGATGGTTATGAAGCCTGCACAACAATAAGAAAGAATGAGTCTACTGAATTTCTACCCATAATTTTTGTTTCAGCATTAGATAGCGTAGAAGAAAGGCTAAAAGGCTTTGAAGTTGGAGCAGATGACTATTTAGTGAAGCCGGTCGATGGAGACGATCTATATTCACGAGTCGAACAAGTGCTCAAAAAAAGAAATGAATTAACACAAGCGAAAAATGAAGCCAGCGAAGCCATGCATGTGGCTATGGAAGCGATGACTTCTAGCAGCGAATTGGGTCATTTGATTCAATACGTGCAGGAAGTTCAGTCATTAAATACTATATCAAACGTTATAGAGTCATTTATAAGCACTTGCGAGAATTTTGGCCTCGACTGCGCAACAATAGAAACCCAAAGCAGGAAACTGAATGCCAGTTGTAATTCAGAAAGTGCTGCAGCCCAAATATTACAACAATTTAAACCGGGAAAAGAACGAATCGTTTGCATGGGTATTCGCTATATCTTTAAATGCCGTCATTTCATAGTTTTAGTAAAAAATATGCCTGTTGAAGATGAAGCTAAACTGGGCCGTTTAAAAGATCATATAGCCGTATTGCACGACATCGCTGAAGGGCGAATCGAATCAATTATAGCAAATGATAAGTTCGAACAAGGACGAGTTGAAATTATTACCCAACTTATTCAACTTGCAGAAAAGCAAATAAAGTTAACAAGCCAAAAGATCGATAATTATAGTTTAAAAACGACTGCGGCTATGAATCAAATGATTCAAAATCTAGAAAGTATGTTGTTTAGTCTCGGGTTAGAAGAAGACCAAGAACAACAATTAATGCGACTTGCCGATGAAGTATCAGAACAACTTAATGAAGGCAGAGAAGATACGAATCTATTAGATCTTGAATTGGGCGTAATTTTAGAGGCTCTTTACCAACTCTTGAATGAGAAAAGAGCTTAAGGCAATTCTAAGCAATACTTCTGATTTATCCTAAGCAAAGGAGTAAGATCTCCTTGTCAAAATATCAATCAAGAACTTCTTGCCATTCGATGGACCGCTAAGGATATCATTAACATTTCAGTAATTCTGTTCAAGCTACGGCAAAGTGATAAACGCCAGGAATACGAAGCTTGTTAGATAAATTTTTTCGTTTTCGCAGTAGCAACGGCATTAAGCGGGTCATCAGGCCAAGGATGTTTAGGGTAGCGTCCTTTCATTTCCTTTTTGACTTGCGTGTAACCATTTTTCCAAAAACTTGCTAAGTCTTCCGTTACTTGTAACGGCCTCCTCGCTGGCGATAACAAATGAATAACGAGAGGAATTTTACCTTGAGCTAGTTGAGGTGTTGTCTTCTCACCGAACATCTCTTGCAACTTAACCGCTAAAACCGGTTTTTCTCCACTTAGATAATCAATTTTAATTTTTGAGCCGCTAGCGACTTCAATACGCTCAGGCATCAATGCTTCAATTTCCTGTTGCTTATTCCAACCAACAAAATTAATCAATGCGTCAGATAAAAGCTTTTTGTCAATATGTGATAATTTACTTTTCCCAATTAAGTAAGGAGCTAACCAATCCTCCAAAGAATTTGTTAGTGACTGATCGTTTAAGTTTGGAAAGCCCTTTTCAAATTCTTCGATTTGGTTGAGTAACGATACTCTTGCTCGCCATTGCAGGAGTTGCTCATCCCAGGCAAGCTTTTCAATCCCGATGCTACGGATCCCTTGAATTAAACCATTGATTAGTAGTTCTTGAGACACCTGCTCAATTTGCTTTTTAGATATTTCAATCGCCCCAAGACAAACAATTTTTTGTGCGACTACTGCTTGGCTTTTTTGATCCCAAAACACTTCTTCCTTTTCTAAGATCAAATTTGAAAAATAATTTTCTATCTGGCCTATGTCAACTTCGGCCGCGAGATAGACCTTGGCAGTGCTTCCACTCCCGCCTAACTGGCCTACAGATATGCATTCGCTAGAAAATACTGAATCTCTATCAAGATTAACTCCACTTCCATTGGCTAGTAGATATCCTTGACCTCTTTTTTTGGCAATTCGATCAGGAAAAGCAAATGCGAGCAAAACTCCGCAAAATGATTGATCAAGTTTACATTTTTTCCCTTCAGTATCTAATTGAACGGTTAATAGTCTTTGCTTTAAACGTGCCGCTTGCCTTAATACATTTGCCTTAATTTTACTTTTAAAAGAACTTTCTGCGAGTAGATGAATACGATAAGCAATATCATCGTTCACGCTGCTTTTACCGTGCAATAAATCCTTCTCTTCCAATAAGGCAGCCAATTGACAAGCTAACTCAAGCTGGCCCAATTCCTGTGCTTTAATCAGCATGTGACCAAGCCGCGGATGAATACCCAGTGTTAGAATTTTTTTGCCATGAGGAGTGATTCTCTGACTTTCATTTAATGCTTCGAGTTTAACTAGCAAGTCGGTAGCTTGTTGGTACGCGGCTGATGCAGGTTGGTCGATTAAGTTTAAGTCCGAAGGAGAATTACACCCCCACATTGCTAGCTCAAGAACAAAAGGGGCAAGGTCAGAGCGGAGAATTTCGGCAGGTGTTTGCTGTCGAAGACTCTGTTGTTCCGACCAAAGTCTGAAACAGAAACCATTGCTAAGTCTGCCTGCTCGTCCAGCTCTTTGTTCAGCCGAAGCTTTTGATATCGATTGGGTTTGCAAACGGTTAAATCCTGCATTTGGGTAAAACCGGCTAACTCTAGCCAAGCCTGAATCGATGACGCAATCAACTCCTTCGATTGTCACACTAGTCTCAGCAATATTGGTCGACAAGATTATTTTGCGTTTATTTTTACTCGGCGATAGCGCGCTTCTTTGCTGGACAAAAGGAAGTGCACCATAAAGCTTGTGAATATCGAAATCAGTAAAATCGCCAGAGTCATTTATAATAGATTCAGCTCGGAAAATCTCCGACGCACCAGGTAGAAAAACTAAAATGTCTTGTTGGCTTATTTGTTTTGCTGTGTATAAGGCTTCAGTTAAAACACTATCCCAATTTTGGTGACTTCTAGGAGCGATATACTTGACGTCAACTGGAAAACATCTTCCTTCACAGTTAATAACACTGGCCCTGTCAAGAATCTTGCTCACCGCGCTGGTTTCCAGAGTGGCAGACATAACCATCAGCAACAAATCTTCCCGTAGTGAGTGCTGAACTTCTAAACTAAATGCCAATCCTAGATCTGCGTCCAGGCTTCGCTCGTGAAATTCATCAAAGATTATCGCTGCTATATCTAGCAATTCGGGATCAGATTGAAGCATACGAGTTAAGATACCTTCGGTAATAACTTCAATTCGTGTATCTTTTGATACTTTGTGCTCATTCCTTATACGATAACCGACGGTTTTACCAACGGGCTGGTCAATTATTTCTGCCATTCTTTCAGCAGCATTACGCGCGGCTAAGCGCCGAGGCTCCAGAACTAATATCTTTTTTTCGGGTTCAGTTATTGATAACAGAGCGAGCGGAACCGTTGTTGTTTTTCCTGCACCAGGCTCAGCAACGAGAATAAGCTGGCTTTGTTTGACAAGCTCACTACGAATTTTCTCGAAGTGGGAACATATGGGGAGTCCAAGATTTTGAATTTGTTGCTCTATTAGAGCAAGATCAAGAGCTGAAAAAACTGCCACGCGCAATCAATTAGAATTATAGAGGATTCTGGTTATTCTAGCATTCAAGCAACACTAATTACTACGCGAGTTAATGACTCAACTAAATTTGACTTAAAATCCATTGCCACAACGATATTCCGAAACCAACCAATACCAGTGCTACGCCACCAATTTTTACGGCTTTTACCTTTCCTTGTCTCTTAAGTTGATTATGCTTTTTTAGCAACTCGGGAGTCCATTGGAAGTCTTTCATTGGCTGCATATTATGTAGTCTTTCAAGAAAAATCAGGTCCGAATTTGGCTCATTTTCAAGGAGTAAATTAAAAATCGCGTTAGCTCTATCTAAGCTAGAGTGAGGAACTTTGTTACCATGTGCCAACACTAGTTTGCTTAAACTTTTTGAGTCAAACCCCAGCGCTCCCCAGGGAATATCTTTTTGGCTGGAAAACCATCGCTTATTAATTAAATCAGGAATCAAAGTGATGATCAGATTTCTTTCAATATCAGCATCGTTATGACTAATAACCATATCCGCTTCATCAAAAAGCGCTTTAATCCCATCATAATCAAACTTTGATTGTTTTAACTCTTGTGAGGACAGACCAAATTTTCTAAGCTTTTTTTCGGGCACGTCGTGCAATGGCTTTCGATTAGTTACCAACGTCTTCAATACTTTTGCAGGCTTTTCACTTTTTGCACAATATTCGAAAAGAACCAAAGCCAGTTGAATGACTTCGTCACGATCACTCCGACCTGTATAAGCTGCACAAACAGTCAACCCTTTGAGCTTTTTCTCAATAAACTCTTTATGCTGCTTGTCACTTCTTGGCGCAGTCTTTTTCTTTGAACTAATCGAAATTTTTTCAATTTCTTCAGATATCGGCTCTAACGCTAAATCTACCGCCGGTTTTAGTTCTTCTTTTTTAAAACCAATTAGCGCATTCGCGCGATCAATTCGTTCATAGATTTCAACTAAATCATCGTTGGCTGCTTTATTTAAATCACTAGGGTCAAGTTGAACGTAGCGCTGTAAGATTTCGGCTTCACTTTTGAAATCTTTTTGAAAATGATAGAGATCAGCAAGTTGGCGATAATATTGAGAGTTAATCGTCGCATTGCCGCTAGCTACATCACTTTCCAACTGGTCAATGATAGATAATATTTTCTTTGCTACTTTTGCCGTTAACTGTGGAGCGTTCATATTGTATTAGACCTGCGGTGACCATTTGTCAAATCGACGATTATAATCTGCATCGATAGGCGGCCATTTTCCTAAACACTTTTGATAAATATAGGTGCTATAAGCCATATTCGCCAACTAAGCGTGTGTCTGCCTTTAACAGGCAATTTCGAAGCGAGATATTACTACAATGTGGAGCTGTTCACAAAATGAACTTTTGTTATTTTCCGTATTAATCGCGTTTTATAACTAACAGCCCAATTTATCCGGATGATTCAAACTAGAATTTCGTTACTCTCTGGTAGAGATCCGGCCTACGATCCCTGAAAAGCCCCCATGACTCTCTTATTTTTTTGATGTCATTTAAGTCAAAAGTGTGGATTAATATTTCTTCATCGACTTTATTTGCTTCTTGTACCATAGTACCAAGTTGATCAGAAATAAATGAACTTCCGTAAAAATTAATTTCACATGACGCTCCCACTTCTGTTCCGATCCTATTTGAAGCAACAATAGGAATAACATTGGCCGCGCTATGACCTTGCATAACTCTGTGCCAATGCTCACGAGAGTCCCAACTGGGATCTTGAGGTTCCGATCCGATTGCCGTTGGATAAAATAAAACTTCTGCTCCTTTAAGAGCCATAATTCTAGCCGCTTCTGGAAACCATTGATCCCAACAAATTGCCGCGCCGAATTTTCCAAATTTTGTTTGCCAGACTTTAAAGCCGGTATCACCAGGTGTAAAATAGAATTTCTCCTGATAACCTGGACCGTCAGGAATATGCGATTTTCGATAATTATCAAGGATTGTTCCATTAGCATCTATCATTGCCAGAGAATTAAAAAAAACATTCCCCGATCTTTCAAAGTAGCTAATCGGCAATACAACATTCAATTTTTTAGCAAGCGACGAAAAATGTTGTAAAATTTTTGAAGTCTCATATGATTCTGCCCATGAAAAATACTTTGGGTCTTGATCTTTACACCAATACAATCCGGCAAACAATTCCTGCAATAAAACCACATTCGCCCCTCTCTCGCAGGCTTTAGTTATTAGCTCTGTTGCTCGTTCAATGTTTTCATCAAAACGTTCAGTAACGGCAAACTGAGTGGCTGAGAAAGTTACCTGGTTCATAATGAGTTATCTTCTAAGTTTTCGGCCAGTCAATTAAGCCGGTTGCTGCATAGTAATACAATGAATTCCACCACCGCCGACTAATATCTCGTTTGCATCTATGGCAATAGCTTTTCTATCTGCGAATAGTTCACTAATGATTCTAAACGCAGCGTCATCTTGTTTACAACCGAACTGAGGTATAACCACTAAATCGTTAGCAATATAGAAATTAATATAGCTCAGCGGCTCCCTGGAATTTTGGACGTATCTTGCCTGTGGCTCTTCGACTTCAACTAACTCAAAGCCGTATTCAGAAATGGAGCTACGGTTTGCTTGATAAATTTCGTAGTTCTCGCTCATCGAATTGCACCTTTGGCTCAAGATGGTGTTTTCGTCAGTAAAACAGGCAATATTATCGATGTGTCCATCGGTATCAAGATCGCCGCGAATTCCTTTTTCTAGCCAGATAATTTCGGCAATACCAATCTCTGACCTCAACAAGCTTTCTATCTCATGTTGTGAATAACCTGGGTTACGATTTTTATTCAGCAAACATTCTTTAGTGGTAAGAACCTTCCCAGCGCCGTTTGAGTGAACCGAGCCGCCTTCCAAAACAAAGTCGACTTTTCTACCCTTAGAATGCGATTGTTCAATAATTCTCTGACCGATTTTTTGGTCTTGATTATAGGGAAAGAATTTATTCCCCCACCCATTAAATTCAAAATCCAAAGCAACAAGCTGTTTTTCCTCTCGGATCCAAATTGGCGCTGTATCGCGTGTCCAACTATCGTCGAATGCCATTTCAATTAGATCTATTTCGCTATTAAGCTTTTTTGTCGCAAATAACTTGTGTTCCTTATTGACCAACATTGACAGCGGTTCATATTCGCTGATCAGATTAGCAATCTGACAAAAGGCGAGCTGAGCTGTTTCTAAACCATTGCTCCAGATTTCTTCACGACATGGAAAAGCCATCCAGGTTCTGGCATGCGGCTCCCACTCGGCGGGCCATCTTTTTGTTGTCTCTAGATCTTGAAGCAAATAATCTTCCTTGCTAGTCCGCAATTATAACTAATCTTCTAAATAGCAATATCCGTAAATTCCTTGACGCAATTCGGCTAAGTACTGTCGCTGAATGTTTTGTGGAATATCGGACTCTTTCAACTGTCGCTTGTACGACTCTAGCAATGACTTTGAGCCAAAGTCTACATAGTCTAATAGTTCTTCAACTGTTGAACCACTTTCAGTGGCAATGATTTTTAGTTCATCATTATCATCTAGTTCTAAATCTATCGTATGCGTGTCGCCGAACAAATTGTGCATATCTCCAAGTATTTCCTGATAAGCACCAACCATAAAAAGTCCCAATAAGTACTCTTTATCATTGTTAAAAGTAGGAAGGTCGATAGTTGAGGTTATTTGTTGCTGATTGACATACCGACTCAACATGCCGTCACTATCACATGTGATATCTTGGAGCACCGCGGTTTCCGAGGGAAATTCTGCAAGATTTTCTAAAGGCATCAGTGGAAATATTTGATCAATAGCCCAGGCATCAGGTAAAGATTGGAATATTGAAAAATTAACAAAAAATTTGCTAGCAAGTTTTTCTCTTAGCAGCTCAAACAATTCAAACTCGGATTGATTGCTTGGTTGTAACTTGCTTTTAATTGCAAACAAGATCATCCGATAAGTTCTTTCGGCCAAGGCTCTTTCTGAAAGCGTTACCACTCCATGGTTAAATAGCTCTTGAGTTTGCTTCAAACCATATTCAGCATTATGAAAACACTCGATTAGTCTATTGCTTTCGGAGTCAGCTACAGACTCCGCAACTAGGAGTGACTCCCATAACTCATGGACAATCGAATGGGATTCACGGGAAGGCTCAACAAGATCGACTTCTCTCATTCTTTCACTGTCGATAACATTCGCGACTAAAACCGCATGATGCGCGGTTAATGCTCTCCCCGATTCGGTAATAATTGAAGGGTGGGGTAATTGGTTTTCTTCTGCAATATTTGCAAAAGCTCCAACGACATTGTTAGCGTATTCTTCTAAAGAATAATTCACTGAACAATGGCTTTGACTTTTCGTTCCTTCGTAATCTACACCGAGTCCGCCACCAACATCTACTGTCGAAACAGGTACTTTAAGTTGATGCAACTCAGCATAAAATCTTGCACATTCTTTCAACGCATTTTGAATGTCGCGAATAGAAGTAATTTGTGATCCTAGATGAAAGTGGATTAGCTGAAAAATAGATAACTGATTAATCGACTTAAGCTTTTCTACGACTCTGAGTATTTGGCTTGCGGAGAGCCCAAACTTTGAATGTTCCCCCCCAGAATCTTGCCACTTACTTTCGCCTTTCGAGGCCAGTCTTGCCCTTACGCCGATTCGAGGGGAGACTCCCATTTCTTGTGACTCACCTAGCACCAACTCAAGCTCCGAGAGCTTTTCAACGACAATAAAAACCCTGTGTCCTAACCGTGTTGCAATCAATGCAGCACGAATATATTCCTTATCTTTATATCCGTTACAAACTATTGTTGAATCAGTATTTTCAGATAGAGCTAATACAGCCATCAATTCCGGCTTACTTCCAGCTTCCAAACCAACTTGAGGCTTACTCAAAGATTTATTCGCGTTAACTAGCCCTTCGACAACTCGGCGCTGTTGATTCACTTTAATCGGATAACATACAGTATAATCACCTTGAAATGCGTGCTCCAAAATTGAGGTGTTAAACGCATTACATAAGGATCTAACTCTATGCTTAAGAATGTCGACAAATCGAAATAAAGCCGGCATTTGCATGCCCTTGCTTTGGATCTGACAACAGATGTCTGAGAGAGGAAAAACCAAATCTTGCTTATTCGGATCAGGACGAACAACTAATTGACCGTTATCGTTCAGATCAAAGAATTGCTCGCTCCAATTAGGCAAGTTATAAAACTTGCGGGCGCTTTCAATATCCCACATGGCAGCAGAAAACTGTTGCGGAGAATGACTGTTGAAAGCGCTCATAGGTTTGTGGTTAATCTTGAGCTGTATCGCTAAGCGCGTCTATTACATATTGCGGTAAAGCAAATGCTGCAACGTGAAGCGCGGGATTATAATAGCGAGTTTTAAACCCAGCGGAACCAAATCGTTCCTGGATGACTTCCACCGATTGATTTCGTAGCGCTGGATTATCTGTTCCCCATGATAACGTCATTATCCCTCCAACATAAGTTGGCACAGGTACCGAGTAAAACCAACGATCTGCAAAGATGCCGTTAAAGCGAGAATAAGTAGCCTGAACTTCATCTAATTGCATAAAGCTCACGCCGTTTTGGGTAGCGAGAATTCCACCTTCGTTAAGCGCGTTTTTACAACCTTGATAGAATCGAGAGGTAAATAAAACTTCTCCCGGACCTTCTGGATCAGTTGAATCTGAAATAACAACATCAAACTTTTCTTGGTTGTTCACTACAAAATCAACGCCATCAGCAATAACTAAATTGACCCGCGGATCATCGAACGCGCCAGCTGAATGCTTAGGAAAGTAATTCTTACACATATCAACCACAGCGGAATCAATTTCAACCATAGTCACATGTTCAACTAGTGAATGTCTTAAAACTTCTCTCAGAATTCCGCCGTCACCACCACCTATGATCAATACCCGCTTAGCATTGCCATGGGCAAAAAGTGGTACGTGAGTTAACATCTCATGATAAATAAATTCATCTTTTTCGGTAGTTTGAACAATGCCGTCCAATGCCATCACATTACCAAATTGTTCATTTTTAAAAATAATCAAATGTTGATGTTCGGTACGATTTTCAAACAATACTTCGTCGATCACATAGCTTTGACCGTAGGAGTTATACAGCGTTTCTGTAAAACGTTTTGCCATGGGAATTAAACCTAAAGAAAATTTATCTTCGTAGGAGCAGCTTCAGTACTTCGAACAGACGGATAAGTTTTACATCATGTCAGTCAAACTTTGATCCGTGTCTGGGAATACTTACCTCGCGCAGCGTTTGGGTACGCCACTCCTACTTAACTATTTTTAGCTCGAAACTAATATTCATTTTAGTGCAATATTTTCACCACGTAGAATTTCTCTAACGTCTATTTTAGATGGTGTAAAAGCTCTGCGAAAAATATCTGCAGCTTTATGAGGTTCAGCATCACCGCACATAAAGACGTCAAAAGCAGCGTAGTCTGCTTCCGGCCATGTATGCACACTAATGTGAGACTCAGCTAAAACTGCAACACCAGAAATACCACCATTTGGGGTAAAGTGATGCATATGGATGTGAAGTAACGTTGCACCGCATTCCCTAATTGCATCACGGAATGCCTGCTCCATTACTTGAAGGTTGTCTAACTTAGATGCGCCCCATAAGTCGATTATTATATGTGTACCGGCAAATGTCTTGCCTTCGCGTCTGACAAAATGATCGTTTCGCTCATCGTTCTGATTGACATTATTAAATTCAGGCCAATCAGCCTCTGTTGCGACTGTTGGATCAATCTCAGAATTATAGTCGAAGCTATCTAGCACTTCTCAACTCCCATAATCAAGGATTAAACAAATCTCAGGGTGGAAACGTATTTGGACTTTTGTCTTATAAATACCCCTGAACCTTACACCTAAAACGAGCGAGGACTGTTTTAATTCAGAATTATCACTCTTTGTGTTTTGGGTACCACAGCCTGATTACCAATAACCTAACTTTTAATTAAAAGTGGTTACTTTTTAGGCAATCACAAATATTTGGAAAATGCTTTATACGCTAATTTGGACAAAACACAAGAAAAATCGCATTCGGATGATAAAAAAATCAGCTTAGTAAAAAACCAGTCAATTTAAGCAGTATATAACATATTGTTTTAAATAAATTTATTCATTTGTTTCGTAACTTTTAAATGATAGCTGTTTTGTTATCTAAAGTTCAGTGATTTAACCTATTTAAGACGTCTTTATTGCTAAAAGAGTAGGTGCAAATTTATTCGGATAAACTTGCATCCTTCTAATCTATTATTAAAGACAACTTTTTATTGGGAACTGTTCTCCTCAGGTCTACAGCACTCATTAATGCAGCACTCTTCCTGGAGGTAAGCTATTACTTCGGATAGCGAGTCAAATTGAGGCTGACAATAGAGTGTACGACTTTCTCTAACCTGTTTAACTAAGCCAACCTTAACCATTTTGGCGATATGATGAGAAAGCGTCGAACCAGGGATCTGGAGTTCTTCTTGAATTGCTCCTACAGGTGAGCCATTATGCCCAGCTCTAACTAAATGCTTAAAAATCAATAGCCTAGTAGGATGTCCCAGCTCGGCTATTCGTTCCGCAATTTGTACCAAACGGTTATCGCTATCTTTACCTAACGTCATTCTTACCTCTGCCACTCAAATAAAACCAAATCAAATGTTTGACATTTCGATAATACTAGAAATATAATATTTCGACAATTCCGGAAATATAGATTAATCAAAATATTTCTTTCAATGAGACGATTGGATTCGATAGGTATTGACGAATGAATGACCAACTAATAGAAGCGTTGAAGTTTTTTATTACCGTATTTAGTGAGCTAGCAGTACTGTTTATTTTGATCAGCTTTTTTGTTGCTTGGCTTAATAGCAAGTTACCACCGGAAAAAGTAAAACAGCTACTTCAAGGAAACAGAGGCTATGCCGTTGCAGTAGGGTTAGGTGCAGCGACACCTTTTTGCAGTTGCTCTACTTTGCCGATGACTATCGGGTTAATCCAAGCACGTGCAGCATTTGGCCCAATAATGGCTTTTTTATTTACAAGTCCATTGCTTAACCCATTTATAGTAGGATTATTCTGGATCAGTTTTGGTGCGCAAATTACCTTGATTTACTCAGTTTTCGTTCTTGGCTTAGCGATTACCAGCGGGTTTATTCTGGAGAAATTAAAGTTTGACCGATTTATTCGTGACGACTTGTTTGTTAACCAATGCAACTCCGAAGATAAAAAATCTGATTCTACTACTTGCAACTCTTCTCACAAAAATAAAGAAAACCATAATAACGGGGGCGATAAAAAACAACGTTTCGCTTTGCTCACCGCAGCAACTAAACAATTCATTTCTTTTGCGCCATACATGGCGATTGGTGTAGCCGTTGGTGCGTTCCTTCATGGCTATGTTCCTCAATCATTTTTTGAGTCAATCTCCAGCCTGGCCAGTTGGTGGCTAATTCCAGCCGCGGCAATTATTGGCGTGTTCTTATATGTAAGAGCTTCGACTATGGTTCCAATTGCAACCTCTTTGATTGCCAAGGGAATGAGCATGGGAGCGATTATGTCGTTGACTATTGCCGGCGCAGGGGCAAGTTTACCGGAAATGATTATGATGAAAAGAATGTTTCATTGGCCATTGATAATTGCCTTCATTTTGTTGGTATTTACTACCGCTTGTTTAACTGGCTTTGCGATAGATCTTCTATAGGAGAACAAATATGACAAGAGGACAGGTATTTTCGACCCGTTGCTGTGCAACCAATGCTAGGTTAGAACATGACATAGCGATAACGCAACGAGAAAAATTACTCGGACTTAATAAGAACGGCGTGGATATGGAGCCAACCAAATTCTCCCCTTGCGCTATTAGTTTAACTCCTTGGAAGTTAGAAAAAACTCAGTTTGAACAAGCGATAGAAACATCTAGAAACTTTAGTCGACTACTACAAAGCCTGTCACAAAATATAGACTTGTTGCTTGCCCTACTAAACAACTTTCAAGATAAAGACAGTTTACTCTTTAAGCTGAAAGAGCAAATAGCTTCTCGCAACAGAAAATCAGACTACTTGTCGGAGAATCTAAACTTAAGTCGTTATGACTTTTTACTAAACAATAACGACCAATGGCAATTAGTTGAGAGTAACGCGATAGCCGCGGGCATGGGTCCATTTAGCGAAAAGCTGGGTGAGCTATGCGAGGAATATCCAATTGAAAAATCTCAAAGGCTCGCACAGAACCCGTCAATAGGGAAGCAAGCAGGAGCCATGTATCAAGCAGCAAGTCGACTAAATAATACACGTTCTCCTGGGATTGTTTTTGTAATAGAACAAAATGAAGATAATATTTTCGACCAAAACTATTTGATTGAAGAACTAGAAAGGTTAGGAGCTAAGACACTCAGGCGGACTTTTAATGAGCTATCCAATTCGCTGTTCAGTAAAGACAACAGGCTAAGGCTTAAGGACTTCGGAGAGATTGATCTGCTGTACTTCAGAACCGGATATAACTTGCAAGATTATTCTGAAGATATCCCCGAAAAAAATATTCAGCTGAGGGACTGGATAGAAAAGCACAGAGTAATTGTATCACCAAGCATTGCACATCAAATATCCTCTTCTAAATGGGTGCAAATCAAGCTAGCCAATATGGCTGAGAATGAATTGACAGATAGATTTTCTTTAACAGCAAAAGAAGCCTTACAAATCAAATTGAGTTTGGCGGTTAAATACGAGCTAGTTGAAAACATATGGCAAGTTAAACGCGCTCTGCAATCCGGAGATTGGTTACTAAAAAACCAAAATGAAGGCGGAGGTAATGTAACTGACGATATGTCGGCACTTCCAGATATTGAAACTCTCCAACAATCCTATTTCTTAATGGAAAAAATTGAAAGTAAACTACGTTCAAATGTATGTCGTTTTAGTGGTTACGCTATTGAATGTTTGTCTCAGGTAGTTTCCGAACTAGGTATTTTCATGGTTGGAGATGAGCATGAATATGGAGGCTATTTACTAAGAAGTAAACCTTTCGGTCAAGTTGAAGGGGGCGTGCATGGCGGTAATGGATTTTTGGATGTGGTAGCGTTTGATGAGAAACCTAGAGCTAGAATTTTGACATGTTGTTAGGTGATAGCATTTAGCTAGAACAAACTCTGCAATTAACTATTGCCATCTCACTCCACCTCAGAAGGTAAAAATTTTCTTCGTCACTTTCAAGTGACGAATCCATTATTTAAATAGAACTGATAAGTCTTTTCATTCAGTTTGAAGCAACGCAGTTTAAGTTTTTTTCTTGTTGTAATGAATCTATCAACTCAAAAATAAGGAGCCCGCCTCCTTAATTTGGATTATAATTTAGCACTTAAAGTTACTCTCTTGATTCCCGACATACTTTAATTGGCTATTCGAAATTAGATTGGGAAACTCTTTTTCTAAATATAATATGGCTTTTGAGGTACAATCTTGCAATTCAGCTCCCATACCGAAAAGTAAGCTATCCCTATTTGCGGAAATATAGATATTCAAATGCCCCGTATAGTTAACTTGACCTTGATTAACTTCAAACTGCAATAACTGTTCGTTATTCAATCTTTCTTCCCAAAACCGTCCTAATTTTGCACTTTCTAGTGTATAAATACCATTTTCAAGTTCAAACAATAAGTAGTTTTTTCCTACCGTCAAATATTCGGAAGTAAGCATTATACTTTCAGGACCAGATATTTTTATATTTTCCAAATTCCTTTCGGTATCGATAACAATGAAGACAAGAGCTTTATCACTTCCAATTTCACCTTCACGGTACTCATTAACCGAGACTACTGTAGTCACACAAGCGCTCAATATTAGAGTTAAAATCATGATCTCTATTATTTTTTTCATCTTAGTTACAAACATTTTCACTCCTCTGTAAAAAGACTTCAGTCGCACTATTTAATTTGAAGGTATCGAGTCATAGAATTCCTAACGTTCCATTCTATAAATTGCATGAGTCACTTCCCGCCCATGTAGCTCAGATGGTTTAGCATTTACCTTATCCAACTTGAACCCCAGCCTTTCACAGACAGCACGACTTGAAGTGTTCTCCATGGCGGCTTCAATAAAAATCGTATTGAGACTATACAGTTCAAAACCAACCATCATCATCTGTTTAACGGCTCGTGAAACTATCCCCTTTCCTTGAAACCTCTCCCTTAACCAATAACCAATCTCGCCACTCTTTTCTGGATCACTAATGTTATGAAGTCCGACGTTTCCAACTAGCTCATTTCCATGAATAATCGCACAGACCATTGTCTTGCCATCAGCATACTCATGAAGCGACTTGGTAATGAAGTTTAAAAAAAATTCTTCCGATTTCGCCAAAGGCGGCCATAACAACCATTCGCTCAAGTACTCTCTTTCGCGACTAACAATTTCAAAATAAATTGGAGCAAACGAAGGTTCTACTAGCGCTAATTCGATTTCCTCGTCGACTTTAAGTGTAAACATATTCCCTAAATAACCCTTTTTCTAAATCCAGGTTTAGTGCCCTTTGCTCCACCACAGGTTGCCTTCATCAAACAACTCAGTTATTAGTTCTCATAACTTGATTAGTACTTTTATTTAACCAGCTTTTCCCATTCTCCAATCGGATATCCATCCACCAAAACAAATTTGGCTTCACCTGCACCCTCACGAAATTTTTTAGCCGTCTGATATTCTTCAGACTGATAGAATGCTCTTGCATTCTTCATTGATGGAAACTCTATAACTACCAGACGAAGAGTTTCTTTTTCTCCTTCCAAGGTTTCTGTTTGACCACCTCTCACAATAAATTTGCCACCAAAGCTCTCAATTATTTTTGGTGTTCGCTTAGTATATTCTGCATAAGCTTGTTGATCTTCTATCTTAACGTGCACGATAATGTATGCGCTCATAACTTTTCCTTATCAAGAAAAACAAATAGATGGTTTTAGCCGGAAGGTGTTTAGCTATTGAACAACTTGCGATCGAGAGAAAACCTTCCAGCTCCATGAGTGGCCAGGTATATACCTATCACTACTAAACATGCCGATGGAAACGAAGCCCTTATACCAGAATCAGAGTCCACCATAATTATTGCGATAATAAAGTTAACTGAACAAAGAAGGCCTGCCCACCGAATAAAAATACCCAGGACAAAACTGACTCCGACAGCAAACTGAACCCATACAGAAACAAGCGCCATCAACGATGGCTTAAAGAATCCGTAGTTTTGTAAAAAGGATTCAAATTCCTTCATCTGACTGGAATTAAATAGATTATCTGAAACACCCCATACAAGAAAGGCACCGACTAACAATCTTACGAGCAATAGACTCTGCTCACTCCATCTGCTAAGCGAAGTTAAGAATAGTACTTTTCTCATAATTGTCTCTTTTTAGTTTTGTTTTTAATACTATACTTGCCTTTATGTCAGTCACAAACAGAACAACAACTTCAAGTTTTTACTTAAAGAATAATAAATAACACATAACAAGTTCTATTTCGATTGAAATTGTCAAACGTGGAGTTTACGGGGTGTAATAAGTATTGAACTGGCTCTATAGATAAAAAGAGGTGAAAACTAAGTAGCTTCGATAAAATCGGCTAGTCCAAGCTACTTTGTTAGCTGCCTTAAGTTATTTTCTTTTTCCAAATAATAAGAAAGTTCCTAAAAGAAAACTCAAGCCAAGAGTCCAACTACCAGAACCGCTAGATGAGCTTGCCAGAGGCTGCGATACCTGAATAAGCTGGGTTGATGTACCACTCAAGCCATCGTTATCGGTTACCGTCAGTTTAACAGTGTATCTAGCGCCCGACGGATAGGTATGAGTAGGATTTTGATCTGATGAAAAGTTGCCATCTCCAAAGTCCCAAGAGTAACTGACAATTGTTCCATCTGAATCTGTTGATTCGCTAGTAAAGGTCACCGTTGTTCTGTTAGTACTATCGGCACTGTAGGTAAACAATGCTCTCGGTACAAATTGACCATTGGCGGCATGTACTGCAGCATAAGCGTCGATCAGACCATAACCAAATCGGCTATCAGGTGTAGAGGCCCTATTTGCAGTATCGCGTAAAATATCTCTTACTTGGGTTGCAGTTAAATTGGGATTGGCTTCAAGAACCAGAGCAGCTACGCCTGACGTTAGCGGGCAAGCAAACGAAGTACCATCAGCATTAAAATACTCTGAGTCGGAACCGGCACTAGCTACTATAACGTCGCTCCCCATTGCCATAACATCTGGTTTAATTCTACCATCAGCAGAAGGACCAACAGAACTGAACGAGGAGCGAGCACCTGATGAAGTAACCGCACCGACAGCTAACACAAAATGCCCGTCGGAAGGCGCACCGATAGTATTAGTATTTGAGTTTGCTCCTCTGTTACCTGCAGAGTTAACTACAACAATTCCTCTCTCAGCTACGGCATCCGCACACTGTGTAACAATTGTTGTATCTCCATCCATATCCTCTGCGATATAATCAACACCGCTATCAAAGCCCCTATACCCCAATGAGCTACTGATGATCTGTGCTCCATTGGTTTCCGCCCACTCGGTCGCCGCACACCAATTATCTTCTTCAACATGTAACTCTGAATCACTATTTTCCGTCTTAGCTAGATAATAGGTAGCACCATATGCCGGCCCGATTAAGTTTCCAGGGCTATAACCACCAATTGTACTTAAAGTATAGGTGCCATGATTACTTTTACCCATATCCGCGCCATCGCCAACATCTGCATCGTTATTAACAAAATCCCAGGTACCGGCGATATTAATCTGACTAAAACTTTCATGCGTCATACGGTTATATCCCGAATCAAACATTGCAATCACAATACCGTTTCCGCTATAACCCATGTCGTGAACATCTGGAACCCTTATTTGCGCATTTTGAGTTAGCGAACTACCATAATCGAGAGTGTAATTTGCTTTGGAATGCTCTGCATTTTTATATTGAACCTCTTCAGGTTGACTATACGAAGCAGGAACGTATGGCTCGCGCTTGAGCTTATTAACAATAGTAATTTTTTGAACAAAATCAAAACTAGCAATATCATTAATCTGATCTGGTGTAGCTTCAATAGAAACGGCATTTAGCAGCTTTAATTCATGTCTGACTTTAAAAGCGTGACTTTTAATCGACTCAACGTAAGATGGCTCGACCGGAATATCTGAAAAGTCCACAACTTTATCCATGCCTAAATTGATAATTCTACGTTGTAAACTTTTTGGAGAAAGAGTCGACTTGGCCAGTGCGAGCTTTTCTTGTGAATCAGCCCCCTTGTCCTTAAAGTAGATAAACACAGTAATAGTTTCACCTACTTTGCTAGCAGATATTCGTTGTTGAAGTTTTAACGAATATTTATCGTTTGAACCTTTGGCGAATCCTTGTAACGGCGTTGCTAGTATCAATAAGGAAATACCTATGCCGGAAATTAACTTACTACAATTTAACATGCATCCCTCAATTTAAATTAAATCTTTATTATCTAGTATTTTCCTGTGGATTATGCACACAACTAGGTTAGATTGCTACTTTACAGATCACATTCAGGTTACTCAATCAACTTGATTTCTCTATCTTTTTAGGCAGCGTATTTTTAAGCACTCTATTTTTATTATTTTTAAACAATCTGCTTTAAACTCTCATAAGCTTGCTTAAGCAGGACAAATTGTTTTTCGTCACCGCCTTTATCAGGATGGGTCTTTTGGGCAAGCTCATTGAATCTTTTTTTTAGTTTAAAACGGTCAAGGCTCTCCTCTCCTTCCAGTCCTAAAACCTTTATTGCTTCGGCCTTTTTATCTAAAGCCAGGTACTTTTCCCAAAACTTCTTTTGCATATCTGCCACTGCCTCTTCCGACAAGTTTAGATTGTCTTGGTTCAAGTAAAATTCCATCAGCGCATCTGTCTCGCCAATTGCATCACCTTCCTTGCCGATTGAGCATAAGCGGATCTCCAAAGGAGAAATAGTCAATCTTAGTTTGTTTTGTACCAACCGCTGGTTTAACAGATACAGCTTATGGAATAAATAGAAATGCTTTTTAAAAAGACTAGGAGAATGGCCTAACGGCTTAAAGAAGTCAGGGTGATTATCCTCTAGATGGCGTAACAATGGGTATTCCTGAGTAACCCCATCCTTAGCATTGATAAAGTCGAGTAAAATATCTTCGTCCATCGGGACTACATACTCCGTAGCAATATGGAAGTCTAAAACAAAACGGAAGGCTATAACTTGATAGGATGCAGTTTCTCCCCAACAAACTACTAGCTAAATTATGGAAAACTTATGGCAATTATGTATCTCTCATGGCCTTCTTGCAAACATGGCGTTAAAATCAAACCAACCTAAACCTTAGTTCTTTTTAATCTCAATGTCTAACTGGGTAGTCTTAAAGTTTGGTGGCAGTAGTGTTGCTGAAGCAGAACATTGGCAAACAATTGCTGATCAAGTGTCCGGCCATCTTCAAAAAGGTGTCAAGCCGATACTTGTACTCAGCGCCCTAAAAAATGTCTCAAACTTATTGGAAGCACTCCTTCACCAAGCACTGGCTGGAGTATATCCCAACGCTATTTCTCATTTGAAAGAACTGCACTTAGGATTTGCCACCCAGCTAGGGCTGTCGATTCAACCAGACCTACAACCCATTTTTGAAATACTCGATGAACAATGTCAGGCCGTATTCAACGAAAAAACGATCTCCCCATCAAGGCATGCATCAATTGTCGCCTGTGGAGAATTACTCTCGACTACCATAGGCGCCCATTACTTGTCCAAAGCCGGCGTGGATACTAATTGGGTAGACGCCCGCGGTATTTTGTCTTCACACAATAATCTAGATCTTTGGCATCACTTCACTAGTGCCAAGTGTGATTTCTCCAGTGATCCGAAGATATCACAGCATCTGGCAAGGTTAAGCGGCGCTATTGTCACTCAAGGATTTATCGCCTCAGATGAAGATGGAGCTACGGTACTGCTTGGACGTGAAGGTTCGGATACAAGTGCCTCCTATATCGGAGCCAAATTGCAAGCGCAAGAAATTCAAATTTGGACAGATGTTACCGGTGTTTTTTCGAGTAATCCCAGAGAAATCGATGGCACAATTCCACTCGCTGAATTGAGTTATTCGCAAGCAAACTTAATGGCGCGCCTAGGTGCCAAAGTACTACACCCTCGAGCAGTAGAACCCGCTCAACAGTCTAATATACCAATCCGCGTAAAATCTACTGGCAATCCCCATCACCCTGGAACTTGCATCAGTTCAAGTTCAAATAATTCAGATGGTTTTGGTCTTGTTTTTGAGCCGCGGCTTACAAGTATCAAATTTCCAAGAAGAATTAATCTTGAAGCCATAGAAAAATGCCTGCAGTCTGAAGGATACGACAAGGTAATTGAATTTGACGATACTCAGTTAAATCAACCAGAAAGCTTTTGGCTCTATTCAAATAGTGATAAACCAGAATTAACGCCACAACAACTTGAAATAAAATTGCATGACAATTCTATAGATTCGTTAGAAATTAGTAATAACCTTGCTTTGATCAGTTTGATTGGTAGTCAATCTATTGTCGAAAAAATTGATGATAGTGGAATTCTTAGTGATATTAGTCCAATTAAACTTTTCCGACATAATATAAATGGAGTGATTTATATTGTGGTGGATTCAGAAAAATGTCTAACCACTGCACAACTGCTTCATGACGATGTGGTGAGCAATCTGTAAATCACTCTTTCTCTAATCATTCTTTCAGCTGTCATTCTTTCAGCTGTCATTCTTTTCGTAAGTAATGCTCTTACCAGTTTAACTGAGGCTAGCGAAAGCTACTTGAGCAATTAGCGAGTAAGAACTACTCGCTAATAGGATATTTTCTTTCCATTTTAACTGTAGAAAGAACTACCGAAGATTTGATTTTACCCAAGCTATTTAACTTGGCCAGTTTTTCTCTTACAAAGCTTTCGTATTCCTTTATATCTTTGCATACAACTTTCAATAGAAAGTCATCATCACCGGTAACATGATAACACTCCATAACTTCGGTCAAATCAGCAACCGCTCGATGAAATTCTTCGATCGACTGCTGCGAATGTTGATGAAGCGTTACCGATACCATCATGGTAGAGCCTAAGTTGATTCTCTCAGGATCAAGCTGCGCAATATAGCCTTTGATGTAGCCAGCATTTTCTAGCTTTTTCACTCGCTCTAGAGTAGGCGGTGGTGACAAGCCAAGTTGTGACGATAATTCTTTGTTGGTGATTCTGGCGTTCCCTTGCAGGATCTCCAGAATTTTTCTATCAGTTTTATCAAGTTCGTTCATTATTATAATTAGCCCTAATATTAAGTTAGACTTTGCTGTAGTCCTAGTTTGCTACTCGTCCTAATTTGTTATATTTATTTTCCCCAGCTAGCAAATACTACCTGTGAAAGCCACATTAGGCAAGCGAAGCAAGTAAACACTAACTCTATAGT
This sequence comes from Kangiellaceae bacterium, assembly GCA_026196875.1. Classification (GTDB taxonomy): domain Bacteria; phylum Pseudomonadota; class Gammaproteobacteria; order Enterobacterales; family Kangiellaceae; genus Aliikangiella. The sequence continues at coordinate 29,449 of JAPHTP010000085.1, forward strand.
AGAGGACTCTTCTTAATCCGATAAGTTGAGAGATTTGTTCGTTGAATAACTTGCAGCATTATTTGAGAAAAGGTTAAATACAACCAGTCCCAAAATCAAATCATATACTCAAACTACAGAGAGCAAGAAAATGAAAAAAAATCTACTTCTTAGCGCTGCTGCAATTGTTACTTTTTCTTTAACCAGCTTTAGTAACAACGCATGGGCAGATGCAAAACTCGAAAAGATCGTTGCCGGTAAGCATCGTACTGAGAGTTATGCCAAGCGTGACCAACACCGTAATCCAATCGAAACGCTAAGCTTCTTTGGACTAAAAGACAATATGACGGTGGTTGAACTGTCGCCAGGCGGTGGCTGGTATACAGAAATCCTGGCGCCTTACCTAAAAGACAAAGGACAATATATCGCTGCAGGATTTGACCCAAAATCAGAAGTTGAGTATTACCGCAAAAATGCCAAGAAATTCAGTGATAAGCTCAAAGCCTCCCCAAAGCACTATAGCAAAACAAAGGTCACCATTTTGCAGCCACCACAACAATTAGCTATCGCTAAAGAAGCTTCTGCAGACATGGTGCTCGCCTTTAGGAATGCGCACCACTGGCACCGCAAGAGTCAAGCGACCGATGTATATGCAGCCGTTTTCAAAGCGCTTAAACCTGGCGGCGTGTTCGGTATTGTTCAACACCGCGCCGGTAATAAACATCCTGATGACCAAAGTGGTAATAAAGGTTACTTAAGAGAATCTGATGTAGTGAAAAAAATCGAAGCTGCCGGATTTAAACTAGTTGAAAAATCTGAAGTCAACGCTAATCCCAAAGACACCAAAGACTATGAGAATGGTGTTTGGACATTGCCTCCTGCATTCCGTCTTAAAGACAAAGATCGCGAAAAATATGCTGCAATTGGCGAGAGCGACCGCATGACATTGAAGTTCGTTAAGCCGGCATCCAAGTAATTCTCAGCTGAGAAATAAAAAGCGGGACGAGGTCCCGTTTTTTATTTGTCCTGATTATTTGTTCAAATTACTTGTTCAAATTACTTGTTCAAATTAGCTGTTCAGGTTTATCCATTAATTCGCTGAACTATAGAGTCAATTGCCTGGTAAGCAGACATTACCGCCCCTTCCTGCCATCCCTGCAGTTGACTCACGTGCTCACCTGCAAACATGACGTTGCCATCAGGTGTAGTTAGCGTACTAGGCTCAGATCTGCCCCAACCGCCAAGTTGAAATGGAATTTTAGGCCAGGCAACACTAAGACCTCGGCTAACCGAAGTGGCGTAATCAATATGCAGTGCGGCACCTTGTTGAATTCCCCAGTCCACTCTCGCGGATGGGGCTAAGTTTGCAAAAGTCTGTCCCGCATTGTCCGCAAAGGTGTAAGCCCCTACAATTATACCGCTAGCGCTTCCTAGATTAGCACTCGGATACCACACTTGGGTAATTGCTTGATCTGTCCAGGATATGCCGCCGTAAATGTTATGCTGGCTCTCCCAGAACCGCGGTGATTGAAAGGCCAGCTTGCCCGATTGAGTGTACTCAAACTGTTGAATTACGTTGCTATGTTGGCTTGAAAAATTATTGTCGATACCACGTAATACTGTTGCCGGAATAGTGCAAATAGCAAAATCAGCGTTAATTGAATTAACCGTCTGAAACTCATCTATATATTCGACCAACACTCCTTGAGAAGTGTTTTCAATTCGTTGAACTTCGCAATTGGTCAATATATTTTGGTTTACTCTTTGCTCGAATGCGCGGGCGATATTATCCATACCACCAACCGGTTGGAGCATGGTTGCCTGCTGGTTTAGAGACTGGTTAAAGTCGAGTTGAAACTGCCAAAAATTACTCGATAAAAGCTGACCTAATTCAATCGGTTCTAATTGGGTAAACCGCGCGCGACTGCCGGTATCTTCCTGTCCGAGAAATCCACTTCGCTCACTACCTTGATAACTATAATTTTGGTCAAGATCGGCAAACACCTGCACTAGGTTGAGTAAACTGTTGGTATCTACGCCCGATAACTGACTTGCAAGAGAGCCGCTTTGAATGGCCTGTGCTAACAAGTCGCCGATATAGCCTCTAACATCATGCATTACTCTCCTCGCAACCTGTGGTCTTCCAGCGAAAGCTTGACTGGAATGAAATAGACTTGAGGAATTAGAATTTATAAATGGTTCAAGTGCGACGCCAAAGTCACGACAATAACCGAGAATAAACTCGTGATGATGAGGGATCCTGGCGGGCCCAGGGTTAAAATAAAGAGAATCATCGGTGTCAAAAGTACAGAGCTGCTGTGAATCCAACTCATCAACCACATCACCTGCGCGATAGGTTCTGCAACGACCACCAACAGCTGAACTCGCTTCAATAACGGTAACCCCAAAACCAAGTTGCTGCATTTCATAGGCAGCACACATGCCAGCAATCCCGCCGCCCAGAATAACCACAGATGTACCGCTGCCAACCTCACTGGGCCAGTCTCCGGGTCTTGGAATATTGATTTGAGAAGTTGGAGGATTTGTAGGGGGAGTCGGACTGGCATTGCTGCTACCACCACAACCAATCGCGTTACTACCAATTCCTAACACCGCAGCAGCGCGCAGTAAAACCGACGCCCCAGCGGTACTTTTCAGCTGTTCAAGAAAGATTCTGCGAGATTTAGAAAATTCCGTCTGTTTCATAGGATAAATTTAGTATCTCTTGACAAGAATGCAATAACATTCTGAAAATTCAAGAAAAATTAAGAGCAACTTAAGTTAGGAAGCTTTACTTCATATTGCTTCTGAGTAGCGTATCACACATAGGGATACAAATAATCACTAGAGTCCAAATATAAAATCTGCTAGTTTTCCTGTCTTACAAAAACCTTGTCTTATAAAAATACTGACGGAGAAGTCGCTATGCAGCAGAGGCGAAAATCATCAACCTACCTGATGGGCCTAGCACTATTTATTACCAGTTTAACTTCATTTAGTTCATCCGCAAAAGATAGCTTCGACAAAGCTTATCAAAGCTTCGACTTACCCAAACTAAAACAAAATATTAAGACGCTTTCATCAGATGAATTCGGAGGCCGCGCCCCTTCAACACCCGGCGGAGAAATGACCACCGACTTATTAGTAAAGCAATTTAAAGAGCTGGGCTTAAAACCTGGAAACAATGGAAGCTACTTGCAGTCGGTACCGCTTATGTCAATCGTAACGACTCCAAAGACAAGCTTGAAAATTGATGACATTGACTTTAAATTTCTTAAAAACTTTACCGCCAATTCGCGCAAGCCACAAAAAGAAATAGAGTTAAAAAACTCCGACTTAATATTTGTCGGTTATGGTATTAACGCGCCGGAATTTGGCTGGAACGATTACGAAGGCATAGACGTCAAAGGCAAAACCGTAGTCGTACTCGTCAATGACCCTGGCTACGCTACTCAGGATCCGGAACTATTTAACGGTAATACGATGACCTACTACGGTCGTTGGATTTATAAATACGAGGAAGCGGCCCGTCAGGGTGCAGCAGCAGCGATAATCGTGCATGAAACCAAACCAGCCAGTTACGGATGGAATGTAATCGAAAGTAGTTGGTCCGGAGCCCAATATCACCTACCTGCAAGTGAAGTGAACGAACCTGCAATAGATGTAGAAATGTGGATCAGCTTAGAAAGGGCAAAAACGCTTTTTAGTAAAGCAGGCTTTAAATTTAGCGACCTAAAAGAACAAGCTAGAAAACGTAATTTCAAAGCAGTTCCATTAAATTTGACGGCTTCCATAGCGGTAACCAACGAAATTAACCAATCGACTTCCAATAATGTGATCGCGACTATTCCTGGTACTCAAGCAGCAGATGAACATGTGGTTTACATGGCACATTGGGATCATATTGGAACCGTTGAAGTGAATGGAAAAACCAAAATTTATAACGGTGCTCATGACAATGCGACGGGTACAGCGGGATTAATTGCGATTGCGGAAGCTTTTAACCATTTAAAAATCAAACCACGTCGATCAATAACCATGATCGCGGTTACAGCAGAAGAACAAGGTCGGCTTGGTTCACGATACTTTGCCAACCATCCAAGCTTTCCTTTAAATAAAATTGTTGGTTTGGTGAATATGGACAGTCTCAATATTACTGGATTAAAAAGTGATGTAAGAGTTGTTGGCTATGGCAAGTCGGAATTAGAAGAAGTACTGGCTCAAGCGGCAAAAAGACAAAATAGAACTTTAACTCCAGAACCAACGCCCGAGCGTGGATATTACTACCGTTCGGATCATTTCAGTCTAGCCAAAAAAGGCGTTCCGGGCTTAAGTTCCGGCGGCGGAACGAAACCTTTAAACTCTGAGCAAGCTGCAATTGCAGAAAAAATTGGGAAACTAGTTAGTCGCTGTTATCACCAAGAATGCGATGAATATAGCGAGCAATGGGGCTGGCAAGGAGTTATTGCAGATTTACAAATGTTCTTTGAAGTCGGCTACCTACTCGGTAACAGTCAACAATGGCCAAACTGGTATCAAGGCACCGAATTTAAGGCAGCCCGAGACGCCATGATGCAGAAAAAATGACTCTCAATAAAAAAAGCCGCTAACCAGCGGCTTTTTTGCACTTAATAGCTGCAACTCAGAGTTATTCCACAATGATCATAGCTTTAATTATTTTAGCGGTTTTGTTACCAGACGCACTCGCATGTTTTTCTAGCTTATCCAAAGTGTCCATGCCTTCCACTACTTGGCCAAATACCGTATGACGCCCGTTTAAGTGTGGGGTTTCTTTAAACGTAATAAAGAATTGGCTTCCGTCTGTATTTGGACCAGCATTTGCCATACTCAACACGCCTTTTTTATCATGTTTTGCGTCTACACTAAATTCCCCTGAATACTTATAGCCAGGGCCACCAGAGCCATTTCCCATTGGGTCACCACCTTGAGCCATAAATCTTGGAATTACACGATGAAAGTTCAAGTTATCATAAAACCCCAGTGTGCTGAGATAGATAGTACTGGATACATGCATAGGTGCTACTTCCGGCATAAATTCCAGCTTCATATTGCCCAGATCAGTGCGAAGTAACCAGAAGTATTTCTTTTCTTTGGTGAAAGCTAGTTTAGGTGGCATTGGTAAGTTACGCTTCCAACCAGCCTTGGTTTTATCGATGTTTCTTTCACCAATAAACTTTTCTATTTGTACAATTGCAGCATCTTTTTCCGGCTTATCGCTACAAGCAACCACAAAAGAAGCCAGCAAGCAAACCGCCATTATTCTTCTAACCATTTGATTTTCCTTAATAAAACCTTTCATACTAAATAACCTTTGAAGATAATTTGGTTTCAATCTTAAAGCCAAGATTATATGCAGGCAATAGTTAAAAGTGAACGCTATTGGTAATAATTAATGCAATCAAATGTTTTTTGGCACCATATTATTGTCTGGTCTTTTGTCTGACTTTTTGTCTGGCCTTCCATGCTCTGACAATCTACCTTTTTTCGACTACACTGAATGAAGTAAAACCAGTTAATTTATATTAAATAGATCTTCATATCAGATCTAAACAAACTTATTAGTGGGGAATGCCCAATTCAATGAAGTCCGCTGAATCCGATCTACTATTCGCTCGCCAACCTATTTTCGACGGCAACAACAAACTGTACGGTTACGAATTGTTATACCGTAACCTTCATCCTGAAGCAGCGGTTTTCGACGACGGCAACCGGGCAACCAGCGAACTGTTAGTTAATTACTGTGGCGGGATCATCAATGACGAAGATGCACCCTATGTCAAAATTTTCATTAACCTTACTCGCAAGCTTCTGCTTTCGGATTATTTCTTTCCGCTGCAGCCTACTCGGGTGGTAATAGAGATAATTGAGGATACCGAAGTTGATCAGCTTCTCATAGATAAAGTAAAGGAACTAAAAAAGCTGGGGTATCAATTCGCGTTGGATGATTATAATTTTAGCGCTGAGTTTGATCCACTTGTCCCTTTGGTTGATTACATTAAAATAGATTTGATGTTTATTTCCGATGTAACCCTAAAAGACAGCATTTATGAACTCGAACAAAACATACTTAAAGACTTAACAGATCGACCTGTATTCCTGGCAGAAAAAGTCGAGCAAAAAGAAATGTATGATTTTTGTCGAGACGTCGGTTTCGAACTTTTTCAAGGCTATTTTCTTGAAAGACCTCAACTTGTCTACGGCAAAAAAATCAGTAACAGCTCAGAAATTGCGCTGCAGATTGTAGCCCAAATGCAAGATGCAGATATTACTATCGACGATTTAAGCAACTCTATATCTCGCGATACAAAACTTAGCTATCAGATCCTTAAAATAATCAACAGTCCCATTTGTCGATTGCCGCGAAAAGTTAATAGTTTAAAAGAAGCCGTTGTATTTCTCGGACTCGACCAAATAAAAAAATGGGCCATGGCGATGGTACTCGCCGGCAATTCAACTCAAGGCACGGAACTATTCAGGATTTTACTAACACGAGCTCGCACGTGTGAATTGTATGCCTCCGACAAGGGTTTTGAACAACCGGAAAGCTATTTTACTGTAGGCCTATTTTCCTCCATTGATGCTGTAATGCTAGCAGATAAGAAATGGTTAATAGAAAAGCTCGACCTTGCCCAGGATATGAACGAGGCGTTGCTTGAAGGGAAGGGTTCCAAGGGAGAGGTCTTAAATACAGTAATTGCGCTAGAGCATGCAGACTGGTCCAAAACCAATGATTTATCTGCGGAAGAAAAGATCGAATTGTTTTCTGCCCATGAAAATGCCATTAATTGGGCACATCAATTATGCACGATGATTTAGCCCAATCGATCGTTACAAACCACATGGTGAGCACTCATCAACAAAATGAAGGAGCCAAAAGGCTCCCCATTTCTTAATCGCGTTGCTCGAGAGTCTTTTTTGGGCTCTTCTCAAATACCTATTTCAGAACACCTTTATTCTTCATGTCGTAGCTAAACCAGACTAAACCAACAGCAACGGTAATCACCACCAACGGCATTACTACCGCTTGATTACCATAAACTTCAAACGCGTTACTCATGAAGAATGTGTGGTAGTGTTGAATCAACACACCCACCAAAGAAATGACAAATAGCGGCAATGCAAATGCATTTCGTAGCAGCAAAGCGACACAGCCTAAAGCTCCGCCAAATACCGCCGCAGCATAAGTGTAATCCATCCAGGCGGGGTAGCTCTTATATAGTTCTTGTTCAGCCGGAGACAGTTGGGCAATCATTTCCGGCGTCATCATTGAGTGAAAAACATAAGCCATTACCCCCAATAGATTCCACACTAGCCCAATTCCGGCTACCGCCCAAAACCAACTAGGTGTATTAGATGACTCTGGTGCAAGATTATTTTCGGTCATTTACTTTCTCCTTTATTATTATTGAATGGTGTTTATGACAACTACTTTGAGCTTTGTCTACTCTAATTTTTATCTATTCTAAACTCTCGTCTATTGCTACTTTTCAACGACTAGGACTATCAACAGCATCCCCTTCTTTTTTGGGGATGAACTTGGAAACAAAATTAACCCCAACAAGCACAACTGCACCTGCGATTATGCCGAAAATAGCATCAACGAGCATGCTGGCAACGACCGACAGAAAACCACCCACTGCAGGTAACTGAGTGATAAATTCTTGGATGCTGTGAATAATTGGTTCCGCTGGTGGAATACCATGCAACAAGATGCTGCCTCCCACCAGAAACATTGCCGCGGTTCCTGCAACAGATAAAAGTTTCATTAAGAATGGAGCAAATGATAGAAGACCTTTCCCTAAGGCGCGTTTGAAACTACCCCACACAGATTGCGCTTTTTCTTTAATTAAATAATAGCCCGCGTCATCAAGTTTAACTATTCCAGCAACAAGTCCATAAACGCCCACGGTCATCAAAAGAGCAATGGTTGATACTACCGCAACCTGCATCTCAAAAGCTTGTTCCTTAACCGTACCCAATGCAATAACAATAATTTCAGCGGACAATATAAAATCGGTACGAATGGCGCCTTTTATTTTATTTTTTTCAAACTCAACTAAATCGACATTTGGATCAATTAAGGCCTCCATGATTTCCTTTTCACGCTTTTGCTCTTCTTCTTTAGAATGAAGAAATGCATGGGCTAGCTTTTCAAATCCTTCATAGCACAAGAAGGCACCACCAACCATTAACAAAGGAATAATTAAAACGGGCATAAAGGCACTAATCGCGAGTGCGGAAGGCACCAATATGAGTTTGTTTTTAAACGATCCTTTGGCAACAGCCCATACAACGGGAATTTCTCTTTCGGCTTTCACACCAGACACTTGTTCAGCGTTTAACGCTAAGTCATCCCCTAATACACCTGCGGTCTTCTTGGCCGCAACTTTGCTCAAAATCGCTACATCGTCCAATACTGTAGCGATATCATCGATTAAAGCGAGTAGGCTTGAACCGGCCATATTATCCTCTTACTTTTAGTTAGCTGTTAAGCTGATTATCTGACGACTTATTAAATTCGTGCTCAATCTGACTAAATACTATTCATAGGTTGTACAAATTGAAAGTTGATCAATAAGTGACGGTCGCACGTGCAACCAGTTTAACCGAATTTTGTCGATTGTAAAAAACTATACGATCACGCTGCCGAAATATTCAGCATTAATTTCGTAACCGCAAAGAGTATAATTCTATCAAATGACCAAATACAGAAAATCGAAATGACTAAACCGACTCTTATATTGGGCGCTAGCGACAAACTAAGCCGCTACTCAAATAAAGCGATGAAGAGCCTCATCACTGCTGGGCACCCGGTGGTGCTGTTTAACCCTAATTTAGAAAGAATCGAAGACCTTATCTGCTACCAGAAACTTAGTCAAATAGCAGAGGCAATAGATACCATTACTGTCTACGTACATCCAAAACGTATCGAACCGATGCTATCAGACCTGATCGCCTTAAATCCAAGAAGAGTCATTTTCAACCCAGGTTCAGAATCATACGCTGCTCAAGAAGCGTTTGAAAATGCAGGAATTGAAGTTGAGAACGCCTGCACCTTGGTTTTGTTGAGTTTGGACCAATATTAGACAGTAACCCAATTAAAAAATACCTATTAAAGATGACTCAAAAAATTCGCTTAGTTTGTGGTGACTGCAACACGGTAAATCAACTTCCAGCAGAAAGACTTGATGATCGACCAATCTGCGCTCAATGCAAACAGTCGCTATTTTCGGGCAAACCAATTGTTGTTAACGCTGAAAGTTTGACTCGGCATTTGAAACACTCCGGGATTCCGGTGCTGGTTGACTTCTGGGCTCCCTGGTGCGGACCTTGCCAACAATTTGCCCCAATATTTAATGAGTTCGCGACTCTAGCTGGTAACCAATTAAGACTATTAAAGTTGGATACCCAAGCTAATCAACAGGCAGCTATAGATTTTAATATTCGCTCTATCCCTACTTTGGCTATTTACCGCGATGATGTTGAGTTGGCTAGAACATCTGGCGCCCTCCCTTTGGCACAACTGCAGCAATGGGTAATACAACAACTTAGCGCAGAGACTTAATCGGTGAAACTCTATGCGAAGTTGCTTTTGCGAGCGAAATGCAAAAACTCATCCGCAGACATAGGCTTGGCCCAGAAATATCCTTGCCCTAAATCACAATTGAGTTGCTTGAACAATTGATGAACTTCTACTGTCTCAATTCCTTCGGCAACAGTTTTCATATTGAGACTATTTGCCATTTGAATAATGGCAGTCACAATTGCTTTGTCCTGCGGGCTTTCTAATACTCTGCGAACAAACGACTGGTCGATTTTAAGCGCGCTTATTTCGAAATTTTTCAGATACCCTAAGTTCGAATAGCCAGTTCCGAAGTCGTCAATTGAAAAATGTACACCCGCGCCTCGCAGTCTTGATAATGAATCGACTAAATTCTCGGAGTTTTCAAATAATAGCGATTCGGTTAGTTCCAATTCTAGCAAGTTACCGGATAACCCCGTCTGTTCAAGAGTCATTAGTATTTTTTCTACTATATTGCTGCGCTTAAACTGAAGCGATGAAACATTTACAGCGACAGGAATGTCCTGCAAACCTGCATCATTCCATTTAACACATTGTTCGCAAGATTCTTTTAAGATCCATTCTCCTAGTTCAATAATTAATCCTGATGACTCGGCAAGCGGAATAAACTCAACCGGAGGAATACTGCCCCGTTCAGGATGATGCCAACGAACAAGCGCTTCAGCACCGACCGTCTCACAACTGAGCAAATCTATTTTGGGCTGAAAAACAACGTGCAATTGCTCTTCTTTTATAGCCTTTTGCAGGTCCGCCACCAAGCATATGTTTTCCTGTGCGTCAATATTCATTTGCCTATCATAAAAACAAAAGCTATTTTTGCCGGCGTCCTTTGCTCGGTACATTGCCATATCAGCCTTGCGCGAAATACTATCAAAATCTTTACCATCATCAGGTGCTATCGCAACTCCGATCGAGCCAGTTACCGCAATAAAATTTCCATCCACCAAAATAGGTTGTTTTATTACATCAATGATTTTTTCAACGATTTGTAAAATTTCTTGTTTAGATTTTAACCGCTCCAAGACGATTAAAAATTCATCTCCGCCCAAGCGACATACGCTATCACTCTTCCTCAAGCAACTAACTAAACTCTTTGACAATTCCACTAGAAAATTATCACCAACTGTATGCCCCAAGGAGTCATTGATATTTTTAAAATTGTCGAGATCTACAAACATAATACTGACCAGAGTCCCGTCTCTTTTAGATTGTAAAAGGGCTTGTTCAAATCTATCTCTTGCGAGAATTCGATTAGGAAGGTTGGTCAGTGCATCGTGGTGCAGTAATTTTTTTACTTGCTTTTGTGAACGAAGTACTCTCAAATTTTCTCGTGATAATTTTTCAAGAACGCTTCGTAAATCGCTCGATAAAATCCAAATGCTAAATCCAACAAGCATCAGAATAACGCAAACTAAAACTGCAGAGTCTAGATTTGTTGGAGAAAGCTCATTAATATATATTTGTTCATCATTCAGATAACCAATCATAAAAATATTTGCTAGCATAAAAATTAACAACAACGAAAATAAATAACGATTGCCAATAATCACTGCGAAAACAAGAATTGATGGAAAGGCTAATAAAGTCTCATCTTTGGTCCCTTCATAACGCCACATGAAAAAGGTTATTGCCAGCGTTAAGACACAAAGAAGGATAGTGGCCCCTAAGTCGACTTTACCTTTTTTTGCTGCCAGATAGACGCTGATAAGAGAAACCGCGACGCCGATAACGATCAGCGATTGCCCCCAAGTGCCCAACATAAATCGCTGCAATGCGATTATCATTAGCGCGACTTCAGTTGCGTAGAGAATTTGCAGCAGTCGACCGGCCCTGAACTGAAGGGTGATTTCGTCTCCCGTTGTTGTCGGCAACTCCTGTTTAGCCACTCTCCCTCTCCAGCAATCTAGACGAGTCGATTTATAGGTACGTATGCTTGTAAAACTAATTAGTCAGTCTATACCAGCATTTGACTGAACGCCAAAAACTTGCCCCTAGAAACCAAGCAAAATCAAACGAAATAAAGGACTCGGATGGGTCCGGCCTTGTCACTGCAGCGTTATTGGAACTGATGAAGACTCAACTATTCCTAATCAGTAACAAAATTTCTGCAAAATTTCGCCAATTCAAGCAAATCTATGCAGATAGGGACTATACTATTATCAAGCATGTCAATCGCGAGAGCTAAAGGTGTCTAAGTCGACAGCCGAAAAGAAAATAAATGCCTTGGTAGTGGAAGACGATCCGGAAAGCATGGAAATGCTCACGCTTATCTTGGATACCACAGATGTTATCCATTGCGTTAAAGCAACCTCAGGCCAAGAAGCGTTAGAGCGGTTTAAGACAGACAAATTCCAGATTACCTTTCTAGATATTGATATTCCCAGTCCAAATGGATTGGAAACATTGCAACAAATCAAGAAAATCGATGCTGAAGCCAAGGTGGTAATGGTAACGGCTAGTAGCGATATCAACACGGTGAAAAATGCTATCGCGCTTGGCGCTTTTGGTTATGTAGTCAAACCTTTCGAACCAGAAAAAATTCTCGCGTCAATCGAAAAGCTGAGCCGATGAGGCACGTTCTGTGAACAGCCAGCCTCTTAGAGTTTTAGTTGCAGATGATAGTGATTCTAATCGCATGTTGCTGGAAATGTTGCTAGGCGAAATGTCATGCCTAGCCGACACCGCCGAAAACGGAGAAGTCGCGGTAGAAAAGGCCATAGAAAATAGCTACCACCTCCTCATAATGGATATCAATATGCCTGAAATGGACGGTCTCGAAGCAACTCAAGTACTTCGAGCTATCAATTATGACGGCAAGATTATCGCCCATACTTCTGATGACAGCATCGAGATGGGTAAAAAGCTACGCCGCTCGGGATTTGATGGTCTATTACCTAAGCCGCTTGACCCGGAAGCATTGCAAAGGTTGGTTAATGCCCAATCCAGTGCGCCATTTGTAGCTACTAGCGAGTCAGAAGAAAAAGTTAGTGACGCCTTTGAGCAAAAAGTCGCCCAACTTAGCAATCAATTTAAGGAAAAGACTTCCACCATCGCCCAACAATTAAAGTCAGCGCTAGCACAGCAAGATTTTGCCTTGATTAAGCATGTCGCTCACAAGCTAAGAGGAACAGCCCCTCTTTATAATCAGCAGCGAATTGCGGATATTTGTAAGGGCATTGAAAAAGCGGTCAACAAGGAAGATATACTAGAAATCGAGCAGCGAACCGAATTACTAATTCAAAAACTTGATCGTATCGCGGATTAAAGCCTTAGTGTCTATTGAAAATTTTTATTATTGTATTTCAATTAGTTAGCCAACAATCTTATATCCATTAACATTTAGTTACAGGCAATTTTCTTTGTCCTTTAAACCAATCTCTTAGTCACATCGTCTAGTTCTACAAAGCGTAATCACTTAGTTCCCCAAAAAATAGCTTTATGGAATTGATTGAATTGCACCTTTAATTTGACTAACTCAGTTCATGGGAGTGCGTATGAAAACAACAAACAACTTAAAAAAAGCCGGATTGTTATCAATTGCAGTTATGGGTTTATCAATTGGCTCTGCCTCGGCAGAAGTTAATGAAACAATTGAAAAAACTTGGGACTTTGATAGTGATGGGAGGATCCAAGTAGAAAACGTCAATGGCGACGTCACCTTCCGTTCCTGCGACTGTGCAGAGGTCTCAATGACCGCTCATATTTATGCCTCCAGCCAGGAAATGCGAGATAGGATTTCAATCGATATCAGCGATTCATCTAGCAGCTTAAGGGTGAAAACTAAGTATAAAAACAACCGCGGCAGTTCATGGAATCATGAACGTTCTGAAGTAACTTATACCTTTACCGTACCTAATAGCGTCCGCCTTGATGGAATTGAGCTAGTTAACGGAAACCTTAATATTGAAGGTGTTACAGGCCAACTGGACGCCGATCTTGTCAACGGCGAGCTGAAATCCGACGGCTTAACTGCTTCAACCAAAGTCAGTATGGTTAACGGAGATATGGAACTTAAATTTAGCGAACTATCCGATGCCAGAAGCATCAATCTGAACTCGGTCAACGGTAATATCTATCTATATTTACCTTCAAGTGCAAACGCTTCGATTGACGCAGAAACTGTCAGTGGTCGCATAAGTAATGATTTTGGCATCGAAGTTATCAAACATAAATATGTAGGCAGTGAGATGCGTGGCTCAATTGGTAACGGAGATGTTCAAATTGACCTGGAAAATGTTAATGGAAAAATCGCTGTCAGATCGCTTTAGTGTTTGTCGGCTTAAATTTAAAAAACCGAAAAACTTTGTAACTATTTTAGGAATACGGTGTCTAATCTCCGTAGAGAGATGGAAATAGCGCCTCTTTTTATTGAAACCTCTCTTAATTCTGAAAAGTTATCAGTTTGCATTCAAAGGGCTTTGCTTGGCAAGGCCCTTTTTTTAACTCCACCCAATCTCGGTAAAGCCGCTAAGTTTCAAATACCAATTTATTTTTCAGTTCATGCTTGACCATCCATAAGCTAATCGCAGCTTGAATAAATACGGTGGCCACGGACAGGTACCAAAGCTGGATAATTTCGAAGTCAGGTTTTCCGGCTAGCCAAACCGCGGGAAGCGCAAATAAGCTGATACGACTTGCTGCGGAAATCAGCGATGGCCAAGTATTACCGATCCCTTGAAAAATCCCGGAACATGTGAAAACTAATCCGGCCGGAACAAAGTTAATGGCGACAATACTCAAGAATAACGCTGCCACTTGAATGACTTCTTTTTCTTCTGTGAATGCACCTAACAAAGCTTCGGGATATAAAATACACATTAAACTCAGCACTGCCATTAGCGATGAAATCATAATTACAGCGTGGATAAAACTCTGTTTTACTCTGACGCCAATTTGCGCGCCATAGTTCTGACCAATTAACGCCGGCAGAGCAAACGCTATAGCCAGGGCCGGCACAAAGATGGATTGCATAATTCTCGAACCTAATCCAAAACCCGCTTGGGCGACAGGGCCAAAACCTTTGATCGCCCAGTAGATTACGGCCATATAGATAAACATGAGAATAAATTCACCACCTGAAGGAAATCCTATGGCGAGAATTTTGCGACAAATTTTGAAGTTTGGTTTAAACAGCTTTCTTTCAAAAGAAACATATTTTTCAAGCTTGTGAAAATAAAACCACATCAATATTACTGCAAATAGGGCAGCAATAGTGCTAGCTAAACCAGCTCCGGCCACCCCCATCGGATAACCAGTTCCCCAACCGGCGATCAATACAGGAGCTAGCAGAATATTTACAACCAGGCTAAGCAATTGAACAATCATGGTAGGCTTAACAATCCCCGTTCCCCTTAACCCTGCCCCCATTGCTACCAGCACAAACTGCAATGCTAGATTTGGCATAAACCAAAGCATATAGGTAAGTCCATCTTCCACCGTAGCGGGGTTATCAGAAATGCTCGAAAGATATAGCCGGCTAAACCAGTAGCCAAATATTACCACCACTACCCCGGCCGACAATGCAACCAATAGTGATTGATTGAAAACTAAATTTGCTTGTTCTTGTTGTTTTTTACCAACAGCTTGAGAAATTAGCGCGACGCACCCGACATTTAAGATTTGAGTAAGCGCAATGATAAGAAAAGCGAGATTACCAGCGGCACTTACACCGGCTAAAGCATTCTTACCTAGTTTTGCGACAAAATAGAGATCGACCAAATAGTAAAGCGTTTGCACTATCATACCGATAGCGATAGGCGTAGCCATATGGACTAAATGTTTAGCGATACTGCCTTGAGTCAAGTCTTTCATCGAGGGGCTCTTCTATCTAGTTTTTTCTATTCAGCTTTGCAAAACAAAGGCAATACGAAGCCGTTTATCTCGCGTTAGAAATGGTAACACAGCGGTGAAAAATCAAAATATTGATTTATTATGTTGTAAAAACTCTTATAGGATAAGAAAGGAGCAAATCGAGTGTTTGCTCCCCTGCGGCAGCAAGATTTAAAAAATATAAATATTCAACTAATTAAACGAACTTTTTAGTTAAATAAATTTTGCCACCGTTGAATGTCTTTGGAGCTTTCCACGGACAACTCTACTCCGGCCAAATGTTCGTTTTCAGTAGTAACAGTTACCCATTTCACTTTGCCTGCTAGGCGGTAATCTGTTTTGTCAGACTTCATATGCACTGTCATATCAACATGGCTTCCTAGATCTATCGGATGGTCTCCGTGAAGCCTAACTCCTCTTAAAGAGAAATCTCGAGAACTACAATCAAAAACTTCTGCGGAAGTCGGCACGCCTTCGGTTACAACATCGACCTTAACGTGCTCTTGACGAGGTAAGCGAGTATGCTGACGTCTTTCTTCATTCATTAATATCTAGCTCCTGTTTTGCCTTTAAACACACTTATCTACTCATAAGTGTAGCCCGATAAAGCATACTTTGCTCGTTGTTAGATCAAGCTAATTGACGATTGGCTCACTTCTATCTAGCTAAGATTTAAGCTTGTTCAATACCGGCTCTAACGGTTTCTTTTAAATATTTTGGGGAGCAACATGCCCGTCGAATTGAAGTAGTCACACCACTCGGGATAACGCGACATGGACGCTTCTTTAGTAAACATGTTGACCAAAAACAATTGTATCCAAATGACGCCTAAAATTAGCCAAGGAATCCAATGCCAAACCACAATAGCGTAGCTTCCATAAATCATAATTTCACCGAGATAATTGGGGTGGCGTATGTACTTGAACACCCCGCTAGTTATCAATCCCTTAGTAAATTTCAAGGTGAAATACTTTTGAGCATCTGCAATAAGCATAATGGCGATCCCTAGTGTGTGAATCATTATCGCCGCGGTCAGCCAGAATGGGCTGGCGCCGACATGCTCATCGCCTAATATCGGGGAAATTAATAAATATGAAAAAAGCCAATATGGCCCGAGTACCATTGCGACGGCCATGAAAGCCCCACCATAGGTAACCCGTTTCTGCCAATTTGGATCAGGGAAAATGACATCTTTTAATAACCAACAGAATCCATAACAACCGTGCAAAGCGAGATACACCAAGGCCTGTGTAGATTGATTATTAAAATAATAAATTAATCCGAGCACCCAAAAAAATGTCATTCCTTTTTGAAAATTCACAACCCAAGCGAGTTTTAAATGCTTAGGTCCACCTAAGAAATCACAGCTAAGATACTGATTCAATTGGTTAAGTCTTGAAATAACAAAGGAAGAGGAAGCCATAAATATCGCACATTACGGTTGTTTTTATTGTTGGGTAAACCATCATAAAAAGAGATGCAAGCGATTGCAAATGGCTTTAGGCGGAATAATATGTGAATTTAGCGAGCCCAGAATCGGATGTTTCCGGGCCAAAAATTTCTTAGACTGACCTTAATTGGGTCCAATACCTAGCTTTCAGTATTCACCACGAATAAGGAAATAATATCTGAAATAAAATCAGCGAGAGTTCTGGTCATTAACGCAAAATCTGCGTCAAATTTAACCAATTCATCTTCCCCATCGACGTCATCATTTTCTGCCAACAATTCATCCATAAACTTGACGCTTTTAACCACCAAATCCTGTTGAAGCATGGCCTTCAACTGGCCCTTATACCGGACGCCAAGTTTGGTGACTTGATAACCATCTTCAATCAGATCGGCCAAAACACCATTTTCGCTTTCATTGTCTTTGAACTTGGCGACACGCTCGTCTTGCAAATCTTTTAGCTCATAATCGCCAGTTAACTCCCACCCCTCTGGTAGGCCGTTTTGCAACCAATCGTTAAGAATATGGCCGGGGCTTTCCTCGCTCACTAGTTTAACCGCGCCAAATGAGCCAAGCGATTCAACTAATAGTTCGTAGATAGTATCAGCGATTTTGTCGGATCCAGCATTAAGTACCAAGTAGCCATTTTTAGTGTCAATGTAAGCAAAAATGTGAGTTGAACGGGTAAAAGCTCTCGGTAACATCTTGGCCACAATATCTTCCTTGAGAGACTGCTTTTCCTTGGAAAAAACTTTCCGCCCCATGGCTTCTTGAATGGCCAAAACCTGCTCTTCAAGCTCTTCCTTAACCGCACTTGGCGGGATAACTTTCTGTTCGCGACGCATACAAAGCAAAATACACCCACTCGCAGCATGCACCAGATATTCCTTTGAGCGATGGATTGGAGATACCCAACCGCTGCTCTCTTCGGCCATTTTAGCGCATGGGTAGAAACGCTTTTCTTCTAGTTTTTCAGCGAGTTGCTCAGGGGAAAGTTCAAATTGAGATGTCAGACGATAGAGATGTAAATTTTTAAACCACATTATTATGTTTTTGACCGAGGGGTTGTTGTTTTGGGGGCGTATTATTACGGAAAGTGTTTGCTTGAGGCAAATGGAAATTTTTTGTTTTATATTGTTTAGTCAGATGAATTTGTTGTGAAAAGACTTTGTGATTGTCGTTTCATCTTTTTGAACCACAAGAATAGTTTCGCACCGCTATCGCTTGCGCTCATCCGATTTTCGCGTCTATCCGCTGACTCATGATTTTCACAAATCCGTTATAGCGGCTATAACGGACTTGTGGAATGCATGACACATCAGATAAGCAGAACAACTGTCTGAGCGGGCGAGTTTTGTTCTGCCTGATGGGTCGCTCTCAATTTGGTTCCGAAGTGAAGGCTTATGTAACCTACCAAATAAGTATGAATTAGTTATCTTCAGCGTCGAGCTTTTTTGCCTACTTTTGCAGCTCTTGGCAAAAGTAGGTCGCACGCAAGCGAAGCGGTGCGAAACCACCACTCTACCCAAAAGAAAAAATTCTTTAAAAAAGGATATTAAAAGCAAAGTTTTTAATATCCTTTTTGCTGTCACACAAGATTAATCAACTGGTCATTTATTAGTCACACAAATAAACCAAAATTACCTCATGAATTCTGAAAGAATAAGTGGAAGTTGTTTGTTCAACAATTATTCAGCGAATAGCGAGTAATACAATGGAGCAACAGCAATGGGCATGATTAAAACAAGATTCCAACAAGCAGATACAGATGCTTTCTTGTGGTGCCAAAAGAGATTGGCCAAACAAGCATACTATCCCATTATTCGAGCTATATCTGCTACAGGTGATGGCTGGATTTACGCTGTACTTGCCTTCAGTTTGATCACGATTAACTTTGAAGCTCACCAGTACTTTTTCTATTCTTGTTTGATAGGCTTCGGGTTAGAAGTTCCACTTTACATCTTGTTAAAACGTAAATTTAGACGCAACCGACCGCAGGATTATTTACAAAATTTTCAAGCAAAAATAAAACCTTCAGATCAATTCAGTTTTCCTTCAGGACATACCGCTGCTGCGTTTGTGATGACAACGCAAATAGTTTTGTTCTTTCCCGTCTTTGCTCCACTAGCAATATTCTGGGCACTATCCATCGGTTTATCTCGAGTTGCATTAGGCGTTCATTTTCCTGGGGATATTATTGCCGGAATTTTGCTTGGAATTCTAAGCGGCTCTCTAGCTGGAGCGATAATTCTCTAGCGTCTTATTTGGGTTATAGGTTGTAGTTAATTTAATGAAAATTCTTTACGCTGTTCAAGCAACAGGAAACGGCCACATCACAAGAGCCAGAATAATGGCTCAAGCATTTAAACAACTCGAAATTGAAGTTGATTGGATTTTTTCCGGTAGATCCGAGGAAGAATTATTTGACATGGAGATATTTGAAAACTATCGCAGTTACCCCGGTCTCACATTTGCAATAAAAAACGGACGAATTAGTAATCTCGCAACTCTATTTAAAAACAATATTCTTCGCTTCATTCGAGATATGCGCTCGATCGAGTTCAATGGGTATGACATAGTAATTAATGACTTTGAACCAATAACTGCATGGGCCGCAAGACTCCAGAAAGTTAAAACTACAGGCATATCTCATCAAATGTCATTCAAGAAACGTATACCTATCTCTGGTAAAAACTTTATCGCCAACTTGGTTTTAAAGAACTTTGCACCAGTTACTAACCCGATAGGTCTTCACTGGAATGATTTTGGGCAATCATTATTGCCACCAATTATTGAAAGCAATAACAAATTGGCGGGCGACTCTCTAACTCAAATTTTGGTTTATTTTCCATTTTGTCCTGAGAAAGACTTAATTGAATGGTTTAAGCCTTTCTCTGGCTATAACTTCCACATATTTCACGGATGTGATTCACCATCAGGTTATGAACACATCAATTTTTATCATTTCTCTCGCGAAAACTTTCAACAAAAACAAAGTGAGTGTAGTGGCATTATCACAGGAGCAGGATTTGAATTGCCAAGTGAAGCAATTCAAATGGGACATAAACTGTTACTTTATCCGTTGAACGGACAAATGGAGCAGCAGTCCAACGCTCTGGCACTCGAGCAAATTGAACGGGCAAATATTATTCATAATTTTTCACACAAGGATTTAGCAGCATGGCTGAAATTACCCAAGCATCAACCGACTCCCTATCCAGACGTCGCCTTAGAGCTGGCGAAATGGCTTGTCAATCCCAAAAGCGAATCCTTAGAAAGCTTAAGCAAAAGACTATGGGCAGACTTCCGAAATTCAAATAAGAGCGTCCACCAAAACTCTGGAGGCTTCAACTCTGCCCCTGAAAATTTAGTCATCGAATATTAATCCTTTGCTCTTCTTTTTACGGCCCAAGCTTTAGCTACGGCATCAAGAAATTTGTAATAAATACATTCGGCTTAAGACTAACTCTGTACATGAATGAAATCTTAAGCTGCTATGGTTAGTCAAAAACAAGCAAAAGTAGAAGACTCCAATTTTACCCGGGAAACAATTCAGCTATTTAACAGACATCCAGGTCTTTTACTTACATCAGCTTATGCCGTTGTTACTTTTATCGGCATTTCTTACTACTACCAATATTATCGCTTGTTCAATATTCCCATCCTTAAATTGACAGATTTTAGCGATATACTCGTTGCTGGAGTCAGAGAACCAATGGTCATTCTCATGTTCTTAGCTGCGCTTGTTACCACTCTAGCTTACGACAAAATGATTAGGGTAGGCGCCAGAGTCCAATCAGAATTAAAGCAGCAAGAACAAACGTTTTCGATTCGGCTCAGATCACTGATTGTATTTGCGCCTAAAAGCAATAATGTTATCTACGGACTACTAGTAGCCTGCCTCATATTTGTACTTTATTTTTGGATTCAAATATTGACTTCTCACCGAGCGGAGCAAATTCTTAACGGTCAAGCAAATAGAGTTATCATAGAAAAGACTGATTCAAAAGAGAACAAAGCAGAAATGATTTTGCTAGGTACCACAACAAATTACGTTATATCCTTTAATCCAACCACAGGCGAATCGGTCATCGATACTATTGAATCTATAGTGAGCATAAAACCCACCAAGCCAAAGCAAGTAGCCAATGCTAAGTAATAAATGTTGGCAAAAGTCATTACACTGGATGCAGCTCGCTTTTAGCCTGTCGATTCAACTGGAAATTTGCCCAAACATACATTAGTGGAACAAGACCGACCGAGTAATATAATTGATAAATACTCGACGAACGAGCAAAGACAACTAATTCGACAAAAAACACAAATCCGACTAAGAAGACCGCGCCAAAAACCACCATATTTTTCGCGAGCAACTTAAACTTTCTGATGAAAACCCAATTGACTAAAAGTGCCGTTAGATAAATACTTGCCAACAATAAATAACGCCCTTCTACCAAGGGTAATAAATACGCCTTAGTCAGGACCGCTAAACCCAAAGCGGCCGTAGTGCATAAAACAGCAAAACCAATTACACCCGTAAATAAAACAACAAAATTTTTCATAACTTTCTTTTCAATTTTCTTTTTAACCATTGGCGTTAGCCAGACTTACTAACACTTAAAACCTACTGATAGTATTTCATTTTGAGACAAGCGGCTATTAAACTTTAGTTTATAGATAATCAAAATAGTTTTTCAGTTAAGTCTAACTTTCCCTTAAATTAATTTAAATATCGCAATAGCGAATTTTTTACATTCCGATATTTGATAACACAATTAACCACTCAAAACATCTAGTTATCAAAGCTATTTTGTCATTGTTTTTTAACCGTAAATCTATCAGCATGAAGAGTTGCGCAGTTTTTATTACTACTGCTTAGAAACTACTATTCTACCCCAGGAAAATAATTATGTTCACCCTCAGCCCTTTGGAATACTTGGATTCTTTACTTATCGATTATACTTTGATCCCTCATGATACTTGTTTCACCGCACAAGAAACCGCAGAGTCTGCCCATATAAAAGGTAGAGACTTAAGCAAAGTTATCGTAATAGGAAGCAGGCAATACATGTCAATGGTAGTTGTGCCCGCTAACTACATTCTTCTTCAAGACGACCTTTCAAGGCTATTAAGAACACCAGATCTAAGCATCGTCCCGGAGCGCCAATTTGCGGAACGTTTTCCCGATTGCGAGCTGGGTGCTATGCCGCCATTTGGAAACCTGTACGATATGGACGTGTTCTTAGCTAAAGAGTTAGCACAAAACCAAACCATTACATTTAACGGCGGTACTCATAACCTCTTGATAAAAATGGAAACCCGAGACTTTATTGATATCTCCGAAGCCAGAGTCATATCAGTCGGTTATCGAGTTTCAACCAACACCAACAGTCTAAGAGCTAATGCCAATAGTAAATGGCACTGGGTTTAGGGCTCCAAATTAACATCAGCTCTGTGAATCTGGCAACCTTGACTACTTCGTTTAGTAGGTGCGAATTCAATTATAAATTTGGATATATTTATATATTCAATGAATTCAATCCTACTTTTTTACTTCCAACATTTAGACATTGACGAAAGATAAACAGACTCTGGTAGTTTATTCTTTTGACTCGCTAACAAAATATAGCTTTACCGGTCGAAATAATTGAATAAATAAAAAACCTTTTTGATTAAACTCAACCGCCAGCGCTAATGCCTTTTCAAAGCTAATACCGGTAACAAACAAGCTTTCTTCCTTTGGCCAGCTAAAGTTTTGATCTGTGCTAAATCCCTTCAGATATTGAAAGCCCATCTGCTCAACTCGTTTAACCAAACGACTTTGATTAAGAGTGTTCTCCGTTTTCGACAATATCTGGCTTTGTGGGTTAAAAGCCGTAATAAACGCTGCTTGAGAAGTATCAAGTGAGCCCAATAGCCGATCAAGGTTTTCATTCTTGCGGTCAACTTCAAGGTTGTAATTCAAGCCTTGGAAGCTAAATTGATATATAGCCTCACGGTAGGCTGAGGCTAATTTATTAACCATAACACCAAACTTTCACTCTATTTTCACCCGGCAAACCTTATTTTAACACCTAAAATACGGCAATATACTTGGATTCTTCTATTTCGAAGGTAGAAACTGGACTCTCGAGTCGATACACTAGTGACTATCAAAATACTAACTTTGTGTACACAATAATAAATTAACATTCATTTTAGGGGACCGAAATGACCGAAGCGGCAATAGCGAAAGATAATTCTTCAGATGAGTTTTTGGGGCACCCCAAAGGTCTGATCGTCTGCTTTTTTACTGAGATGTGGGAACGTTTCTCATTCTACGGTATGAAGGCTCTGCTTTTTCTTTATCTAATCAAATACCATTTATTCACCGATGAGCACGGTTATAACCTACTTGGAGCCTATGGAGCCTTGGTTTACGCGATCCCGGTAATCGGCGGAATTATTGCAGATCGCTATCTTGGGATGCGAAAGTCGGTTATTTTCGGCGCGATATTGTTGGTACTAGGTCACCTTGGCATGGCGTATGAAGGGCATCAAGCGGCCATTGTTGACGGAGAAGTCAATCGTGACCTTGGAGCATTACAAGTTTTTTACTTTTCCTTGGCTCTCATCATAATGGGGGTCGGATTCCTGAAACCCAATATTTCTACTATTGTTGGTCGACTATATCCGGAAAACGATCCGCGGCGCGATTCTGGTTTTACTATTTTCTATGCAGGGATCAATCTAGGTGCCGCCATCGCTCCTCTGATCTGTGCTTATCTTGGAGAAAAATACGGCTGGCAATACGGATTTGGTCTCGCCGGTATCGGCATGATTGGTGGTTTGCTAGTTTTTATTTTTGGCCAAAAGCATTTACATGGTCATGGCGAGCCTAATGATCCCGAAAAGCTAACCAAAAAACAGCTAGGTATTACGACTGAGCATTGGATATATCTGCTTTCAATTGGTGGCATATTTATCATTTGGGGATTGGTTCAAACCCATTCTCTTGTTGTTACTTTTATTGAATGGTTACCTGCGGTAAGTCCCGTTGTTTGGTTTATGCATTCAATTACAATTGTTATGACAGCGGGGATCATCTGGTTTATGGTCAAGCACTGTAATTCTGTACAACGCCAACAAATGATAGTTCTGATTTCCTTTATATTTGCCGGATTATTGTTTTTCGGATTGTATGAGCAAACTTATAGTAGCTGGGTGGCTTTTGCTGATAGGGTGATGGATCGCAATATGTTCGGCGTCGAATTAACCGCAGGCCAAACAACGACATTTGGCGCCTGGTTTATTATTCTGTTAACACCTTTTTACGCCTGGATGTGGCCGGCACTTGCAAAGAAAAACTTGAATCCTTCCAAACCACAAAAAATGGCCATTGGACTTATGTTTGCCGGATTATCTTTTTTGATTTTGGTCTGGGGAACTCAGTCAACTAATGAACAAGGCCTGGTGAGCATCTGGTTTTTAATTCTCGCTTACTTTGTGCTTGAACTAGGAGAATTAAGCTTATCTCCTATAGCTCTATCAGCGGTAACTCAATTATCCGTCAAACGCATCGTAAGTTTTATGATGGGCGCATGGTTTTTAGGCACGGCTTACTCAGAAATAGTCGCAGTTGAACTTGCTAAGTTATCTGCAATGGACACTCATGGTGGTGAAGTAAAAGATGTGGGCGAAGCATTAGTTAAATACCAAGATCTATTTATGCTGTCAGCCGAGATAGGCCTTGCGGGGGCATTTATATTTTTGTTGCTCTCACCATTTTTAAAACGCTTGATGCATCGGGTTGACTAATTAATCCGTGGATTTGAACCTTCGTCCCCTCTCTCCTCTCCCCGGGGAGAGGGCCTGGGTGGTGGAAAAAGAACCTAAGACAGTTTGTCAGATTAAACTAACGGGCACGCTTTAAAACATTGATCCCCAACACCCCCATATCCATTCCATCAAATACAGGAAAACCTTCTCTTTCAAAAACTGATTTGTAATCTTGATATGGCACACCAGCATCGATCACGACACCAATTAATCGACCGCTATGTTGCGCGAGTTTCCTAAGTCTTTTGGCAAATTTTTCTGCTTGGCTCAATTGATGAGTATCCAGCTGTTCCGATAAAGGAACTAGTCCAAGCATAACTACACCCGCGCCAAATTCGATCATAGCTTCGACACAATCAAAATAAGCATCTTCGTCCGCCATAGGTGTAAGATCCAATGGATTAGATGGAGCGACTAAACCTTGCAATTTGTGCCGGTGAAAAATTTTAGAAAGTTGTTTTTCATCATCGCCGTTTATTTGATATAACCTTCCGGAATCGTTGTCTCCTAAAGTGTCCACGCTGCCAACAGTTTCATAACCCGCATTGGTCACAATAGCCAGCTTACCTAAAGTGTGCAGTTCCGGATAAGCAGCCATCCATTTAAATACAGCATTAAATTGATTGAAGGATTCGACTAACACTGCGCCAGCTTTTTGCAGCAACCGTTTTTGAACAAAGTAATCGCCGGTCATTGCGCCGGTATGTCCCGCCGCAGCTTCTTGTCCTAATGCAGACCTGCCACCTTTATATATAATTACGTGACGATTTTCGCTACGAAACTGTTTAACCAGTTTAGCTACAGCACAGACATCACCATCAACAAACCCTTCAATATAAAGACCAAGCACCTTGATCGATTTATCTCGTTGCATTAGCGCCATAAAATCTGAAAGTTTCATGTCTAGCTGGTTGCCGATTGAAAATCCGTACTTCAGACTTAGATTAGAGTGACGAGACAAACGCGTAATTAAAAATGCGCCACTTTGACTGATTAAGGCTACCTGCGATTCAGGGGAAAACTTGACGTTTAGCTTCCGTTGCGGAATAAATAAACTATTGAGTTTGAGTGGTGATAACAGCATACCTAAACCGTTTGGACCAACGATCGCCGGACACCATAAGTTATTTTTTCGCCGATTTTGTACTAGCGATTCTAATTGCTCGCCAAACCCAGATTGATCGGCACCATCACCTATGCCACCGGCAACAATGTAAATTGCCTGAGCTCCACCATTTTGTTTGCACAACTGCTGAATTGTTTCTACAGTAGATTGTGCAGGTAAGGCTAGAATTAAAACGTCAACGGGCTCGTCTATTAAAGCACTTACCGAATCAAAGCACTTTATTCCGGCAAATTCTTCTCGCCCCGGCTTGATAATCACCAAATCATTATCAGATAAGTTTGACTGGCGAAGATTTTCAAGTATCAATCCGCCGACATTGCCCTGCTTCTCCGAAACTCCCGCCAAAGCGATTTTTTTTGGTTTTAAAAAACTATCATCTTGAAGCGGAACTGGGCACGGCTCAACATGTGGAGATAAGGATGACTGGCCAACACCATCTAGAGCAATAAAGTTGCCGCTGGAGTCCACGACAAATGGGTTAACTTCAAGCAAGCCAATGTCCTTGTCCGCCATTAACTCATCTAACTTCCACAGACTTTGCAAAAATTCTAGTAATTGTTTACGGCTAGTCAGTGGAGCTTGTTGTCGAACCTCCCCTAGTAAAATTTTACCTAACCAATGCTCTTCCAATTCTTCAAGCGCTTCTTCAGGCGTATATACCGATGCGGGCCACACCAATAACGATTGCTTTAACTCTCTTGCCCAAGCTTCGGTTAAAATACCGCCAAAACCTAAACTAATAATCGCACCACAACATTTATCTCTTTGTAAACTGACAAATATTTCACTTGGAGCATCATTTGATTTACTAAAGTTAACTTTTTCTGTGACTAAAGTTCCGCGCCAATTAAACTTAGTTTTGACCACGCTTTCCATCGATGTAGAAGTATCGGCTAGCTTTTCTTGGCTGAATTCTACAAATTTAAGCGCGCCATTATCTGACTTGTGCCATAACTCGTCGGCCATTCCCTTAACAACTACCTTTTCGTCAGCCTCGAACCAGTCGTTATCGATATCCGCTACGGAAGAAAAAAAGAAGTGCTTAGGCGTGTTGATTCCGGCCTGTTTTAAAAGCGCGTAAACCTGATTTTCAGAAATAAATTGGGGAGTCATTGACACACGGATTACTAAAAGATGGATGTTCCTTAGCGTGAAGCATATCGACTAGTTCACAAAATTGAGCTGATATAGATCAATGCTTACTACGACTGAGATTAAATTTGCATTTATGTTATTGAATTAGCTGTTTTTTTGATAAATATCTAGTTTTTACTATGCTTAACGGGTTGGCTGTTTTTTGAGCGCTAATAAATGTTGGCGCCATAACCGCGCAACCTGGTGTTTATTAAGAATTTTTATCTTTGGGTGTTGGTTTGAAAAGTCTTGCAGTTAGAACAGTTAAAAACCTGATTTATGTATATATTCTTTCAATTTGGCAAAACTCACCTGTTGCTCTTGCTCAACCATCTCTAGATAGATCAGCTGGCTCAAACACCGCTGCACAATCTGAGTGCATTCTTAAATACGGGTTTACCGAATGGAAACCTCTTCAGTACTTAAACAGTCAAGGTAAACCTGTAGGACTACAAGTTAATTTAATAGAAGCAGTAGTTAAGAAAGCCGGCTGCAAAATAAAATATATCCCGGTAACCTGGGATGAAAACATGAGGAAAATAGCTACCGGTGAATTGGACTTTACGGCAAATGCAACTCCAAGTAAAAAAAGAGAATCCTACGCGAGATTTTCAGCACCATATCGTAAAGATGAATTTGCTGTTTTTGTTAAACAAGAGCTAAAAGAAAAATTTAATACCTCAAGTATCCAGGACTTAGTTAATTCAAATTTTCGACTAGGACTTACCCGTCAATATATTTATGGAGAAGAAATTCAGCGATGGCAAAACCATCCTATGAAAAAATACTTACTTTCATATTCAACCCGCGCTGAAGATAATATTGACAGATTATTTAATGGTGATATTGATGGATTTCTCGAAGACCCATTCGTTATTTCCTATAAATTGAGAAGCAGAGATCTGATGAAAAAAGTAGTGCCACTTTCCATCCGTACATTTGGCAGAGAAGCTTGCTTTATGTTTAACAAGCAGAATTTTTCTAAAAATTTTATAGAACGATTTAATCAAGCTCTTGAGCAAATTAAATCAGACCCTGCCTATCAAACGATTTGGCTTAGTTCACAATACTAACTAATATTAACAGTTCTTAATTCTTCCCAACTCATATCATTACAAATCTAACCAATCCAACACATACCTTCAGGTTATTCAATGCAGAGTTAATTTTTTATTGGATGTTATAACAAAGGTAAACTGTAGCCCTAAACCCATTTACCTATCTAAACTTTCGAAAAATGTGTAAGATTCAAGCAAATAGAACATAGAATAAAAAGCCAGGGCCACCACATGACAAAACTTAACGCTTTAAGTCACTGCATACTTTTAGCTTTAGCAACTCTATCACTTTTATCCCATGCTCAACCACTGGCAATAGACGGAGTTACTTATCCCCAAGGCAAAAAGTCTTTTGCCGATAAAATTGTTGTATTTAACCCCGGTTCTCCTCAGGCGGACAAGAAGTTTCGAAAGAAAAAAAACGCATTAGGGCGACCCGATTATTCGAGTAAGAAAATGTCCGGCATGGTGTCTCTTGGTTGCAACGGAAGCATTACGCTTGAATTTAAAAATAATGCTTTAGCAGATGATGTCGGTAAAGATCTTTATATTGTGGAAGTTGGTCTGGCTTTTGAAGATGCAAAAATAGAAATTTCGAAAGCAGGCAACCATTGGATTAACTTAGGAACTTTAAAAAAACGTGGAAAGAAAATAGATATAAATGGTTACGTAAATACCGGCGAAGCCTATCACTTTGTCAGAATTACTGATTTAGGAAGCGACTGCCGGACGGAAACTCGAGGTGCAGATATAGATGCGGTTGCGGCCCTTAATCGCCCTTTAAATCAGATTCCAGCTACTGTTAACACAAACGTAGCGACCTCAACTACCGGTACAATAAACTCAACTAACTCTTGTCCAACTCCAGATGCTGACGGTGATGGTGTTAACTCGATAGCATGCGGCGGTTCCGATTGTGATGATAATGACCCTAATCGATTCCCTGGTAATGTCGAAATAGCTGATGGGCGAGGACATGATGAAGATTGCGACCCAACAACTCACGGTGGAAGAGACAGAGATGGTGATGGATTCGAAGATGCCTCGGCTTTCAACATCGGTAGCGATGGAAGAAAGGAATACAGAGGGTTAGATTGTAACGATAATCGTACCGACATAAACCCTGCGACTAGTGAAGTCTGTGATGGTATTGATAATAACTGCGACGGGTCCATCGACGAAGGCGTTAAGGTAGAGTTTTTTCTCGATGCAGATGGCGATCTGTTTGGCGATCCTTCTATAAAACGTATGGCATGTGATCACAGCGAATATTTTGAAGGTCAACATTGGGTGAAAAATAAGGAAGACTGCAATGATAAAGATGCGACAATTAATCCTATCACTGGCAAATGCCGTTA
>JAPHTP010000139.1 GCA_026196875.1 Kangiellaceae bacterium
TAATCCTCTGGAGCAACAGTTGGTTGAAATCTGGGCGCAGGTTCTTCAGTTGGCTCCCGAGAAAATTGGCATCAACGATAACTTTTTTGAGATCGGCGGACATTCATTGTTGGCCGTGCAGATGATGGCAAAGATCAATAATCAGTTTGATCAGTTGTTGCCGTTAGCGACCCTTTTTACAGAAACTAATATTCAATCACTTGCAAAGATCATATCAAGTGAAGAAGATTCATTTAACATTTTAGTGCCGATGCACGTCGAAGGAAAAAAACATCAAATATTTGCAGCACCTGGTGTTGGAGGAAATGTTCTCTCTTTTCAGCCACTCAGTTCTGCCTTAGGTAAAGATCAGCCTTTCTACGGTCTGCAAGCAATCGGCCTTGATGGAAGAAGTGAGCCACTTGGAAGTGTTGAAGCTATTGCCGAGTCTAACATTTCCGCTTTACGAGCTGTACAAAAGCCTGGCCCATATAGTTTGATTGGCCATTCTTTTGGTGGAGTTGTTGCTTATGAGATGGCTCGGAAACTTTTACAACAAGGAGACAAAATTAAGTCTCTGGTATTACTTGATTCTATACCGCCTTCAACACTAAAAGACGCTCTTGAATATGACGAGTCTAGTTTGCTTCTAAATGCCTGCCTTGGTATTGCAGAACAACAAGGAATTGATTTACGACCGGAGCAATTTAGAAAATTTCCAAAAACAAATCAAAAGGAATTTGTTAGCAGTGTTTTTGCTGATCATGGCCTGGAAATAGATATAGAACAACTCTCTGTATTTTTTAAAGTATTTCAAGCCAATCAACGAAGCTATAATACTTATTGGCAAAAGCCCTTGTCGCAAGAGCTGGACGTTTTGCTTATCAGAGCAGCTAAAGAACGCCAAAATATTAATGACTTACCCCAAGATTTTGGTTGGGATAAATACCTGATAAGTCCGGCGCGAGTCCACGATGTTGAAGCGACTCATTTTTCTATGTTAGAAAGTGACAATATTCATTTGGTTACCCAAATAATTAGCTCCTAATTCTTTTATATAGTAATTAGGGATGGGACGAACCCATCTATCCAAAACACCGATCATTATAAAATCTCTAAAAGTTTAACGTCAATTTGCAAAGCGTAAGTTGGTAGTTCTGTTTTTGTAAAAAGCCGATAGAAGTTGATGTCGACTAGCTACTTAACACCTCAGAAGACGAAAATAAGGCGAATTTGAATGAAAAAAGCTAACCCTGAGTTCTTTCATAAAATTTACGGAGAAAAAAGGGCAAGGACGGTATTCCGGAAAAAAGACTTCATCGACTACGTGTTGATGATACTAGTTTGTGCCGCAATAATTTTTTACTCGTACAAAGACACAAGTGTAATAACAATTCCTGGAATTTCCATATGCGGTCTTATGATCCTGTTGTTTGTTATTCGTCATGGAGTGGAGTTTTCTGTGCCGTTGATTGTCAGGCGTCCTCAGGACTTAGTTTTTATGTTTGTTTATAAAGTACAAAACATGAAGCCAGCTTACTTTATTGCAGCAGCAGTATTATTAGTAGAGAACTTATTTGTCTACTTAACACCAGAACTTCCGCATTACTCAGAAGAATTTCGAACTGTAGCTCTGTACTTATTTTTTATACATTTAGCAGTCATTACGCTTTATCGAACGGTTAGCCTTTATGATCACTTGCGTAAAAGAG
Organism: Kangiellaceae bacterium; assembly: GCA_026196875.1. Classification (GTDB taxonomy): domain Bacteria; phylum Pseudomonadota; class Gammaproteobacteria; order Enterobacterales; family Kangiellaceae; genus Aliikangiella. The sequence continues at coordinate 1,692 of JAPHTP010000139.1, forward strand.
GGCATGTACAAACTGTTTTAATGGAAACTGTATGGAAGAGACACCTGTCAAAGCAGTCAAATATATCCATTGAAATAATCCACGCTTACCTTACTGGGTTATTAACCCACATAGTGCTATTGGCGCCGTGGTTTATAGTAATTAATGTCGTCAACTATTCGGTTCTATTTATACCTTTAGCACTTATTGCAAACATATATACAAGGTTTAGCTTTATTAAAGACCTTAATTCTTGGTTTTACAGAGATCACTGGCTGGGCCACAATTCGGAACTGGAGTTTATCTATCTCCATGGAACGCACCATGACGTTATTCCAAGTGGTTTAATTGCCGTTGCCGGTAATGGTTACTTAGAAGGTTTTATGAGGCAGACACTAGGATTCCCCAACATATATTACAATCCATTTCTCGTTTTCTACTTATACACTACTGGGGTTAAGCAAGATATAGATAGCCATCAATATATACCTGGAATTTATCCTCATGCGACGAGGAGATACCATGAAATAGCTCAGCATTCGTTGCACCATTTTGGAAAGCTAGAGCCTTATAGCTTCGGAATGAAACTGAATCAGCCACACATACCAGAAAAGGATAAAAAAGGTACACGCTCGTTCCCAGATGAATTAAGAAATTCAATAGAACTTGATGAGCAACTTACCAATTATCAGTGGGACAACGAAAGCAACAAGAAATATCTTGCTTTGTTTGATAAATACCAAAAGTAAGAGTGCCAACCACAGTCTTTAGTTTCTTACTATCAGCTCTGCAAAAAATTGACCCAAATTATTGTTTCAGATCTTATATCGTTGAATTAACGAGGCCTATCAATGACCGCAAGTAACCGAATCAAGGTTATTCTAAATTTAGCACTACCGATTACAGTAGCACTAGGTTCAACTTTTATTATGAACTTAGTCGACTTAGCAATGGTAGGGACTTTGGGTAACAATGCTGTTGCAGCTCTGGGATTGTCCGGCTTTGCCAATACATTAATTGTTACTTTCGTTATTGGTATTGCACCGGCAGTACAAGGAATTGTAGCTAGACGAACAGGCGAGATGTCAAAAGAGCCAAAGTGCTTACCTCTAAATGGTGGTTTGCTGGTAGTACTCGCAATTGGTATTCCTTTGACCGTTCTTTGCTTTTTTGTAAGTCCACTAGCATTTCCCCTAATGTCTTCAGATCCTGAAGTAATTCAGGAAGGGATCCCTTACCTCAGAGCGCTCTTTTCGGCAATAATTGCCGTGGGAGTAAATGCTGCATTTCAAGGCTTCTGGACTGGCATCGGCAGGGTTAAAGTATTTATGTTAATTATCCTGGTGATGAACTGCATAAACATCTTCCTTAACTACGTGTTAATTTTTGGTAACTTCGGCGCGCCAAAGCTTGGGGCGATGGGAGCAGGTGTAGCAACAGCGACAGCAACTTATGTAGGTAACCTGATCTATCTGGTAGTGACCTATATTTACTTTAGTAAACAGGGATTCTTAAATGTAAAACCAAAGTTAGAGTTAATGATTCGAATCTTTAAGATCGGTTTGCCTGACTCAATAAGCGAAGCATTATTTTCTTTAGGTTATGTCGTATTTCTTTGGATGGTCGGTCTAATCGGAACAGCTGCTTTAGCGGCAGCAAGCGTCTTAGTTAGATTTAGTATGGTATTGACCTTATTTGCAAAAGCATTGGGTTTAACATCTTCGACCTTAGTATCACAGACCTTAGGATCCGGCGATGCTGATGGAGCCAATCAATGGGGGTGGGATTCAGTAAAAGTTGGTGTGGTTTGCATTACTCTACTTGGGGTTCCCATGCTTATTTTTCCCGAATGGTTTCTTTCCCTAGTGCTCGTTGACGCCTATACCATTTCAATTGCTATCGTTCCATTGCAAATCGTTGCGCTAACTTCAGGATTAATCAGCTTAGTGTTTCTTTTCGTATTTACGTTAGTCAGTCTTGGAGACGGTAAGAGAGTCATGATCGTATCTTTTTGTACGCAGTGGTTGCTGTTTCTACCAGTAATCTGGATTGTAGTTCATTACTTTGAGTTTGGATTATTAGAAGTCTGGCTTATTCAAGCGATTTACGGACTGTTAACCGCGGCATTAATGACTGCTTTATGGATAGATGGCAGATGGAAAACGATCAAGCTTTAGCTTAGTTGATAACTTTAAACGCATTTAGTTTTCTGAGTAGGATAGAGATTACTTCATAATTCTACTAGGCCAAGTAAAAAACAGAATTTAATAATATTTTTTAACAAGAACTTTAAACATTTAACTAAACCGAGAATGCAAATGAAATTCATTGCAAAAACTATTAAAAACCCCAAGGAGGTTCAACAGTGAGATTTATTACTGACTTAAAATATTCGATTAGGCTGTTGCTCAAAAGCCCAGGGTTTTCTGCCTTAACTATTTTAGTTATGGCATCAGGTTTAGGGATAAGTATTTATCTCTTTTCACTTTTAAACACCATAGCTTTCAAAGCACTTCCCTTTGAGGATAGTACTACATTAGTTCAAATTAGCGGTTCCGAGAATGGTGTCAGGAAGTCAGCAAGGATTGACCTACACGACTTTAAAGAAATCGAGAAGAGCATTTCTGGTTTATCAGAAATTGGCGCATATCGGAACCTAAACCTTAACGTGTCAGCTCGTGATGGAGCTCGAAGGTATAACGGAGTTTCTGCAGAGCCCAATATTTTCAAAGTCACTAGGACTAAGCCTTTATTAGGTAGATTATTTACACAAGCTGAAAATCAGGAGGGGGCAGAATATGTTGTTGTGGTCGGGCACGATGTTTGGCAAAACATGTTTGGTGGTGATCCCAAAATTATTGACCAGCAAATAATCATAAATAGTATAAGCCACAGAATTATTGGGGTTATGCCCAAAGACTATGTCTTTCCTAATGTCGCCGACATGTGGCTGCCTATGCGCCAGAACGTAAACCAAGTAATGCGTGGAAAAGCCGAAAGTTACTATGGTGTTGCCCATCTCGAAAAAGGCTCATCGATACCCGAAGTTAACAACCAGTTATCAATGATTATGCAGAGATTAGCTGAACGTTATCCAGAATCTAACAATGGGCTCGGTGCGTATGTAGATACAATCCCAAAGTCTCTTATCGGAGACGGCATTAAAATAATTTACTCTATGTTTGTGATGGTTATATTGATACTTATATTAGCTTCAATTAATGTCGGTAACTTATTACTATCACGAGCAGTAGAACGAGGTAAAGAGACGGCTATTAGGGTCGCTCTTGGAGCACCAAGATCTCGCTTAATAGGTCAAATGTTATGGGAAAGTAGCATCATATGTGTAACCGGTGGTCTTATCGGGTTGGCCGTTACTGCCTGGGGATTAAAAGTTACCGAAGCAATTTTTGCTACCTTCTGGTTCGACGGTCCAATGTTTTGGTGGAAGCTCGGTATAGATAGTTTTGCGATTAAAATCTCTATCGTTTTTATAATAGGAGCAATTCTATTAACAGGTTTACTGCCTGCATGGAAGAACTCTGGGACCAATTTTAACGAAGTGTTGCGAGACGGGACTCGTGGCGCGTTGGGAAAGAAAGCTGGTAGGCTTAATAAAGTTTTGATCGTCAGTGAAATTTTTATTTCTTTAACAATTCTAATTGCTTCAGGAGTGATTATGGTTGCTAACTATCTGGAAACTCACGCGGATTATGGAGTAAAAACTGAAAACAGGCTGACTGCTGCACTACTGCTACCAGATACGACTTATGATTCCCCACAAAAGCAGATTCAATTTGTCAAAACCCTTCAATCCCATTTAGAGCAAAATCCTAGAATGGGAAATGTTGCAATCACATCTACGCTACCAGGCGTTCCGAGTGTGACTCCTGCAATTGCTCTTGAAGGAAAAGAATACGCTCAGAATGAGAAAAACAGCTACCCGAGAGCAAACTACATTGTATCTATGCCTGGTGCACTAGAGAAATTGGGAGTTGAGCTAAAGCAAGGTCGATACTTCAATTCCGGTGACGATGGAGAGGATAAACGAACTGTTATCGTTAGCGAGAGTTTTTCATCCCGTAATTATCCGGATCAATCTCCGATAGGCAAAAGAATTCGTATCGTCGAAAACTCGGAAGATGCTCCTCAATGGTTAACCATTGTCGGCGTAGTCGCGCACACCTATCAGGGGCGACCGAATCGCGCTGTCGGAAGAATACCTTCAGTATTCAGGCCATATACTCAAGCTCCAAGAAGCCAGATGAATATGGCGATTGAAATGAAGGCAGAGCTTGCAAGCGTAGTTCAAGAGTTGCGAAAAACGATAAATTCTATTGATCCTGAGTTACCGGCGTTCCGAATCGAAACCTACACCGATAAGCTCGCTCGAAATAGTGCTTCAACTAAATTAATGAGTTCCATTTTCTTGGTGTTCGGATTTGTTGCGGCCGTTCTAGCTGCGAGTGGTATTTATGGAATAATGGCTAACACCATCAATCAGAAAACACAAGAAATTGGCGTTAAAAGAGCTTTGGGCGCGACCGAAAAGAGAATACAAAACGAATTTCTTAAAATGGGCTTTAAGCAGTTCTTGTTTGGTGGGATCCCTGGGGCACTAGCTGGTTGCGCGTTGGGATTTGCACTTTCTCAAATTATGCAAGTTGGTAGTGGGCTATTAATGATAATTGCCGTGGTGGTAACGACAATTATCGCAGCTGTTGTTTTGAGTGCGGCATTCTTACCAACTAAAAGTGTCTTGCAAGGTGAGCCAATTGAATCTTTACACTATGAATAAAGACAATCCTTAAGAAAAATATTCTAAAAATCAAACATCAATAAAACTGGAGAGTAAATATGGAAGAAAATACCGTAGCCAAAAAAGGCAAGCTTGGAAAAATTGTTTCCATTGTGTTCGTTTTGCTTTTAGTCGCATACTTCATTGCGACGCAGTCATGGAGAATGTCTGGAACAAATCAATGGGAGCTAAAGAGAGAAGGTAATGGCGCCCAAGTCTATACTCTAAAAGCCCCAGGAGTTTATTTGGTACAGGCTAAGGGAAAGATTAAAGTTAATACTTCATTAAGCGCGGTTGTAAGTTTTCTACAAGATACTGAAGCCTGTCCCAACTTCGGCTGTTTGGATGCAAAAATAATAGACAGAAAAGGCGAAAACTTCTTCTATTGGGCATTTAAATACCCTATGCCGTTCGGCCTTCCCGCAAGAGAGTTCGTTACATCAAATATCTACTATCAAGATCCTGAAAGCAAAACCATTTTTTACAATCACACAGCCGTGCCTGAGAAACTGCCTGCAGATGATTGCTGCGTTCGGGTAACCAACTACAGCGTGCACTGGAAAATCACTCCATTGAGCAATAATGAAGTTGAAATTGATATGACAAGAAATCTTGACCTTGGTGGCTATCTTCCAGATTTAATGGTGAACCTAGGCGTAGTGGATCGTACCTATAATCTCTTATTCAATTTTAAAGAGCATATGGAAAAAGATATCTACAAAAATGCTCAGTATGATTTTATTCAGGAGTTAGAGGCGGAAACTATTGTAGCTGACAATTAGTTCGCGCAGATATTTATTTGAAATAGATATCATTGTTAATTGGTAAAAAGGGACTTTTCACAGAGAGCGAGTTCCTTTTGCCTTTTATTCACATAACAAGATCTTGAACTCAACTTAAAACTCTTACAGTTAAGATTGAACAATGCTCTTTAAGCAATAATTCTCAAGAAATTCTCTTTCGCAAATTAGTTGCGATGTTCTAGAAGTATGTTCAGTAGGATAGTATTATGTCGGACCTAAGTACCTCTTACTGTAATAGCTGCCACTCTTTAGCTATTGCAGAAGCATTCCGTGAAAGCGAGTTAGTTAAATACTTTAACGAAACTGGCATAAAAATAACCAAGCGGTTAGCCGAGTCACTTGAAGTTAGTGAGTATTCTTTAAATAGAATTTTTAATGTTTTAGAAAATGTAGAAATAATTGAGAGAAGTCAGACTGGTGAGTTTCGGTTAGGAAAAATAGTAGGCAACGACTTTGACGCTCCGCAAATTGCATCGATCTTTTCAATTAGTCCTGCAGAAGTGTTAAGTTCACAAGATGCAGCACTATTACTCAGAGATTATATCGAGCTTACATTTTTTAATAATCCCCATCCTAAATTACTCAAACATGAGGTTCTGCGGAGAGTCGTAACAACTTTGCTTATCCTCGTTTTACGTGAAGTAAAATCAGAACACTTTGACAAGGTAAAGGAAAAAGTCCATACCGAGCTAGCAGCTATTATAGAAAAGCTTTTCATTAGCCAGAAGTGGCTGTCCAAGAAAACTAAAAAGTTTACTAAAAAGGGAAAAGAGATACTTATACGCGTCAATTCACACGAACTATCGGCTTGCTGGAGACTTGTCCCTAATTTAATCAGCTATGTAACTTGTATCGGAAAATCTGGCTCTTCAACTGAAAAGGACTGCAATTTGAATTCTAAAGAAGGTCAATTTATAGATCATATCAACGATTTAATAACACTAGGTAAGGCAGACTTTGATACCAAAGTGCTAAGTTATCTACAGGATAAACGAGAAGCGGATTTAACCGTTGTTGACCTTGAATCATTGCTTCCAATTGAACCAGAAACCGATTTTCTACCTCCTAAAAGTCGCTTGTGTTATGCAGAGAAGAAAGGCAAGGAGCTTTTTTGTGCCACTAAAAAAAGCTCAGATTCAGTTCAGGGTAAATTTCGCAGTGATAGTTTTCCAGAAGATGGAAAAGTCGGCTTGTTTGTGCAGGCTCTATCCGGGAAATTAGAGAAAGATAATTCTTTGCAGAAATATGAGGCGACACTGCAGAACTTAGTAGCATTGCATGCAAGCAGCTGCCTGGGGCCTCAAGGTAAGCTAATAGAGCCTGAGATAGTATTGCAGTTATGGCATGAAAAGATGAAAGACTATTCGCAAATATTAGGAGGTGCTCCATTTATTTTGTTGCAGGAACATTTAATAGGCGCGGGCATCATTGAGCAGCAAGCGGCTCTATCGAATGCTAATTTAGCCAAGAGCTTGGATCGGATTTCCGGACAAATGCTAATCTCAGCTGAGGCATTTCTCATCATTGCCGCTGGCGTAGGATTGTTTAATAGAGGCCCATTTAAGCGTTATCCACAATCGGCAGATTTTTGTCGTCTGACATTACATTGTTTTGAAAAACGAGATTATATAATTAGGCATGCTTGTAACGATGATTTACCTAGGCTATATGAACTGGAAAAATTATGTTGGCAACACAGTAGAAGTTCAGAAACAAGGATTCGTGCTCGGGTAAATAACTATCCAAACGGCCAGTTCGTTATCGAAAAGAATGGAGAAGTAGTTGGGGTAATTTACAGCCAGAGAATAGATAGTAGTGCTGATTTGGAGAAAGCTAACTCTAACAATGTGCATAAATTACATAAAGAGACCGGTCGAATAATTCAGCTGTTGGCCGTTAATGTTGACCCTTCAGTTCAAAATCTAAACTTGGGAGACGAACTGTTGGAGTTTATGTTGCAGCGATGCAGCGTTACTGACGACGTCAGAAAGGTAGTTGCTGTTACATTATGTAAGAATTACTCACTTCAAACTAAACATGGGTTTACTGACTATATCAAATTAAGGGGATCAACACAGGATCCTATATTAGCTTTTCATGACTCCCACGGCGCAAAGATTGTAAAGGCAATTCCTAGTTATCGAGATGAAGATTTTGAAAATCAACATAACGGCGTATTGGTTAGTTATGATATTCACCATCGAGTACCTAGAGAACAGATTGCTAGTTCCCAGTCTGAAGTAAATTCCCTCATTGGTGAGAAAAGTTCAATTTCCTCGCTCTCAAAATCAGAAGTAAAACTTTATTTGAAGCAGGAAGTTGCTCAAATACTTCAGTTGAAAGAACAAGAGGTAGACTCTAAACAGCCATTAATGGAAATGGGGTTAGACTCGGCTGATTTATTAAAATTGCAACGGCTAATTGAACAAAGGGGCTCGCTAAGATTTAAGCCTGGGTTCTTCTTCGAGTACAACACAATTGAGAAAATAGCAGCTTACTTACTATCAGTATTCCCCGGCCAGTTGAATAACCGTAAGTCTAGTCAACTTAGCCAAGACAAAACAACCCCGCCAATAAGTAAAGAAAAATCGCCAGAAAGCAGTGAGCATAATGATAGCGTTAACACACATAAGCTTAAAGATGTAGCGATTATCGGAATAGCTTGCAAGTTACCCGGGGGAATCGAATCGCCGGAAGAGTTATGGGAAGTTTTGGATACCGGTTCAAACGTCATTGGTCGATATCCTGAACGGAGAGGAAACTGGCCGAGTAATGATGAGTACCCAGGAATTTCCTATGGCGGATTTATGCAAGATGCAGATGGATTCGATGCAGATTTTTTTAGATTAAGTCCAACTGAAGCAATCATTGCGGATCCACAACAGCGAATCATGCTGGAACTAGCTTGGAAGTGCCTGGAGAACGCAAATATTTTGCCTGAAGCACTAAAAGAGACAGATACTGGCGTTTTTATTGGTGCAAGTAATAGTGATTATAGTCGCTTAGCGCAAGAGAGTAGTGTGGCTGTACGGGCACACTCTGCAACGGGAAGTTCTTTAGCGGTAATCCCTAATCGTATTTCGTATTTCTTTGATCTTTCAGGACCAAGTTTGTTAGTTGATACTGCCTGTTCTTCGTCTTTGGTCGCTTTGCATTCGGCGTTGTTGTCCCTGCGGTCAGGAGAAAGCTCTAGTGCCTTAGTTGGCGGTGTAAATCTAATTTGCCATCCGGATCTAAGTTTGGCTTACCATAAGGCGGGAATGCTATCCGCTGACGGTCAATGTATGTCTTTTGATGCTAGAGCTAATGGATATGTTCGCTCAGAAGGAGCAGTAATGTTAATGTTAAAACCATTAGCAAAGACATTATCAGATAACAATAACGTCTTAGCCGTGATAAAAGGAAGCGCTGTAAATCACGGCGGTCTTGCTGGTGGATTAACGGTTCCCAATCCGAAAAAACAAAGTGAGTTAATTGTATCTGCTTGGCGTGATGCCGAAATGGCAGCAGAACAAATGAGCTACATCGAAGCACATGGAACCGGTACATCACTGGGGGATCCAATAGAAGTACAGGGTATACAGGATGCCTATACACAACTCGCGAAATCTCAACAACATGAAAATACTTGTGCTATTGGTTCAATTAAAAGCAATTTAGGACATTTAGAGTCAGCAGCAGGGATTACCGGACTCTTAAAGGTGATTTTATCAATGCAACATCAAAAAATTCCTGCTTCAATTAATCATAGACAGTCAAATCCCAAAATTGAATTAGAAGGTTCACCATTTTATATAGCTAAACCTGAGAGTTGGACTTCGCCGAAACCTCTAGCTGCAGGCGTGAGCAGTTTTGGTTCAGGTGGAGCAAATGCTCATATAGTGGTCGAACAATGGCTACCCAAAAAGGCAAGTAGCGTCCACGTATATGACGGTCTGTTTGTAATATCCGCTAGGACAAATAAATCTCTAACTCAATATGTCAATTCAGTTATCTGCTGGATAGAGGCAAACTCTAAAGAATATTCATTTGCTGACTTCATTTACTCTTTCCAAGTTGCACGTACTCCAATGAAGAGAAGATTAGCGTTTAAAGTATCGAGCTATTCAGATTTAACCTTGAGACTTAAACAGTGGTTCAAAAATCCTGTCGCAGATAATAAAAAAAATGTTTTAGGTTCACAGGACGAACACGCACTTACTACACCTGAATCTTCTATTGAGGAGTTACTGGAAATTGCGTACGTTGAAAAGAATTTGGAGCTTCTCGCGCAATTATGGCTGACAGGTACTGATATCAGCTTCAAGCGTCTCCATGATCAATTGCCGCATCTGATCCCTATTCCTAACTATGCTTTTATAAAACAAAGATTCTGGCTTGAGCCAACTTCCTCAGTTCAGCCAGCCGGAAAGCAATATATTGATAACTCCAAGGTTGAAAGTTCAGTTCTAAAAAAGTCATGGGATCAGTTGCCAAACGAGTTTTTGTTTACACAAGACGATTTTATGAGCTTTTCCCTGGGATTTGTCTTGGAGATGCTAATTGTTGCGGCTAGAGAAGTTGCTCCGCTTTCAAAACTGGACGAGATTAATGAGTTAAAGTTCTACCCTTATCATCTCGAAAGCGAAAGAGACTACACCTTTGAGCTGTACTGTACCTATGGAACAGATTTTGTCAAAGTCGAAATTTTTCATATTTTTGAGCAAGAGGTTCTGCTCGTCGCCGAGGCCGAAGTTTGCGGCAACCACAGTGACAGTGATAAAAGCGGTTCGGTTGTGATTGATAAAGTTAACGTTAATGAGTCGTCCTGGTATTCTTTTGCAGAGTCAAGGCCTGGACAATACAATTTGCCGCTGAATACGATAAATTCAATTTTCCCTAGGCTTTTAGATGAAACTTCTTCACCTTTTGTGTACCTTCGAAAAATTTCGTTTTATCCAACAAGAAATTTAGCTGAGCCCTTATTGATAGCCGCCGGTTCAAACCAAGTAACGATATTTACACAGGCTAAAAAGCCTGTTTTAACTTTTCTCAATACAATCACACACTGAATTAAAATCTATGACTAAATCACTCGTTTTCCTCCATGGTCTCGGGCTAGGTGGTTGGGTTTTTGATGAATATTATACTTCTCATTATCAGGCCCTCGGCTATACAGTGCATAACATTAACTTGCCTGGTCACAACGTACATTCTACACCGTTGGACAGGCAACGGATCTCAATTAAAAATTGCGTAAGTTACGTAAAGGATTATTTGCTCACCCACCTACATGAACCTTATGCGATTGCCGGAATGAGTATGGGTGGGGCGATATGCCAGAAGTTACTGGAAGAGGAATTCTATCCAAACGGCTTACGAGGTGTCGTATTGATTGCTCCTGTACCGCCGACAAGTAACTTAATGTTTACCTTAAGGCTCTGCCGCAAGCTTGCTCGTGACAATCCAGAACTATTGGTCGATTTCTTTAGCGACTCGACAAATGCAAAACTTGTTTTCTCTCCCCAGAGCTTAGCGCATATGACCAGTAATGACATAGAGCGGATCATGAGTAGAACGCTAACGGGTTTTTCGCTTCTTGAGTATGAGTTATTTTTTCAAGATCTATTAAAAAAGGATGTTGTGAGCAGAGTACCAATAAAAATAATCGGTGGGGAAGATGATCAATTATTCTCGCCGGAGGTTATAAAGTTTACGGCTTCTTACTACTCTCAAGAAGCCGATATTTTACCGGGGTTAGGACATATGCTTCCGGTTGAATCAAATTATTTACAAGGGATCAATTCGGTTGATTCATTTTTAAGGGTGATTTTTTAATGAAAGAAGTTGATGCTAAAACAGCAGTTATTGTAGGCGCTGGGTTGTCAGGAATTTGTATGGCAATCTCATTGAAAAAACTGGGTATCGATTTTGTAGTCCTTGAAAAGACAAATGAATTAGGGGGCACCTGGAGTCAGAATATATATCCGGGATGTGGTTGTGATACACCGATGTTCGCCTATTGCTATTCCTTTGAAATGTTTCAAGGCGGTGCCTGGCCTAAACAGCCTGAAATACTCGAGTACTTTAAGCACTGTGCAAATAAGTACGAAATCAATGAACATATTCGCTATAACACCAGCGTGGCTCAAGCGACTTACCAAGAAAAAAATGGTAATTGGCAAGTAACTCTGGCAGATGGAAACACTATATCAACTAAATTCATAATTAACGCAACTGGCCAGTTAAATATTCCATACACTCCTAAAATAGAAGGGATTGAAAAATTTGAGAATAGGGTGGTCCACTCAGCCGAATATTGTTCAACCTTTGACACAAAAAATAAAGTGGTTGGAGTTCTTGGTAATGGTGCGACAACGCTGCAAATTGTTGAGTCATTGCAGCCAGAGGTAAAAGATCTATATGTCTTTGCCAGAAGCCCGAAATATGTTTACCCGAGAGTCAAGTATTCTCCTATTACAATTGAGAAAATGAAAAGAGAGCCTGAGTTCTGGCATCAGGTTAGGCAGCAATTCATAGATGCCCAAGATCAGTACCGATTGCTTCTCGATGATCATCCACAGTTTGATCCCTTCGATAACGACTCGCAGGTAAAACAGTTTTACTCTCAATCTAACGCGAGCGACTTTGCAGATTTTGATCAGTTCTATGAGTGGTTAGATAAACATGACTTGAGACCTAACTACCCGACAGGTTGTTCAAGGCCACTAGTCTCAAATACTTTTCATGATGCGATTAGGGAGTCGAACGTTAAAATTGTAGCTAACTCTATCTCTCGCTTGTCTAAAACATCGGTAGTTGCCGATGATCAGGAGTATTCGGTCGATTTACTAATTATGGCGACAGGCTTCTCATTAAATAACCTTATTCCACCGTATGATATTAAAGGTAAGAATGGCAATCATTTATCGGAGTCCTGGAAAAGTGCTCCGGAGACTTATCTAGGAATGGTGACCACTGATTTCCCAAACCTGTTCTTCCTATATGGGCCAAATACAAATACCAATTCGACTGCCGTAACCTTTTATGTCGAGAGCCAAGTAAATTACATTGAGCAGGTAATGCGTGAGTATTTACGGCAGCCTTTTTCTAGTATTGAAATCAAACCGGATGTTTTGCAAAACTATTCTCTTTGGTTAGAAGAAAAGAATAAGAGCGTATCCGAAACATCTGATTGTTCTTCTTACTACCAAAATGATCGTAATATCAATATCAGTACATTTCCGGGGTGCTATAGAGAATATGAGAAACTAACTAAGGATTTCGCAGTA
>JAPHTP010000090.1 GCA_026196875.1 Kangiellaceae bacterium
GCTCACTGCTGAGATTTTGGCCAATAAAGGCAAAAGATTTGGCCAGGTTCAGTTGGACAATGGGAGCATGTATTGGCTCGAAGTCAGGGCTGCAGAAAAAGGCAGGGGAGTTCTGGTTAGAAGTAGCCAAAATTCTCTATGCGAAGAAGTGCTACCTAGAGATGTTAGTGTAAGAAGCAAAGTTCACGAATATGGCGGCGGCGATTTTATCGTCGATAACGGCGTTGTTTACTTTTCCAATGCAGAAGATTGCCGCGTTTATAAATTTGAAAATAACCAATTAACGCCTATTACACCAGCAGCCACGGACCTGGAATTTCGTTTTGCTGATTTTTGTTTAACTCCTTGTAAGAAGTACTTGATTGCTGTTCGGGAAGTCCATAAGACCAGTGAACACCAGGTAATTAATGATCTGGTCAGGATTGATATTGCAGATAAGACTGTAACTGTATTGCATTCAGGATTTGATTTTTATAGTTTCCCTCGCATTTCACCTAATGGTCACCGTTTGTGTTGGACCTGTTGGAATCAACCTGATATGCCTTGGGATGCAACAGAATTGTGGCTCGCCGATTTACATGAAGAAGCGGCTATTTCAGCCGCCCACCAAGTGAGTGGTGGAGAGGGAGTTTCAATCTTTCAACCAAGCTGGGATAACCAGGGTGTACTCCATTATATTTCTGATGCAAGTGGTTGGAATAATTTATATAGCCATGATGATGGCGTTCTTAATGCGCTATGTCCAATTGATAGAGACTTCGGTACACCGCAGTGGATATTTGGTTTAGGGACTTACGTTATAAACAGCGATGAAACTTTGTATGCTCTCTATTTTGAAGAGGGTCAGCAGCAGCTTTGCCATATTGATCCTAGCAATGGACATATTGAGCAAATTGCGTTGCCCTTTAAACACTTCGAAAGTCAGTTGCTCGGTGATGAAGAGAATCTCTATTTTTGCGCTGCCGGCCCTGCTATTGAATCTGCAATGTATCGCTATAACATCGCCGAGAAGAAGTATTATGCGCTGAGTGAAGTATCTCCTTTTCCACTTCCTGCAGGTGATATCAGTATCGCTAAATCGGTTAAGTTTTCATCAAGTTCTGGGCGCGAATGTCATGCATTTTACTATGCACCGATAAACTCTTATTACGAAGGTTTGGACGATACGTGCCCACCGCTTATTGTTATGAGTCATGGCGGACCGACAGCTGCAACTGACAACTCTTTAAATCCTGGTATCCAATTTTGGACTAATCGAGGATTTGCCGTAGCTGATGTTAATTACGGTGGTAGTACGGGGTTTGGCAAACGTTACCAAAAATTACTTGATGGTCAGTGGGGGATTGTCGATGTTGAGGATTGTGTTGCCGCGGCAAAATATTTAGTCGGTCAGAAGTTAGCTGATCCCAAAGCATTATTGATCAGAGGTGGTAGTGCTGGCGGTTATACGACACTTTGTGCGCTGACATTTTTCGACGTGTTTACCGCCGGAATGAGTCGTTACGGCGTTTCTGACTTAGAAGCTTTAGCACAAGAATGTCACAAATTCGAAGGTCGTTATACCGATAATATGGTTGGCCCTTTGCCTGAGGCGAAAGGCATCTACATTGAGCGTTCACCGATTCATCATACTGATCAGTTGTCATGCCCAATTCTACTTTTACAAGGGGCGGACGATAAAGTTGTACCGCCTAATCAAGCCGAGATGATGGTCGAAGCATTAGAAGCCAAGAAAATCCCATATAGTTACCTGTTGTTTGAAGGGGAGGGGCATGGGTTTAGAAATGCGGAGACAATTATTAAAGCGTTTGAGGCTGAATTATATTTCTATCGGAAAATTTTAAAAGTAGAGTCTGAAGAAAGTATTGCAGAAATTGATATTAAGAACCTAAATTAATTGTTCGAATCAAAAATAAAACTAATTATAAAAGGCCGGTATGTCCGGCCTCTTTGTAAATATGTGAGCATGTGAAGATATGCTTCGCCCTGGAATAAGTTATTAAGAGTGTTTTAATTTCTCTGCTTCGTATTGAAGTCCTGCATCTGGATCGTTGAAGGTTTTATCCGAGAAATTCCCTTCCCATTTACTGACAATTGTTGCAACTGTTGCGTCTCCTGTGACATTAACCACTGTTCTAACCATATCGAGTATTCGATCGATACCAAGGATCATGGCGATACTTTCGGTTGGCAATCCAACCGAACCGAGTACGCCCACGAGTAACACGATACCTGCGCTCGGAACCCCCGCTGCGCCTATTGATGCCATGGTAGCGGTTAAAATAACGGTTAAATACTGCCCAAAAGTTAAGTCAATACCGTATTGCTGGGCGACAAATACGGTCGCGATTCCTTGCAGTATGGCCGTTCCATCCATGTTGATAGTTGAGCCCAAAGGTAAAACAAAACTAGCGGTAGAGTTTCCTACACCAATACGCTTTTCCGAAACTTCCAGTGTTACTGGTAAAGTTGCAGAGCTACTTGAGGAACTAAACGCGAACAGCATTACGGGTTTAAATTTTTTCAGGAAGGCTATCGGATTTATGTTCGCAATAATTTTCAAAAGGGCTGGATAAACTACCAGGGCATGAAAGATTAATACGACAATTACTAGTAGGAAATATTTAATAAGACTCATTAATTTTTGCCATTCAGCTTCGGAAACTACTATCGCCATAATGCAAAAAATACCATATGGGGCTACTTTCATTATTAGTGTTACTAGTTTCATGATTACTTCATTCATACTCTCGAATAACGTAGCAACAGGTTTACCTTTCTCACCACTTAATGAAATTGCTAATCCGAATAAAATTGCAAATATTATAATTTGCAGCATATTAGGGCGTAATTCTGAAATGGAATAAAATGGATTTTGAGTGATTAAATTTAAAAACATATCGAAAACGGAAACGGCTTCTGCGTTTGGTTTAGCATGGCTAGAAAGGGAGACTCCTGAGCCAGGTTCAAGTAGGATCGCGAAACAAATCCCCAGAATGACGGCTATTCCTGTGGTAAACAAATAGAGTCCGCCAGCCCGTAGAGTCATGCTGCCTAATTTATTTGGGTCGGATAGAGAACAGGTACCACAAATGAGAGAAACCAAGACCAATGGTACAACGATTAATTTTAAGCTATTTATAAACCAGGTTTTAGCGAGTAAAAAAATACCTTGCAGTAAATTGTCATTTAAAAAGGATTTTACTGACTGGTCAAATAACTTCAGATCCTCTGGAATAAAAGTGTAGATGAGTCCTACTAAGATTCCGGCGACCAATGCCACCATGATTTTAAAACTGAGTGAACGTTTCCCCGATTCCATGTGTTTTATTCTCATAGTTATTTTAATACTAAGCCTAACAGGAATATTCGAGAAACTACAGAGTGATAAACCAATCAAACGAAGTGAAAAAAGTGTAGACTAACCGCTAGGTGAGTTTGGGAGTGCCCCTAAAGCTTACTATGATTTTACATTACTATTAAGTCGTACGAAGAGAGTTAGATTTGAAATTTTAACCCAAATTTCAATCAGTAGTTTAGTAGCAGGAAAAGCCAGATAAACTAGCTTTTCCGCATAGAGTAAAATTTATTTATCGTGAGTTGCTGCCACTGTTGCAGCCAGTTCTTTTTCAGTTTCTTCGTCAATGTGAGTAGCGCCGGCAGACAATACACCAGCTTGAGGATCGTTGAATACTTCCAGATCAAGCTTACCTTCACTCTTTGCCACAACGCTCGATACTACGGCATCTCCAGAAACATTCACTGCTGTTCTAATCATATCAAGTAATCGATCAACGCCCAGAATGAGTCCAATTCCTTCTAGCGGAAGCCCAACTTGAGAGAAAACCATTGAAAGCATGATTAGGCCAACTCCAGGTACGCCTGCGGTACCAATAGAAGCTAAAACAGACATTAGAACTACTGTTAAATAGCCTGCGACACCCAATTCAACGCCGTAAACATTTGCAATAAATACTGTGGCAACACCCTGCATAATGGCAGTGCCATCCATATTGATGGTGGCACCAAATGGCACTGTAAATGATGCCACTGAATTATTTACGCCCATTTTTTCTGTAACGGTGCGTAGCGTTACTGGAATTGTTGCGTTGGAACTTGAAGTACTAAAAGCAAATATCTGTGCATTTCGAATTTTTGATAAAAATGTCAAAGGGCTAAGCCTTGAAAAGATTACCAATATTGACTGAAGTGTAACGAATAGATGGAAGAGCAGGGTTGCGATTAATACAAGTACATATCCAAGTAGTTGCCAGAGTAAGTCAAGCCCAAGATTCGCAATTGCTTTAGCAAGTAGGCAAAAAACGGCATAAGGTGCAACTGACATCACAATAGTTACCATTTTCATCATAACTTCGTTAAGTACTTCGACACTAGATACGAGGGACTTAGCTTTTTTGCCCACGAGTAAAATACTTACGCCAACCAAGATGGCAAAAAAGATAATCGAGAGCATGTCGCCATTGGCCATAGATTGGATAGGATTGGTTGGAACAATATCGATTAAAACTTGTGATAGAGGAGGAGCTTCTTTACCTGTGAATTCAGTGTCAGTTGGAATATTCATTCCTTCACCGATCCCAAGGCCACCTGCAATCATAATTGCCGTCGCGATGGCAACCGCAGTGGTTAGCATGTAAAGGACAAATGACTTGGTACCAATTCTACCTAAGAGTCGGATATCGCCAATGCCGCATACGCCACAAATCAAGGAAAAGAACACTAGCGGCACAACAAGCATTTTTAACGAGTTTACAAATAGCTTACCTACAACATGAAAAAAACCATTCACTATATATTCGTTAATGAACGTGCCTTCGGCGTTTAAACCAAAAATATTAAAAATAAGCCCGATAGCTATACCGGCGGCCATACCTAAGAGGACTTTGGTAGTTAAATTCATCCTAATCTCAATTAATTCTTATTAGTAATAGCAAGTTAGGTTAACAGGAACGGATTGGAAACTAAAGGGTGTTCTGGGCAAATGAGCGTGTGCCCAGAACAACATAGTGAAGAATAAGTGTTAGAGCTGAAAAGGGTAAACTGAGCCTAGATTTAATATCTTGGTTAATTCATCTAAAGCAGTGCGTGACTCAACTAATAGTAGAGGATCTGCCAAATCTCTTTCAGACAATGAATCGCGGTAGTGCTTTTCAACCCATTGAGTTAACGTTGAATACAGCTCGTCGGTAATAAACACTGATTGATTCGCTGCTGCTATTTCTGATTGATTTAAAACGACACGTTGGCGCAGGCAAGCTGGTCCGCCGCCGTTTTGCATACTCTGCTTAACATCATAAATTTTTACTTCCTTGATTGGATTATCTTGCTCTACAACACTTTCCAAATAGCGACGAACACTCTCATTCTCTTGACATTCGCCAGGCGCGATGATTGCCATATGGCCGGGAGATAAGGTTACTAATTGGCTATTAAACAAATACGAGTGTACTGCGTCTTCGACACCTACTTGATTAGCAGGTACTTTTACAAAATGCATTGGTTTATCACCAAAAGCTTGCTGTAAGTCATTAAGTACTTGCTCTGTGTTGAGGAAAGCTTTTTCGTGGTAGAAAAGACAATCCTGGTTACCAACAGAGATAACATCGTTATGGAAAACTCCCGCATCAATCACATCAGGATGTTGCTGCGCGTAAACCGTCTTTGTTGGGTTAAGTTGGTGAAGTCTAGCTATCGCCTCAGATGCTTCAAATGTCTGCCTTGCCGGGAATTTTTTAGGGGCCGGCTTGGAGTTGTCAAATGCATATTTTCCGTACACAAAAAACTCAACTCCAGAATCGTTGTACTCGCTACAAAAACGGGTGTGATTTGCTGCACCTTCATCGCCGAAGTGGTCACCTAGAGGAAGCGGTTGGTGGTGAGCGAAAAAGCCTTGATCGGCAAAAATTGCCTGCAGTACACGCGAGGTTGTAGGAGACTCAATTGAACGATGGAACTTGTTTGACAGATTGGCCGCGGTAAAATGAACCTTACCGTCTTTAGTATCTGCGCTAGGTGAAACTGTACACGCATTGGCAGTCCACATGCTTGATGCCGAACAAGTCGCAGCATAAACTTGCGGTGCTTGCTTAGCTGCCTGTTGGATGACTTCCGCATCTTTACCTGTGAAACCTAATTGGCGTAATACGTGAACATCAGGTCTTTCTAATGGCGGTAATACTGCTTGTTTTAAACCCATATCAGAAAGTGCTTTCATTTTGGCTAGGCCCTGCAGAGCACCTTGCTTAGGGCTAGAAGCTTGGTCCGCATTTTTTAATGAGGCTACGTTTCCAACCGATAGTCCTGCATAATTATGAGTGGGCCCTACCAGGCCGTCAAAGTTAACTTCAAAAGCTTGCATATCATTACTCTTAACAAAAATGTTGAACTTACAAATGTGGTCACTTTGGTTAAGTGGAAGACCTTTCACTTATGTGTCGAATCCAGCTTAACTGTTTAACTGAAGTTAAATAGCCAAGTTTAGTCGTTTAACCAAATCTGGTCGACTGATTTTAAGTTTACGAAGCAATGTGCCTTTCGGCGATTAGTCGATTGACCCTTTGGTGAATATTAAACTAGGGTTCGTATTTGTGAATGTCGGCTAATCTGAATTTCTACGAATTGTAGATACTATCTCACATGAAAGATAGCAGACCTCTCGGTTGCCTGTTTACCAATAAGGCAGTTAGTTAACATTTTTTAATAAAATCTTACCCTTATTGTATCACCATTCTTAACTTCTAGTGCATCAGCGTACTCTTGAGTGATTACCACCTTGTGATCGCACGGTGGTGCGATTTTGGCTAAACAAGCTCTAAAATCTCTCATTTGCGTATTACTAATCATCGCGTTGGAAGTGGCACCACTATCAGGTATCCCAATTTCAAACTCTATTTCAAAACTTTCTTGAACAGTTCTTACTTCCTTAACCGGAGCTTCAATTGTAGGCCCCCCGTCAAATATGTCGACGTAGCCGGAATACCTTAATCCTTCTGCTTTTAGCATTTGCACCGCAGGTTTCGTTTGCGGATGTACTTCACCTAGGACTGCTTGTGCGGCTTCCGACAGCATAGGTACGTAAACAGGGTGGTGAGGCATTAATTCAGCGATAAACTGGTTGTTACCTTCACCATTTGCCCTATCTGCGGTTTCGAAATCGACACCGAAAAAGTGGCGGCCTACGTTTTCCCAAAAAGGAGAGTGACCTTCTTCATCCGATACACCGCGCATTTCAGCGACTACCACGTCACCAAATCTTCGGGGGTGCTGAGCCATAAATAAAAAGCGGCTTTTAGATAATAGAATGCCGTTACCGCCGCCTCGAAAATCTGGCGAAAGGAATAAAGTACAGATCTCTGATGCACCGGTAAAATCGTTAGTTAATGTGAGAAAGTTTAGTTTTTGATAAATGTCCATTGAAATAGAGTAATGGACCTCAGTGTTCATTTTGTAAGTATAGAAAGGTTTGCTTGTTCCAACCGCTGCAACTATCCCGCTAGTGCCAACGACTTGGCCCGTTTGAGTATCTTCAAGAACAAATAGGTAGCATTCATCTCCCGGTTCACCATCATTTTTGTCAAAGGCAAAAAGCGAATCCTCAATTTTGTCTTTTAGGTGAGTTCTGCTATGAGGAAGGGTGGTTAGTCCTGTGCCAGTTTTACCTGCTAAAGACACGATATCGTCAAGATCATCCATTTTGACCGGGCGGATTACCATCATAAACTGAACGCTCCTTTGAGGTTATTCTCTTTATATGCGGTGTTATTTCCTCTCAACATTTTGTCTAAATTTTGTCAATTTACACAGTTCGTTAGCTTAAACGCTAGAGCCTGAGCAATAAACCGCTTCTTAATCAGGCCGGCCATTATACGCTGGTTTAATTGAGAAGGTAAAAGCCATTTTGTATCTCATATTATCTAGTTATGTAGCAGATTGTAACTTTAGCTAACAAAAGTCTATTGATTTTACTTGTTTATTTAACAAAGCTTAGATTTGCTATGAATAGTTATAAAAAATACCCTGTGAAAGCTGGCATATAGCTGTAAAATTAGCGATGATACGCCCACATGCGACATTTATAAGCTTGGGCTGAAAGAAATTAAGCCGGGGCTGAAAATTAGAAAGTAATAATAGGAATGTAAACAATGACTGATGTCTCTCGTGACACTTTTGACCAAGTAATGGTCCCCAACTACTCTCCACTAAAAGTGATCCCTGTTAAAGGCGAAGGTTGCAAGCTTTGGGACAAAGAGGGCAATGAATATATAGACTTTGCCGGAGGTATCGCGGTTAATGCGCTAGGCCACTGCCACCCAGAACTAGTTAATGCTTTAAAAGTTCAAGGTGAAAAGCTTTGGCACTTGAGTAATGTATTTACCAATGAGCCTGCTTTAGAGTTAGCGCAGAAAATGGTAGATAACACGTTCGCAGATAAAGTATTTTTTGCGAATTCCGGCGGTGAAGCAAACGAAGCTGCATTTAAACTAGCCCGTAAATACGCATCGGAAAATTTTGGCCCGGAAAAGAATGAGATTATTTCGTTCAAGCAATCATTTCACGGTCGCACATTGTTTACAGTAAGTGTTGGTGGTCAGCCTAAGTACACTCAAGGTTTCGAACCTTTGCCTCAGGGTATTACTCATCTTGAGTACAATAATATTGAAGAGTTAGTAAAGGTTGTATCTGATAAAACTTGCGCCATAGTGCTAGAGCCTGTGCAAGGCGAAGGTGGAATTATTCCCGCCGACAAAGCGTTTGTAGAGAAAGTTAGGGAACTTTGCGACAAGTACAACGCAGTAATGATTTTCGATGAGATACAAACCGGAATGGGCAGAACAGGAGAACTTTTTGCTTACATGCTTCATGGTATTGAGCCTGATGTGCTAACCAGTGCTAAAGCCCTGGGCGGTGGTTTTCCAATTGGTGCAATGTTAGCAAAAGAAAAATTTGCGGCGGCTTTAAAGGTAGGTACACACGGTAGTACTTATGGCGGTAATGCATTAGGTTGTGCTGTTGCAAGTAAAGCTTTTGACATTATTAGTTCTCAAGAAGTACTTAACGGCGTTAAAGAAAAACGTAATCTATTTAACACTAAGCTACAAATGATCAACGAAAAATACGAAATTTTTGATGAAGTTCGTGGTGAAGGATTATTGATTGGTTGTGCTTTAAAAGAAGAATATCTAGGTAGAGCAAGAGATTTTATGGTGGCGGCTTTAGAGCAGAACTTAATGCTTCTTATGGCTGGCCCTAATGTCGTGAGAATGGCGCCATCATTACTAGTAACTGAAGCTGAAATTGAACAAGGTATGGTTGCATTTGAAAAAGCGATTGCAAAAGTGCTATCGGCCTAAACCATCACATTGATAGGCGATAAAAAAGGCAGCGAGAGCTGCCTTTTTTATTTGGATTTTATCAACTAGAAGTTTAGTCTTAATCCAATATTGAATGCGTCATATTCATCAACGCTTTCAAAGTTAGCTGTCACTTGAAGAGTGTCGCTAGTGTTATAAGCCATACCGACTTGAAAACCTGTTTCGGTTTCGCCGTCAAAATCGATAGAAGCAATGCTACCGTTTAACTCAAGCTTTTCACTAGTTTGGCTTCTGATTCCAAAACGAATAGTGTCGACATCGATATCTCCACCATCTCCATCCCAGCTGCCTAAGGTGTAGCTACCAAACCAAGACGTATTGTCATTCAGCTCACTCTTGAATCCAAGGCCAAATCCGGAAATGTCAAGGTCCGCTTCAATTCCACCGAACTCAGCTTCCAGTGGAGCGTATTCAGCAGTTAAAAAGACGTACTCACCAACTTCTACGGAACCTTCCAGGTAGAAACCCGTTAGGTCAAGCTGGTCAAGAGATCCGTTAGAGTATCCACCTTCAATATAAGAGAAGGAAGGACTATCGGCTAAAGCAAATGGAGATACTAGTGCTGAAGCAACAAGTGCTGCAATAAGATTTTTTTTCATTCAACTATTCCCTAGTTTTTTAGTTAGGCACTAAATTTGTGCGGAGCAAAAAATAACTCTATAGATACTTAAATGCAAGAGGCAAAAGTAACAAAATGTATAGGTTGGTTGTTAAATATACACTTGTTGATTTTAGTCAAATTAAAATACTGAAAATAAGTTAATTTGGCCTATTAACTACCAATTTCTGGAATGCTGCTTGAATAATCAATCTAGGTCAGAAAAGAAATGTCTTAGCTACGACGTGGCAGTTATTGGGGCTGGTATAGCAGGTCTGGTCGCTGCATTCGAACTACTAAAACAGGGTAGGCGCGTTGCAATCATTGACAGCTTACCAAGGAATAAAATAGGTGGCCAAGCTCGAATAGCATTTGGCGGTATGGCACTTATTGGAACGCCGCAACAAAAAAGGCTCTGCATCAAAGATAGTCCGGAAATTGCATACAGAGATTGGCTTTCTTTTGCCGAGTTTTCGGATAATGATTACTGGCAAAAAGCTTGGGCTAGGCATTACGTGGAGCGTTCTAGAGCAGATGTGTACGACTACTTAATAAAACTAGGCATAAAGTTTTTGCCGGCGGTTAACTGGGTTGAACGAGGTTTATATAGACCTGGAAATTCCGTCCCTCGTTATCACATTTTATGGGGGGCGAGCAGGAGTATTATTGACCGACTAAAAGCTGCAATTTTTTCTTTCAATAATCAAAATCTCCAATTGCTTACTGAACACAAGGTCGTCGAATTTTACAAACAAAATGGTGAAGTTAAGGGGTGTATATCAAAAGATCTGCAAGGCAACGAAGTCACCATAAAAGCAGATAACACAATTATTGCCTGCGGAGGATTTAGTGGAGATTTGGAGCAGGTAAAAGCTAATTGGCCAGTTGATTGGGGAAGTCCTCCCAAAAATTTGCTTAATGGTTCTCTAACCAGTTGTGATGGTCAATTGCACAGCAAAGTAAGCGAGTTAGGTGCCTCTCTCACAAACTTAAAAAACATGTGGAACTATGCTGCCGGAGTCCCTCATCACGATGCTCAATTCGAAAATGAAGGGTTAAGCTTAATTCCTTGTAAATCTGCAATATGGACTGACCATTACGGACAAAGAATCGGTCCTGAATCCTTAGTCAGTGGGTTTGACACAAGTGAGCTGTGCAAACAGATTAGCCTAAGAAAGTTACCCCATACCTGGCAGATTTTAAACATGCGAATTGCTAAAAAAGAATTTGCAATTTCCGGCTGCGATTTCAATCCAAATATTCGAGATAGGAATTGGCTTGGCTTAATCAAGGATACATTTTTAGGAAGTTCTAGCCTAATAAATTCCATGATACGCTTTAATCCTCATTTTGTTTCGGCTGCTAGTCTAAAGGAACTAATTTCCAAAATGGCTAACATAAATGATGGATATAATATTGATGCAAGACTACTTACTCGGCAGCTTCGTGAATATGATTCGATGGTTGCTAAAGGAGAGAAATATTGGAACGACGATCAGATCCGCCGAATAATACAGTTACGAAATTGGCCGAGTGAAAAATTAAGGACTTGCTACCCAAAACCAATAGAAAAAGATGCCATGTTGATAGCAATTAAGCTTAACCTAATTAGTCGAAAGTGTTTGGGAGGTATGCAAACCAATCTAAATAGCCAGGTACTCGACCAATCAAATAACCCAATTGGGGGATTATTTGCCATAGGAGAAGCCGCAGGTTTTGGCGGTGGTGGGATGTGCGGCAAACGGTCATTGGAAGGTACTTTTCTATCTGGATGCATTTTAAATGCGCATCAGGCTGCGAGATATTTAGCAAAAAATACTTAGAAGATTGAAATTGTTAGTGTTTTAATTTGTTGTTTAATTACTTCCGAGTTACATTGTGACTAGTCAGACCACTTAATAACAATAATTAGGGGGAACTTATGAAAAAGTCCGGTGCCTGGTTGGCTCGATATGCGCTCGAGCAACTTCCAATAAGCCACACTTTTGGTATACCCGGTGTGCATAACACCGAGTTGTACGATGAACTAAATTCTTCTGAAAGGATACACCCAGTACTCGTTACCCATGAAGGCTGCGGCGCATTTATGGCTGACGCGGTTAGTCGCACCAGCGATTCGATTGGTTGCATGCTCATTGTTCCGGCGGCAGGAGTCACTCACGCAGCTAGCGGAATAGGAGAGGCATTCTTAGATGGCATTCCAATGCTGGTTATTTCCGGTGGAATACGTTCTGATTCAAAGTACGGGTATCAGCTGCATGAAATGGACCAGCATAAGTTGTTAGAGCCTATTACCAAAAAAACCTTTAAAGTTGAAAGCCATGATCTGATAATTCCGACCATCTTCGAAGCTTATTCAATAGCTGTTGACGGCGAACCAGGACCTGTTTTTGTTGAAATTCCAGTGAATGTACAGCTCGACCGAGGCGAAGTGGAGACCTTGCCAGAATATATCAATGCGACTCACCAATATCCACTAGACGAAGCCAGTATCGAGCAAGCGGTAGCTTTACTTGATTCCGCCAAACATCCCGGCATATTTGTTGGTTGGGGAGCAGTAGATGCTTATGACGTAATAAAGCAAATTGCTGAACACTTAGGTACGCCTGTTGCTACCACCTTGCAGGGGATAGGGAGCTTTCCAGCGGATCATCCATTACATGTCGGTTTTGGTTTTGGACCCGCTGCGGTTCCTTCGGCGCGAAATGCTTTCGCTGGTTGCGATTGTTTGCTCGCTATTGGAACGCGTTTCGGAGAAATTGCGACTGCAAGCTATGGGGTGACGGTTCCTGAAAATCTAATTCACATAGACATCAATCCGAAAGTTTTTAATCGAAATTACCCGGCAAGAGTTTCCGTTCAAGGAGATGCGAAGGTTATCAGCGAAAAGTTATTAGAGAAACTGAAGTTTGGTGTAGCACAGCGCGACTCTCATGATATGGAAAGGCAGATTTCTTCAGACAAAATGAGTTTTCGATTGGATTGGCAATCAGCCGATGTTGAGCAAAGGGTAAATCCTGTTCGTTTTTTTGATGAATTACGACTCCAGTTAGACGATGATGCGATTGTTGTCGTTGATGACGGTAATCATACTTTTCTAACAGCCGAGTTGATGCCAATTCATCGAATTAGAGGCATGATTTCACCTACTGATTTTAACTGTATGGGCTACGCGGTGCCTGCTGCAATTGGGGCCAAACTTGTCAATCAGGATACTCAAGTTATTTCGATTGTTGGTGATGGCGCATTTTTAATGACTGCAATGGAACTAGCGACGGCGAGTGGTAATCAACTAGCAACTATTAACTTCGTTTTCAATGACGGAGAGCTTTCTCAAATAGCTCAGGCGCAAACCAGGCCTTACAACCGAACGACTTGTGCGGATGTTGCCGCTGTAAAGCTTCAGGGGATCGCAACTGCTACTGGTTGTGAATATATTCGGATCGAAAATAATCTAGAACTAACAGCTAAAATCCTGGAGGCTTTTCAATTTGCTGAAAAGGGTAAAGCAGTAGTCGTCGATGTCAATATTGATTATTCTCGTCCCACTTGCTTTACTCAAGGTGCGGTAAAAACAAATATCAAAAGATTACCCTTTGATACTAAAGTGAGGATGATTGGGCGAGCGTTATACCGGAAACTTACTCATAAAGAGTAAACATAGTTTGGTTTTGATTAGATAATAAAAAAGGAGGCTAAGCCTCCTTTTTAAGTTCAAGCGAATAGTGAATTATCCAACCTGACGTAGGCGAGAATTCATAACATCTAATGCCTGAGTTAAATCACTGATAATATCGTGAACGTTTTCTAAGCCAACAGACAGTCTGATAAGAGTTTCACTAATGCCTGCCGCAGCCCTTTCTTCTTCTTCATAAGGAGAGTGAGTCATTGACGCAGGGTGTTGGATAAGGGTTTCTGCATCGCCAAGGCTTACCGCAATAGAGCATAGCTTCAGGCTGTTCATAAAGGTAACTGCGTCATCAAAGGTACCATCAATCTCAAATGCCATAATACCGCCGGCAGCTCGCATTTGTTTACCTATTAGTGGATAGCCTTGGTGCGAAGGGAGGCCTGGATAATTAACCTGTTTTATTCGAGGATGAGCTTCTAAAAACTCTGCAACACGTTGTGCATTTTCGCAATGACGTTCTACCCGGACCGATAAGGTTTTTAATCCACGAATGATTAGCCAGGCATCATTGGGGCTCATTACCGCACCCATATCCTTTAACGTAGTTAATTTGATGTTTTCGATTTGCTCTTTACTACCACAAGTGACTCCAGCTATTACATCACCGTGACCATTTAAATATTTGGTCGCGCTATGTACGATTAGATCGATGCCAAATTCTGCGGGGTTTTGCAGTGCGGGAGACATAAAGGTGTTATCTACAATTGATAGTAGGTTATTGTGTTTAGCAATATTTGCCACCATTTCCAGGTCAATGACCACCATATTTGGATTGATCGGCGTTTCAAAGTAAATAAGTTTGGTGTTTTCCTTTATTGCTGCGCGTATCTCGCTTTCATTTGTCATGTCGACAAAGCTTACTTCAATGCCCATTTGCGGGAACTTGTGATTCATAAGTGAGAAAGTGCAACCATATAAAGCTGCAGAAGCAATTAGGTGGTCACCTTTTTCTAGATTTGCCAGCAATGTTGCTGAGACCGCGCCCATACCAGATCCAAACGCAGCTGCATCTTCAGTAGATTCTAGTGCCGCCATGCGCTGTTCAAGCTCCCTTACCGTAGGGTTACCCAAACGACCATATATGAATCCTTCCTCTTCCCCCATAAAACGAGCAGAACCTTGCTGAACATTGTCAAAAATAAAGGTAGAAGTTTGGTAAATAGGGGTGCTTAGTGCACCAAATTGCCCGTCTTTAACTTTTCCTGCGTGGATAGTTTTGGTTTCAATATGTTTCGAATCTATCATAGTTGTACATCCAATAATTATGATTTCTGGCTAAAATTTATTGTTTTGTTCTTTGAAGTCGCCGTTTAACTATATAGATATTACATTTGAATCGGTTTTTTATCAATTAAATAATGAGCTATCTTAATATGGCATAATAAAATAATGGTTTAGCTTTATTTTTAGGAATAAAGCTAAAAAAATATTTAGATTAACTAAATATACAAATGTTCTATTTATTAAAGCATGGGGATTAAATGTTTTGAGACCAACTCCATAATTAACGGTTGGGCTTTAGCCTTAGGATGAATTCCATCTGGCTGCAATAAAGTTAAGTCTTTTGCTACCGGCTCAAGTAAGAATGGGATCAGTTCCACCTGCTTTATTTGCGCTAGATCGCTGTATATTTGCTCAAACCTCGTGGTGTAGGTTCTACCATAGTTGGGCGGTATTTTGATTCCTGCGAGTAGCACTTTGGCTGAGTGTTTTAAGCTCAAGTTGACCATTTGAGTTAGGTTTTCACGGGTTGCGGTTAAGGAAAGTCCTCGCAAGCCATCATTGCCACCTAGCTCGATGATGACAATGTCAGGCTTGTATAATTCTAACTGTCTTTGAATTCGTTCTAAGCCGCCATGGGTTGTTTCGCCGCTAATACTGGCGTTTATCATCTTAACCGGTTTATTTTGTTGGTTAAGAAAATCTTGTAACAAACTAACCCATCCTTGTTCTATCTTAATGTTGTATGCTGCGCTTAATGAATCGCCAAACACGAGTACCGTTTTTTGTTTGTGATCACTCGTTGGCTCGGTCATCGCTTGCGGCGAATTGAATACGAGTGAACTTGAAATTAAACAAATTAAACCGTATATGTAGATTTTCATAAGGGCCTTGCGTCCTTCGCTGGTGAAGTTAAATTATTCAACTGTAAAATTTATCACAATTATATATTAATAAAGAGCAATTAAATGTTAACAGCTATTAAACTTGGCAAACGAGTAAAAACAGGCGAAAGCGAACTCACTATTCTAGATGATGTTTCTTTTCAACTTTCAAAAGGAAAAAGCCTCGCTATTATAGGAGAGTCCGGATCTGGTAAGACGACATTACTTGGACTTTTGGCAGGTTTAGATTCGCCTTCTTCGGGCGAAGTACAGCTTAACGGTCAATCTATCTTTAGCTTATCTGAAGAACAAAGAGCTGAGTCGAGAAAGGAAAATCTGGGTTTTGTTTTCCAAAGCTTTCAATTAATAGAGGGATTGACTGCGCTGGAAAACGTAATGATGCCTTTGGAATTAAAAGGTGACAGGAAAGCCAAACAAAAGGCGACTGAAATGCTGACCAAAGTTGGACTTGGAGAAAGGCTTAATCATTATGCAAACCAACTCTCTGGTGGAGAACAACAAAGGGTGGCTATTGCACGCGCATTTGTCACTGAGCCCGCTTTATTGTTAGCTGATGAGCCAACCGGAAATCTAGATACTGCCACCGGTAAAAAGATAATCGAATTAATGTTTTCTCTAAACCAGGAATTAAATACCACTCTCGTGCTGGTAACCCATGATATTCATCTTGCAGAGCTTTGCGATGAATCAATTACTTTGAGTGGTGGCAAAGTTATCGAGTCTTCGGTTCAAATGGAACAAGGAGCGGTGGCCAATGGCTAATAAAGCTGCATTGTTGCCCGTTGCCTGGCGTATTTTTAAGCGCGATTGGCGCAGGAAAGACCTCCTTATATTGTTATTTTCTATGGTGGTAGCGATGGCTTCCATCAGTGTTATTTATTTAGTTATCGATCGAATTGAAAGTGCGACAGAGCGGGAGGTTGCCGATGTGTTGGGCGCTGATGTGGTCATTTTGTCGCCTAGAGAAATTGACTCAAAATGGTTGCAAATTGCAGATGATTTAAACTTGGTCAAAGCAACGAGTGTTGAATTTGCAAGCGTTTTGTTTGCAAATGAAAAGTTACAGCTTTCGACGATTAAAGCGGTATCTGATGGATATCCGTTGAGAGGGAGGTTAGAAATTTCTGATGAGCCTTATCAGGAAACTCGAAATTTAAATACTAATCCGCCGCAAGGAACACTGTGGTTGGAACCCAGATTATTTTCTGTTTTGGAGTTAGAAAAAGGAAATTTAGTTGAAGTCGGCTACACAGATTTGCAAGTGGATGGGGCTATAATGCTGCAGCCAGGTCAGGGTAGTACATTGTTTAATATTGCACCGACCGCAATTATCAATATTGATGATCTGGAGGCTACTAAAATCATCCAGCCAGGAAGCCGAGTAAACTTCCGATATTTGTTTACTGGAGAAAGCGAAGCGCTAAGCGAGTTTATTGAACAAGTGAAGCCTCAGCTTGCCAGCAGTCAAAGAGTTTTAACTATTTTTGACGAGTCGCCAGTTGCCGGATCGGCAATTACAAGAAGTAAGAAATATATTGGGCTTTCGAGTTTACTTACTCTTATTTTACTCGGGGTTGCTATTGCAATGTCGGCAGGAAGATATGCCAGACGCCAGTTTGATATGAGCGCGTTAATGCGTTGTTTCGGCTTAAGTAATAAGCAAGTCTTGACAATTTTTAGTTATATTTTGGTGTTTGTTTGCGTATTTGGAATTTTGTTTGGAGGCTTGGTTGGAATTGTTTTCCAAGAGTTTTTAATAACTTTCCTTAGTCAATGGATCACCGCAGAATTACCGAAGGCAGACTACAGTGTCCTACTGATCCCAACGGCGGCGACCGCTGTGTTATTGATGGGATTTTCAATTCCCTCATTAGTACAAGTTAAAAATGTTCCTCCCATGAGGGTTTTACGACGCCAACTAGAACCGATGAGCGTTGGAACATTATCTATTTATTTGCTTTCTGCAGCTACACTTGTGCTGATTATGTGGGTACAAATGCAAGATTTTAAATTACTTGCTTCGGTACTATTAGGCTTAGTATTTGTTGCGATTATATTTGCCTGTATCGCTAGGTTTATGCTTTGGTTGTTAAAACGCGGCGCAATCACTCGCAGTGCGGCAGTTAACTTCAGTTTAAGGCAGCTTGATGCAAACAAAGGAATAACCTTATTACACTTGTTGGCATTTAGTATTACGATTTTCGTAATCGCTCTAATGATTTTGGTAAGGACTGAATTGCTTGGTAAGTGGCAACAAAGTTTGGGAGAGAATATTCCAAACCATTTTATGGTAAATGTTAAACCAAATGAAGTTACCGAAATTAAATCATTTTTTAATGCTAATCAGCTAGAAGTCGTAGAGCTCTACCCCATGATACGAGGTCGGATTGTAGGTATTAATGGTGAAGACGTGAAAACTGCTGTGCCAGCAGAAGGGCAATCTCATAATTCCCTAAGGCGTGAATTAAACATTACTTGGTCCACAGAGCTACCGGAAGGGAACGATATGGTTTCAGGTGAATGGGGCTGGCCTGAAAATCCATCTGAACCTTTAATATCAATTGAAGAAGAAACAGCTATCGCTTTGGGGTTAGATGTTGGTGACTCAATTGATTTTACTATTGGCTCTGAATCATGGAGTGCCAAAATAGCCAGTGTGCGTTCTATCGATTGGCAGACGTTTACACCTAACTTCTACATTATTGCGAATCCAGGTGCGTTAGAGCAGTTTAGCGCGACTTACATTAGTAGTTTTAGAATGGAAAAGTCAGATAAAGATCTGTTAGCCCAGCTGGTTAAAAAATATCCAAGTATTACAGTGATTGAATTAGATAGAATTTTTGAGGAGGTCCAATCGATCATTGCTAAAGTATCTGCGGCAGTAGAATTAATTATGACTTTTGTTGTTGCCGCAGGATTGGCGCTTTTATGGGCGGCGATGGAGCACACTTTCGACAATAAATATAAGCAGTCCGCTATTTTGAGGACTTTGGGTGCGACAAAACCGTTTATAGCGCGAAGTTTTCGCTTTGAGTATTTATGGTTAGCACTTTTGTCATCGTCCATGGCTGTTGTGGCGGTAGAATTGATCACTTATCTACTTTATCGATTCATTTTTGAAATAGAATTTGAATTTCACTTCCAGCTATGGGCTTTATTGCCAGCTAGCACGCTTTTACTTATGCTAATTGCTTCTTGGAACGGAGTCAGGAGGGTGACTAGCCCTTCTCCGATGAGTTTAATTCGACCAAGTTAATTCATTTGCGGTGACTATAGACGGTTGAAACATAAGGCGAAATCAATTGATTTTCGCCTTATGTTGACTATTATGTTAAAAAATTTTGAAAAATTGGGTTGACTCTTAAAGGGTAAATGGCCATAAAATAAAAAAAGGGTCTTTTCATTTCTGGTAAGAAATTACAAATTGGGGAGTAATCTCTGGAATGAAAATGAGCAATAGTCTATATACTTTATTTATTAAATTGAGTTCTAATTCAGATCTACCATCTGATCTAGAATAATGGATTAAGATTCGGTTTAGTTTGATTGAATTTTCGAGATTGAACTAAAGTTTTAGGCTGAAAATAAAACAGTAAGGAAAAACAAAACACTTTCATGGGCAAGTCACTAGTTATCGTCGAGTCTCCGGCGAAGGCCAAAACCATAAATAAATATCTTGGCAAAGAATTTGTTGTTAAGTCCAGCGTCGGGCATGTTAGGGACCTTCCCACCAAGGTCGCGGCTTCTCCCGTTGATCCCAAGGAACGCGCTCGCAAAGCTGCTGAAACTCGCAAGCTGTCTCCTGAGGCCAAAGCAAAGCACAAAGCTAAAGTTGCTAAAGAGGCCCTTTTTAAGCGGATGGGAATCAACCCTGAGAAGGATTGGAAAGCAAACTATCAGGTTTTACCCGGCAAAGAAAAGGTTATTAATGAACTTAAGAAACTCGCCAAGGACGCAGACCAAGTATATCTGGCAACGGATTTGGATAGGGAAGGGGAAGCTATCGCTTGGCATTTACGTGAAGTGATTGGCGGGGAAGACGACAAATATCAACGCGTGGTATTCAACGAAATTACCAAAAAAGCAATTCAAGAAGCCTTTTCAAAACCTTCGCACTTGGATATGAATTATGTAAATGCTCAACAAACTCGGCGTTTCTTAGACAGAGTTGTGGGCTTTATGGTTTCGCCCTTGTTATGGAAAAAAGTATCGAGGGGGTTATCTGCTGGTCGCGTTCAGTCAGTAGCGGTTAAACTAATTGTCGAGCGTGAAAGGGAAATTCGGGCATTTATTCCGGACGAATACTGGACTTTATGGGCTAACACAAATACTCAATCAAATGACGCTTTGAGACTCGAGGTTAGGCGGTATCAGGATCAGAAATATCGTCCAGGTAACAAACAACAGAGCGATGAGCTCCAACAAAAACTCAAAGCCGAGCAGTTAATTGTCGATAGCTGTGAGTCTAAACCATCAAGAAGCCGTCCTAGTGCGCCGTACATCACTTCCACATTACAGCAGGCCGCGAGTACTCGTTTAGGATTTAATGTTAAAAAGACCATGATGTTGGCGCAGCGGTTATACGAAGCCGGTTATATCACTTACATGCGTACGGATTCGACCATGTTGAGTGCTGACGCTTTATCTATGTGTCGTGAGTACATCAATCAAAACTACGGTGAAAAATACTTACCAGAAAACGCCAAACTTTATTCTAACAAAGACGGCGCGCAAGAAGCGCATGAAGCGATCCGTCCTACTAATGTTCGTACAGTAGAAAAACACCTCAAGAATGTCGATGATGATGCCATCAGACTTTACAACTTAATCTGGCGCCAGTTTGTGGCTTGCCAGATGACAGACGCAGTTTATGATGTGACTCAGCTCGTGGTAATGGCTGGGGACTTTAAACTTGCTGCAAAAGGCCGAGTAGTTAAGTTTGATGGTTGGACAAAAGTACAGCCACCTAAGTCAAAGGGCGATGATGATGTATTATTGCCGGAAGTTAAAGTTGGCGAAGTTCTGGATTTAAGATCGCTAGAACCAAAGCAACATTTCACCAAGCCTTCTCCGAGATATAGTGAGGCTGCGTTAGTAAGGGAACTGGAAAAGCGCGGTATTGGGCGTCCTTCGACCTATGCGTCGATAATTTCAACCATTCAAGATCGTGGTTATGTAGTCATAAAAAATCGTCGATTCTACGCGACTAAAATAGGCGAAATCGTATCGGACAGACTAGGTGAGAGTTTTAATAATTTAATGGATTACTCTTTTACCGCTACCATGGAAGAGACTCTCGATTTGATCGCCAACGGCGATCAGGTTTGGAAAGATACTTTAACCGAGTTTTACAAAGATCTTCAATCCAGGCTTGGCAAAGCAGAACTACCTGCAGAAGAAGGTGGAATGGACAATATCAAATCTGTGGAAATGGATATGATTTGTCCTCAATGTAACACCAACAACATGATGATCAGAAATTCATCGATGGGAACGTTCCTTGGTTGTAGTGGTTTTTCACTCCCGCCGAAGGAAAGATGTAAGCACACCATGAACCTCATCCCAGGAGATGAGATTGAAGCGGTTGATAAAGACGAAGAAGCAGAAAGCCGCAACTTATTACTCAAAAAACGTTGTCCTAAATGTGAATCAGCGATGGACAGCTATCTTATTGATGAAGAAAATAAGCTCCATGTATGCGGTAACAATCCGACTTGTAAAGGTTATTTAGTCGAAAAGGGTAGTTTCAAAATAAAGGGATATGATGGTCCGATAATCGACTGCGATAAATGTGGATCGGAAATGCAGCTGAAGGTTGGTAGGTTTGGTAAATACTTTGGTTGCACTAACGAAGAATGTTCGAATACTCGTAAATTGCTCAGAAATGGAGAGCCTGCTCCACCTAAAGCTGACCCAATTCCAATGCCTCACTTGAAATGCCAAAAAGTAGAAGACCATTATATTTTGCGCGATGGCGCTTCCGGGATCTTTTTGGCGGCCAGCCAATTTCCCAAAAACCGGGAAACCAGGGCTCCATTGGTTGAAGAGCTTTTAAGTGTTAAAGAGCAACTTGACCCTAAGTTTGCTTATTTGACCAGCGCACCAGAGGCTGATCCTGATGGCAACAAAGCAATGTTTCGTTATAGTAGAAAGTCAAAAGAGCAATATGTAATGAGTGAGAAAGATGGAAAGGCTACAGGATGGAGCGCTCATTATATTGATGGAAAATGGCAAGAAACTATCAAGAAAAAGAAGACAAAAGCCAAGAAGTCGAGCAAAACATAACGATATCTTTGATATTCGAGTATCACAACGCCGCTTATCTGCGGCGTTTTCTTTAGTGGAATATTGTTGTCAGTGGCGCGGTAGTTCAATCCTCAGAGGCGTGCAAGACAAACGTTAATGAGGTATGTATAATCCGGCGTCGTAATGTTTTGACAACCGAGCCAGACTAAATGAGCCTGTTATACCCGCTAGTCCGTTCAATTTTATTTA
>JAPHTP010000154.1 GCA_026196875.1 Kangiellaceae bacterium
ACCTGCTGCTCCTGGTTTAACAATTCGGAGTCTGCAAGCGCATTAAGGCTTTTATTAAAGGCGTCGAACTTTTGCGATTGATTGGCGGGGGCTGTTTGACCTGAGCGCCAAGTCATATCTTCAGCTATCAGTTCTATAAGATGCTTTTGTTTCGTGTTAATCGCGTTAAATAGTACTAGCCCTTCCAATTCAGATTGGGTGTGATTACTCAAATTGTTTACTTCTTTAAAATAATTAACGCCGAGAATGATTTGTGGGAGCAAAAACAGCAGGATTATCAATGTGAACTTCAGGTTAAACCTGAGCTTGTTCATCAATAAAGTTGCTGGAAGGAAAAACCGCTTTAACATAGACGCCTTAAGAACTATTTTTTATATCTCTAAATATAGTCAAAAGTTGTGTAATTGCCTCAAAATTAACGATTTTCGACGCAGTTCTACACCAAATTGGGTCGCTTGCTGAAAGAACTCTAACCGAAAGTGGATCTTGGGAAGGGAGCTTGGACATCGATAGTTATCGATGTCCAAAGTGATGATTGCAATTTGGCGATTATTTCCCTGGTTGAGCATAAAGCTCACCTGCATTGGCGTACATTACCCAAGATGCTAGCACGTACTTATCTCCTGAGATTGGGATTGAACCTCTATGAGTATGGGTAAAAGTACAAGGCGCCAATACCAGACTGCCCTGAGTCGGATTGATTTTAGCTTGTTGGTAGTAAAACTCTGTTTCGCCGCCTTGTTCAACGTCATTTAGGTAGATTAGCCAAAGTAAAACTCGATGCAGTGATTTTTGTTGTTGATCAGACGGGTGGGGAAAGTGTTCTGAGTGCCAGTGATGGTATCCGCCTTTTCCTTTAGTATAGCGCTGCAAATTTATCTCATCTAGTCGATAAATAGTCCTGACCAGACCTTCTATTTGCTCGTCGTTCATTTTCGCAATATCTTCATGGGTAATGGTGCGAGGCTTGTTGGTTTTAGGGTCGAGAATACTGGGGGAGATTGCTCCAGTCAGTACAAAAGGATAGAGCTTGGCGTATTGGACCGTCGCCTTAAGTATAACTTGCCCAATGTTACTACAGTCTTGTTGCCAGTCTTCCAGTTTGGAAATATAAAGGTCTTTGCTATCTTTTTTTTGCTTATCGATACCAGCTCCGGTTCGACCTTCCTGCTTTTCATCGCTTTGCTCAAATTTTGCGATTAGCTGTTGGCAATACTCTGGAGTAAGAGCTTGTTTAAATTCAATTATAAAGTTTTGCATTGTGCCGCTGGTCCCAAGACATTTTAGTTGGATAGTGTTGTTATAGTTGGTGATAATTTATTGGCTATTCAATCTTAAAATAACAGATGAATTGGCCTGATTATGTAAGCTGTTGCGGTTAAATTCAAGGTTAATAGTAACTGCATCAGCAATCCATAAAAGAATTTAGATTGGCTCCAAAGTTACTTATTTACTCTGGCTTGGTAAGCAAAAATCGGTTCTAATAAGGCATACTTGAGTCTTCCAGAATTTAAGGACAAAATTATGCTGACTATTCTGGCTAAAATTTTTAAAGCATTAAATTCCGAGCAGTCGCCTAATCAGCTTGCAATTGCTATTTCACTCGCGGCCGTTGTGGGTATGACACCGTTACTATCCCTTCACAATCTTTTTATTTTCCTGATAGTGCTATGGTTCCGAGTCAACCTAACCATGTTCCTAGTGAGTTGGCCTTTATTCACTCTGCTAGGGCTATTGCTTAGTTCGCCAATCCAATCTCTGGGTAATATGGTGTTGCAGGAACCTTCGCTAGTGCCAATGTGGGAGTCGTTTTATAACACGCTCATTGGGCGATGGAGTGATTTTTATTATAAAGGGGTAATGGGGGGACTAATCCTAGGCACCTCAATCGCAATAATTAGTTTCCCTATCAGCAAAGCACTGATAAACAAATACCGCTATAAGTGGCTGGAAAAAATTCAGAAATACCAGGTAGTAAGAATGCTTAAAGCAAGCAAATTATGGCAGCTGTACGGAGACGCATAACAATGACAAACAATAACCTGGAAAAAGAGAAACAATCTACGTCTGCCAAATCGAGTCAAGACAAACCAAAAAAAGAAAAGGAACAAAAGCAACCTAAAGGAATATTCCGTTGGTGGGGTGTTGCGACCTTTTTTGGATTGATTGGCATATTTGGCTTGGCGTGGTTTTTATTGGCGCCCAAATTAGTTGCCAACAGTATTGAGCAATTGGGCTCGGAGGTTGTCGGGGCTAAGGTTGAGGTTGCAAATGTTGAACTCTCGCTTGCTCCTTTGGCTGTGACTTTGAATCAATTGCAAATAGCCGACGCCGATCAACCCATGCAGAATATTTTCGAAGCGTCGCAAATCAAGATGTCGCTTGATCCGGCTGCGTTGCTATGGAAAAAAATTGTTGTTGAAGAACTGAATTTAAGCGGAGCTAAGTCTGGCTCGCCGCGGACTTCTAGTGGTGCTTTGGAAGGTGGCAGGCGTTCTGTTCAAGCTGTAGAACAAATGATAGATATCAAAGTTCCGGAGCTTTCCCAAGCCGATGTTGAAAAGTTGGTCAGCGACGCGGATTTGATAACGCTCAAGCGAGTAGAAACGTTTAAGCAGGAACAGAGCAGGGTCAGGCAGGAGTGGTCAACGGCATTAGATAAAGAAGCTTTTGATAAAAGGATAGCTGCGATTAAGTCTGACTACAAAAGGTTGTCTGAAAGAGCTAAGGAAAATAAGCTGAATTTGATCAAGGATCGCAAGCAATGGAAAGAACTTAAAAGGCGTATTGACGCAGAGAAAAAACAAATCTCCGGTCTCTCGGGTAAACTTAAAGCAGACAAGAAGCTGTTGGCAGATCAATATGAAGCGGTGAAAAAAGGCCCACAAGATGACCTTGACAGATTAATGCAAAATTTTGGGTTGGGTAATGGTGTAGACGGTCTTGTAGATAAATACCTTGGTCCTCAGTATACGCCCTGGGTAAATAAAGCAATCGAGTTTGCCAAGTCTTTCGATGGAGGAGGCGCTAGCCAAACGAGTACCGAAGAAAAGGCGACTATTGCTATAGGAGAGCGGGTGTTTTTTACAGACAAAATTCAAATGCCTGACTACCTAGTGAAAAAGCTGGTCATGAGCGGGGAAGACGCTAATTGGACTCTTGATGGTAAAGGCTTTGACGTTGGTTACTTACCTTGGTTGACCGGCAAACCCGCCAAACTAAATTTACAATTTGGAGGTAAAGGCCAAGCTTCTTTTGACCTAGATAGCAATTGGCAGTCTTCTTCAAAAATGAACACTCAAGTCGACGCTAAAGTTAACAGCTGGCCGATTGAGTCGATGCAATTGATGGCTACCGAGGAAGGAAACTGGATAATCAATTCGGGCACCTTTACCGCGGATATCAGCGGTCAAATGTCTTTGCAGCAGATTAATCTCAACGCAGTGTTTGCGGTCAGAACGCCTAAACTTGAGTTGCCTTCCGATTTAAGTGGGTGGCGAAAAAGTTTAGGAGAAGGAATTAACCAGCAAGAACAAATAGATTTTAAACTCACGGCTTCAGGGAGTCTTGTTGACCCGAAAATCCGGCTTGAATCTAATTTGGAAAAAGTGATGCAAAATGCACTAGGTGAGCAAGTTAAACAAAAAGCCGCGGAGCTTAAAGGAGACGTTAAAGCCAAATTAACGGAAAAAGTTGGAGACTTATCAAGTTTGCAAGACTACGCGAAGGAATTTGATCAATGGAAAGATAAAATGAACGCGCAGCTCAAAGTGTTGGAGCAGTATAAAGTTAAGATTTAAATTTCTGTTAATGCCAGGTGAGTCCCTTACTTTGGAATTGGACTAAAAACTAATTTTTTTCACGGGAATACTGACCTGGTTTCGCCCCGGCAAGCCTGGCATATGTGCAGGTTGGCTGGAACAGTTTGTTGTCAGCTACAATTTCTAATGTTTTATAATACGGATTGGTTTCGACCGGCGCGTTTAGCTTGATAGAGGTTCTTGTCCGCTCGAGACATCAGTGATTCAAATTTTTCAGAAGCATTTAAGGTCGCGCCGCCAAAGCTAACGGTGCAGCTCAGTGAAAGGTTATCCAGTTTAAAGCTATGACACTGAATGGATAAACGTATCCTCTCTACGATTGAACAACAAGTCAGCTGACTTGTATCGGTAAAAATTAAAGCAAATTCTTCCCCCCCAATTCGGGCAAAAATATCATACGAGCGAAGTTGGGAGTTTACTACTTGGCACATTTGTTTAAGTACTTTATCACCGACTGGATGACCGTGAGAATCATTTATTTTTTTAAAGTGATCGATATCGAATAAGAAAAGGGTTAGTTCATTTGCATTTCGGCTGGCCTTTTCAACTTCTTGTGCTGCCCTCTGGACAAAAGCTCGTCGGTTGGAAATTTGAGTTAACTCATCAAAATAGGCCTGTTGGTAAAGTTTACTCTGTGCTTCTCTCAATTCTTTTTCTAGGTATTTAGTGCGCGAGATATCTGTTGAATGCAAAAACAGAAATTTATCACCGATGATTTGCTCGGTAATCAACAACCATTTGCCGTTAAGCAAATCAACTTCAAATGATCGAAACTGTTGTTGCCAGCGTTTTTGTCTTGCCATAGCCAACCATTGTTCGATATCAGCCGTTTCAATTTTAATACCACGCCTGCTTTGAAATGCTTCTTTAATGCATTCGTCAAAAGTTTTGCCGATGACTTGTTCCGGAGATACGCCGAGGGTGGGTCGGGTATAACTAGGGTTGGCATACATAAGGCGATCATCTAGATCAAAAATGGCGTATCCGTCATTGCTCTGCGCAACAAACAGTGCCAGTAACTTATCTATCTCTAACGGATAATTGCGTTCCAAAATAATGATGGGTGTTGGAAGTAGTTTAGTATGAGTATTGCAGATATGCAGTGAGGCGCAAGTTTAGTTAGGGCATGCGCTTCAATGTTGGTATTCTCTGACTTCTCGTAAAAACTCTTTTCGCCGCTCGAATTCGCTAAATTGGTCTTCTTCAATTAGTGGCAGTTGGGGTAAAAGAGATAGTATTCGCTTTGCAAAAATCCCTTTTCCTACAGGCTCGAATTTATTGTCAATCAGGGTTTTGACTTTGGATAAACCGCAGCTAGGACTTTTGGTTTTAAATATATAGCCACTCAATTTTGGATATTGCTTAATATATGCATCTGCGAGCGCAGATAGTTGAGCAGTGTAATCAACCTTCAGCGTATTTAAATCGACGCAACTAATCACCTTTTGGCGTTCAATCAGAGTAATCTTGTCTCGCGGAACACCTAGGCCAATTTCTACTTCCGGACAAAAAGGGATTAACTCGAATTTTTCAGCCAAGGCAAAGATGTCTTCTTGCAATTTGTGCTCACCATCATACCTAACTTTATTCCCCAGTAAGCAACTACTCACTCCAATTTGAGGTTTATTAGTCAAAATCTATTCTCTCTAGAAGGCGTCATTTTTACATTCAGATTTTACTGCGATCCAGTTTAGCATTTTAGTAGATTTAGCAACCAGAGCGGGGAACGAATTTATTGAGAATAATGTAAAACTCGCGCGTTTGGGCTAGTTATCTATCTGAAAAGGCGCGCAAGGAGTTCCTTGATGAAATAGCATCTGCCATTGAGTTTGTTGGTTGGCAAGTGTTTGAAATTGCCAGATAGAAGTTCTGAGAGAAAAAATCGGCGCAGACCGTCTATTGTTTACACTGCGAATTAATATGGAGCGGTAATTCAGTAGCACCAGATTGGAATTCAGTTCGCTGAGCTCAAAATTATCGGCTTTGATTTGAGGTGGTGATTCCTGCGGTAAACGGCTTAAGGCTTCATCTTTAAAGTAGGTCCTCCCGGTTGACGTGATTTCTTTAAAATCATCAGCCAGCAATAGATCAAGCGCCTTGATCGACAATCGAACCGATCCATCGAAGAGGCGCTTTTCTAAATCAACAATGGTATTGAATAAGGAGGAGTTGATAATTAACCTACTTGAGAAACCTTATCTTGCCAAACGGCGGTGTAGGCTAACAAAGCGCTCAGACCCAATCCAACGACGCAAGCAGATATGCCGACGACTAAAATTTCATTCGCGATCAAAGCTGGTGTCAAGGCGCTGCCGTTTGCTGACAGGATACCAAAGTAGTAACTTGCAGCGATTATGAGAGTTAAGTAAAAACCAGCAATGGATGCAAAACCCAATACGCGAGCGGTTTTTAGCATTGACTTGAATTTGGCCACCTCAAGTGATGCAAAAGGTAAGTACTTCATGTTTTGTCCCTTTATTCTTTTTGTAGCGTGCAGGCAAGAATAAAAAAGTTGCATAAGTAGGGGACAAACGCTGAGTTTGGTTTCGTTGGACGATTACTTATTACTGTCTATTACCCTACGAAGCGTCAAATTCCGGTCCTACGTAGAATTTGATAAGCTTTTTTGTTTTTATTGCGTGCAACTACGTTTTGTTATTTGTTTGTAGTTTTAGATCGTCAAACACGCGT
Organism: Kangiellaceae bacterium; assembly: GCA_026196875.1. Classification (GTDB taxonomy): domain Bacteria; phylum Pseudomonadota; class Gammaproteobacteria; order Enterobacterales; family Kangiellaceae; genus Aliikangiella. The sequence continues at coordinate 6,513 of JAPHTP010000154.1, forward strand.
TTTTGGGCGCCGATCAAGCTAATTGAGCGAGTCGACAAGTTGTTGTGCGTAGGTTTTGACATCGAGCAAAATCGATTGATCGTTACTCGGATCCTGTTGCAAGGCCTCAAGTTTATCCATAAGTTCGTCAAAGAGTAAAGAGGATTGGTCAAAAAAATTGCTCTTTTTAAAAGCGTTCCAACGAGTTCTTTCTTCTGCAGATAATGTTTCCGGGGCATTTCTTGCGCGATAACGAAACAACATCTCATCTAAGCGGTTATCTTCAAAATTGAACTGGCTTTGGGCAAGTGCTTGCCAACCCATGGTTTTAATCTGTTCCATTTTGTTGCGGTCAGATGGTTTGAAGAAACCTCCTGAGTATAGCGCGTGGTCAGGGTTAGTAATTGGCTCAAAGCTAGCTTGTTGATGAGCGTGCAGCAGGTTTCCGGTTACCTTGGCAAGCTGAGATTTAATTATCTCGACTTTCTGCAAGCAATCATCCAGGTCAATTTCTAGTCGCTGTTGTGCGGCATCGTTTAAAACGCCAATGGGGGCCACTGCCGGGCATTTGTTGTAATGAACTTCCTTGATCGGAAGACGATTTTCGCCCGCTTCGAGGTCTTCTTTGCGGGTAAAGATACGCCGCTGATAATCGTCACTGGTTAATTCAGATAAATCTTCGAATACTTTACATAGGTCAATACAAATGACACTGTTCTTATTAGTCGGATGGGGAGCTAGCGGCATCATTACGCCGCAGTATGCGTGCTCAGGTCCAAGCATGCCAGAACAATGCACAAAAGGTATGTGACTGATTAAGTCGATTTCCGCCATCACTTTTCGCTTGTCTCGTAAGCTGAACAGGTAGTCAAACAAGCGTGGTTGGTTTTGTTTCACCAGTTTGGCCATGGCGATGGTTGCCTCTACGTCAGCTAGCGCATCATGGGCATTTTCGTGTTCAATTTGATTGGCGGATGAAAGTAGTTCTAGTCGAAAGCTGGGAAGTCCCTGGTCGTTCAAGGGCCACTCAATTCCTTGCGGCCTTAGCGCGTGGGTCATCCGTAGCATATCCAAAATGTCCCAGCGGGAGTTGCCATCTTGCCATTCTCTGGCATAGGGGTCGTAAAAATTACGATACAGACCGAAGCGAACCACTTCATCGTCAAAGCGTATATTGTTGTATCCTACCGCACAGGTTCTTGCGGCGGACAATTCCAAGTGGATCTGCCTGAAAAAATCTCTTTCGCTAACACCTTGTTGAAGTGCCTGCTGCGGAGTGATGCCTGTGATTAAGCAGGCCTCGGGATGGGGTAAAAAATCATCAGATGGTTTACAAAATATGTTTAAAGGCTCACCGATAACATTAAATTCCATGTCAGTTCGAATGCCCGCGAACTGAGAAGGTCGATCCTTTGCCGGATTGGCACCAAAGGTCTCAAAATCGAACCAGTAAAAACTTTCCATGAGCCTGTTTCTCTATCTTATTTTGTCTTTACTCTTCATCTTTAGGGATGACACAGTGTTTTAAAAAGGCTTTGCCTTCATCTAGCGTCCACTTGCCTTTATCTTTTTCTTTCATCATTTTGCACCATTCGGGGGAGCCAACTTCGGGTTGGCAGGCGGTTAAAACTAATGTTGAAATGATTATTGCAAAAGACCGTATATGTTTATTCATTAAAATTCTCGAGTTGTACGCATTTTTTTAGAATTTAAGCTCTCATCTTAATTGAGGCGGGATGTCTTTGACAGTATCAGCGAATTCTTGGTGAGATTGCGGGTCAATCGGCTTGAGCAAATCCTCAGCTTGCGCCGGCTGGTTTTTCAAGCTGACTCCTTCTCGCCACTCTCGCTTTGGTCTGATGGGGCGTTGACAAAAACCACCACCGCAGTTTGGGCAAACGTTGAGCAGAACTTCTGAAACACAATTACGACAAAAAGTGCACTCGTATGAGCAAATCATGGCTTCTTCAGAATCGGCGGGTAATCTTTTGTTACAGTTTTCGCAATTGGGTTTTAGCTGAAGCATACCATTAGCTCCTTTTAGCCTGGGCAAATAGTGACTTTTTGTTCTTCTAAATTCCATTCATTATCTTTTTGTCGGTAGGTTGCGTAAGCGGTAGCGCATCCAGGCGTGCCCGCTCTTCCTCCTTCACCGGGCAAGATACAAATGCCAATATAATCATCGCGGGCTTCAAACCAAAGTAACTTGTGGGATGGATTAATCGCAAATTTTTGTTTGTCGATTAACAACTTAGGATCGACCTTAGGTTGTGGAACAGATTTCCAAACAGGCGCTTCAAAAGAAGGGCATAATTGTTGGATAGAATACTGTCGCTTGTTCGTTGCACAACTGGTTAGGAGAAGTAAGCTTAGGTAAACCAAATACCGCATAGTTGATGTTTTGTTGAATTCAGTGGCGCCAGCCTACCGTTTTTTCCTTAATTTTACTAGTGCCTGATAAGATTTACCTTGTGAGTTGGGCAATGCGACACAAACACAGTCCTCGCCCCTGCGAGGACTGAATGAGAGAAACTATTCGAAGTATAGTTTTTCTCTCTGTTTTGGATGGTTGCCAATTTCACTCATTGTTTGGCTATCGTAAAGGCGGCCATTTATCATTACCATCGCAACGTCATCACTTTTATAGATATCGGTTAGCGGATTTTGATTAAGTACCACTAGATCTGCCAATTTCCCTTTTTCCAAAGAGCCAATATGCTTTTCCATACCGATATATTTAGCACCGTCTAAAGTTGAGGCCCGTAGCACTTCAATTGGTTCCATTCCGCCTTGAGCGAACATCCACATTTCCCAATGAGCACCTAAACCTTCTCTCTGACCATGGGCACCGAGTTGCACTTTGACGCCCAGGTCTTGTAATTCAGCCGCAACGGTGGCTATTTTTACATGGTTGTAATCTTCTTCAGGGGCCATGGGTCGTCTGATGGAGCGGGGATAAAGCACTTTTTGAGGCACATATTTGGAAAGTAAGGGATGTTTCCAAACCTCACTGTGATGATACCAGTAGTTTTCACCCCAAATACCACCATAAGCAACAACTAAGGTTGGAGTGTATGCCGTTTCGCTTTGCGACCATAGTTGCTTTACGTCATCATAAACCGCAGCCGGCGGGATCGAGTGTTCAATTCCCGTGTGACCGTCGACAATCATGGTTAAGTTATGTTGAAAAGTAGAACCGCCTTCGGGCATTACCATCATCTGGCTGTTCCGGGCCGCTTCTAGAACTTGTTGTCTTTGGTCGCGCCGTGGTTGATTGTAGCTTTTGACGGAGAAAGCGCCTTGAGCTTTAAGCCGGTTGAGATGTTTAACGGCATCTTCCTGACTATCTATCTGGGCTGTACTATGGCTTTCAGCCCCGTACAAAATCGTCCCTGTTGAAAATATGCGGGGGGCTACTGTTTCTCCCGCTCTAGCTAGTTCGGCTGAAGAAAAAATTTCTGCAGTATTATTCGATGGATCATGAATGGTAGTAACGCCAAAAGCCAGAGTAGCTAAATTGTACCAATTTTGTTGAGGTGTGATTTGATGGTTTCCTTGTCTACCATGCCAGTGGACATCGATTAGGCCGGGAATAATCGTCTTTCCTTTTAGGTTGATTCTTTTGGCATTGTCCGGAACCGTTAAGCTGCCTTGGGCACCGACAGCCATAATGCGATTTCCAGTTATTAATATGTCTCCCTGTTCGATCACCTGCTTGCCCTGCATGGTGATTATTCGGGCGCCACTTAGTAGCGTGCTACCCCGTGGTTGATCCGAGTTCACCTGGATACCAATGCTGGTTTGTTTGGCTGAGTTTTTGATTTCTTTGTTTTGCCAATTCTCGACCGCAGGTATCGCTAAGCTGAAAAGCTGGTTGCCGAGCGCCCAATGGATCGTGGAGGATTGTTTTTGTTTGGAAGCGCCACTCCAAGAAATATACTGCCCGCCATCAGTACTAATGTTTAATATGGGGATATTGTCGCCTCTAGGAGATAAACTGATCGGTGCCGCCGCTTGGGTAAATGGCGTTAAATAGAGCTGATATCTTTCGCGAAAGGCTAGCATGGATTCGTCTGGGGATAAGCTAAACTCCGTCGCAAATTTTGCGGACGCATGAGTGAGCGGATCATGTCCATTTAGATCCACGCTGATTAAATGGGAAGCCTTACTCTTGTATCGGCTAAAATAAATTCTATCGCCAGCCTTAGCATAAAAAGGTTTGGAACCATATTCGGTGAGCTGTTTTGCTTTACCACCTTTAGCGGAGACTCGATAAATTCCTGGCGCCAAATTGTATTCAGGCGGCAAAAGACTACTTCCATGAGTTTTCTGGTAAACCACACTCTTTCCGTCTGGCGAAAATTTGGGGGCTAAATATTTACCGGGTTGTTCAGTCAATTGGGTTGACTTACCACCTCTTGCTCTGACTTTTTTGACCGATCCCTGAGCTTTATCATTCCAGCTGGTGAATACAACCCATTTACCGTCGTGCGAGAAGCTAGGATAGAACTCAAATTCATTCTTCGATCTGGTAAGTCGTTTGGGTTTACCTTTTGGTAGTTGCTTGGAATACAATTTGCCGAGTGCTTGAAAGATGACCTGTTTTCCATCTGGGCTGACTTGCACCCAACGCAGCATCTGGGTAGTAAATGTTTCAGGGGCCGGATCGACTGCGAATTGAACCGCTTTGCGCATCTGTTTAGACGCTCTAACTTGAAAAGGAATTTCGCTGGCCACTTGAGTGGTACGATTTAATTTGTGGAGTTTTCCGCCGGCCCAAAAGACCAGGTACTTGCTATCAGGGGTCCAGGCTAAAGTAGGATATACCCCATGGATTGCCCAAGTCTCTTGCATATCGCGGTCGAGCTTTTGATAAACAGGAAATTCACTTCCGCTATTGAGATCTCTGAGAAAAATACTCGATTGATTTCTAATGCGGCGTACAAAAGCTAAATACTGCCCATCCGGAGAAGGTGTTGGTCTTACACTGCCGCCGAAACCCGAAACTTCCTTAGTGATCTTGCCGTTTTTACGGTCGATGGAAAATATCTCGTAGATAACGCTATTCGAATCTTTACTGTATTCGAATATTTGTCCAGGAGTAGAGTCACGTGAAAAATAAATTTTTTCGCCATCATAAGAAAAAGCGGGTTCACCCAAATCTTTTTGATCGTTAGGGCGTTTATTGAGTTGCAGACCCTTTCCCCCTGCCACGTGATAGAGCCAAATTTCACCTGCTCCTAAAGAGCGACGAGAGGTAAAGTGTTTTCGAGCGGCAATATAGTTTCCATCTGGACTCCAAGACGGACTATTGAGAAGGCGAAATGATTCTTTGGTTACTTGTTTTGCATTCTGGCCATCTGCGTCCATTACCCAAACATTGTCGCCGCCACCCGCGTCAGAAGTAAAGGCTATGCGTTTGCCATCGGGGCTAAATTGAGGTTGCATTTCCCACGCGATGGAATTGGTTAGTGCAGTTGCTTCACCGCCCTCAAAAGGTAGAGAATAAATGTCGCCGAGTAAATCAAAAAGGATTGTCTTGCCATCGGGACTCACGCTGACGTTCATCCAAGTTCCTTCGGTAACGTCAATATTGGCTTGGTAAGCTTCTCCCGGTGGATTATTTACATCCCAAGCAGTGTTGTCTGCGTTGGCTTGTGGTTCTTCTGCGTTGGTGATGGTTGAAAAGAACAATAATCCGAGGAATAGGGCAAGCAAGTGAGAGGGTGCTGATCGCAACATTTATTTGGACCTCTGTTGATTTTTTTATGGGCTGCTGAAACTCTACTTGTTTTACTATTAAATTACGAATTTAAATCTGAGGCAACCTGCGTGAGAAGTGTTCGTATCTCAGGCTAATAATTGAAAGTTTGGGCATAGCATCGCTATCGCAATTTAACGGTCGTTTGCATTTTACCAACGTTTGTCCTTGATGGATTTGCCTAGACTGAGCTTTATGTTAAGGTGAATTTCTACTAACCTTTTGATAAATAGTGAATATTTAGCAAGTCGTCGAAAATAATAAATGGCCTTAGAATACATTACCTTACGATGAAGACTCAGCAAGAAGAGAACGATTTTTTTCTCCCCGATTTTTGTCAGCCACAATCGGTATTTTTTGTCATCTTAATTGCTGAGCTATTGGCGGTTATTTTTACCTTGCTCAATCTTCGCCCCTCAGATTCCATGTGGAATATTCTTGGGTTATATTCAATTTCAATTCAAACAGTCAGTTTATTTAGCGTCGCTGCATTATGTCTTTTGAGACCATACATGGCTCGTTTTTCAGACTGGATATCAGGGGCTTTTAGTTTAGCTCTTATTATACTGGTTACTTTCGGATTCAGTTTAGTTGTGATCAAGTGGTATTGGCTGTTACCGCTCGACTTTTCCCACCAAGCACAAGCTTCACTAGTTGTACGTAATCTTTTTATCGCTGGTTTAATTGGGGCTGTTGCGCTGCGTTATTTTTATTTACAACAACAATATCGGCGCCAATTGGTGGCGGAAACAAATGCCCGCTTGCAAGCGCTGCAAGCAAGAATTCGTCCCCATTTTTTATTTAATAGTATGAATGTTATCGCCAGCCTGACCCAAATAGATCCCAACAAAGCTGAATTGGCCATCCAAGATCTCAGCGATTTATTTCGCGCAACCTTGGATGATAAGCAAGAGCTGATCCCACTTGCTATCGAGCTGGAAAATGGCAAAAAGTATATGGCAATCGAACAACTTCGTATGGGACCAAGGCTTAAGGTTAATTGGGATATTAGCGACGATTCTCTTTCTATCGATGTGCCACCATTGTCCATTCAACCTTTGTTGGAAAATGCGGTGTACCATGGTATTCAGCAAATTCCGGAAGGCGGTGAGGTGTCGATTAAGTCTCGGATTGAAAAAGCTCAATTGATTTTGCAAGTGACTAATCCTACCATTGAAGGACGTCGCGCTGCTGGCCATGGCATTGCTTTAAAGAATATTGCTCAAAGGCTGGAGATGATTTATCAAGGCAAAGCCCGAATGGAGAATTCTCGGCTCCAAGGAGAATATAAAGTCACATTGGCTATTCCCGCTGAAAAGGACAAGACTTAAATGAAAATTCTAGTTGTTGATGATGAGCCGCTGGCCCAGCAACGGTTAACTCAAATTTTACAGCAGGTCCCGCGAGTTGAGCAGATTTTAACTGCGTCCAATGGGCTAAGGGCAATTGAGCAATGCCAAAGCGAACAACCTGACGTTGTATTATTGGATATTCGGATGCCCGGCATGGATGGGCTGGAAGCCGCCCAACATATTAGTAAAATGGAAAAGGTGCCGGCAATTATTTTTATCACCGCTTATGATGAATACGCATTAGAAGCTTTTAAGGTTCATGCGGTTGATTATTTACTCAAGCCGGTTCGTAAAGAAAAATTACTCGCCTCCCTTGAACACGCGTGTCAACTAAACCAGGCGCAGATGGCCGCAATAAAAGCACAGCCAACTAGTCGCACCAATATTACTGCCAAAATCAGCGGCAATATCAAACTGATCCCGGTCGAAGATATCTTGTATTTTCAGGCAGAGCAGAAATATGTCACCGTCAAATATCTCGGCGGTGAAACGATCGTTGAAGATACCTTAAAAGAACTACAAACTGAATTTGAACAGACTTTCGTGCGAATTCATCGAAATGCGTTAGTGGCGAAAAAATTTATCACTGGAGTCCATAAGGACGGTGAGGGGAGATCTTTTGTAACCCTCCAAGATAGTGACAAGGAACTTGAAATTAGTAGGCGCCATTTGTCAGGCGTCAAAAAACTAATCATGAATTTATAGGAAATAGGTATCTGTTTAGATTTGATTAATTGAGCAAGGCCGAAAAATCGACCTTGCATTGGGCGCATTAGTCTTGCGCTTTTTGAAAGCGGGGTAATAGCTCAGCATTAATGAGATCGTCACTTCCCGCAGGCAGAGAGGTTAAAGGGCTCTTTTGTTTTGGTTTGGTAATAAATTCTAATCCTTGTTGATAACACGCTGCTGCTCGGCCATGTTCATCCAGCTTTTCTAGTGTTTTAGCCATCAGCAAGTAGGATTCTGGAGATGCGGCAGTCATTAACGACTGTTCCAAGAAGTGGCGTGCCTTTCCCCATAGCTCTGATTGAAAGGCCAGTTTGCCTAAGGTTAAGTACACAACCTTGGGGGCATCAGGATTGGAATTTAGCCAGCTTTCCAAAAATGCCAAATGCTTAGCCGGGTTGGTCGTCTCCGCCATACCGTATAAAGATAATACCTGTTCGTCGACAGATTTTTTAATCAGCGGTTTAAGGATCGCTTCAGCTTGATCCATCTGGCCAAATTGAATGAGGTGCTGAGCATAACAAATAAGATGCGTTTTAACTTTGCGCATTGCCGAAGGTAGCGCCTGCCACTGGTTGTTAAGTTCTTCAATATTGCCCCGTTTGGCTTGTTCGCCAAGAATTCCCTCAACACAGGATAACTCTACTGCCTGTAGTTCTTGCTTAGCAAATACTTGCTGCTTTTTCAGGGCCGGCAGTATTTGCATCAATTGGTCCCAGTCTTGCAGTTTTTCGAATAAACGACACAGCAGCTTGAGCACGTAAGGATGATTGGGGTTCTTGGTTTTTAACTCGTTTAAACTAGCTAAAGCCTGCTCATTTTGTCCTTGCTGAATTTGTAGCTGTGCCTGCGTGAGCCCAATCGCAACTTTGGCTTCCGGTTCTGCTTGGTGGGCCAATCGCAAGTATGCGTCGCGCCTTACTTCCGCATTTTGATGTTGTGCTGCCTGAGCTGCAATCAGGTAATTTATTAACTTAGTGTCAGAAGTCTTAGCGGCGCCGACCATTGCATCTTCAGATGCTTTCCAGCGACCTTCAGTAAAAGCGAGCATTCCCTGGATAGTTTTTCGGCGTGAGCGGCGCCAGTGTCGACCGCCATGCCAGCCTTTGACTCTAAGGGCTCCCGATAAAACTGCTCTAACTAAGCTGAAGATTAAATACAGAATAGAAATCAAGGCCAAAACTAATGCGACAGCGATCCACAAACGCATTTCATAACTTGTCTTTTCATAAACAATGACAACGAAGCCTGGTAGGTTTTTGATCCATGAGCCGGCTAACGCGCCAATCACAATTGCTGCAAAAAGAGTTAGCTTCCACCTCATAGCTGAGTCTCCGGTAATTGAGATCCAGCTTCTGAATCAGAATTATTTGTTGCCGGGGTGGTTTTTTCCAGCCATTGATAAAGTCGTTGTTGGTTAATTGCTTGAATTGCACTTTTTGATTCAAGTTGCTTAGGTAAGTCTATCACTACACGATAACCGGCTAGCTTATCGAGATTGGAGACTACGGTTGTGGTCTTTTCGTTATCTACAAAGAATTCGGTTACCCAGGATTTTGCATCGCCTAAATTAGATTGATAGAAACCTTGCTCAGCTCTAAGCATGGCGATCTGGGCTTGTTGTAAAGCTAATTGAACGTTGGCATTTAAGTTGCCGCGTTGCTCTGGCGTCATGAGAGGTTTTCGTGCTTCATCATGGTGCTTAACTTTCACAAAATCATCGAGGAAATTAGTATAAATTCCTTGCCAGCTAAACTCTTTGGAAGACTCTTCGGCTTGTTCCATTGACTGTTCGATAGGTGTAAATTCCAACGCTTTCAAATCCAGCGACGCTACTTGAGAAGCAACTGCTTTTAGCTGTGCAGAGATCCCGCTAACATCAGGTGCTACCACCAACTGTAAGTTGGCAATATCGTTAGCAATGATTTGGCGTAGCTCAATTAAACTATTGTCTGCGATCTGCATTACTCTTTGGTCGGCAGTTTTTAACAGTGCGATGGCTGAGTTTTTATCTTTTTCCAAAGTGATTTTGTATTCTGCGAGTTTAATCAGATATTCCGCTTCAGCTAATAACCAGTCCTGTTTTTGCCTTCCGGAAAGCTCTCTCACCCTTTCTTGAGTGGCAGTTAGCGCTTGGCGTAATTGAGAAATTAATTGTGCTTGCCGATTGATTTGATTTTGATTTTGACCAGAGTTTTGCAAACTGGTTTGGGCGGTCTGTTGGGCGGCTTGACTGATTTGACCGGAACTTTTGGCTGATTGGTTGAGCTCTGTTTGCAAGTTCTGCCAGTTCTGCTGCATTAAGTATTGGTTGTAGCTAGTCCAGCTTATGCCGGCGAGTGCTAGCACCAAGATAACAACACTAACGATTAAACCACTTCGGCCTTTGCTTTGTTTTTGCGGAGCCGATAATTTGGGGGCTGGTTTGGCATTGAATTTCGGTACTGCTGTAGAACTTGGAGCTGATTTTAAATCGTCCGGTTTTAAACTAGCCTGGTTATTCGCATCTTGGTTTTCAGTAATCTTAGCTTGGTTGTTTTCACTCTGCTCTGGGTCTTGAGCCTTTTCCTGTTCTTTCGGTGATTCAGGTTTGGTCTGTATATTGTCTGGACTTTTATCGTCAGGCTGTAGATCAACTTGCGAAGCTGACTCTTGCTCTAGCTTTTTTTGATCGTCCTTAACCTGCTCGTCTTTTTTCTCGTCGCTCATGCCAGCGGATTCCTAATGATTAGTCTTAATGATTGAAAAGCGATTTTACACATTGTACCAGTTGTAGGTCGGACGCGCCGCTAGATTGTCCGAATATTGTGAAGCCTTTTTTGTTTGCAAATTCAGCCAACCTATTGCTGCTGACGATTAGCTTGGTACGGTGATTGGGATGCTCACTTAATCCTTGTATGCGATATAAATGGTCAATAGCTTGGGCGCTGGTTACCAGCCAAATGTTATTTGTGCTCAATTGATGTGCAATATTCTTTTGCAACGCCCAATTTGGAATTTTTCTTTGATAAACGTCCAAAGTGGTAACTTTAGCCCCTTTTTGGGTTAGTTCCTGTTGAAGCAGCGGGCGTCCGGCTTCTCCTTTAACGATAACGATTTTGTCCTGGTCAACTTGTTGAAGCTGTGGCAACGATAGTAACCCTTCGGCGTTCATCTGCTCCGGATACTCGGCCCGTTGCTGAGTTTTTGTCTGAATTGCTGTCGCCGTTGCTTTGCCAACCGCAAATAGGGAGCAATTTGCCAGGCGCTCCCATTGTGCAAATAAATTCACCGCATTCGTACTGACAAAAATCGCTTTGTCAAAGTCTACTTCCGGTACTTTGAATGCTATAGGAACAATTTCAATGAGGGGTAAGTGAGTGATTGTTATAGAGTCGAGATTCAGGCCAGCCAGTTCTTGGAGTATAGGTTCGGCCTGATCAACTGGGCGAGTTACAATAATTTGATGTTGCGAAGTTTGTAGCGCGTCGCTCATTGAGTCTCATAAAATTTGAGGAGTTCTAGATGAGTTTGAGTGTAGCAAATCCGTCTTATCGAATAAATTTTTTACACCCCTTAATTATCGGTTTGCTTACTAAAACGGATTAATGAGCCCCAACTTCTTCCAGAATTTTGTCGGCACCTGCTGACAATAACTGTTCGGCTATCTCTATTCCGAGTTGTTCGGCATTTTCTTTTGGACCCGAAATCTGTTTTTGAATAATCTCCGAACCGTCTAGCGCACCAACTAATGCTTCAATATGAACTTCTTTCCCATGGATTTTCGCAAAAGCGCCTATCGGCACCTGGCAGCCTCCCTGTAAGCGGTTATTTACTGCACGCTCTGCTTTAACTCGAATGGCGGTTTCCTGATGATTCAACGGAGCCAATAATTGTTTAGTTGTTTCGTCGTCAACCCTGCACTCAATGCCTACTGCACCTTGTCCACCCGCAGGTAGGATCCAGTCTGCTGGAATTGTTTGCGCGATACGCTCTGGCATACCTAGGCGGATCAATCCGGCGGCAGCCAAAATTATGGCGTCGTATTGGCCTTCGTCTAGTTTGCCGAGGCGGGTTCCTAAGTTACCACGCAAATCGCGGATATCAAGATCCGGTCGTTTTGCTTTGAGTTGGCATTGACGACGTAAACTGGAGGTTCCAATAATAGCGCCTAGCGGTAATTCGTCGATTGTTGAATATTTGTTGGAGACAAATGCATCTTGCGGATCTTCGCGTTCGCAAATGACTTCTAAACCGAGTCCTGGTGGAAATTCCATTGGCACATCTTTCATTGAATGAACGGCAATATCTGCTCGGTTTTCCAACATGGCGATTTCTAGTTCTTTAACAAACAATCCTTTGCCGCCAATTTTTGCCAAAGGCGTATCGAGAATTTTGTCACCCTTGGTCGACATAGGAACCAGCTCGACTTGTAAGTCGGGATGAAATTTTTCTAGCTCAGCTTTGACAAATTCTGCTTGCCATAAAGCTAAAGGGCTTTTACGTGTTGCAATTCTAATCATTGAAGTTGTATTCAAAAATCCAGGTTGCGGTGATTTTAGCACCGCTGCTTGAATCTTGGAATGATAAGGATCAGTTAGCCAAAAATAAGGGGATAAGCAGTGCTAGCAACAATCAAAACTTAGGTAAACGAAAAACTATCCGCCAAACTGCAGAATCACGGCACTTGATTTGCTGCGCTTCTCGATTATTTCATTGCTGTGGATCACATACCCAAGATCTTCCAGAAAAGCTCTAAGATCGGCTACGCTGTTCCACATCAATTTGGAAATTTCTAAACATGCGTGCATGGGGTTGCTGGCTCGGCTTCTAACAGCGTTGACCCTGAACATCAATCCATTCAGGCGATGTTGGTATTCTTCTGGTGCTGATTGAATAAGTTCGTCTATAACTTGTTGGCGCTGTTGTTCAAATGCGAGTGGATCATTTTCGTAGAGTGTTTTCCAAGCGCTAAAGTCAAATTCGTACCGGCCAGCACTTTTATCTGGTTTTGTTTTATCTTCCGCCCCTTTTTCAAAACTACTCATTAAGACTCCTCAACCACAAAATTTATTATTATCAATGACTTTAATGATATGGGTCTGTTGTTCTTTCGTTATGCACCACTGTCATTGCTCATTTTTGTTCTAAGCAGCTATGCATGACGAAGGAGTAACAGGTCCTAGTAAATGCTATCAAAAATGTTTGTTGAGGTGTTCATTAAATAAACACATGTTATTTAGTAATCTAGTGTCTATCGATAGTTACTTCATAAGCCCGGATTAACAATAGCTTTAACTTTTGTAAGTAACTATTTGAAATAGAAGAAGTTGAATAGCGGAACTTTAAGATTTAGCGAAGTTCAATAAATAACAAAACTTTATAACCGAGCGATTATCGATCAGCAAAAAATCTATGTGAATATTAAGAACTTTTTTTGAAATTCAAGCAAGCGTTTAGTTTTTGGCAATGCTTGCTTATAAGCAGGTTTGTTTTTATTTAGAAAAGTATGAAAATAAGCGTACCGATAATAAGTCCACTCAACACAAAAATAACGGTACAGTAGCCCATTATTTGCCGAATATTAAGCCCGGCAATACCAAGCAGCGGAAGCGCCCAGAAAGGTTGGATCATATTGGTCCAGGCGTCACCCCAGGCAACGGCCATTGCAGCGTGGTTGATTGCGACGGATAACTCCTGTGCTGCAGGGATCACAATCGGCGCTTGAACTGCCCACTGCCCACCGCCGGAAGGCACGAAAAAATTCACCACTCCAGCGCTGACAAAGGTAAGAACTGGAAAAGAATCTTGACTGGAAATTTCCACAAACCACTGGCTGACGCTGTCGGCTAATCCCGATTGTACCATCATGCCCATCAAGCCGGCATAAATAGGAAATTGCAAAATAATACCGCTGGCACCGCTAACCGCTTTTTTTAAAGCAAACAAATAATTATGCGGATTAACGTGTAACATCAGTCCGCCGGTCAGTAATATTAAGTTAATAATATTCAGGTTAAGCCCTTTGCCATCCGTAAAATAAGAAAATAAATACAGTCCACACATTGCAGCCAATAAATAATTAATTGCAGGATTGTGTTCTAAACGTTCGGCCGGCGACAATTTAGATTTATCAACTAAAGTGGATTCCTCTTCTGTTGAATGAAACTCGATAATTTGATCCTTGGGTTGCATCAATAAGTTGATAATAGGTAGTGCTACCAATAATGAAGCGACTATGATTAAGTTTTCAATTGAAAAGATGGTTTGCGAAACATTGATCACTTCTCCACCTAGCAACTGATTCAGTGAGTCCTTATTGTCCGAAGCAATCTTTAATGGAATAGAGCCTGATAGACCACCGTGCCAAACTAAGAACCCACTATAGGCAGAAGCAATCAATAGTGGAAAATGAACACCTTGAACTCGATTGGCAACTTCTCGTGCAACCAGTGCACCCACAACCAACCCGAATCCCCAGTTGATCCATGCGGCAATTATCGAAACCAGGGTAACCAATACTATGCTCTGGGAAGGCGAATTCGCCAATGATGCCAGTTTCCGTAGTCCTAATTGAACCGGTTTACTCATCGCCAATACGTGGCCAAGTACTAATATCAAAACCATTTGCATTGAAAAGCTCAGCAGTTTCCAAAAGCCTCCGCCCCAATGATTGGCCATCTGAATAGGTGTCTGCTGTTGAAACAACATGCCACAAATAAATACTACTGCCGATAAAATAACGGCAAATAGAAATGCATCAGGAAGCCAACGCTGCATTAAGCGGCTAAAAAAGTCTGCACTGGATTTAATCATTATTATTATTCCTAAGAGGAAATCAGAGGCGGATAACTTACCATATTTTCAACCGTCTTTTGTAGATGGACATTGGAAGTCTCGAAAGAACATGAGTGGCTTCAGGGGGACAAAAAAACATAAGCGGCAAACAATGCGAGTTTTTATGCACAATCTTATTTTATCAGTGATAAAATACGTCCTTCGAAGAGAAAAGTATTGTTTTTTATGAAACCTAGTCAAAGATTTGTGTCGGGGGCGACCTGCCCGAAATGCGGTGAACAAGATTCGTTATTGATCGACAGCGAAGATCAAAGTATCGAGTGCGTTGATTGTGGCTTTACTCAAACACCCGAGCAAAGAGATGAAAAAAACTCCGCTAAAAGCCCTTCGAAAGTCAAGGCTGGAGATATCATCGACATAACTCAACTCAAAGACTAACTAAATAACATTTGGAATAGAGAATCCTAATTGTGACTTTAGACGAACTTAATCAGGTAAAACAAAGTGCCACGCTGCTTCACAACAAAAGCACCATTGATGAAGCTCTGGTGAAAATGGCGGATAAAATCAATCGAGATTATAAAGATAAGAATCCCGTTTTCTTAGTTGTGATGAATGGTGGATTAGTATTCGCTGGAAAGCTACTTCCCTTACTTAAGTTTCCAGGACAAATCGACTACTGCCATGCAACTCGCTATCGCGGTGAAACCCGGGGGGGAGAACTCGTATGGAAAGCCGGACCACAAAAGCCGCTGCAGGGGAGACATGTCATTTTGATCGACGACATTTTAGACGAAGGTCTCACTTTACATGCAATTATCAATGAGTGTGAAAAGTGGCAAGTGGCGTCAGTAAAAAGCGCCGTCTTGATAGAAAAGCTTCATGATCGCAAAGCTTTTTCCGGAATGAAGCCAGACTATTGTGAACTAACTAGCCCTGATCATTATGTGTTTGGTTGTGGCATGGACGTTGATCATTATTGGCGTAATACAGAGTCAATTTATATCTATAATCCGCTAGAAAAAAATTAGTAAAGTCGAGGGTTATTTATGACTGAACAAATTAAAAACGTTACGCTTTTAATGGCAATGCAACAGGAGGCGCAGCCGCTCATCGATTCGTTGCAAATGCTCGAGTCAACAAGCGCGATTCACCCGCAATTACCTATGCGCTGCTTTCAAAAAAAAATTGGCACTTTAAGTTTGTCACTATTAGTCAGCGGAATCGATAATCGTCACCAAGTAGATAACATCGGCAGTGAAGCGGCAACGTTAATGGCTTACGAGGCGATTACTCAGCTTAAGCCAGACTTACTAATTTCTGCAGGGACTGCTGGCGGATTTGCGAAAAGAGGTGCACAGATTGGAACTATTTATGTCAGTGAAGAACATTTTATTTATCATGACCGTCATGTATCTTTGCCTGGGTTTGAGCAATCTGCAATAGGTAAATACCCGGCCGCAAAAGTGAGCAGGTTGGCAAAGAATCTTCATTTAAAAACAGGCGTGATTTCTACTGGTTCTTCACTGGAAAAAAGTGATAAAGATGTGTTAATCATAGATAAACATGATGCCGTAGCAAAAGAAATGGAAGCCGCGGGAATAGCGTGGGTGGCGATGTTATTTAATGTGCCAATGATGGCACTAAAGTCAATTACCAATTTATTAGATGAAGACAATAAATCTGAAGCGGAGTTTGTTAAAAATTTAGAAACTGCTTCGCAGTCATTGCATGATAAAGTGTTGGAGTTGGTAGATTATTTACAGAATAAGTCTGTTGTGGACTTGGCTTAGCAAACATCATATTCAAAATAAAAATCTATCACCAGCCCAAAGAAATCTTGAGTTAGACAATCTAAATAGGTCGGTTGAGTTAGCTTGGAACATTTATAAAAGATCTTTAATTACTTTGTTTCTGCATTTCATAGTCTATTAATAATTCAATAACTTGGTGATCACTCGCCGAAGCAGCGAGTGATTCCAGTAGTGAAGGCCTTTGGGGTAAATAGATAGAAAGTTCATCTCTAAGTGCAAGTTTGATCCCGTTCGAATCTAAATCACCTACCTTTGTGCCTAGCAAAGATTCAATATCATGTTTTAATGTCAACATGCTATCTTCTTTTAGGCTTGTGACATAACCGACAAGAGGCACTCCCACTATTTTTTTAAATGCAATCCTAAATGCAGATTCTGTTCGGTAGCCAGATTTTTGAATAACGGTAGCTATGCTGGTTCCTTTTTTGAGAAGGTTAACAGCATGCTCTATTCTTTTCTTCTCCAGCATTTGCATTGGAGTAATATCAAATAAATCGACAAATTTTCGATGCAGGGTACGCTCTGAAATGCCTAGTGTATTAGCAAATAGGGAGATATTAAAGTCGGCGTTTTTAAAATTTTGGTTAAGTGTGTCTTCTAGTTTTTCACGTGATTCTTCTTTTAACTTAGTATCTCGACTAGCGAAGAGTTTGGCGTACTTTCCGATGGAAATACCTTCGACTTTCTTAAATGCTACTCTAAGGGTAAATACGCTTTTATAGCCTGCAGGTTCAACCGTTTCTTCAACCGAGAAATTATTTTTCAAACAATTCTTAGCTTGTTCTATCCTACATGTTCTAATAATGTTGCCAGGAGAGTCGAGACAATATGAGTGACAGTAACGACTGATAGTTTTTTCAGATAACGACAACTTAGCTGCAAGTAGAGAGACATTGAAGTCCGGGTTGCAGTAATTATCCTTGATGCATTTTAGAATTTCGGCTTTGATAATTTAACTCCTAGCGTGTATTTTCGACTTGTTATCTCGCTATTCATCGACATTATTAAAAATCAATTGCAAATTGGTTGAACTGAAATGGAATTGTAATCCAATTCCAAGTCTAGTTAAACTCTTCCAGCTGTTCCTGCAACTCCAGCCATTCTTCCTCTAATGATTCGAGCTCTACCTTAACTTCATTAGAACGATCTACGGTTTGGGTCAGTTTTGCCTTATTCTCTTCAGTATATAGAGATGTATCTGAAAGTAATGTTTCAAGTTTACCTTGCTCTTTTTGCAGATCCAACATTGACTGGTCAATCTTCTTAATCCGATTAGAAATCGGAGCCTTCTTTTTACGCTGTTCGGCTTCCAATCGTTTTTGCTCTTTACGTGAAGCCGCAGAATTTTCCTTCGTTTCTTTGGATGTCTTTTCCGCTGCTCCCCAACGATTTTCATTAAGCCATTTTTGGTAGTCGCTTAAATCGCCGTTAAACGGATTCACCTGGCCATCATTAACCAACCAGAATTCATCAACTACACTTTCCATCAAGTTTTTATCATGCGCAACCAGTAAAACTGCGCCGTCAAAGTCTTGCAGCGATAAAGCCAGAGCCTCTCGCATTTCAATATCAAAGTGGTTGGTCGGTTCATCGAGTAACAAAAGATTGGGTTTTTGCCAGGTGATCATTGCTAGTACAAGTCTCGCTTTTTCACCGCCGGAAAAGCCGCTGACTTTATCTAGCGTTTTGTCTCCATGAAAAGCAAAGCCACCGAGAAAGTTTCGAGCTTCTTGCTCACTAATATCATCTCCCAAAGATTGAATGTGCCAGAGAGGAGATTGATCAAGGTTCAATTGTTCAACTTGGTGCTGAGCGAAGTAACCCGCTTTAAAGTGCTTATTACGATTCAATTCACCGGATTGCTTTTCGAGTTCGCCGCAAATTAATTTGATCAGGGTTGATTTTCCCTCACCATTTCGGCCTAGAAGCCCAATTCGTTGTCCAGCTAATATGCGCATTCGGATACTACGAAGGATTGTTATGTTTCCATAGCCAACGTCACCGGATTCTATATTGATAAGTTCCGTTAAGTTTTTATTAATCGGTGCAAACTCAAACCCGAATTTAGTGCGGATTTGTACGGCACTGACTTAGTCCATTTTTTCAAGCGCTTTAACTCGGCCCTGCGCTTGAGTAGCCTTACTGGCTTTGGCTTTAAAACGAGTAATAAATTTTTCTAAATGCTCGATTTCTTTTTGTTGCTTTTCAAATTGTGCTTGTTGTAACACTTCTCTCTCGTGCTTTTGCTTTTCAAAGCTAGAGTAGTTCCCAGTGTATTGGAAAATGCTCTGGTTTTCAAAATGCAGAATATGGCTGGTAAAGCTATCAAGAAAATCTCTATCGTGAGATATAGTCATTAACATGCCTTCGTATTGACGTAGAAAACCTTGCAGCCAAAGGACCGCCTCTAAGTCCAGGTGGTTTGTTGGTTCGTCCAAAAGTAACAATTCGGCCGGTTGTATTAGTGCTTGGGCTAGATTTAGCCGCATACGCCAACCGCCGGACAGTTGTTTAACCTTAGTCGCCATTTGTTCTTCGGTAAAACTCAACCCTGTCAATAACTTGGCTGCCTGGGAGGGTAGAGACCAGCCATTAATAGCTTCTAATTTTGCATGGATATTAGCTATCGCATGACCATCGGAGTCTGCTTCGGCGTGTTTGAGTGCTTCAGTAAGCTGGTGATATTCCTGGTGCCCAGATAAAACATAATCAACGGCACTTAACTCACTAGCTGGAGTTTCCTGTTTGGCCGATGCGACACGCCATTTAGAGGGGATCTCCAGTTCTCCGCTTTCAGGTGATAGTTCTCCTCTAACCATTTGAAATAGGCTTGATTTACCACAGCCATTTTTGCCAACGATCCCTATTTTTTGATCGGGATATAAAGTTAGGCTGGTTTTATCGAGTAATTGTTTACTTCCCTGATACAAGGAAAGCTGCTTAAGGCGAATCATTGAGTGCTGCGAATTAATTCTAAAGGCCGGATATTATCACACTATGGGAGATGGGGAAAAAGTCGGGTAGCGCTGGCGGAGATTGCTAACGCTGTTGTCTTTATTGGTTATACTAGCGTCAATAATTTAACTCAAAGCTCTAGGGATAAGCTTAATTAGCATGAATTACAGAAAATTTGGTAAAACTGAGCTGGAAATGTCTGAAGTCGGATTTGGCTCATGGGCGATCGGCGGAAATAGCTTTGGCAAGGTCGAAAAAAAGGACGCGCTTGCCGCGTTAACACAAGCTGAAGATCTTGGTTGTAATTTTGTTGATACCGCCGCTGTTTATGGGGATGCTGAGCAGATTTTGGGTGAGTTTTTGCAAGCTCGACGCGATAAATGGATTGTAGCGAGCAAATTCTCTGGCCAAGAGCAAGGTATGCAAACTACCTTAGAAGAACAACTAAGAAGGCTAAAAACAGACTACCTGGATTTTTATCAGATCCACTGGACTCCGTCAGAACCAGCACTATATGACGAACTCTACAAGTTAAAAGCGAGTGGAAAAGTTCGCTACGTAGGTGTCTCATTATCAAGTGTTAACGAAATTGATTATGTTATCAGTAAAACTAAAATTGACGGTTTTCAAATTCCGTTTAGCTTACTTGATCCATTGCCAATGATTAAAAGATTGGATGCTATTCAGCGAAATCACCTCGGAGTTATTGTACGTTCTTGTTTGCACAATGGTTTCTTAGCTGGGAAGTATTCAGCCGCGAGCCGGTTTGATGATGAAGATGACCAGCGCAGCCAATACTCAACGGAAAAAATACAGGGCCTTGTGAATAAGGGCGAAGAATTTAAATTCCTAATTAATGATAATCGAAGCCTTGTTCAGACGGCGATTAGCTACGTTTTAAGCTTTCCACAAACCTCTAGCGTGATATTGAGCACTAAAAACCAGACACAAGCACAAGAAAATTTTGCACCTACGAAAGAATTGGATGAAACAGAGCTAGCGCAAATATCCAAAATTCAAAAGTCGATGGGGATTGATGATTATTCTCTATCGCAAAAGATGCACCATTGGCTTTCATTCATAAAGCAAACATTGAAGCGGTAAAAGCTACAAAGTATCTTTTTAAAGCCCTTAATCGATTTGCTCACTCTCCGTCTCGGAGTATCAAAGGGCATGCCAGGGACGAAGAGGGCCAGCCGTCCGTAAAGCCGATATAAACTGGATAGAGATAAAAGCATCTATCCTTCCTCCAGCTTTCCTTTTCAAAGAAAAGGGAGCTGGGACTTTTTTTAGCTCGCAAAAACAATATTAACTCGTCGGTTACGCTTACCCTTATTTTCGATTTTAGATACTTTTATTTGCCCTATCTCTGCAGTATTTTTAACATGTGTTCCGCCACAGGGCTGCAAATCGATATCTGTACCAACTTTAATTAGCCTGACCAGGCCACTGCCTTGCGGCGGTTTGACTGACATAGTACGAACTAAATCGGGATTCTGTGCTAACTCGTCATCAGTAATCCAATAAAACTCGACATCTTGCGAGTCGTCAATAAGTTGATTAAGTGACTCGGTAATCGACTCTTTGTCTAATTGTATTTCGCCTACGTCAAAGTCTAGTCGACTTTTATTTGTATTAATTTGACCACCGGTAACACCGCAAGGCACTACTGAACAAAGTAAATGTAACGCAGTATGCATGCGCATATGGAGATAACGGGTGTGCCAGTCTAGCTTGGCAATGACTTGCTCTCCAACTTGAGGAAGTTTGCTTGCTTCCTCAGCAACATGCACGATTTCACCTTTATCATTAACTGTTGTCGCAATATTTATTGAGTTTCCGTTAAATTCTAAAATACCTTTATCACCGGGTTGGCCGCCGCCTGTTGGATAGAAAACCGTTTGATCAAGATAAATTCCACCGCGCTCATTAATCGCTGTCACTGTTGCAGCGCACTCTTTTAAATAGGAATCTTTGCGAAAAAGTTCAATAGTCATCATTTTACCCCCGTTAAAACAAGTTTAAGCAGGATGCAAAATAATATACAAAATTGCAAATTTGAATTTTAATGAGTTAGCAAAATTATCTAACGAGTTTTATGGGTTGAGAGTTCGAAGGAGAAATATCTGACTCGTCAAGGTCTTGTTGTTCGCTATTTAATAGTTTTGGATGAGATGCGAGTTGTGTTTCTACTTCTTGTTGCACAACGTTTTTCATTTTATGCCAGTGAGAGCCAAGTTGTGCTTGACTGAGTAATTGAGATTGTATCTTTGATTGTGTTTCCAAAGTAGAAACTAAGTTCTGGAATGAGTCTTGTTGCTGATTAAGGCTTGATTCGAGACGAGTTACGCTAGATGAAAGGTGAATAATAAAAAGGCTTTGTGCCAGGCAAATTAATAGAACTGCCCCAAAAAGTTTCTCCGAACTCATCCCCAACTCCTTTATTTTATTTTTTGTTATTGCCTTATCCTAAAGGTTTGTTAGATAAGTGGTCAACAAAAGAATTTAATAAAGCGATGTGGCTCACAAAATTCATTCGAAAATTATAAGCCTAAGCGATAAAAGGACTCGAATGAGCCCTATGGATTATTTTCTTTTCATTAACTTTTTATTTGGAATGTAAAAAGACTGGGTGGAGTGGCCGACATAAGTACAGTTCCCTTCTTCATTCCAACGAAATGTCAGGTACGAGTAGTCCGAAGAACTATTTATTTGAGCGATAAGATTTTCATCTTCAGTAAAACAAAATGCATTTTCTTCTTCGTCACTAAGACTCGCTTGGCAAAATCCCCAGTTGAAAGTTGAACCGTCTTCAAAAGTAAAAGTTCGACTACCACAACCGATAAGTTCTTCCTTATTTTTGGAAAAGCGTGCCGCGGTCATGCTGCCAGTGGCTAGCATTTGTTCCATATCGATGGTTACAGGAGCATCAGTGTACTTTCCTGCAAATGCGATCCCTGAAGTAGCAGTAAAAATTGCAGATATACAAAGTGTTTTTATTTTCATCTTATTTCCTTTTGTAGTTTGCGTTTTAGTTAGTAAATTTAATTTCACCGCGATTAATCGACTTTGCCAACCGACTCAGTGAAGCCGTACGATCTTTGGGGGAAAGCTGAGAAATCTGCGTATGAAAAAGTTCCATTTCTTTCTGCGATATGTGTCCTGTTGAGAGATAAATATCAAACTGTTCATTCACTTTATTTAGTATTTCAGGTGAAGACGGGGATTGCATCTTATTTTTATGAGTGTTTTTATTATTATTGCTATCTGAGTTTATAGCCTGGTGTGCAGCTAATTCTTGTCGAATGATACTTCTAATTGTTTGTTCATCAATTTTTGAGTCAGATGGTCGATTAAAATCTTTTTCTTTATAAAAAGATAAATCGCTATCTTCAATATCCGAATTTTGAGTTGAAGGTAGTTGAACAACTCGCGGTTGGTTTTGATTGAAAATTAAATATGTGATGAGTAACGTCTGTATGCACGAGATGGCAATCAATACTAGAACGAATTTTCTATCCATATGTTTCCTTACTTTTCCCACAATCCTTGTGTCTAACATGGCCCATGCGCATATATAAGTCCATGCTTACAACAATCCGTAGTTAAGATGTTTATTATTTTTCGGCAATGTTACTTTAATCTAAGCTAAAGAGTCAATGGAGCCTTTAGCTTAGATTTAGTCGCGCTTTAGCTTGGATCAATTCGCCTTTATTTAGTTATTTAAAAATTTCGCGCTCCTCATCAAACTATTTTCCTGCTCAGCTTTGGCATTTTTTAGCTTCAACCCAAAAACAAACCGAGTTATAGAAGAACGTTTTATCAGCTCGTAGCCAACGGCGCAAAATAAGAAAGTTAATAAGGTTACTAATATTGGTTCGACAATTGGGCCTAGTTCAAATTTGTATAGCCACATGGCAGCTATAATAGTGATTGATTGGTGTAGGATATACCAAGGCAATACCGCGTCATTCATGTAAGTCAAAATCTTGCTGGATTTGTTAAGATATTTGCCGGCGTAACCGAGCAACAGGAAAAGCCAGCCGAGCATGTTGGCATAAATAATCCAATAGATAGTTATTCGGGTGGTAAGCATGCTGCCGACTTCTTTGGTATCTACTCCCCAACTTGAAAGTAAAACCCCAATTCGATCTTCATGTAAAAGCAGAGTACAAGCGTAACCGAACAGTGAGATATATAACCAGACTCTTCTTCGACGAATTATAGCTGACCAAATTGATGGGGATTTGGCTAACAAGTAGCCAAAAACAAATATCGAGAAATAAAGCGCGTGATTATACCAGTCGTCAACTAACGCATGTGTGGAGTGAAATATAGGGCGCAACCACATTCCTATCGCGCAAAAGTAGCTCACAATAATTACAAACCACATACCTATCGGCAGATTGGCTTTAGAAAACAATCTTCCTGCATAATCAAATGCAAATTTAAACAGCACAAATGCTAAAGTGTAGTGCCACAGGTAGGCTAAATACCAAAGGTGATTCCAGGTTAGTAAGCCGAGGGGGCCATGATTGTGCTGTGGAAACCGATGCGTGTTTGGATCGACGTAAAACTTCCAAAATTCCCAATAGCTTCCTTGGAATCCTTCATTTTGAACTAACTCGGCATAAAGTTGAGGAGGCACTATGAGATACATGCCGATCAGCAGTGGGATGAAAACACGGGTGAACCTCAATCGTACCAATTTGGTTACCGAGATTTTGTGCTCGACCAAAGATAAAGCGATACCTGAGATCAGAAAAATGAGTGGCATACGCCAGCGGTTGACCATCAGCATAATATTTTGCAGAAACTCGCTCTGATACTGGCTTTTAATATGCCAGCCCCAATCAAACACATAGTACATGCCAATGTGGTAAAAAATTAGCAGGATAAATGCCAAACTACGTAGCCAATCAATATCATAGCGACGTTGATTTAGGCCAAAAGATTGATCTTTAACTTCCATTTGCAATGCTCTGTATTAATAATGATGTTTTCTAAATTGGCATTTATTAAAAGTCGAAAACAGCGAAAAGTGTTTAAAAAACAATGGATAGGGATAAGCGGTGGTATACTGGGATAAAAAATTTGAGAAAGTAACACGGACACTTTAAGTAGTGTGATTGGATTTTTACAATGGAAAAGCTCAAACATTATCAAAAATATCATTTAGGCTATGAAATCGGTTTCCTAGTTCTGTTTTTTCTCGTCAATAACACTATTTTGGCGACTAGTGTGATTATGGAAAATAAGCGAGGCGGGGGAGAACTGCCGTTTCAGCTTTGGGAACCCTTTGTGTGGGAATACGCCAGTGCGGTATCGACACTTATTATGTTCATCCCACTTCTCTGGTTTATGCAGCGATTTCCTATCCGTTGGCACCACCTGGCGAAGTCCCTAATAATTTATCTGGGCGCATCGGTGGTTTTTTCTTTGGGCCATGTAGCAATCATGGTTGCGCTGCGTAAGTTAGTTTATTGGACCCAGTCTATGGCCTATGACTTTGGGGATCTAGGTTTTGAGCTGCTTTATGAATACCGAAAAGACCTGTGGTCATTTGTGTTCATCATCATGATGGTGCATTCCTATAACTTTATTCTAAGTCGCTTATTGGGGGAAGCTAACTTGATTGAAAACGGTGAAGATGAGCAAAAGGCCGAGGATAAAGATCGACTGTTAGTTAAGAAACTCGGTAAAGAGTTTATCGTCAAAGTAGCAGATATAGAATGGCTTGAGTCCTCAGGTAATTATGTGAATCTGCATATCAAGGGCAGGATTTATCCGACACGCTCGACGCTTAGTAAACTCGTTGAGCAAATTTCAGATAAAGGTTTCTGTCGTATTCATCGTTCCTACGCGATAAACCTAGATGTGGTTGATTCGATAACTCCACTAAGTAGCGGGGATGGAGAAATAAAGCTTACCAACGGAAAAGTATTGAATTTATCCAGGCGTTATAAAGATGAATTAAAACAGCGGTTGCACTAAGTGAGTTTGGGGAAATTTAAAAAAGACCGACTTTAGGGATAGTCGGTCTTCGAACATTCTGTTTTTGAGTAAGAGTAGTCCAACAAATGTTTTAAATTTTTCCTAATATCTTGTCCATGATCCAGCTTGTATGAGTGGCGGTGATTCCTGTCGATGGGTGCGGAGAGCTACCTAGCAGTGAGTCGCGTAAATTGAGGACGTGGTTGAATTGGATGTGTTCTGGATTTTCAATTTGGACCGATTCGATTGTGCTGCCCGACTCCAATTCAATAGGTCGTTCGTCGAACACTGAAAACCGAATTTCACCTTTGTCACCAATGATTGTAACCCTGTCTTTTCTATTCGCGGCGCCAAAGTTCCAACTACCAGAGCCGGTCACACCATTCTTATGGATCCAGCTTCCGCTGATAGAGTCAAAAGAATCGTAAAGCTTTTGCTGATTGGCAGTGATCCCTTTGACTTCAAAAAAATCACCTAGTAAATAGACAAATAGGTCGAGGCCGTGGCTTGCCAGGTCATCAAAATAACCTCCGGCTGCAATCTTAGGATCGGTCCTCCAGTTATATTGGCCATTTAAATCAATGGCACTTGCCGATTTATAAAGTTGCCAATCGATATGGCGAACGTTGCCGATTAGCCCTTCATCAAGTAGCTGTTTGACTTTGATAAAACGAGGCAGTGAACGTCGATAGTAAGCAACAAAAAGAGGGGTATTTGTCTCTTTGAACGCATCGTTGATTTCAAGACAGTCCTGATAGCTTGGCGCCAAAGGTTTTTCGATACAGCAGGGCTTAGCAACTTTGGCTACTTTTAAGGCGTAAAGTTTGTGGCTATCCGGCGGGGTAGCAATGTAGATCGCGTCGACATCACTATCGTTAATTAGTTGGTCGGCATCATCATAAAATTTAGGGACATTATGGCGGGCCGCGAAATCTTGCGCTTTTTCTCGATCACGACGCATGATAGCTTCTAGCCCGAAGCCATCTACTTGTTGATAAGCCGGTCCGCTTTTTACCTCAGTCACAGCACCACAGCCAATGATTCCCCAGCGAATAAAATGCTTATTCAATTTTACTTTTCCTTTAACGTCTTAAGAAAACATATCACCCTTTCGGTTTCTTGAAAGCCGAGATGTTTGTGAATGGCAGTGCTTTTCTCATTGACTAATTCTGTGTCACTGGCGAGTTCATCGAATCCTAATTCAATTGCCCACTCTTCGGCTTGTTTAATAAGCGCTTTTCCGACTCCTTGATTTTGATAGCGCTCATTGACAAACCAACCTTCTATATAAGGTACTTGAGGATTACGTGAACCCTCTGCAAAATTTCGAATATTTAATTCGATAAAACCAATAATATCGTCTTCTTGGGTCAATGCGACAAAGCACTCTGCAATATCTATCGAATTTTTATCGAAAAAGTCTTTTATTTCTTGTAAATGTTCGGGTTTAGAGTCAGGCCATAATAAGCAACGTAATTCACACCAATACTCAATGTCATTTTCTTGTGCAGGACGAATAGTAATCGAATTATTCATGATTAATCGCTCGCATTAACGCAGCTTCAGCTAACAACTTATTTGAGTCCAGAGTTTTAATGCCCGCATTTTGATCGTTGATTATCAGCGGGATTTCGGTGCAACCCAATATTATTCCATCACAACCTTGCGATTTTAAATCGCTTACTACTGTTAGAAAGTAGTCTATTGTTTCTGGCTTAAATTGATTGCGAACCAATTCCTGCATAATCAATCTTCCTATGGTTTCGATTTGCGATACCTTAGGTCTAATCCAACCTAAACCCGCTTGATCAAGTTTATCTGGATAAACATTGCTGTTTACTAACCAATCGGTACCAAGAATACCAAGCTTAGTTAAATGGTTTTGCCGGGCGTTTTCGATAACGCCGTCAGCGATATGTAACCAAGGTAATGGCGAATTATCTTCAACAAGGCGAAAGGCTTGGTGGATAGTATTATCAGGGCAAATCAAAAAATCTGCTCCGGCAGCCTTAAGCTTATCTGCCGAAGAAAGCATCAACTCTGCTATCCCAGATAAATCATTGTTATCTAAACAGTCGACATAGTTAGCAAGTGAGTGCGTATGCATCGAGACTTGAGGGTGCACGTATTGACCCAAGTACTTTTCAGCCTCTAAACAAATCGTTTTATAGCACAGCGTTGCGCCCTCGGCAGAACAGCCGACAATACCAATATGTTTTAACGAATCTATACAGGATTGGTTTTGCTTGTCCACTGCAAGTTGAATTCCTTAGCCAATAGTTTTCTCAAGCTTATCAAAGTTTCAAAAGCGATCCTAACGGTTGAGTGGTAGTAATTACCTTAAGATTCAATTCGCGACCGGCAAAGCAAATCTGAAATTAGCCCCGCCCTTTGGATTGTTGCCCGCCTTTATCTCACTTCCCAAAAGTGCAACCAGTTTCTTGGTAATTGTTAAACCCAGGCCGATATGTCGATTACCATCTTCTTTGGCATTCTTGCCTCGGTAACGCGGGTCAAACAAATAAGGTAATTCATCCTGATTTATTCCTGTACCATTGTCGAGAACCGCTAACTGGATCTGCTTGGTTACCGGGTCATATTTTGCTGCAATATTAATGCAACCGCCTTGCAGTGTATGACGAATGGCATTTTCCAATAAATTTGTGAACACCCTTTCGAGTTTGCCAATGTCCGTCGAAACCAATAATGATTCGTCATCGAGTTGTACTTCGATCGAAATATCTTTGCGCTGGCAAGTTATCGAAAACTTGTCCACCATATCGTAGAGTAATTCGGCAATAGGAAAGCGTTCATTCGCTACGTTGACTTGACCGGATTCAAGATGGGCCAACTCGAAAATTTGATCAACAAACCCCTTCAGAGAGCGAGCGCTTTTCAAACAGCGATCGATGAAAGCTTTTTGGTCATGCTCTGAAAGCTCAGTGCCTTTCAATTGAATGGTCTCCAAAAATCCTTGCAATGAAGCGAGTGGGGTTCTTAGGTCATGAGAAAGGTGCGCAAGCAATTCTCTCCTTTCGGTATCAACCATCGAGAGCTGCTTTATTTGTTGATTAACCTGGGAGATCAGTTGATTAAAACTATTGGTGAGCTCTGTTACCTCGACGCCACTTTTATCAATGTCAACTAGCGGTAATTGGTTTTCGTGATCTGGTTGTAAGTCGCAAACTTGGTGAGTTAGCTTTTTGAGGGGCCTAACAAAAAAACGGATAGTCACCAGCAAACAAATTAGTAGAAATAACACGGAGGCTATAGTGACTGTACCGACGACTTGAATACGCTCGTTATTTTTTACGCCATTAAATATACTGTCGTATTTTTGTCCGCCAATGATAACGAACAAATAGCCTCGGGTTTTACCTTCTTTGATAATTGGCGCCGCAGAAAAAATTTTCTGTTTATCGCTTCTTGGGTCGTCTGCGTATATTGGGTAACTCATGCTTTCGGCCAGCATTGATTTTACTGGAGCGAGGTCAATTTTCTCCCTTTTTACTTCACCGGGCTTAGCTGAGTAGGTTAAAACGTTTCCTTTGATATCCAGTACGTAAAATTCGAAATTCTGGCCTAATATCATCATTGAATGAAACAGGTTCTCTAACGCTTTTTTATCATGCGCGCCATCGGATAGTAGTGGATTATCATGGACCAAATGGGCGGCTAGTTCTTTGTGCAACTCTTGCTCAGCTTTATCTCGAGAAATTGCTTCAAATGTACGGCTTACGCAAACAAATGTTCCAACTATCAGCACGAACACTAACAACAAAGAAATTGTAAGTTTTTGATATAAAGTCATGATCTTAAAATTAATATTAAATAGGAATTAGTTGAGTTGACACTTTTCTTTACTGAAACGGTAACCGACTCCCCATACTGTTTGTATAATTTGGTCACCACCTTTAACAATCTGCATTTTATTTCTTAGTCGATTGATGTGCGAATTTACCGTATGCTCATATCCGTCGTGGTTATAACCCCAAACTTTATCGAGTAGTTGAGTTCGTGAAAAAACTTGCTCTGGATGCATGGCAAAGAAGTTGAGTAAATCAAATTCTAAAGCCGTTAGATTTATTTTTTGTTGAGCAATTAAAACGCTTCTCTGACGAGGGTCGACACTCAGGCGTCCAATTTGAGTTGATTGATCAGCGACAGAATTATTTGGCAAACCTTCTTGTCCAACATAACTCTTACCAAGATAAGCCTGGCTGCGTTTAATGCGAGTTCTCACTCGGGCTTGCAATGATGGAATACTAAATGGTTTGGTCATGTAATCGTCGGCACCGACTTCCAGGCCGATAATTTGATCGAGTTCAGAGCTTTTTGCTGTCAACATCAATATGGGCTGCTCCGGTTTTAGTTCGCGAACTTCTTTGCAAACCTCCAACCCAGATTTGCCGGGCAAGGCTATGTCGAGGATAACTAATGCATAATTTTTATTGACGATTCTGTCAACTGCAGTATCGCCGCGAGGGCAAATATCGCAATTTAAATTAATATCGTTTAAATTGACTTTGAGTAATTCAGCGATATCTTGGTCGTCTTCAACTATTAGAATTTCCATTGGTCAGCAGCCTTTCTATTTGTTAGTAAAGAGGCCAACTGGTGGCCTCGAATAGGTCGAAGAGTAAGGCCTGATTTTATTTATCGGGTACGTAAAATCCTGACAGTCGATACTGGGTTATCAAAGCGATGAGATTGATTAAGAACAGAAGTCGTCAAACCATCGTCCAGCGATACAACTCCTGGGTGTCTATGCACAAAATCTCGATCGTCACGCGTACTATTGAACCCCTCGCCGCCATCAGCAGGCCCGGGAATTGTCCCTTGAGCTTCTGAGTTACCTTCGGTACCAGCATCGTAAGCGGTTACTCTAAAGGTTAAAGAGTCACCAACTGCCATATTTGTTACATCGACAGAAGAAATGCCGGTAAATGCATCATTGGTATTCACTAGCATGGTCGCTACAGAAAGATATAATTCGCCAGTTTCAAGTGTCTGAATGGGCACCACATCTTCCGCGCCAGGCATGATAATTTCGCCACCCGAAGCGCCTTCCATTACAAAACTTTCAGCTAACATTGCAGAGTTGTCACCACCTTCCGCCATGGTTTCCAGCGCTTCAGAGGCTGCTTGGTTAAGCTGCCAAAAACTGCCACTTTGGTGTAATGCCACGGCCGCAGGGGAAAAAGGCTGGTTGTGGGTAATATTAGTTACTACTACCTGAAACGTTTTAGGAATGGGTTGTACCGGGGGAGGCGCAGGAGTGTCGTTGTCGTCGCTGCACGCTGCTAAAGTTAAAGCAAACAAGCTGAACAGTGATGGCTTTAGTAAATTTGATTTTCTGGAAAAAATAGTCATGACCATTTCCTCCTTTACAGTACTTCAACACGAATTCGTAACACTGGATTTAACCAACGATGAATACGTGAGTCGACATCGCTTTTACCGGCAGTGGCATCATCGTCACCTAAGTTTCCGCGGTGGATATGTACGGTTTGGTTAGTTTCTTCTGTGGTTACGCCTGTTGCATTAGTGCCGCCATCGCCCCCTGGTGCTACCGGAATACCCGCGGCTCCCGGCGCGCCTCCACCATTAATGATTTCGTCATTAGCTTCGGTGCCTGCGTCGTAAGCATTGACGTTTATCCAGTAAACTCCCGGCTCACTAGGTATTTGCCAAGCGTCAACACCGGCAAAGCCATCATTTGTTGGAAGTAGCATAGAAGATAATGAAAGGTACCCCATTGAGCCCGTATCGAGCATGAAATTAGTTGAGGCTCCGGGGGCCAAAAGTCCACCAGCGGGGTTTTCAACTATTTCTGCATTAGCTGTGGTTAACATGTTAACTAGCCCACTTATATCTCCGCCTTCTGCCATGGCTTGCAACTCAGGTGTTGCTGCCTGGCCAACCTGGAAAATATGGGTGCTATCGTCATGTCCGGCAACCACAAAAGGGGTGAAGTGAATGCCATGAGTTAAATTGGATATAGTGATATCGAGCTGCGCTGCTTGGCTCGAAAAAGAAAAAGCAGCAAGAGATGCCGCCACCGCTAGCTTGTTAAATTTCATTTTATCTTCCTCTGTTGATTTTCAGACTACAGATTAATCAGAGAAATTCTCAACAGAGTCACGGAATTATCACAAAACTGTAACGATGAAATAATTTTAATTATTCGATATAAAAAATTGGCGAGTTTCCTCATCAAGCGGAAAATATTGCTCAATGGTTAATTCTTGCATGGTGATATCCACTGCGGTACCAAAAGTAGCGAGAGTTGAAAACAACCTGAGTTTTAAGTCGCCCAGGTTAAGTGTCACATTTACCATCGGCTTGGCTGGTTCAATAAAAGATATACTCTGCCAATTGTCAGGAATACCAGGGTAATTCAATAGCTTATCTAACCGATCGGAGTGGCGATCTTGATACATTATTTTTTCACGGTGTAAACGCTGTAAGATGAGCGCTGCTACTTCATCCCAATTTTCAATAAAGGGTTTGAAAGCATTTGGGTCGAACAACATCTCTAAAATATTCTGCGTTTCAGGAAAGTCAGGTTGAATTTCGCAAAATACTTGCATCATTTTTTGCTGTGGCTCGTTTGCCAGAAGGATGTTCCAGTCCCAATCAAATACAACTGCAGGGTAAGGTGCATGATTGTTCAAAATAATAGTTAAGGCGTCTTTAACTGGCTTCATTTCAGGTTGATCGATATTCATCCGGCTATAGGCTTCAGCAAAGCCGGCTGCGGAAAACAAAATATTTCTCTCGCTTAATGGAATATCGAGAGAGTTAGATAAACGTATGATCATTTCGCGACTGGGTTTTGCTTTGCCAGTTTCTAAGAAG
>JAPHTP010000012.1 GCA_026196875.1 Kangiellaceae bacterium
CTGAATCCATCTCGAACTCAGAAGTGAAAACGTTCAGCGCCGATGATAGTGTGGGGTTTCCCCATGTGAAAGTAGGTCAACGCCAGGCATTTAATTTAAAAAAAACCGTCCTTGTGACGGTTTTTTTTATGGCTGAAGAAAAGTTTACACTCCGAAGCTTCTTTCAAAAAACGTAGCACTCGAAAGAGTAGAGCGCCTTCATCGTGTATTCATCCGGAATAGACTTGGCAAAAAAGCGGGGTGATTATTTGAGTTGGCAGTCTATCAATGTATTTAAACTTGATTGCGACATTAAATTCTAAACCGTATGACGTAAGCTGTATCAGGGCTACGATATATGCCACACATTAGGAAATAGACTGACTTTAAATTCAGAAAACCTCGTATACCGAGGCTTATATCTGTTTTATTAAAAGTTGGATAATTAAGGCATTTGAATTTGAGAGTCGCCTTGGCCTGGTGCCACTATTTTTGAGGCTGGAGAAGTTTTGATTGCAGTGTCGCTGAAAAGAATGCTTAGAATAGGCCTAGAATAAGTTATTAGTTCGAAATTGAATAGAGAGCTCAATAGCTAAAGCCTCCTCAAGCCCTTTATTGAAAAAGTTAAATCTACAAATTTTAAATGACTAGATTAACCCTATTACCAACCCTACCCCGATTACTAGCATTAAAATAGAAACAGAAATTTGGATACCGCGCATAGTAATTTTCTCCAAGTAAAAGCGACCAACTATTGCACCTCCAAATGCGAAAAATGTCGCGATGAATGTCGCCATGATAAGTTCATCTGAGAACTCGTAGCTGACTTGCTTCATTAGAAGAAAGTAAACACTGATCCTAACGAAATCCACAACGCATGCTGATATTACTCCAGTTGCTACAAACTGTTTTTTATCCAAACCTGACTTAAGCAGAAATGCGCTCCGAAAAGCACCTTGGTTACCTGATAATCCTCCGAAAAAGCCAGAAATTAATCCGCCTAAGCCCAAATACTTTTCGGAAATAGATAACCCCTTCAGTTTTTTACTAAACTCGCTAAAGGAAAAAGCAATGAAGATTATACCTATCACCAGTTTTATCGGTGTAACCGAAAACTCCTTAGAATAGATCTCGTAGTTGAATAGTTCTGGAAGCTCTCCAAGAAAGATTAAAAGATAAGCGCCGATAATCGCGGCAAATCCTGCGGGAATTGAGAAACGTATAAAAACTTTCCAAGAGATATGACGAAACATTAACGCTAATTTAAAGCAGTTATTAAGAAAGTGAACGATTGCAGTTGCTGCGATGGCCAACTGTAACGGAAAAAAAAGGGCAAGAACTGGAGATAATAGTGTCCCTAAGCCGAAGCCAGAAAAGAAAGTAAGTAAAGATGCGACAAATGCAATAGTGCCAATGAGTGCGAGGTACATAAGAATTACTTTTTAAGTTATTTTTAGCAGGATATAAAAAAAGCCAGAAAGACGGAAGTCTATCTGGCTTTTATTTCAGCTTGAAGAAATTTACTTAAGGTGTTTCGCTAAGAATTTTTCCATTTTTTGGTAAAGCTCAATGCGATTTTCTTCTTTACGGAATCCGTGACCTTCGTTGAGTTTCATAATCCATTCGTCATCGTTCAACTCGATTCCTCTGTCTTCAAGGGCACTTCTCAATTCTGTAGCGTGTTTCTTGACTACACGAGGATCTTTTGCACCGTGAACAATCATCAAAGGGGCTTTAATTTTGTCTACGTGAGCAAGAGGAGACATTCGATCCATAAGTTCTTTGTCTTCCGGATCGCCAATTTGAACCTTCATTACTTCTTTTAAAGGTTCCCAGTGTTTTGGCATAGTGGTGAATAACATGCCTACGTCTGTAACACCAACATAGTTGATTCCACACTGGTAAAGGTCTGGAGTGAAAGTAAGCCCAGCCATAGTTGCATAACCACCATAACTAGCTCCATAGATACAGACCTTCTTAGGATCTACCGTACCTTCTTTTACCAAGTGTTTGATGGCATCAGTAATGTCGTGCTGCATTTCTGCACCCCATTTGCCGCCATAACCTGCTTGTTCGAAATTACGACCGTAACCACCTGAACCTCTGTAGTTAACTTGAACGGTTGCGTAACCTCGGCTAGCAAAGAACTGATGCTCTGGGTTATATCCCCAGCTGTCACGTACTCCAAAAGGTCCACCGTGAGGATTTACGATTAGAGGAAGGTTTTTACCTTCAGAATCTCTTGGAATTGTTAAGTAGCCATGAATTGTTAAGCCATCTCGACTGGTAAATTTGAACGGCTTCATTTCAGATAGGAATTCAGGCTTTAGGTTAGGCATAC
>JAPHTP010000167.1 GCA_026196875.1 Kangiellaceae bacterium
AACTCGATTAAGTTAACGACTTTTAAATCGTCTGTGACAAGTTCTGTATTTAGATAGAGCTTTTTTTGCAGAGTATCTAGTTGGAATTGCTGGAATGAATAAATCACTTTTCTTCCCTTTAAAGCACTCGACTATTTTTTAATTGTATTTCAGATTTTATTTTTAGCTTTATTTCTAACTTTATTTCCTGTCGCCTACAACCTTAATGACTCTCGACCGAGTGTACTGATTTGGAAACTAGTTTTCAAATAGGTTTTTACTTTCAAATTATCTTGTGTTGTAAATTTTCTAGTCAGCTCTCGTGACATTTAATTCCAATAAATTCAAAGAAATTCAAAGAAGATAGATGGTATTTCGTAGCGTTTTAACCCAAAACTTCTATTCAATAGGCACAAAAACGCCAGAAATCAGATGTTTTTTTGAATTTTTTTGCTAATGCTTTGATTTTATAAGCATTCAAGCTCAATCAAATTCTCTCAGATTTAATTCAAGCTAAGTTTTTTCTCCTTCTCTAGACTGCACTCAAAAGCAAGATTCAAGAACCTTAATCTTGCATTCAAAACACTATGGAGGGAATTCAATGAAGCAGTTATTCATCATATCGACATTAGTCAGTTTATATATTTCAAGTCTTGCTCTAGCGCAACAAGAAGAGCGCCATATACATGTCAATGGAGAACATCTAGACAACACTTCAATAGCAGTTATGGATCTGTTGTTCGGTAAGAAAGTCACCAACGGCTTCTACTGGATCAATGAAAATACCGGACAGTGGGGCTTTGAAGGCGAGACCAAAGTCAGGGGTGTACTTAAAATTGTTCAACAAATCGCTCAGCAAAATCAGAGCCAACAGGCACAGAACAATCCTACCGAAATTAATATGTCACAAAACGGGCGAGTGGTTAGCGGCAAGTTGAATGGTCAAAACTGCACATTTGTTTCAGTTGGTGGAACCACAGTCAAAAGCTGCGATTAATACTGGGGTTTGCCATGGAAAGGAAACAATTTAAATATTCAGCGCTTGTTTCAATGCTACTACTATCTTTTTCAACCAATGCCTCCAGCGACTACTCCCTGGGAGTGCTCGTTGACGGTAACGGTAGAACCTTGGATGGTTGGATTAACTACAATCAGGTATTTAGCGTTCCGGTATTTCCGCACAAGAGCCAACATCAAAAAACACAATCTAAGAATGAAAGCCCATTTCACACGCGCTCTCAATTTCAGATATTAATTGGAGAAACTGATGTTTCTTCCCTGTTCCGATGGCAGGACAACCATCTTTCATTTGCCGGCGACGCGCCACTACCCAGCGGAGAGAATGAGTTAACAGTTAACCAACTTGTAAATAACAACTGGACGACTGTCGGTTCAATCCCGGTACAAATATTAACGAGTGGTGGCTTTAAACAAGCGAGCTGGACCCCCCGTTTGGAAGTAGGCCTTAATTCTCAGCTTGATGAAAGGACAAGCGGTGATGCTGTTGAGTCTGAGCGCCCAACCTTCACTGATATCACTGCAAGTATCGGCCTTACAAGCCATCACGAAAATAACAATCTGGAACTCAACTCCAATATCAATTTACTCGCTGTTTCCAACAGAGAACAAGCCGTTCGATTTGCTCAAGAGAATCAAAATGCTTCAAAACTTGATCTAGCTGATTATCAAGTCTCAATGAAAAGAAGTAATCACCGGCTAATTTTAGGGCATACCAATTTTGGCAATAATCCTTTATTAATTGATGGCCTCTCTCGGCGCGGGCTCAGCTGGCAGTTTGCTAGTGAGTCCAACGTAACTTTTAACGGTGCCTTACTCAGCGGTACAGATATAGTCGGCTTTGATAACTTCACAGGATTGGCGGATCATGATGAACAATTTGTAAATGCGTTTGGATTTGGCTTCACAACATTTGCCGACTCTCGAATATCTCTGAGGGTGGAAGGCACATTTTTGGACGCGGAAAGAAAACCTATAGGCAATTTGGGCATCGGAGAGATAGCTAGCGCTGAAAAAAGTCGAGGCATCGGGCTAAAATTCACCGCTAGCGATCAAGAAAATTTATTAAGCAGCGAGCTAATAATCGGATTAAGCCATTATTCTAATCCGCAGG
>JAPHTP010000040.1 GCA_026196875.1 Kangiellaceae bacterium
AAAGTAGCGCCGACTGGGTTAAACCAACTCACCAAAAGATCGGCGATTAACTTTCCTAGGATTCCACCAGCTAAGTATGCATTTGACATTTGCGGTTCAGCAAAATGTTGCGAAGAGATAGCTGCGCCTAGCAAGAGAGTAAATATCAAACCAAATAATCGAAATGACCAGAAAGCAAAACTATTTGGAAGTGTGTTCTTTCTTTCTCTAAACAGTAGATATCCAGAGTAGACGATCATAAAAGGAAATAAAAAAGCGAGATAGCCAAATAAATGAAGAAATCGAGATGAAAACCAAGCGCCGGCCCGTCCAGATGCATTCTGAATTTCAGTAACTTCTCGCGCAGTAGTCCAGCCAGGATCGTCTGGCGAAAAACTCGATAACGCGATCAAAAGAAAAACCGCCAAAGCAATTAGCAAGATAAACCCGCCCTCTTTGACACGAACCATCAAAATATTGACCGCCTGTTGATGTTCGACTTTCTGATTCATGCTTTTTACTAACCCTAAATTTACCTAACTTGGCCTTAATATCTATTCGTTTAATTCTTATGCGGGAATATCAATGATTCCACTTTCTTTAACTTCTTCCATCACGACGTAAGTCCGAGAACCACTAACACCGGGCAATGTTAATAAAGTCTCTCCGAGCAAATTTCGATACGCCGCCATGTCTGCAACCCTTGCTTTTACTAGGTAATCGAAGTCGCCTGAAACTAAATGGCACTCTAACACCTGCGGCAAGTCAATGATAGATTTTTTGAAGTCCTCAAATACGTCCGGAGAAGTCCTGGTAAGCCTGATTTCAACAAAAACTAACAGCGATGCCGCGAGCTTTTCAGGAGCTACACGAGCAGTGTACCCTCTTATGAAACCGCCCTTTTCTAGTCGTTTAACCCTCTCTAAACACGGAGTAGCACTCAATCCAACACGCCGTGATAGCTCAACATTTGCAAGACGGCCATCTTTTTGCAGTTCTCTTAATATGGCTCTATCTATGCGGTCGAGTTCACTGGACGAAGCTTTCATCTTGGGATTTTGCTCTTTCTAAGACACAATACGAAGTGAATAATACTACAAAACCACGATTTTCAGCAAGTTATTCTGCCAAGCTAGCGCTATACTAGCGCAAAATTTTTCCATAGCTAAATACAACAGAATTAAATTCGATAACGAGGTGTTTATATGTTAATCGGTGTACCAAAAGAAATTAAAAATCACGAATATCGTGTTGGCATGGTTCCAGCGAGTGTTCGCGAAGTCGTTAGCCACGGCCATCAGGTGATTGTTGAAACTAACGCAGGTCTAGGCATTGGATTTACTGATGATGACTATATTTCAGCAGGTGCTGAAATTCGTGATTCAGCTGAAAAAGTATTCGCAGAAGCGGAAATGATTGTTAAAGTTAAGGAGCCACTAGCAGAAGAGCGTGCTCGTTTGCGTGAAGACCAAATCCTTTTCACCTATTTACACTTGGCACCAGACCTTCCTCAAACAGAGGACCTAATCAAAAGTAAATCTATCTGTATTGCGTATGAAACAGTAACTAGCGACCAAGGCAGCTTACCACTCTTAGCGCCTATGTCTGAAGTTGCCGGGCGCATGTCGATTCAGGCCGGCGCACAGTGCTTGGAAAAGTCTAAGTCGGGTCGTGGAATGTTGCTTGGTGGCGTACCAGGTGTTTCACCAGCCAAAGTTGTCATAATCGGTGGTGGCGTAGTAGGTACTAACGCTGCTCAAATGGCAATTGGCATGGGCGCAAACGTGGTCATCCTGGACCGTTCAATCGACGTTCTTCGGCGCTTAGATGCCCAGTTTGGTGCACAGCTTGAAACAGTATTCTCGAGTAAAGATGCACTCGAAAAACATGTACTTTCGGCGGATTTAGTTATTGGTGGCGTTTTAATTCCTGGCGCAGCCGCACCTAAATTAGTTACTGCAGAAATGATTAAGCTTATGAAGCCTGGTTCAGCAGTAGTTGATGTTGCAATCGACCAAGGTGGTTGTTTTGAAACATCTAAAGCAACCACCCATGCAGAACCAACTTATATCGTTGATGACGTTGTCCACTATTGTGTTGCAAACATGCCTGGCGCGGTGCCTCGCACCTCCACTTTCGCACTTAACAACGCTACACTCCCATATATCATCAGCATTGCTAACAATGGTTATAAAGCAGCCCTTGACGCAGACAAGCACTTATTGAATGGCTTGAATGTGCACAAAGGTATGGTCACTTGCAAGAGTGTTGCCGACAATCTTGGTTTTGAATACGTAGAGCCGGCAGACGCACTAAACGTTTAAAATCAAAACATTATCTAAAAGGCCCTTGTTTAGGGCCTTTTTTGTGCTTGAATTTAGCACTCCCTAACCCCATCATATTGGCATCATGACCATTAGGATGAACCAGGAACATGTCATCACTGCAAGAACAACTGCTTAAAGCCGGACTTACTACAAAAGATAAAGCCAATAAGGCTAAAAGTGCTAAAAGAAAACAAGCCAAAATAAACCGCAAGCACAAAATAGAATCGGTTGATGAGAGTAAGGCGGCTGCGCAACAAGCTATCGCGGACCAGGCGGAAAAAGCACGCCAACTAAACCAGCAAAAAAACGCCAAGGCAGAAGAAAGGGCGATAGTCGCCCAGATTAAGCAATTGATAGAAACCAATGGCCAATCTCGTGGTAAACCAGCGATCAATTTTAACTTTTCACATAATGGTCAAATAAAATCATTCGAAGTTTCTAACGAAGTTCATCGCTACTTGACCAATGGTCGGCTGGCTATTGTTAACTTCGACTCGGAATATTCCCTGGTGCCACCGGCAGTAGCTGAAAAAATAGGACAACGCTCACAAGACTACCTTGTACTCATCAACGACGTAAAAGAGGAAGTTGATGAAGATGATCCATATGCTGAATATCAAATCCCTGACGATCTGATGTGGTAGCAATTTTATGTAATGACAATTTTATGTTGGGATGATTTAACGGACTAGCTATGCTCAATTTTTATTCAGCTGTGAACTATTAAACCTAGCTATAGAATTATTGATCTAGATGACTTGAGATAGCCGATAAAGCCTCTTAAAATCCTCAGCAATTATTTAAAACGAATATTTTTGAAAGAAAGAATTTAAATCTGGAGATACCAATGCCTCAATCGCGCCATTGCAAATTATTAATTTTAGGTTCCGGCCCAGCCGGGTACTCAGCCGCTGTTTATGGCGCTCGCGCTAATTTAGAGCCGGTGATCATTACCGGTATGGAAAAAGGCGGACAGCTGACTACTACAACTGACGTGGATAACTGGCCCGGCGACAACGAAGGCGTACAAGGTCCAGAGTTAATGGAGCGTATGGAAAAGCACGCGGTTCGTTTTGGAACTGAAATTATCTTTGATCATATCCATACAACAGATTTAAGTAAGCGCCCTTTCACGCTAACCGGTGACCAAGGCACTTATACTGCCGATGCGCTAGTTATTGCCACAGGCGCCTCCGCAATGTATTTAGGACTAGAGTCTGAAGAAGCGTTCAAAGGTAAAGGGGTTTCTGCATGCGCGACTTGTGATGGTTTCTTTTACCGTAATAAAAAAGTAGCAGTAATCGGAGGCGGAAACACTGCTGTTGAAGAAGCGCTTTACCTGTCAAACATTGCTTCTGAAGTACACTTAGTCCACCGTCGCGACGCTTTACGAAGTGAAAAGATCCTTCAAGATCACCTTTTCGAAAAAGCCGAAAACGGCAATATCACTATCCATTGGAACAACACACTTGACGAAGTATTGGGTGACAATATGGGCGTTACTGGCATTCGCATTAAAAGTACTCAAGACGAATCGACCAAAGAACTGGACCTGGAAGGCGTATTCATTGCGATTGGTCATAAGCCGAATACTGATATTTTCTCAGGCCAGCTTGAAATGAAAAACGGCTATATTACCGTCAACAGTGGACTTCAAGGTAACGCAACTGCGACTAGTGTGGAAGGTGTTTACGCTGCGGGAGACGTTGCTGATCAAGTTTATAAACAAGCGGTTACTTCTGCTGCAGCCGGATGTATGGCGGCACTTGATGCAGAAAAATTTCTGGACGCTCAAGGCTAATACCGCGAGTAAATCCAAAACATAAAAGGGCTCCAACGAGCCCTTTTTTAATGCGCGCCGAGCAAACACTAAATCATATGAAGACTACGCAATAATTCCTGATATACGAAACCTCTCAGCACCACCATATCTTCATCATCTATCTCTTCAATATTAACGCCATAAGTAAACATTTCGTCTTCCTCATCTTCTTTTACATAGGTCACTATGGCATTAAACGTCACTAACTTTTCTATATCTTCGATGAGCAACTTCATGGTGATATTTAGAATATTGTCAATCAAAGCCATTTTCATATTGGTTTCGACACGCCCTCCGGAACAACTCATATTAAGCATTTTTGCTGCGATGGCTGGAGAGTTGTGAGTTTTATTGATCAAAGTAGCACTGATATCCGTTGAGACTCTTACTTCTTTGCGCACTTCCACCGTCTGAATTTCTTTAGGGATTTCTAGATGCAAGTAAGGATAAGGCTGACCTCTGGTAGCAATTACACGGGAGGTAAATCCAGAGGCCACATTCTTGGCGACAAACCTTAGAGTCACCAATTGGTGTTCTCTGACAAATATCATTTTATCAACGCCAGAACGAGGCGCTGAAACAATTACACTGCCCTTTGGATTGATACCGTAGAATTTAACTGGATAGCGTTGGTCGACATTTTCTCCGATTTGCAGTTGCATCGCGTCACCAACGGCCAACCCCAACTCTTCTACTCTCATCGATTCTACTTTACTCACTGTTATTATTCGTCGAAATTGATTGTAGTGTCTATTTTATAACATACACCGACCAGCCAACTTTTCTGTTGTTGAGTCAGTTAAGTTAAGTGTAGACTCTAATTAAATAAAAAACTTATTACTTATAAAAATTTAGATGAAAAACTTAAAGAATACTCTCCTTTGGCTTACGCCTTTATTAAGCCTTATTTTGGGTGCCTTGCTGTCTACTTTTGGGTTTGATTTTGCCGTAGTAATTGTCGCCAGTACAACCTTTCTATGCGCCATTTGGTGGATATTTGAACCCGTACCAATTCCAATTACTTCCTTGATTCCCTTAGCTGTTTTTCCACTAACAGGCATTCTCACGCCTGCGGAGGTGGCTCAGTCATACGGCCACTATCTAATACTGTTACTACTTGGAGGGTTTATTTTATCTCAATCAATGTCCTATTCCGGCGCGCATCGTCGTATCGCATTGATTATGGTCAACTTGTTCGGAGGCTCATCTCCACGCCGACTTGTGATGGGTTTTATGGCTGCAGCAGCTTTATTGAGTATGTGGATTTCGAATACCGCGACCACATTAATGTTGCTCCCAGTTGCCCTGGCCACATTAGAAAATAGTAAAGATAAGCAACTTACGATAGTACTATTACTCGGTATCGCATATGCGGCCAGCGTTGGAGGGATTGGTACGCCTATAGGCACGCCGCCAAATGCGCTATTTTTATCGACTTATCAAGAAACTACAGGTCAGTCTATCGGCTTCTTAAGCTGGATGAAATGGTCACTTCCGCTAATTATTATTTTTATCCCCTTAATGATGTTATGGATCACACGCAACATAAAGCAGGACACAAAAATCGATGTTCCAAGTACCGGCAAGTGGACGACGATTGAGAAACGTGTAATGTGGGTGTTTGGCGTTACCGCTTTACTGTGGATCACTCGATCAGAACCGTTTGGCGGTTGGCGTGAGTTAACCGGTTTAACCTCAGCTAATGACGCGAGCGTTGCAATGTTAGCTTGTGTCGCTATGTTTGTGATCCCAGACGGAAAACAGGGCCGTCTTCTAGATTGGAAAACAGCCAATCAAATCCCCTGGGGCGTGCTGCTACTATTTGCCGGCGGTATTTGTATCGCAAAAGCATTTGGCGCAAGTGGACTAAGCACACTTATAGGTAATCAACTTGCCGGCGTAACCGGCCTACCAGTGTTCTTTTTAATTATGGCTGTAGCACTAACAGTGACATTTATGACTGAGATGACCAGCAATACAGCCACTACCGCACTTTTGATGCCAATTCTAGCCTCAGCAGCTTTAAGCGCTAATATTGACCCAGCCTTATTGATGCTTCCGGCAGCTATGAGCGCAAGCTGCGCTTTTATGCTACCGGTTGCGACAGCGCCAAATGCCATTGTTTATGGTAGTGAGCAAGTACCAATTAAACAAATGGTTAGAAATGGGTTTGCACTTAACTTGTTAGGAACCTTGTTGATCACAACCGTTTGCTATTTTCTCATCTAACTTAAAAAACTGAGGAAAACGGCCTATCCGGGCAAAATTCACGTTTCGCCCGCTCTTTTGAAGTTATATACTAAACTTCAAAAGAAACTAATTCTTTTTGAGTTAACTATGGCCTTTTCTATTACCTGGGAAGACTCAGGAGTACATGTCAAACTCTACGACACGTTAACCCAACAAGATGTGCTTGATTCCGATTATGCGCTGTATTCCCATCCACAGTACGATGGGTCCTTATATTGCATTTGGGACACATCATATGTAAAAAGAATGACAGCATCTATCGAAGATGCTTCAATTTCTGCGGCAATGGACAGCTCTGCCGCACGCTATACTCATAGCCGCAAAATCGCATTGATCGCAAAACTAGACGAGATAAAAGATTTCCTGAATGTTTATGTGAAAGAATCAAAAAAACTTAATCAGAATTGGGAGTTTGAGATCTTTGATGATCTTGAAACTGCAAGAGGCTGGTTAAAACAGAGATTAGGCTAGTTTAAATAATTTTAGGACTACTTCTTTTTATCTTGATTTTTTGTTGTTTCAACTTTCCTGTCATCTCAGCCCCACACCCAAAATTTTTACTTGAGCCTGGCTTCCCAAAAAAGCAGTCCTAAAAAGCGATGATTTCAATTTAACAAGAGTTGTCTAACTCGTTTGTTGCTAACGATTTAAAAATGCATCAAATGCTGCTTTTGCCTCATCAGTCTTTAAACGTTGTCCGAAAATTGTCGCTTCTTTTTTAATTAAAGCTAATACTTCTTCTCGTTGTTCGCCTTTAAGTAGCTGCTTAGATGCCAACAGAATATCCAAAGAACTTTTCGCCATTTTTTGAGTTAAGCTATCAGACGCCTGCCATAAATCTTCCGCACTATCGAAAACTTGATTGACTAATCCAGTACCGGCAGCCTCTTCAGCCAAAATAGTTCTACCAGTCAACAACCATTCATTAGCTTTTAAATCTCCACAACGCTGCGCAAGCAATTGGCTTGAACCACCTTCAGGCGTTAGTCCTAACTTTACAAAGGGCACCGATAATTTTACGTCTGCGGAAGCAAACACAATATCGCAATGCAAAAGCATAGTTAGTCCTATACCAACCGCGGCGCCATTAATTGCAGCGACAACCGGCTTTTCTAATGCAGCTAGCTTTAACAAAAATTGGACCACATTGCTTTCCAGGTTAAAGTCGGTTTGCAAAAAGTCTGCAAGGTCATTTCCTGCGCTAAAGTGTGCCCCGCTGCTACGCAGATAAACGAGTTTTATCTCATCATCATTACTGGCGTTATCCAATGCATTGTTGATAGCCGCATACATTGCATCAGTCAGGGCGTTCATTTTATCAGGTCGATTGATTTGAATTTCAAGAACCGCATTATTTTGTTTTACCAAAATTAACTCGTCCGACATTTTTTAATTCCTGTAGTAAAGTTTTTTAATAATTCTAATCGGTATTCATTTTATTAGTGCGTTTTTAAAACACCACGCGTTATTTTCTGCTCGCTGTTCGCTGCAATATATGCAAACACCACATAGGCGGCAGTATTTTGAGCCAGATTTTCTGGCTCAACTTTATCTAATGTATCATCGGCGGTGTGGTGAAGGT
Organism: Kangiellaceae bacterium; assembly: GCA_026196875.1. Lineage (GTDB taxonomy): Bacteria > Pseudomonadota > Gammaproteobacteria > Enterobacterales > Kangiellaceae > Aliikangiella. Next base: position 7,961 of record JAPHTP010000040.1, read on the forward strand.
CGAAATAGTCAGTGCCATCTTGACGCAAACTAAACACTGACATACCTAAACGATACATTGGAATAAGATCAGGACCAGGTCCTGCCTCATTGTTTAAATACTCTATCCCGAGAGGCTTCATTAACTTTGCCATTTTACTAACAACAGCTAAGTTGTCTTCGGCCACACGCGAAGCAAAAGCATAAATTTTTCCGGCACCAAAATCAGATTCAGCCCCGGTCACATGATTATTTAAGTCTCCGCCGTGCTTAGCTGCATAAGCTTTTGCACCAACTAAACCTTGCTCTTCATTGGCAAACAAAACAACTCGAATGGTTCTTTTGGGGCGGTGTTTAGCATCACCGATTACCTTTGCCGCGGCCATAGTAATAGCAACTCCGGCACCATCATCCACAGCTCCTGTACCTAGGTCCCATGAATCCAGGTGGGCGCCAATGACAACTTTTTCATCTGGAAATTCACGTCCTGTCATTTCACCAATCACATTATGGGAAGTGTATTTAGGACCTGTATGAGAATCTAAACGCAGTTTTATTTTAACTGGCTTTTTGCGGGCGAATATTCTCTCCATTAAATCGGCGTCTGGGTTTGACATTGCCGCTGCAGGAATTTGTTTTACTCCTTCTTTGTAGCGCATCATCCCAGTATGCGGAAGCCGGTGCGAATCGGTTCCTATCGAACGAATAATCACTGCAACAGCCCCTTTTTTAGCAGCTTCTACTGCACCAGTATTTCTTGCCTTAACAGCAGGGCCATAACCTTTACCACTTCTGAAACGCTCCATTTTTCTGCTAATGAAAACGATTTTACCCTTGGCAGAATCAGCGGGAGACTCAATAAGATCTTCAATGGTGTCAAAATGAATAACTTCTGCTTCTATTCCTGATTCTGGTGTCGGAATACTAAATCCTAGAGTGGTAATTTTTAGCTCGTGTTGAAAAGGTGAGGTTACGGAGGCAGACTCATGTTTTCTGATCCAGGTATCAAAGGTAACCGGTTCTGTCCAAACCTTATCGAAACCCAACTTTTTAAATTTATCGACAGCCCACTTAACCGCCAAAGCATCTTGAGGCGTACCTGCCATACGTGCACCTACTTCGGTTGTTAATGATTCCAAAATATCGTAGGGCAAAGTACTTTTGGCTGCTTGGTCGCGCAATTGAGATACAATATCTGATTCAGCAGGCTTTGCAGCAGCCCACACATTAGCCGACAAAATAAGGCTAGAAAAGAATCCAAATAATTTGTATGAAATGCTAGATTTTATTCTCTTTGTCATTGTATTTACCTATACGGAGACTTAATTAATCTCTATCAACTAACCCCTAAAGGCGTCAAAGCTTATCAAATCGGCGAATAAAGTGTAATATCCAAAACAACGAAAAATTAACCTAAACAGAGGAAATCTCATGGCTAATTCGGTATACGACTTTAACGTTAAAGACATTCAAGGCAATTCTGTTCCACTGTCAGACTTTAAAGGAAAAACGTTACTGATTGTTAATACCGCCAGTAAATGTGGTTTTACGCCGCAATATAAAGGTCTTGAAGCGCTTTATGAGAAACTCAAAAATCAAGGTTTCGAAGTGCTGGGATTTCCTTGCAACCAGTTTGGCAAGCAAGAACCTGGAAGTAATCAAGAAATTGCTGAGTTTTGCGACTTGACCTTTAAAGTGTCTTTTCCGATGTTTAGTAAAATTGATGTAAACGGTGAACAAACTTCTCCGCTTTATCAATTCTTAAAAGCCGAAGCACCAGGATTGTTAGGTTCCAAAGGCATTAAATGGAATTTCACCAAGTTTCTGGTCAATAAAGAAGGTCAGGTAGTCAAACGCTTTGCGCCAAAAGACAAACCTGAAGACTTAGAAAACCAAATTACCAACATTCTGTAATTGTATAATTACTGATACAACTACCGAACCTTTTAACTACGAATTATTGAGAATTAAACTAGTGACAGCTGAAAAAGATTTGATCGCTCGAGTGGAAGAGTTAGAAACTAAGTTAATGTTTCAAGAAGATGTTGTCGAGCAACTCAATAATTCGATTATTGCTCAACAAAAAGATATCAAACGACTAACCCACATCATTGAGCAGTTGACCACTCAAGTTGAGGACATGAAGCAGCCAAATGTGATCGATGCAAATTTGGAAACACCCCCACCTCACTATTAGCAGTGCCTATAATAAGTAATCACTACGCAAATAGTGGTGCCTAAAAACTAGCCATTTCTATATTAGTTTAGTGTCGTTGCTCTCGCTAAACACCAAGGCCTCTGTTCATCTTTTGGGTAAGCGAATGGTAAAAGTCGAGCCTTTACCGACTTTTGACCTAATCGACATTTTGCCACCATGCAGTTCGATTAAGTGTTTACAAATAGATAAGCCTAAACCAGCCCCTTCCCTGGTTCGATCATTCCGCTTCAGCTGAATGAAAGGTTCGAAAATGGTACTAAGATGTTCTTCACCGATGCCTATCCCTGTGTCCTGAATATGAATGTTGATATCACCATTAGTGTGTTCTAAAGAAACGGCGACTCCACCCTGATCCGTGTATTTAAGTGCGTTATCGAGCAATATGGTTGCTACCTGTCTGATCCGGCGCGGATCAGCATTGATAATAACAGGAACCGACTCAACATTCTGAAGATAAAGACCTTTTGACTCTGCTTGGGGCATAAATGTCAGTACAATTTTGTTAATATGGGAAGCTATATCTATCGGTTCTTTGTATAAGTTAATCACTTCCTTACGAGTCTTCACAAATTCCAATAACTCGAATACCAGTTCTTTTAAATGCTCACCTCTGGAAGCAATAAGCTCTAGATATTCTTGACGTTCATTTTCCTTTAAATCAACCTCTTTATCTAATAAGATTTGCGATAAGCCAATGATTCCATTGAGTGGTGTATTTAACTCATGAGAAGTGCGCGCTAAAAACTCGTCTTTTAGATCATCCAGTTCCTTTAATGCGCGATTTGAAGATTCGAGCTCTTGGTTCTGAGCCTGGATTAAGGCGCGAGTCTGTTGCGCATATTTTACCGCTTGTTTTTCTGAAGCAAGCTCTTGTCTCAGCATTGTCTGCTGCATTGATTGCATTTGTTCAGCCATCCCCAAAGCTAATAGAACACCTTGCCAAGCACAAGCAAACTGAGTGAAATTCACAATCGAAATGGGGAGTTCACTGATTTTAATATTTCCCAACTCAATGAACGGCCACGTAAGCAGCGACACCATTAACATTGAGCTGCCCGCCACGAAAAACCAAGCGTAGCGATAACCTCTTAAACCTAAATGAATTGATGAAACAAGAAGGATTAATGCGCCCGCAAGAGTCAAAATAGATTGCACAAACAGCCAATTTGAAGCTTGGTGAAATACAGCTACCGACGAAACCACAAGGGCGTAAAAAACGTATTTAACCGCCTTATGCGCTACCTTAATATGCGCTCGCAAATTTAAATAACTCTCACCAAAACGAAGATACAGGGCCGGTACTATGGCCGCCAGCAAACTCGCTGAATACTCGTTCCAGACCGGAAAGCTCGGCCATAAATTGGTTAACCCGAAACCCAGAAATGCATGAAAAAATAGTGGGCTGGAAGATATAGCAACGACCAACCAAAGGTAAGTTCTTTCCCTAAACCAAAACCACAAGACTAAATGAAAACCGGCTAAACCAATGGAAAATCCCAAGTAGCCGCCCTGAATCCGTTGTTCCTCAGCTTGTTGATTTAGAAACTTTATTTCATCAAGGATTTGAATATATTGCGCATCGGCTTCGCGACCGTGACGAAAACCAGACACTTTAATAAACACATCCATTCCTTGAGACGGAACTTCCAGTCTGACCAACGGGAGGTGAGCCTTTATCTGCCTCTTGGATAGCGGCTGGAACACGCTGGTGTCAACGCTATTCCAGTTACGTTGGTCTACAGAATAATAGATTTTACTTTGATGCCAAAAGCCTGGCGAAAGGATCCAGTGAGCGTGCTTTACGGAAGATATACGGAGTTTAAACCAATAGGTAACGTCTGTTTTAAATTGGGAGTTTTGAGGTAACTGCTTCCAGCCGTTCTTTACCCCTGATAACATCTGAGTATCAGTGTACATTGCATCCGATTGCTCGATATATTCAACAAACTGTGTATCCAGATATCCGTGAAAATCAGCAGGGATGGCGAATTCATTTTTCTTAGCCATTGTTTCAAAAGGTAATAGAAAACCAATCAAAACAACCAGGTAAGAAAAAACTGCCTTGTACTTCAAATTTATTATTCCATTATTATTATGATTGCTGACGGTATTCTAACCCAATAAACGAAAAAAGCGCCACTATAGGCGCTTTTTTACTCAATATTCACACTCAGAATTAAAGTACTAGTATATATCCTGAGTACTTTAGCTCACTTCGGTGCTTTCTACTCAGCTTGATACTTTTCGAATACCAGACTTGCGTTAGTACCACCAAAACCAAAGCTATTTGAAAGAATTCTAGTTAATTCCGCATCCTGAGTTTTTTGCACAATGGGCATTCCTTTCGCGTCAGGATCCATATTCTCAATATTAATAGATCCGGCTACAAACCCTTGATCCATCATGATTAAGCTATAGATCGCCTCAAGAACACCGGTAGCACCTAATGAGTGGCCGGCCATAGACTTAGTTGAACCAATTTTTGGGATTGCATCGCCAAAAGTCTCTTTAATCGCAGCTAATTCCTGAGTATCTCCTACCGGAGTACTTGTACCATGTGCATTAATATAATCAATTGGACCATCAACTGTTGCAAGCGCTTGTTGCATGCAACGGACCGCACCTTCACCAGAAGGAGCAACCATATCGTAACCATCAGAAGTTGCGCCGTAACCAACAACTTCAGCGTAAATTTTAGCGCCGCGAGCTTTTGCGTGCTCGAGTTCTTCCAATACTAAGATTCCGCCACCTGACGAAATAACAAATCCGTCACGAGTTTCGTCATACGGGCGAGATGCGGTTTCAGGCGTTTCGTTGTATTTTGAAGAAAGTGCTCCCATTGCATCAAACAATAAGGTTAAACGCCAATCTTCTTCTTCACCGCCACCGGCAAAAACAATGTCCTGTTTGCCTAATTGGATTTGCTCAAGCGCGTTACCGATACAGTGAGCACTAGTCGCGCACGCTGAGGTAATCGAATAGTTAATGCCTTTGATTTTAAAAGGAGTCGCCAGACAAGCAGAAGTTGTACTAGCCATAGTCTTAGGCACCGCATAAGGGCCAACACGTTTGACGCCTTTTTCCAGGCATATATTAACTGACTCAACCTGGTTCTTCTGCGAACCTCCGCCAGATCCCGTAATAATACCTGTACGAGGATTTGATACGAGTTCTTCCGACAATCCAGCATCTTCAATTGCTTGATTCATAGCGATATAAGTATAAGCAGAAGCATCTCCCATAAATCGCATGACTTTACGATCGATATGCTCTTTAACTTCAATATCAGGACGACCTGCAACCTGGCTTCGCAAACCGATTTCTTTATACTTTTCCATAAAGCGAATGCCGGAGCGGCCTTGCTTTAATGAATCAGTTACACTTGCGACGTCATTTCCTAAACAGGACACAACTCCCATTCCAGTCACAACAACTCGTTTCATTTCATTTCCTCTATTTAAACTCGGTATAGTCTAAAGTTATTTTATCAATAAATAGACCTAGAAGTCTGAAGTTGATTCGAACAAACCAACCCTAAGGTTCTTGGCAGTGTAGATTTCTCGTCCGTCGACATACATCTTGGCGTCTGCAATCACCATAGCCAAACCTTTTTTAAGGACTCGCTTAATATCAACTTCATATCGAACTAGCTTAGCTGTCGGCAGTACTTGACCAACAAACTTGATCTCGCCTGCACCCAACGCTCTTCCTTTGCCTTCGTATCCCATCCAAGACAGGAAAAAACCAGTTAACTGCCACATGGCATCTAGTCCAAGACAACCCGGCATTACCGGGTCTGTTTCAAAATGGCAACCGAAAAACCAAAGGTCCGGATTGATGTCCAGCTCAGCGACCACCTGGCCTTTACCGTACGCACCGCCTTCATCGCTAATGGTAGTAATTCTGTCTAACATCAACATGTTAGGCAAAGGTAAACGGGCAATCGGACGTCCCTCTGTGGCAGTGCCGATTAGCTCACCTTTACCACAAGCGATAAGTTCTTCTTTTGAAAAAGATTCGGTACGACTCATAGAAAATAAACCTTAAATTTAAGCAGCAACATTCAATCGAATGCTAGGCCTGTTGACCTTGCTGAAAGTCAACTTCAACGCGGCAAATGCTCGCTAAAACGATGGCCCAGCCAAAAAACGCGCTATTATCCCTTGTTTAATAGCCACAACTGGTATGACCTTAGCGAACACCTGTTCGCTGAACCGGGTTTCCACAACAACTAGGTACCTAGATTTCTTATGGCTACCAGCCTATCGCCTACTCTCTTCTCCACCCGGTTTGACCGGCTTTATCTTCGAGAACAATTCCCATTGCCTGCAGTTTATCTCTAATTTCGTCAGCTTGCGCCCAGTTCTTGTCCGCACGGGCTTGGTTACGTTGCTCAATCAGTGCTTCAATTTCCGCAACGTCATCTTCTTGTTGGCTTGCAGAAGATTTCAAGTAAGACTCAGGCTCTTGCTGTAAAATGCCCAGTACTCCGCCCAGTTCAATTAATATAGCCGCCAATTGCAACGCTTTATCGTCTTGTTCTGTTTTAAGACGATTAATATCCTTGGCTAATTCGAATAAAACAGCAATTGCTTCCGGAGTATTAAAGTCGTCATCCATTGCTTGCTTAAACTTGGCAAGATACTCATTCTCACCATCGACTTCCGGTAAATTGGATAGGTCCAGTTCTCTTAAAGCTAAATACAAGCGCTCCAGCCCTGCATCAGCCGACTTTAGATTATCTTCGCTGTAATTTAATTGGCTTCGATAATGGCTAGATACCATAAAGTAGCGCACTGATTCAGCACGATACAACTCGAGTACATCTCGAATGGTGAAAAAATTATTTAAAGACTTTGACATCTTTTCTTTGTCTACTTGAACCATACCGGTATGGATCCAAGTATTGGCAAAGCAGCAGCCATTAGCCGCTTCTGATTGCGCTATTTCATTTTCATGATGTGGAAATTGAAGGTCGGAACCACCGCCGTGGATATCAAAATGGTCGCCTAGGCATTTTTTCGACATAGCCGAGCATTCAATATGCCACCCAGGTCTGCCCTCGCCCCAAGGTGATGGCCAGCTAGGCTCACCCGGTTTTGCCATCTTCCACAATACAAAATCCATTGAATTCTTTTTGTCGCTCGCTACATCAACTCTTTCTCCAGCTTGTAGCGCATCTAAATTCTGTTTGCTTAACTTGCCATAGTCGGCAAACTTAGGAACATGATAATAAATATCACCATCTTCACCTTGATAAGCATATTCCTTTTCAAGCAACTGCTGAATAATCTCAATAATTTCCTGAATCGACTCAGTTGCCTTCGGTTCTTGATCTGGTCGGATCATGCCAAGCGCATCAAAGTCTTCATGCATGATTTTTTCGAAACGAGCTGTTAATTCACCAATCGACTCTTTGTTTTCGTTAGCGCGCGCTATGATCTTGTCATCAATGTCAGTGATGTTGCGAATGAAAGTTAACTCGTAGCCCGAAAAGCGTAAATATCGAGCAATCACATCAAACGCGACGAATGTTCTCGCATGACCTATGTGGCTGTAGTCATAGATAGTGATGCCGCACACATACATACGCACTTTGCCAGGATCGATAGGGGTAAATTCCTGCTTGTCTTGCGCGATACTGTTATAAATACGCAACATTTTATTGATGACTCCCGAAAATCAGATAATTTGATAGCTGCGTATTATAAATAGGTTGGAAGCCTAAATCGACCGTAAAGTAGGTAATCTAAAGAATGAATAGTTTGGATTTTGATAGCGATGCAATCACATCTCTTTTGCAGACTTAATGATAGATGCCAAAACAGAATCTGGAGGATGCTTTATTAAAGCTGATTATTTAAGGTAGAATTCGCCACACCTTAATTCAAAATTTAAGCAGAGAACCAATTATGGTTACATTACACACAAATTTAGGCGATATTAAGATCAAGCTATTTGCCGAAGAAGCACCTGAAAGTGTTAAAAACTTCCTCGAATACGCAAAAAGCGGGCACTATGATGGAACAATTTTTCATCGTGTCATCAGCACTTTTATGATTCAAGGCGGTGGATTTGATGAAGAATTAAATCAGAAGCCAACCCAAGCACCGATTTCTTGTGAGTCTCAAAATGGACTGTCGAATAAAATTGGTACTGTTGCCATGGCGCGCACCATGGATCCTCATTCAGCGACTTGTCAATTTTTTATCAACGTTGCCGAAAATGATTTCTTGAACTTTTCCGCAGAAACTATGCAAGGTTGGGGATACGCAGTATTTGGTGAGGTTGTTGAAGGAATGACTGTCGTCAATCAGATTAAAGAAGTCAAAACAGGCTTCGCTAGTGGTATGCAAGATGTACCTGAAGAAAATATTGTGATTAATAACGTTACAGTTGAAGAATAAAACGACTTCTAGCTAAGAGCGAAAATAGATGCCAGTCCTCCACTTTATTTCTGATCTGCATTTGGTTGACAAAAACGTCCAATTACAGGATTTGTTTTTTCACTACATGCAGAATATCGCCCCGCAAAGTGATCAGCTTTTTGTGTTAGGTGATTTATTTGAAGTATGGCTGGGGGACGATGCGCAAAATGAAATGAGCCGGAAAGTGATAAGCGCTTTTCGCAATTACTCAGATAATGGCGGAAAGTTGTTTTTTGGCCATGGCAATCGAGATTTTTTGCTCGGAGAGAACTTTGCTCGAGAGACCGGCGGCCAGATTATTTCTGAACCTTATAACTTCAAGTTAAATGATAAACAAGTTTGTCTGTTGCATGGTGACTCACTATGTACCGATGACGTTCCCTATCAGCAGCTACGCGCAATGGTTCGCAATTCTGAGTGGCAACAACAATTCCTTAGCAAATCGGTTCCCGAACGTATTCAATTTGCTGCCGAAGTTCAGGCAAAAAGTAAAGACGACAAGCAAATGAAGTCTTCGCAGATTATGGATGTCAACCAAGAAGCAGTTATCGAATGTTTTAATGAAAACAATTGTGACCTTTTGATTCATGGCCATACCCATCGCCCTGATACGCATCATTATACTTTGGAGAATGGCAAAGATGTCCAAAGAATTGTATTGAGTGATTGGGGAACTAAGGGGCACTATTTGTCAATTTCGGGTTCAGAACTAAAAGAGCATTATTTCTCGATTTAGCTCTTTACGACGTATTTCGTTGTTCTCTCAAACTACAATATTTACATTTACTAAGTACAATTTCGATGTCACTCCGACCATCGCGGAAGGTTCTCCAACGGCTTGCACAATTTATGAATTCATCTCCAGAACATCACCATTACCAATCGGATCAATAGAAGCAGTCTCAACCATTAACATCACCGTCTTTTCAGGAGCTCTCGGCCGATGCTCAACTCCTTTAGAAATGGTCACACCTTGATTGGGATTTAACTCTATCGTCTTGTCTCTTAAATCAATAAACAACTTCCCACTCAAAACGAAGAAAAACTCATCATCATCTTCATGTGTATGCCAGTGATATTCACCTTCAACAATTCCAATTCGAGCAACGCTATCATTGATTTTAGTGAGAGTTTGATTAAACCACTTGTCGTCACAACTTTGCACAATGGAGTTAATATCGATTATTTCTTGATGTTCAAACTTTACGTCCATTAGTTGATTATACTTGTATTCACCTGACATCGCTGCTCTCCTAAAGCTCTCAATATATCATCTAATCAATAATTTGGTACCACTATCTATTTCAGTCTTACAAATCTAATTTCTATTGGCTTCAAACATTACTTTCAACCACCGAAGATCTTCAGGGCCCAAAAACGCCTGCTTGTGTTTGGATGAATCTTCATATACTTCTTTATAGACGTGACAAATTGCAACTTCTGTCAATAGTCGCCATCGTTCATTTGGCAACTCAGGAATACTTCCATCTGCTAAGTTAGGATCAACTAGCGGGTCATGCTCTTCCTCTGTTGTCCTTAGAGCAAAATCAAGTTCTTGAAGAATTGGATTTACGACTTGTAAAGTCGCAGATTCTCTAAACTCTTTGGTTATACGTTTTTCTGCTTTTCGCATTTCTTTTTCAAGTTGAATCTTATTCAATTTATCCGCGCCAGGTCTTAATCCAAATTTATTTACTATGGTTGTAACTCCTGGAAGCAATGCTTTGACCGCGATACCTGCACCCAGCAAGGGATTAAACACAGCAGCTACACTTCCTACGATTAGCATTCCATAAGTCAACTTTTTATCCAGCGCATCTAACTCGTCGGCTAAAGTATCTAATGTGTTTGGAGTAGTTTCCCTTTTCTCTTGAACTATATCTCTAGCACTTTGTAGCATATATCCTTTTAAGGCTAATTCGGCATGTAAGTTCGCAAAATGAAAAATTCGTCTTTTCGGCAAGTCGTTTATTTCAGAGGCAGACTCTGGCAAGCACCGCATTGTATGAAGTGCAAAACCATACTCTGAAAGCTTATATGGAATAACAAAGTAATGTTTTTCATCATACAATTGTTCATTCTTAAAATGGGATGACTTTTCCAAAGATATAAAAATAGGAAGGCCATTCACTTTTTCTTTTAGCAATGTAAAGCTAGATGAAACCCCATCGATTGCTTTTTCGGTGGCAGAACCAATCGATTTAATTCCTTTATTGATAATTTCCTTCATACCTTATTCGCATTAAGTCCTTTCACATCCGATTGATCTATTTGAGAAATTCATAAAATAATGCCGTTAACCGATTAATGTTGCTAACAGTCAGAGTCCGACTCCAACATCAATTCAAAATGGTCAATGAGCGGGAAATACAAACCTGCTTTTGTCGGATGTTCCTCAAGTTTAACAAACATATTGAAGTAATCTGTTATCTGCTCTTGATACAACGCCCTTTCACGCTGAATAAAATGTTCCAAGCTTTCACCTTGATCCGGCACAGAGGATTTATAATCGATAATCCAACGAGTATTATCGTCAATGAAGGTTCTGTCTATAATTCGAGTTAAAAAGTGCCCTCCTTCTAACTTCTTGTGTAGTACCAGTTCAGACTGCGCACTTTCTCTATCGGTCAATACAAACTTTCCAAAATCAGATGACAAAGTCGTGTGAATAGCGGCCATCACTTTTTCGGCTTGTGTTTCAACTAGTCCTTTATCAATTCCTTCTTGAAGCAATTGACCTTTGATAATTTCAGGCCAGTTATCGGTAAACTCAAAAGCAGGGTTCCAGCGTTTGCTAAGCCACTCTAATTGTCGATGAATCACACTCCCGACCGATGATGCCTGTTCAACAACCTGGTTGAATTCGAGGGAAGCGTAGTCACTGTCGGAGAGTTCTTGCACTGTTTCTAACGAGTCTAAATATTCTTGCTCATTTGAAGCTTCACTGAATTCGCTAACCGGCGCAAACTCAACTTTCTCAATATTTGATCTTTTAATAAATCGAGACTCATAAATTGGAAGCTCTTTTTCTGCCGAATATTGAATATCGCAATTTTTAACTGTTGCGTTCTCGATCACACCATCCCACATAAGTCCAAGATAAGAGCGTTTGTTCGCGGGTTTAATGCCTGACTCTTCTTTTTCCGAGGAAGTCACATTACCAAATAAGTAAAGCTTTGATTTAGCCCTAGTAGCAGCTACATATAACACCCGCTGCGCTTCATACTCTGCCTTACGCTTATCGAGATAATTAATATACTGATAGACTTCGTCGGTTTCTTTTCCTGTCTCCTTAGAAATTGCAAGAAGTTGATTCGCGCGCCCTTGCTCGTCTACCACCTCTGTCCATTTTAGCAACGCTTGTTCCACGTTAGGCGGCGTACGATCTAAATTCGGCAATATAACCGTATCAAATTCTAGTCCTTTTGATTTATGGATGGTCATTAGCTGCACTTGATTGTCAGCTTGGGGATTCGGTGCAGCATAGAGTTTTTCAATCGCTTCATTTATCGCTTTACGATCACTTAATTCGCCACCTTCATTAAGCTCAACAAGTTTATCCAAACAGGCATTATAATCGTCTAAATCAGATTCAAAGTCTAACTGCAGCAATCCCCCTACGGCTTCAAAACAACCGGCCAGCCATTTACGAAAAGGTTTTTCGCC
>JAPHTP010000067.1 GCA_026196875.1 Kangiellaceae bacterium
GAAGGTGGCAGTGTAAGACATTTATTTACTCAAACGGGTACAAATTTACACAGTTTGAGAAACAGTTTGTCAGAAGCTTTAGATCGGTTAGCACAAGTAGAAGGAACTCCTGGTGAAGTACATATTTCCAATGACTTGGCGAGATTGCTTAATCATTGTGACAAACTAGCTCAACAAAGAAAAGACCAGTATATTTCTAGCGAGTTATTTGTACTCGCTGCGATCGAAGATAAAGGTGAGTTAGGCAAAATTCTTGGTTCCTTAAATGTCGATAAGCAATCGATGGAGAGAGCTATTGAGCAAGTTAGGGGAGGACACGCGGTAGACGATCCTAATGCCGAAGAGCAGCGACAAGCACTCGATAAATTCACCATCGATTTAACGGAACGAGCTGAGCAAGGCAAACTTGATCCGGTGATTGGTCGTGATGATGAAATTCGTAGAACCATTCAAGTTTTACAAAGACGCTCTAAGAATAATCCTGTTCTAATAGGAGAGCCAGGCGTCGGTAAAACCGCAATTGTAGAAGGCTTAGCCCAGCGAATTATCAATGGCGAAGTACCGGAAGGATTAAAAAATAAACGTGTTCTTTCTCTTGATATGGGAGCATTGATTGCTGGAGCAAAATTCCGAGGAGAGTTTGAAGAAAGACTCAAAGCGGTACTTAATGATCTCGCCAAACAAGAAGGACAGATAATTTTATTTATCGATGAACTCCACACCATGGTAGGCGCAGGAAAATCGGAAGGCTCGATGGATGCAGGCAATATGCTCAAACCAGCATTAGCTCGAGGTGAACTGCACTGTGTGGGAGCGACGACTTTAGATGAGTATCGAAAGTATGTTGAAAAAGATGCCGCGCTTGAAAGGCGTTTCCAAAAAGTTCAAGTGGAAGAGCCTACGGTAGAAGATACCATTGCTATCTTACGCGGGTTAAAAGAGCGTTATGAAGTTCATCACGGTGTTGATATTACAGACCCGGCGATAGTTGCTGCAGCGACCTTATCACATCGCTATATTTCCGATAGAAAACTGCCAGATAAAGCAATTGATTTAGTCGATGAGGCGGCAAGTTTAATTCGGATGGAAATTGATTCTAAACCAGAGCAAATGGATCGTTTAGAGCGAAAGCTAATTCAGCTGAAAATCCAACGGGAAGCGTTAAAAAAAGAGAGTGATGAAAGCTCAATAAAAAGACTTTCGGAGTTAGAAGATAAAATCGAAGAAATGGAAAGGGAGTTCGCCGAGTTAAATGAAATCTGGACTGCCGAAAAAGCCGCGCTTCATGGGACTCAAAGTATAAAAACTGATTTGGAAAGAGCGCGTATTGAGCTAGATGCCGCCAAAAGAGCAGGAGATTTGGCGCGCATGTCCGAACTACAATATGGACGCATTCCTGAACTTGAGCAGCAACTTGATATGGCTGCGCAGGTTGAGATGCAAGATATGACGCTGTTGCGCAATAAAGTCTCCGATAATGAAATTGCGCATATTGTATCTAAGTGGACAGGTATTCCAGTAAACAAGATGTTGGAAGGAGAGCGCGAGAAATTGCTTAAAATTGAGGAGCAACTTCACACTAGAGTAATTGGACAAGAAGAGGCGGTTTCAGCCGTATCAAATGCTGTTAGACGTTCTCGGGCTGGTTTGTCAGATCCAAATCGACCTAATGGTTCGTTTTTGTTTTTAGGACCAACCGGAGTTGGAAAAACAGAACTGAGTAAGGCACTAGCAAGTTTTCTATTTGACTCAGAAGATGCGATGGTGCGTATCGATATGTCTGAATTTATGGAAAAGCACTCCGTTGCGCGTCTAATTGGTGCACCACCAGGGTATGTAGGGTATGACGAAGGTGGATACTTAACGGAGTTGGTCCGCAGAAAACCTTATTCTGTTATCCTGCTTGACGAAGTAGAAAAAGCGCATCCTGATGTATTTAATATTTTACTCCAAGTTTTAGAGGACGGGCGCTTAACTGATGGGCAAGGTCGTACCGTAGACTTCAGAAATACAGTTATCATTATGACATCCAATTTAGGTTCTGACTTAATAATGGATTCTGCTGGCGAGGAACACTATGACGAGCTTAAACGCAAAATCATGGATGTTATCGGTGATTATTTTAGACCCGAGTTTCTCAATAGGATCGATGAAACTGTGATTTTCCATTCGTTGGAAAAAACGCATGTTAAGCAAATTGCGGCAATCCAGTTGGCCAAATTGGTTGGGCGGCTCAAAGAGAACGGTATCCAATTTGAGTTTTCGGATTCGGCATTATCGAATATTTCAGACAAAGGGTTTGACCCCGTATATGGCGCTAGACCACTTAAAAGGGCTATTCAGCAATGGATTGAAAATACTCTTGCAGAAAAAATATTGTCGGGTCAAGTGGAGCCAAAAAGTACAATTGTTTTAGACGTAGTTAATGGAGAACTTGTTTTTAAAAGCTGACTGTAGGTTGGCAAATAAACAGAATTTTTCTGTAACTTTATCAAAAATTAAAAAGTGATTGCGGCCCAGAATATCATTGCTGGTATTCTGGGGCTTAGCTATACTGGCTTATAGAGTTAATGTCTCTTTATCACCGAGTTGTCTATTACTTAATTATGAAAAAAATCTTATCTGTTTTTGGTACTCGACCAGAAGCTATTAAAATGGCTCCTCTGGTCAATGCTTTGTCTCAAAATAAATACTTCGATTCGAAAGTTTGTGTGACTGCGCAGCATCGAGAAATGCTTGACCAAGTGTTAAATTTATTTGAAATAGAACCTGATTACGATTTAAACATCATGAAACCTGGTCAGGATCTATATGATATTACGGCCAATATATTAAGTGGACTGAAACCGGTACTAGAGGATTTTGGGCCTGATATAGTGTTAGTCCACGGAGATACGACGACTACTTTTGCTGCGAGCCTTGCCGCTTTTTACCAAAAAATTAAAGTCGGTCATGTTGAGGCTGGACTGAGAACAGGGAATCTATATTCACCTTGGCCAGAAGAAGCTAATCGATCTTTGACCGGTGTTATCACCGACTACCACTTTTCTCCGACAGAAACTTCCAAAAATAATTTAATCAAAGAAAATAAGTGTGAAAGTTCAATATTCGTTACAGGAAACACAGTAACCGATGCTTTGGTACAGGTTGTAGAAAAAATTAGAAGTAATAAGCAATTACAAAACAAGTTTGAGCAACGATTTAACTTTTTAGACTCAGATAAAAAGTTGGTATTAGTGACAGGACATAGAAGAGAAAGTTTTGGAAGTGGATTTGAAAATATCTGTAAAGCCATTGCTGAAATTGCAAACAACCATCCAGATTGCGAAATTCTTTATCCAGTCCACTTAAACCCTAATGTTCAGGAGCCAGTTAAGAGGATTTTGTCTGATATAGATTCAGTGCACCTAATAGAACCTTTAGACTATTTGCCTTTTGTGTATTTAATGGACCGTTCTCACATCATTTTAACTGATTCAGGGGGGATCCAAGAAGAGGCCCCAACTATTGGCAAACCAGTGTTAGTTATGAGAGAAACAACTGAACGGCCGGAAGCTGTGGAAGCTGGTACTGTCAGGTTGGTCGGGACGAATATTGAGAAGATAGTAGGCAATATCGACTTGTTATTAACAAGCGAACAGGAATACAAAAAAATGAGTCGCTCACATAATCCATATGGAGACGGACACGCCTGTGAACGAATAATACAGGCTTTGTTAAATTAAAAGCGATTATCAAGTACTATCGTTGCCGATGTTTTTTAGCTTAGTTATACTGGCGCGAACTAGTCATCCACTGAGCATAAAAGGAAAAGGAATTGGCCAAGATCTTAGTAACAGGCGGTGCAGGGTACATCGGCAGTCATACGACGCTTTTGTTGTTAGAAGCAGGGTATGAGGTGGTAGTAATTGATAACCTGTCTAATTCCTCATTAGAGTCCCTTCGCCGTGTTGAGCAGATAACAGATAAACGCGTTACCTTCTATAAAGTTGACTTGCGCGAAGAAAACAAGATAAATGATATCTTCACTGAGCATGAAATCGAAAGTGTAGTGCATTTTGCTGGTTTAAAGGCTGTTGGCGAATCAACGGAAATTCCTCTGGATTACTATGAGCAAAATGTGTACGGCACACTAAGCCTTCTTAAGGTAATGGAACGTAACAATTGTTTTAATATTGTATTTAGTTCATCCGCGACAGTTTACGGTGATCCGGCTTCAGTACCAATTACAGAAGACTTTCCAATATCGGCGACGAATCCCTATGGTCGAACCAAGCTATTCATTGAAGAAATTCTACGCGACCTATCTGTATCCAATGACAAATGGCGAATCGTGTTGCTCCGTTACTTCAATCCAATCGGGGCTCATGAAAGTGGGCTGATCGGCGAAGATCCGCAAGGAATTCCAAATAATTTGATGCCATTTGTTAGTCAGGTAGCGGTTGGTAAGAGGGACAAACTGTCCGTTTTCGGTAATGATTATGATACTGTAGATGGCACTGGCGTGAGAGACTATATTCATGTGGTGGATTTGTCTGATGCCCACGTGAAGTCGGTGGAAAAAATAAAAGAGTTTGAAGGCGTATCAACTTTTAATTTAGGAACCGGCAATGGCTACTCTGTTTTACAGATGATAGATGCTTTTATAAAAGAGACGGGAAAACCCGTTCCTTTCTCAATCGAACCGCGTAGACCTGGGGATATAGCTGAATGTTGGGCTGATGCTAGTTTAGCCAATCAAAAGTTAGATTGGAAAGCTGAAAGAGGTTTGTCTGAAATGATAAAGGATACCTGGCGTTGGCAAAATCAAAACCCCAATGGCTACGATAACTGAGTAGCGAGTTGTTAGAATAGAGTAGCCAAGAAAGCGCGTAGCGGCTTCGAGAATTAACGGGAACAGGCGTAAAGGCAGGAGAAATTTATATTCTCAAGAGGGAGACCGCTAAAAAATACTTGCGCTATCAATTGGTTTTGATAATATACGCGCCTCTTCGAATTCATTCAGAATTTGAAAGCATTAATCGAAAGATATCAAAATAGTCGCGTAGCTCAGTTGGTTAGAGCACCACCTTGACATGGTGGGGGTCGGTGGTTCGAGTCCACTCGCGACTACCACGTTTTCTAGTGGTAGTAAGACTGGATTCCCAAGAAGAAAAAATCACTCGCGACTACCATATAAGACAAAACTTTCTATCAGGAATCCCAATTTTGTGAATTTGGACTGCCTAATTGCTTTGGATTAGCAACTGAAGTTGGTAAAATGCTCTCAAGTTTCACTAAATGCTGCCAATGTGGTTTTGGTAGCGAAAGCTCGAAAAGACAATGAACACAGAAATTATAGGAAACCTAGTGAGGTTTTCGCTTTTACATGGGATTGTAAGTCTGATCCTGCTCGTCGCTAGCTCTCTATCACATGCTAATGGAGCCGATGAAGCGACAGTATATTTTAAGGGTAAGGTATCTCGCATTAATCAAACCCTTGCGGCCAGACAGGCCGAGTTTAAAGCTGATCCTACCAAACTGGTTGAATATGTTGATCAAGAACTAATACCACTTTGGTCTTCCGAGAAAACAATGAAAGGACTAGTGGGAACTAAGAATTGGAAACAAATATCCGAAAGCAATCAAAGCAAACTTGCCGCAAGTTTCAATAATACTCTCCAGCGTTATGTGCAAGAGGGATTTGAAGAATACGACGGCCAAAGCGTTAAATTTGTGAAGCTCAGGCTGAATTCTAAGAAGAGTAAGGGGATCTTAACTTTGGAAGTGATCCCAAATTTACTACCTAGCTTTAATATTGACTTAAAAGTAGGTTCTAAAAACGGCAATTGGCAAATATACGATGTGCTAGTACAAGGAGTTAGCTATATATCACTTAAAAAAGAAAAAATTAGACAAATTCTTGACAAGAATGGTGTACAGGCACTTATAAAAGATTTTTCTGATAAAAATCAAGGTTTTATGCCTTCTAGTGTGGTTAAAGTTGCAGCCAAATAACAGCAAGTTAAGTTTAGTTAAAAATATTAATTAATTTAATTGCTCTGTTGTCAGAATACACAGATAGTTCGTACTGAATTTAATCGAACCGTATAAATTCCCGTGAGAAATAGCAAGTGGCAAGTCAAAACCTGGATCACCCAAATAAAAACATGGCTTTATCTAAAAAGCTCAATTCGTCCTCCGAAGACTGGTACTTAGCATCTTGTAAACCGAGACAAGAGACCAGAGCTTTAGAAAACCTTGAAAATCAAGAAGTTATAGCATTTCTTCCAACTTTGAGTGTCGAAAAAGTACTTGCGGGTCGTAAGCAAGTCGTTTCAGAGCCACTATTCAAGGGTTATTTATTCATTAACATCCAACCAGAAGATCCTCAATGGCCGAAAATCCGTTCTACGCGCGGAATTAGAGATTGGGTCCGATTTGCCGGCAAACCAGCGAAGATACCCAAGAGCTTAATCGAACAACTTTGGCAACAAGAGATAGAACCTCAGCTAAAACTGGTTGAAAAAAGATTTAACAAGGGTCAGACAATTAGAATAATGTCAGGTCCGTTTGAAGGGCTAAACGGAATATTTGAGTCGGATGATGGTGACCTACGTTCGATGATATTGATCGAATTCTTAGGCAAAACTAATCGAATCTCAGTTGGAAACGAGCAAATAGTAACCGATTGATTTTTAGGCTTATTTACTCCTTAGCTCTAATTTATTTAACTCTTCTCTCTAATATCACCAATCCGGTGAAATTTCACAGAATTAAGCTGTTTTTAACAACTCCATCAGTTATAATGCGCGGCAATAATTTTGAGAGCTAGTTGGCATTTTCGGTACTTCTAGAAACACTTCAGAAAGAAATTGCCAAGTTTAGCCATAAACAAAGAAGTTTTATAACTAGTCAGGGAACAGCAGTCAGCTCACTAAAACGTAAAATCATATAGTTTTTAAGCAAAGTAATTGTTTTTAAATAGAGTTTTTCATTTCATTGAGTAATCCCATTTTCCTTCGAAATCGTTATTAAAACTTAGAATTTCACAGAATTAATGTAATCAGGCCGCACATTGAGAGCGATAACTCAAGGGCGGTAGCGTGCCTGAGCCAGACATATAGAACTAAATCTCGAATCTGTTAGTCTTAAAATAAAAAATTAACTAGTTAGGTTGAATATGCGTCTTAACATCATTTTAGTTGCTTCCATTTTGTTATCCATATGCTTTGGAGTTCAAGCGGCAACGGATATCAATCAAATTAAACAGCAATGTAATAATATAACACCTCAGCAAAGGCAAATGGCTAAAGCTGCGGGTTATGATGTGGATTCTTTGTGTTCATCTGTGAGAAGTTCGGCGAACCAAGCTTCGAGCTCTCAGTATGCTCAGCCGGTACAGACAGTAGTACCTAGAAATGCTCAACTAATTACTAACTCGAGAGGCACCATTGAGTCTTCTGTACCTAGCATGCCTGCTAAAAATAAGGGATATAAATCGGGTAGCCTGAAGCCATATGGATATGATTTATTTTCTGGTACACCAACAACTTTTGCACCAGTGACTAATATTCCTATTCCAGTAGACTACATCGTAGGCCCAGGAGACAGTTTTCAAATTGAGTTGTTAGGAAAGTTAAGCCAGTCTTATGAGGTTGCTGTAAATCGGAACGGCGCTATCCATTTCCCAGAGCTTGGGCCTATTTCAGTAGCTGGCTTGAAATATACTCAAGCAAAGGAACTAATTGAGCAAAAAGTAGCTGAGCAAATGATTGGTGTTCGCGGCGTTATTACTCTAGGTGAGTTGCGTTCAATTAGAGTGTTCGTGCTGGGTGAAGCATATATTCCTGGCTCTTATACAGTAAGTTCCCTTTCTACTATTACCAATGCAATCATTGCAAGCGGTGGCATTAGTGAGATTGGCTCTCTAAGAAAAATTCAATTAAAAAGGCAAGATAAAGTTGTCGCGACGTTGGATCTATATGACTTCTTGCAAAAGGGCGACACTACTAATGATGTTAGGCTTTTGCCTGGTGACGTTATTTATATTCCAACCGTTGGCGACACAGTTGGTATTAAAGGAGAAGTGAAACGTCCGGCCATTTATGAGCTCAAAGATGATAAATCTTTAAAGAATTTAATTCGACTAGCCGGCGGATATTCTGCTAAAGCTTTCCCCAATATTTCCCATATTTCCCGCAAGCATAAGAATGGCTATACAACCGTTGTTGATGTTGATCTTTCAAAACTAAAATCTAACCGTCAAAAAGTTAAGAATGGGGATATTATAGATGTTAGTACAGTTCTTAAGGAAATGGATAATATTGTAAAGTTATCTGGTGCGTTTCAGCGTCCGCGGGCGATTCAGTGGTTTAAAGGTTTGAAGCTAAGTGATGTTATTGGTTCAGTTAAAGACTTTAGAGACGATGTGGATCTCAATATTGGTCTTATCATTAGGCAAGAACTACCGCTTAAGCATATCTCCGTTTCACATTTTGATTTGAAAGGACTTTTAGCTGGAGACAAAGAGTCAGAGGTTTTTTTGCAACCTATGGATGAAGTCTTAACATTTGCGTGGGCTACAAATGAGAGAGAGAGAACTTTTGAACAAGAGTTAAGGGGCTATCAGACCGAGCAACAAAAACTAAGACGATTAGAGCAGGTTGAAATAGACTCAGACCAGCAACGACGAGCAGATTCTGGTGATCAGATAGATCTTACTCAGGAACTTGAAGAGAAGTTAAAGAGCCATAACCGTCGAACTGCCGTTTTGGCCTCAATCATTAAAAGGCTTAGAGAGCAGACTAATGATGGTGGATTGATTAGAATAGTTGATATTAGTGGAAATGTAAGGTTTCCAGGGACGTATCCCTTAACTCAAAAAATGACTGCAAGGGATTTGGTTTTGCTTGCTGGTGGATTAAAGGAAGCGTCATATTTGGGGAATGCCGAAGTAACACGTAGGGACTTATCTAATAGTGAGTCTGCTAAAATTGTTCATTTCAACATTAACTTAGCTGAAGAACTCACAGGCAGAAGCCGGTTTTCACTGTCTGAAAAAGATAAACTAGCTATTTATACTACACCAGAATATAGGGAGAAATTAGCGATTCAATTGGAAGGAGAAGTTCGATTTCCTGGATTATATGAGTTTCGACGAGGAGAGACTCTTTCGCAAGTGATCGAAAGAGCAGGAGGGTTTACTTCAATGGCTCATATCCACGCCGCAGTTTTTACTCGCAGAGATTTAAAAATCCAAGAAGCTAAGCGACTCGAAGAGCTAAAGATCAAAATGCGAGAAGATATTGCTGCGAGTGAGCTGGAAAATGCTGAAGCTGGTCGCGGCGGAGGAATACAAGATGCTGAAGCCCTTCTTAATGCATTGACGAAGGCCGAGGCTATCGGAAGGTTGGTTGTTTCGCTAGATGACATTGTTACTGGTAGGACGGATGATATTCACTTAAAAGATGGAGATCGTTTGGTTGTTCCAACTTTTCGCCAAGAAATTTCCGTAGTGGGTGAAGTTCAACATTCTACTTCTCATTTGTACAATGACGAATGGACCTTAGATGATTATTTAGAAAAAAGTGGTGGATATACTCAACGAGCAGATGATGATCGAATTTATGTTGTTCGCTCCGATGGTTCTGTTTTCTTGCCCAATCAAAGTAATTGGCTATCTCATCAGAATGAGATGTTAAGTCCTGGAGATACAATTGTCGTTCCACTAGATACCGATCGAATCAAAAGTTTGAGTTTGTGGACCAGTGTGAGTCAAATTGTGTATCAGTTAGCTCTTGGTGCCGCAGCGATTAAAAACTTAAGCAATTAGTCATTAGGCTCGAGATTAGTTTGCATGCGGCTATTGCTTTGTTGCATTTTTATTTGTACCAATTCCTTGAGTGCTAAGCCTTGGATAGGGACCGATGAATTGCAATTGAGAGCTGACGTCGAAACCTTGTCTGATATTGGTGTGGTTAGAATACCAATAACTACCTATCCATTGATGTGGTCTGGAATTGCGAAGGATCTGGATAATATAACCGTCGATCAAATCCCAGAAAAATATAAAAATTCTTATTGGCGTGTTAAAAAAGCGGTCAAAAATGCATTAAATGGAAAGGCTGAGTCAACGCTAAAAATTTCTGCGGCGAATTCGGCTCAAGTGTTTAGAAGCTTTGGTGACAGTTCCAGGGAGGAGTTTGAAGTCTCTGCTTCTCGCTCCGGAGTAAGTAAGAAGTTTGCGTGGAATCTTGAAGTCACGCATGTTTCCAATCCAGTAGATGGAGATAGCGCCAGATTGGATGATAGTTATGCTGCAATAGTTTTAGGTAACTGGGTTGGAATGATTGGATATACCGAAAAGTGGTGGGGGCCAGCTTGGCAGTCAAATAGTTTGTTGTCAAACAATGCTAGGCCGCCACTAGGAATTTCTATCCAGCGTAATTATTCGGATGCTGAGTCTAACCCTATGCTAAGTTGGCTTGGGCCTTGGACAATTAAAGGATTTATAGCTGGATTAGATGATGAAAGAAAAGTTAAAAATGCTAAGTTAGCTGGAGTCTCTTTTAGTGTCAAGCCATTGAAAAGCCTAGAATTTGGGGTCAGGGTGACAAATATGTTTGGTGGAGAAGGGCGTAGCGAGAGTCTTCCTAATTTGATAGAGGGGCTTCTTGGAGAAAACGAATGCGACTTACCCCACGACTTTAGTTGTGACGATTTTTACAACAGTGATCAGTATAGTCTAAATGGTGATCGCATTGCAGGCTTGGATTTTAGATGGGCTATCCCGACCCAGTTACCAATTAGTGTCTACTACTCCGCTTACGGAGAAGGTGAGTCTGATTTTCTTCCATCTAAAACCATGAAACAGCTGGGAATCAGCGGTAGCGCTAATATCTTTGGAGAAAACTGGCGGTGGTTCATAGAGGCAGGTGATACCTCGCTCAATCGAACTGAGTTTGATCTAGCCTACGAGAGTCCAATTTACCAGACCGGTTATCGCTACTTGAACAGATCTATAGGTTCTACGTTTGATAGCGACTCAGAAGTGATTGCCTTCGGACTCATAGGCAAATTAGATCGAACAAGCAGTTTTAGTTTCACATACTTTGATGCATCACTAAATACTGATGGTGAAGGTGGTAGCTCCGAAGATATGCATTCACTAGCATCACGTATGCAAGATGTGACTCTATATAAAATGAGCTGGAGTTTTCTGACCAAGAAGTATGGTGAAGTTAAATTAACTTTTAGTTCTATCGAAGGTGTTGAGATGTTAAAAAACAGTGATGAAAGTTTCACATTCTCTGTTGACTGGAAATATAATTTGAACTAGGGATTAAAGCTGTCTATGAAAAAAGTACTTTCTGTTTTTGGCACAAGGCCCGAAGCGATAAAAATGGCGCCCTTAGTTAAAGAGCTCGAAGCTAGCGTAAGATTTGAATCCAAAGTTTGCGTTACGGCTCAACACAGAGAGATGCTGGATCAGGTCTTAGAATTGTTCGAAATTGAGCCTGATTATGATTTAGACATTATGAAGGCAGGTCAGGACCTTTATGATATAACCTCTAATATCTTAGTTGGATTGAAACCTGTATTAGAGCAGTACAAACCTGATTTTGTTTTGGTCCATGGTGATACTACAACTACTTTTGCAGCTAGTTTAGCAGCATTCTATCAGAAAGTTAAAGTTGGACATGTGGAAGCTGGGCTGCGTACAGGGAACTTGTTTTCCCCATGGCCTGAAGAAGCCAACAGGTCACTGACTGGTGTAATAGCAGATTACCATTTCGCACCAACTCAAACGTCGAAGAAAAATTTACTCAAGGAAGGAAAAAACAAAGACACTATTTTCGTGACAGGTAATACAGTGACGGATGCTTTGGTCCAAGTCGTAAAAAAAATTGAAAGTGATGTTTCGCTACAGAGCAAGTTTGATGAGCAATTTAAATTTTTAAACAAAGAAAAAAAATTGATTTTAGTTACAGGCCACAGGAGAGAAAGCTTTGGAAGTGGTTTTGAAAACATTTGTATGGCAATCGCACAGATAGCGAATAAACATGAAGATTGTGAAGTATTATACCCTGTTCATTTAAATCCGAACGTGCAAGAGCCGGTAAAGCGTATCTTGTCTGAAGTAAATAATGTTCATCTAATAGCTCCTTTGGATTATTTGCCTTTTGTATATCTAATGAATCGGTCGTATATCATTCTTACCGATTCTGGCGGAATCCAAGAAGAAGCTCCCACAATAGGAAAACCTGTTTTGGTCATGAGAGAGACTACAGAGCGTCCGGAGGCGGTCGAAGCTGGTACTGTTCGTTTGGTAGGAACTAGCATTGAGAAAATAACTAGCAATTTAGATTCTCTCTTATGTGATACAGAGGAATATAAAAAGATGAGCTGGGCGCATAATCCTTATGGTGATGGGCATACATGTCAAAGAATAGCCGAACAACTCTCAAATCTAGCGAATAGCAATTAGTTGCTTCTTACTTAATTATTATGAACAAAAAAGATACTAAAGAAAAAATAGAATTAGAAAATGTGGAATTAACTAGAGCTGAACTCAGTAGTCAATTTCGAACTGATAACTATTCATCCCCCGGCGAAATTGATTTGGGTGAGGTGTTAGGTTCAATTTGGAAAGACAAATGGTTAATTTTAATCATTTCCGCAATTTTCGCTATTAGCTCGGTTTTATATGCCTTAAGTATCCCAAATGAATTTAGGTCTTCTGCAATTTTGGCACCAGCATCTCAGTCGAATACAGGTAATTTGTCAGGGCTAGCGAGTCAATTTGGTGGCTTAGCTTCATTAGCGGGAATAAGTCTAGGAGGCGGAGCAAGTAATGACAAATCTGTTATTGCGATGGAATTAATTAAAACTTGGGGATTTTTAGAGAACTTCGTTAAAGATAATAGCATCGAAGTACAAGTTTATGCAGTGAAGGGATGGAATAAGAGTAAGAACGAACTGATTCTTGATGAAGAAATATACGATGTTGTAAATAGTCGATGGATAAGAGAGTTTGACTCATCTAAGGGAGAATCACCCGAGCCGAACAGCTGGGAGTTGTATAAGAAGTTAAGAGATAGAATTAGTGTAGGAAAGGATAAGAAGACAGGATTAATTTCCATTTCTGTAGAGTATTATTCGCCCCATATTGCAAAAATGTGGGTAGATAAAATTGTTAAGGCGATAAATTTACACATAAAAATGCAGGACAAAGAAGATGCGAGCAAGAGTATTGAGTTTTTACAACATCAAATAAGCAAAACTAATGTTACAGAGATGAAAGCTGTGTTTTACGAGTTAATAGAGGAACAGACTAAAATACTAATGCTTGCTGAAATATCCGAGGAATACGTTTTGAAAACGGTTAGTCCGGCTAAAGTTGCGGTAGAAAAGTCAAAGCCAATGAGGGCGATGATATGCATACTCGGAACTTTTATTGGAGGAGTCCTTGGGATAATGCTTTCATTTTTTAGATATCTCAAAAGAAACCAATCTAACAAAAATTAATTTCTGGATTATTTATGTCATTTAAAACCATTTCGGTTATCGGTTTAGGGTATATAGGTCTACCAACCGCTGCAATGTTCGCCTCGCGGAAAATAAAAGTAATTGGAGTTGATGTTAACAAAAATGCGGTAGATATTATTAATAAAGGTCAGATCCATATAATCGAACCTGAATTGGATATAATTGTTCATGCTGCAGTAACGGAAGGGTACTTAAAAGCAACAAGCAAGCCGGAACCTGCGGATGCATTTCTCATCGCAGTGCCGACTCCATTTAAGTCAAGCGAGCTGACATCAGATTTTGTACCTGATTTATCATTTATTGAAGCAGCCTGTAAATCCATTGCTACGGTACTAAAGCCTGGAGATCTAGTTATTTTAGAATCAACATCTCCGGTTGGTGCCACAGAAAAAGTGGCTAGTTGGCTGTCGGAAGAGAGAACAGATTTAACATTTCCTCAACAAGCTGGACACGAGGCAGATGTTAATATCGCACATTGCCCTGAACGCGTATTACCGGGACATGTAGTGCGAGAACTTGTGGCAAATGATAGAGTAATAGGGGGTATGACGGCTCGTTGTTCTGAAAGAGCACAAGAACTATATAAGGCTTTCGTTGAAGGCGAGTGCGTATTGACAAATGTAAGAACTGCAGAGTTGGCAAAGCTGACAGAAAATGCCTCACGAGATGTAAGCATTGCGTTTGCTAACGAGCTATCACTTATTTGTGACAAAATAGGTGTAGATGTATGGGAATTAATTAGATTGGCCAATAGGCATCCGAGAGTAAATATTTTGCAACCGGGGCCTGGAGTGGGAGGACATTGCATAGCAGTCGACCCATGGTTTATTGTTAGTGAAAGTCCTAGAGAATCAAGATTGATTAAAACGGCTAGGCTCGTAAACGACAGCAAACCAACATGGGTGATAGATAAAGTTAAACTTGCAATCGCAGAATTAATGCAACAATACCCCAGTAAAACAACTAGAGACATTTCTATTGCTTGTTATGGCTTAACATTTAAGCCTGATATTGATGACCTGCGTGAATCTCCTGCATTTCAAATTGCAAAAAATTTAACCGAATATCATAGTGGACTAATTTATTGCGTTGAGCCGAATATTAAAGAGCTACCTGAGAGCCTGTCTACTGCGGAGCTTGTGAATGCAAATACAGCGTTGGAACGAGCTGACGTTCATTTGATGTTGGTAGATCATAGTGAATTTAAAAGTATGAAAGTAGAGAAAGAGTTTTTAATTGATACAAAGGGGATTTGGATATGAGCAACACGACTTCACTGCTAAGTCTTATCGGAAGAAATGAAGAGTTGTTCAAAAGTGATATCGAACGATATGAACTAGAGTTGAGCGAAAATGTCACAAAATCTAGATTTTTAGTTCTCGGCGGCGCGGGGTCTATTGGTCAAGCAGTATCTAAAGAAATTTTCAAACGAAATCCAAAAAAGCTTCACGTTGTCGATATTAGCGAAAATAATTTGGCTGAGTTAGTTCGAGATCTAAGGAGCTCTTTTGGTTATATTGAAGGCGACTTTCAAACTTTTGCTTTAGATATTGGTTCCGTTGAATATGACGCTTTTATCGAAATGGATGGAGAGTATGACTACGTATTAAATCTTTCTGCTCTGAAGCATGTCAGAAGTGAAAAAGATCCGTTTACTCTAATGAGAATGATCAACGTCAATATCTTCAATACCGATAAGACAATTTCTCAGTCAATTGAAAAGGGTACCAAAAAGTATTTTTGTGTATCAACCGATAAGGCAGCGAATCCTGTAAATATGATGGGAGCTTCAAAAAGAATCATGGAAATGTTTTTGATGCGAAGGAGTAAAGAAATATCTATTTCAACAGCTCGCTTCGCAAACGTAGCTTTTAGTGATGGTTCTCTTCTGCATAGTTTTAATCAAAGAATTCAAAAAAAGCAACCGATTGTAGCTCCTAATGATATTAGGCGATATTTCGTGACGCCAAAAGAATCTGGTGAACTGTGTTTGATGTCATGCATATTCGGTGAAAATCGAGATATATTGTTTCCAAAATTGAGTGAGTCTCTTCACCTTATTACCTTTGCAGAGATTGCAGTGAAATATTTGAGTGTAATGGGATACGAACCGTTCCTATGTAAAACAGAAGATGAGGCTAGAGAGCTCGTTACTACCTTGCCGATGGAAGGAAAGTGGCCTTGTCTATTTTCAGGAAGTGACACTACAGGTGAAAAAGACTTTGAGGAATTCTTTACTGCGAGTGAAGAGTTAGATATGGAGCGATTCGAAAACTTGGGCGTTATCAAAAACACTGCGAAGTATAGTGAGGAAAAAATAGAACTATTCGAAAAAGAGATCGGATTAATGCGTAAAGAAAAAGCTTGGAATAGAGAGAAAGTTGTAGAACTTTTTCATAGAATGATTCCCAATTTTATGCATAAAGAAACCGGTAAATACCTAGATGGTAAAATGTAACAATGAACCACTCGTTAGTTAAATTTATACGATCAATTTATCGTACAAATGACTTTATCCCTCTTCATGCCCCGACTTTCCGAGGAAATGAAAAGGACTATTTAATGAAGACTATCTGCTCCACTTTTGTTTCCAGTGTCGGTAAATATGTCAGCCAATTTGAGCAAATGGTCGAGTCATACACACAATCAAAAAAGGCTGTTGCGGTAGTTAATGGCTCCGCTGCTTTGCACACTGCCTTATTCATGGCTGGCGTTAGACCAAACGACTTAGTGATAACTCAATCTCTAACATTCGTTGCGACATGCAATTCCCTCTATCATATGGGGGCTGAACCTCTATTTATTGATGTTTCAAACAAAACATTAGGTCTTAGCCCTGTTGCGACTGAAAACTACTTGCAAGAAAATGCTTATATTAATGAGGAGGGAGAATGTATTCACAAGAATACTAATAAAAGAATAAAAGTCGTACTCCCAATGCATACTTTCGGTCATCCAGTTGAGTTAGATGAATTAAATGACGTGTGTAAAAAATGGAATTTATGCCTAGTGGAGGATGCTGCTGAAAGTTTGGGATCATTTTATAAATCTAAACATACAGGTACTGTAGGAAAACTTGCAGCTTTGAGCTTTAATGGTAACAAGATAATCACTACTGGTGGAGGAGGCATGGTGCTTTGCGGTAGCGAAGTTGTTGGTTTAAGAACAAAGCACATAACGACGACGGCAAAGATACCACATCCTTATGAATTTGATCATGATGAGCCAGGATTTAACTATAGATTGCCTAATTTAAATGCTGCGCTTGGGTGTGCTCAGATGGAATGCCTTCCAGAATTTTTGGCACAAAAACGCGAGTTAGCAAATAGTTATCAAGAGTATTTTAAAGGAACAGAGTTTAAGTTTGTTGTTGAGCCTGAACATTGTAAATCTAACTACTGGTTAAATGCGATAATCTGTCCAGATAAGAAGTGTAGAGATCTATTGCTAAAGGAAACAAATGAGTTGAATGTCATGACTCGTCCTGTTTGGAAACTTATGCATAAACTTCCTATGTTTAAAAATGCATTGAAAGGTGACTTAATAGTCTCAGAACATATGGAAGCACATTTAGTTAACTTACCTAGCTCGCCTATTAATATTGAGTTTGAAAAGTAAATAAATGAAGACTATTGGTATTGTAACTGGTACTCGAGCTGAATTCGGGTTGTTATATAGAACTATAGAGCTACTTCAGAAAGATGAGAGCTTTGATACTCGAATCTTTGTTTGTGGTGCCCATTTATCACCGGAATATGGTTATACCATTTCAGAGATAGAGCAAAGTAATATTGATAACATAATTAGAGTAGAAATGTTGTTGTCATCAAGTTCTAAAGCGGCAGTCGCTAAATCTGTGGGAATTGCAACAATGAGCTTCGCAGACGCTTTTTCTCGAGAACCGTTGGATGGGATATTGGTGTTGGGCGACCGCTATGAAATACTAGCAGCTGCACAGGCGGCGATGTTCTTAAACATTCCTCTAATTCATATTCATGGAGGCGAAGTAACTGAAGGTGCTTTCGATGACTCTATAAGACATGCAATTACCAAAATGGCGAATGTTCATTTTCCAGTGACTGAAGAATTTGCCAAGAGAATTATGCAGTTGGGAGAGAGCAAAAAAAGTATATTCGTTGTCGGTTCGCCCGGTATAGATAACATAATTAATTCACCGGGCTTGAAACGGGGCACATTGCAGGAAAGTCTCGGATTCGAACTTGATCAACCCACAGCCCTGGTAACTTACCATCCTGTAACGAAGACAGATGATTGCGAAGAAAATAATATACTACCACTAATTAATGCTATTAAAGCTAACTCGAATCTAACTTACGTTGTCACTTACCCCAATGCTGACGGAAACGGTGCTGAAATATTGAAGCAATGGGAAACCATTGAAAGTTTAGAAAATGTAAAGCTAGTTCCTTCCCTTGGTTTTAAACGCTATTTATCCTTAATGGAGTATGTTGATTGTGTGATTGGAAATTCTTCAAGTGGAATAATCGAGGCTCCTTGCTTTAAAGTTGGGACTATTAACATCGGTAGTAGGCAAAATGGCCGACCAATGGCAGATTCTATAATTAATGTTAGCATGGATGAAAAACAAATTTCTGATGCAATCAAATTATGTAGCAACGCCGATTTTAAAAAATCTTTAAAAGACTTGGAGAATCCTTACGGTCATGGCGGAACGGCAGAGAATATTGTTGATGTTCTAAGGAATATTGAGCTTTCTAGCTATCACGTTAAACAATTTGTGGATATGAAAAGTGAATAAAAATCATGTTTTAGTTATTGCTGAAGCTGGAGTAAATCATAACGGCGATATTGAGCTCGCTAAGAAATTGATTGATGTGGCGGCCGAAGCAGGTGCAGATATCGTAAAGTTTCAAACTTTTAAAGCCAAAAAGCTGGCTTCGTCAACAGCCAAACAAGCTGAGTATCAAAAGATTAATACGAATATTTCTGAGTCTCAACTTGAAATGTTAGAAAGGCTGGAATTGAAGTATGATGACCATTTTTCCTTGGTAGAGCACTGTAAAGCTAGAAATATTAAATTTCTTTCAACTGCATTTGACGAGGAAAGTTTAAATTTTTTAACTCAAGAACTTGAACAGAAACTATTAAAAATTCCTTCAGGGGAACTCACTAATGCTCCCTTCCTGTTAGCACACGCAAAAACCAATCTCGATATTATATTGTCTACAGGTATGTCTACATTGTCAGAAATTGAGATGGCCTTAGGAATCTTGGCCTTTGGTTATCTCTATCCGGACTCTGTTCCATCGAGGCAAAAGTTTCAAGAGGTTTTGTATTCTGAAGAAGGTAAAGCAATTCTAAAAGAAAAAGTTACAATATTACATTGTACGACAGAATATCCAGCACCGCTTGAGGAGATAAATTTAAATGCAATGTTAACCATAAGGGACGCATTTAAACTAAAAATTGGATATTCAGATCATAGTCAAGGAATAGTCGTTCCGATCGCTGCGGTTTCTTTGAGTGCTGGAATTATAGAAAAACACTTCACTCTCAACCGAAATATGGATGGTCCAGATCATAAAGCTTCATTGGAACCACAAGAGCTAATCGAAATGATAGACGCGATTAGAAAAGTTGAATTAGCATTAGGTGATGGAATAAAGGGACCGCAACCTTCTGAAGTTAAAAACAAAGAGATAGCGAGAAAGAGCTTAGTGGCAGAAACTAATATTTCAAAAGGTGAAAAGCTAACCAAAAATAATCTTTCTGTTAAACGCCCTGGAAACGGGATGTCAGCACTAAACTATTGGGACGTGTTAGGTAAATCAGCGTCACGTGATTACGAATCAGGTGATTTAATAGATGAATAAGAAACTAGTCATATTAGGTTCTGGTGGGCATGCCAGAGTGTTGTTTGATATTTTAACACAACAGTCTAAAGAAGTATCGGCTATTGTAAGTCCAGAGGACAACTTAGAAAATGGAATGTTCAACGGAATTCCACATTACACGAATGATGATTATGTAATAGAGAACTTTGATTCTAAAGAAATAAAACTTGTCAATGGAGTAGGGGCGCTACCCAGACAAAAATTAAGAACGGAACTTTTCGAAAAATTTAGACAAAAAGGTTTTAAATTTGAAACTGTAGTTGATCATAGGGCTATTGTCTCTCCTCACGCAGAGATAAAGGAAGGCGCTCAGATAATGCCTGGAGCAATCATCCAATCAGGCGCTCAAATTGGTTTTAATAGCATTGTTAATTCAGGGGCGATTATTGAGCATGATTGCGTTGTGGGAGACTTTAATCATGTTGCTCCCGGCGTGACTTTAAGTGGTGGAGTTCGATTAGCTGAAAGTGTCCATGTAGGGTCCGGGGCTACCATAATTCAAGGTATCACGGTCTCTAAGAATGCGGTCGTTGGTGCCGGAGCAATTGTTTCCAAACCTGTCAGTGCTAGTTCAATTGTTTATCCAGCTAGATCTACATTAGAAAATATTGAAGAGACTAAATCATGACACATTGCTGGAAAAACACAGTAATCAATCAACATGTTTCAATAAAAAACGCTTTACAGGTTATAGATAAAGAAGCTCTTAGAGTAGCGTTGGTTGTGGACGATGTTCAAAATTTACTTGGTGTTGTCACTGATGGAGACGTTAGAAGAGGATTGTTGAATGACTTAACTTTGGATACGCCGGTATTTAAAATTATGAACGTCGATCCTTATACTCAGACTTCGGATGTCTCAAACGACAAATTGATTGATATAATGGAGGAGTTAGACGTACTGTTTATTCCGATCGTAGAGGGGCGTAAATTAGTCGGTTTAAAAACTCTTCATGATTTGCTCATTAAACCAAAGCTAGACAATCCGGTTTTTATCATGGCGGGAGGTTTTGGTACAAGGTTAAGACCACTAACAGACAACTGCCCAAAGCCAATGCTTAAAGTCGGCGGGAAGCCAATGTTGGAAACTTTAATTAATAGATTTAAACAGTCAGGTTTCCATAATTTTTATTTGTCTACACACTATCTACCAGAAGTTATTAAAGATTATTTCGGTGACGGCGGCAAATTCGATATAAATATTGAATATGTTTTTGAAGACATGCCTCTAGGTACTGGTGGTGCACTTGGGTTGCTCCCTAGTACATTACCAGATCTTCCATTGCTAGTGACGAATGGTGACGTACTTACAAACATCGATTTTTCTCGAGTTTTAGATTTTCACAATAAGAGTGATGCTGATGCTACTATGTGTGTAAGAGAATATGAATACCAAATACCATATGGTGTTGTGGAGAGAAATGGAAGTTCAGTAATTGCTATGAAGGAAAAACCGGTACACAGTTTTTACGTCAACGCAGGGATTTATGTAATAAACCAGGAAGTTGTTAGGAGTGTAAAATCTAATCAGCGGCTGGACATGCCAAATTTGTTAGAAACTCAGATCGAAAATAATAAAGATATAGTTGCATACCCTGTTCATGATTATTGGTTGGACATTGGGAGAATGGAAGACTTTAACAAGGCACAACTTGATATACATACTTTAGGGATATTGAAGTGATTTCTGGTAAAAGAGTATTGGCAATAATCCCTGCAAGGGGGGGGTCAAAAGGTGTCAAGAATAAGAATATTAGAGAAGTTGGAGGTAAGCCGCTTATAAATTGGACGATTGAAGCGGGGCTTGGTTCGAAATATATAGATAGAATGATTTTATCTTCTGATGACCAAAAAATAATCTCTGTCGCTGAAGATGCAAAATGTGAAGCACCTTTCGTAAGACCAGAATATCTCTCAACTGATGAGGCTAAAAGTATAGACGTCGTTTTGCATGCTGTTGAATTTGTTGCCGATCACTTTGACATAGTAGTTTTGCTGCAACCTACGTCTCCTTTAAGGACCTCCAGTGACATCGATGGGGCATTAACTAAGTATATTGACACCGATGCTCAGGCTATAGTAAGTGTGTCTGCTGTAGAAAAATCACCTTATTGGATGTATCAATTGCAGGAGCCTGGCGACAAGATTCAACCGGTTGTTAATTTAGAAGAAATTCCGTTAAGACGTCAAGATGCACCGGAATGCTTTGCGTTAAACGGCGCAATTTATGTCATTGATAATAATGTTCTAAGAAATGAGCAAACTTTTCTTCCTGAAGATACACGCGCCTACGTTATGAACCAGCGGTCATCGATTGATATAGATACTGAAGAAGATTTGAATTATTTAAAGTTTGTAGTTGGAGAATCCAAATGATCGAAAAACGAAATGTACAGGCAATGTACAACCTTCCCGAAGAAATTAAATTTTGTAAAAAATGTACTATATCCAATCAGCGACCTCGAATAACTTTTGATGAGAATGGTGTTTGCAGTGCATGTAATTTTGCCGAATTTAAAAGAACTAAAATTGATTGGGAAGCTAGAGATAAAGAGCTTCGAGAATTGTGTGATAAACATCGAAAAAGTGATGGTTCTTATGACGTAATAGTTCCTTGTAGTGGTGGAAAGGATGGTAGTTTTGTCGCTCACAT
Source organism: Kangiellaceae bacterium (assembly GCA_026196875.1). Taxonomy (GTDB): domain Bacteria; phylum Pseudomonadota; class Gammaproteobacteria; order Enterobacterales; family Kangiellaceae; genus Aliikangiella. Next base: position 22,059 of record JAPHTP010000067.1, read on the forward strand.
GTTGAAGTATAAATACAATATGAATCCATTGTGTGTGACTTGGGCTCCGCTTTTAGCGACAGAACTAGGGAGAAAAAATCTGGACAACTTTATAGCATCAGGTTTTGATCATGTTTTGGGAACTCCAAATCCCCAAGTTACTAGAAAGCTAACACAGTTAGCATTTAAGCATATGGGAGACCCATTCCAACCATTTATATACGGTCAAACGAACTTTCCTATGAAAATGGCCATTCAAAATAATGTGTCATTAATAATGTACGGCGAGAATGGTGAAGTTGAATATGGTGGAGACATGAAAAATGCTTTTTCTCCGACGAGAGAAATAGCGGATCACGATGGTCATTATTTTTCTGGTAAGCCACCTGAATTTTGGGAACAACATGGATTATCCAAAGCTGACCTAGCTCCTTTTTCTGCTCCCCCTATGGAGCAAGTCAGAAAAAATGAAACTGAAATTCACTTCTTCGGCTATTACAAGTGCTGGGATCCACAAGAGTGCTATTATTACGCGAGAGAGAACACCGGATTTACTCCAAACACCGAGCGTTCTGAAGGTACCTATTCAAAATATGCGAGCTTGGATGATCAAATAGATGGTTTTCATTATTACCTCGCGTATATTAAATTTGGTATTGGTCGAACTACTTCAGATGCGGCCCACGAAATTCGGGACGGTAAAATCGATCGTGAAGAAGGAGAAGCGCTGATTAAAAGGTATGATGGCGAGTTTCCTAAAAAACATTTTCAGACATTTTTAGACTTCTGTGATATCTCAGAAGAAGAATTTAATGAAGTCATTGATAGTTGGAGAAGTCCGCATATATGGGATTATGATGATGGTCAGTGGAAGCTTAAAAAAGCCGTGTACGACGAAGATAATTAATAGGCCATTGAATGAAGAATGTAAGATTAATCCCTCGACTTGATGTAAAAGGACCTAACTTAATTAAGGGAGTTCATCTTGAAGGATTAAGGGTGATAGGAGATCCTCAAGAACATGCTGTAAAGTATTATCTTGATGGGGCTGACGAAATAATTTACATGGATGTAGTTGCGAGTCTATATGGACGTAATAATCTAACCAATATTGTCGAGCACACCGCGAATAATGTATTTATTCCCATAACTGTTGGTGGCGGCGTGCGTTCTGTTGAGGATGCACGAAAGTTATTACGCTCTGGTGCCGATAAAGTTGCTATTAATACTGCTGCAATTGAAAGGCCAGAATTATTATCAGAAATTGCCGATGTGTTCGGAACACAGTGCGTAGTACTCTCTGTCGAAGCCAAGTACAAAGAAGATGGAACTTGGGAAGCATACACTGACAATGGTAGGGAAAAAAGCGGTAGAAATGTTCTTGAATGGGTTGAACTCGCTGCCAAGCATGGTGCCGGTGAAATTCTATTAACATCTATCGATCACGAAGGTACATCAAAAGGATTTGAGCTCAATTTAGTTAAAGCTGTTTCTGAAATTATTAATGTACCAATTATTGCTAGCGGTGGAATGGGAAAAGTCGAAGACGCAATTCAAGTTATAGATAGTGGTGCTGATGCTGTGGCTATGGCTGATATTCTCCACTATAAAAAAATGACGATGAAAGAGATCCATGATGAAGTCAGAAATGCAGGGCTTCACGTTAGGAGAATTTAGTGAAAATAGGAATCCTAGATTACGGTGCAGGCAATCTTAAGAATGTTTGTAGAGCGATCGAACATTTAGAACATAGTTACTGTTTAGTTTCTGATCCAGAATCTATTGAAGTTGTGGATAAGCTAATTGTTCCTGGTGTTGGAGCCTTTAAAGTTGCCATGGAGCAAATTGAAAAGTTAGGTGTCGTAGAATCACTACGAAGTTTTGCCGAAAAGGACAAACCTGTTCTGGGGATTTGTCTTGGCATGCAGTTACTTTTTGAGTCAAGCTCAGAGTTTGGAGAAACTAAGGGGCTAGGCCTATTAGAGGGGAATGTAGAGTTGATTCCTTCTGAAGGCGAAAATGGACTAAAACATAAAGTTCCGCACATTGGTTGGAACGAACTAGTTGTTGGGGAATTGCAATCACCTCTCGTAAAAGACCTGAGGATTGAAGACGCCGTATATTTTGTCCATTCGTATAGAGCCAACAACTATAAAACAGAAAATTTAGTCGCACATTGTGATTATGATGGCCTAATAATACCTGCAATAGTTCAAAAAAATAGGGTCTTCGGATGTCAGTTCCACCCTGAAAAAAGTGGGCCGATAGGACTAAATATTCTTAATAGCTTTTTAAGGATGTAAAATGAAATTGTTACTCATTGGGGCTGGCCAACTTGGCAGTCGGCACTTACAATCGTTACTAAAATTAAAAGTTTCTGCTGAGATCTACGTTGTAGATAGCTCGCTTGACTCATTGGAATTATCAAAGTCAAGGGCGCAAGAAATCGAGTCAGCCAAAAATCACGAGGTCGTCTACTTAACTAACTTAAATGACATCAATTGTAATGAGTTTTATTGTGTTGTAATTGCAACTGGTGCTTCTGTAAGATTTACAATTTTAAAAGACGTTTTAGCCAAGTTTTCTGTAAATTATATGATCTTAGAAAAAGTTCTTTTCCAAGACATGAAGTCATACCAAGCAGCATTAGATATCGTCAACAGCGCGAATGCCAAAGTGTTTGTAAATTGTCCTCTTCGAGTTTATCCATTTTTTCAAGAGCTTAAACATCAATTTATTTCAAAAGAAAATAGTACTCTATTGAACTACTCTGGTGGTGAATGGATAGGCTTAGGCTGTAATACTATTCATTACTTAGATCTTTTAGACTATTTGGCCGAAGAAAAGCTTGTTCGAGTTGACGTTGAAGGTTTAGATGATGAAGTTATTGAAAGCAAACGAAAAGGCTTCAAGGAATTTACTGGAAAGCTAGTTGCAGAGTTCTCTGATGGTTCTGCTTTGAATGTTTACTCAATAAAAAACAGCGACCAAGATTCAGTTATAGAAATCATTAATGGCGATTATCGTATTAGTATCGATGAGTTATCTGGAAATTATTGTATTTACAAAAGTGGTGAACTAGTTGAAGAAAGTAAATATGAAGTGCAATATCAAAGTAACCTAACACACAAAATAGTTGAAAGTTTGTTAGATGCAGATAGTTGCGGTTTGATTGGTTTTTCTGGGTCTGTTGATTTGCACAAAATATATATTGAAGCATTACTAGCACATTATAATCGCTTTACAGATAAGCCTGAGTTATTGTTACCAATAACATAAATAAAAAGGATTAAAAATGATACTTGTAGTTGGCGCGGGTTATATGGCTCGAGAGTATGTCCGAGTTTTAAAAGCTCTTGAGCAAAAGGTCCTGGTTGTAGGCCGTGGGGAAAGTAAAGTTAAAGAGATACGCGAAGAGTTTAACGTCGAAGCCGTTTCAGGAGGGTTAGAATTGTTTATCAAAAATAATTCTAACTCGGCGGCCACTCACGCGATTGTATGTACGCCCGTGGAAACATTATCGAAAGTTACTCTTAGCTTGCTTAAATATGGAGTTAAACGAATATTATTGGAGAAACCTGGGGGGGGGTCTAAGGAAGAGTTAGAACAAATAGGCAAGCAAGCTTCTGAGTCAGAAGCGGAAGTTTATATAGGATATAATCGACGCTTTTACCAGTCGACTATAGAGGCTGAAAAAATCATTAAATCAGATGGAGGCTTAACAGGATTAAGCTTTGAAATTACAGAGTGGTCGCATGTTATCGAAAATGAAAATGTCTCAGATATTGTTAAGCAAAATTGGATGATAGCAAACACATCGCATGTTATTGACCTTGCATTTCATATCGCTGGTGCGCCTTTAAATTTTTCTACGTACTCGTCTGGCAAATTAGACTGGCATAATTCTGGTTCTCGATTTTGTGGCGCAGGAATCACAGAGTCAAATACGGTGTTCAATTATTGCGGCTTCTGGGATGGTCCTGGAAGATGGTCTATAGATTTTGTGACAAGAAAGAATCGACTAATATTTAAACCAATGGAAAAGCTTCAAATACAGAGAGTGGGGAGCGTGGCTGTAGAAATGTTAGACAATGTAGACTATGATTTAGATGAGTCTTTCAAACCGGGGCTCTACTTGCAAACATCTGCCTTCCTCGCTAGAGACTATAGCAAACTTTGTTCTATAGAAGAGCAATTGAAAGCACTATCGTTATACGAAAAAATAGCTAACTACCAATAGTAATACTTCCTTGAATTTGGTGATCTTTAAATAGAATTAAGAATGTAGTGTTCGCCATATGTTACGAAACTTAAGTATTGTGTCCGGAATTACACTTTTAAATTCCGTGTTTCCATTTGTATTACTGCCGATATTCACCAATTATGTGACAGTCGCAGATTATGGAAAATTAGTAATTCTGGAAGCCTTTTTAGCTATTTTTACCACTATCGTACACTTTGGAATTGCTGGTTTAGTAGTAGAAATTTTTAAATTAAAAAAAGACGAATTTCGAAAGTACGCCAGTACTTCCATATTAATCCTTGTGCCAACACTTGTTTTACTTGAGGTTTACGTTTTCTTTTCCGCTGACTTTTTGTCGCAGGCATTTGGGCTAGACAAAAGTTGGTTGCTCCTGTTACCTTTGATTGTTTTTCTTAACGCACTTATTCAATCTGCAGTTTCTATCTATCAATGTGAGAAAAACTATAGGAATTACGCTGTTTTTTTGTTCCTACCAAATTTGTTAACGTTTGCTATCGCATTGACACTTTTATTTTACTTCGATCAGGGGTGGCAGTCCAAATTGTATGGGGTGCTAATATCTTTTTTTTGCGTTTGTGCTTTGTCTCTTTACTATTTAATTAAAGATAAATATCTAAGCATTGAATTCTGTAAAAATAGTTTAGTACTAAATCTGAAGTTCACTCTTCCGTTGCTTCCGCATTCTTTAGCTGCAGGTCTGTACTTCATGGCAGACCGGTTGTTTTTGGCTAACCTACTAGATAGTCGCTCCGTCGCCATATATGCTGCAGGCCTTCAATTGGCAATGGTTATGTCTGTCATTCAGAATGCTTTAAGTAAAGCTTGGGTGCCATATGTTTTAGAGTTTCTTGGTCGATGTAAGGAAGATATTTCTAGCGTCGACAAAGCATACCGTGAGTTACTCAAATACATGGGAGCGGGAATGCTGGTTCTTGTTATTTTATCTGCTGTGATTTCAGTATTTGTTTATCTTGCAGTAATGTATTTATTACCAGTAGAGTATTCACATTCTATAATTGTGGGTATTTTGGTTGTGTCAGCATTCTGTATACTTGGTTTCTACAAGATTATATCTCCGGTTATATGGTTCTACAAAAAAAGCGCTGCTCTATCAAAGATAACTTTAATAGTGTTTTGTATAAATGTGATTTTAAACTATGTTTTGATTCCTGAGTATGGAGTGCAGGGGGCTGCCTATGCCACAGTACTTTCCGTTACAACCCAGTTTGTATTTACTCTTTATGTTGTCTTGAAGTTAAAACGAGAACACATAAGATGTCTTACTAATGTACAAAGCTAATATGAAACGATTATTCGTAATAATACAACCTCTTCAATACTTACAAGCACTAGAATTGTTTAGGGAAGATGAAGATCGTTACTTGATTGCCTTGTGGTCAAATTCTAAGAGTCAACTTAACCAGTTAATAGACTCTAGTCATTGGAAGGAGATTTTATGGATAGAGGAGAGTGGTACGGCTTTAGATGTGATCAGAAAAAGAAAAGAGATAAATTCGTTTTTGAGTAATATTGGTGAAGTAGACGAGGTGGTCGTAAGTGCGTTTTATAATGAGTTAATGAATGCTACAGCGAATTACTACTCTCGGGCAAGTAAATTATTACTGGAAGATGGTGTAGCCAACTTAGTCTTAGACGCTAATCACCACTATAGAAAGCTAAAGTTTAAGGTTAAGTATCAATTATGTAGGCTTTTTGGGTATGATATTAGGCCTATCTCTGGCGTTACAATATTTACCATATTCCCTCCTGATAGCGACAAAATTCCGTCGATCGCTAATAATGTGCTAGTGAACAATTTTGAAAAATTGCGCTCTGATCTTGAGCTGGACTCTAAAGATGAAACTGTATATTTCATTAATTCGGCGTTTATTAATGCTGGAATGATTCATAAAGAAAAATATATAAAGTTCTTGAGTGTGGTAGCGCGTATTTATTCGCAAAACAAACTAAAAATAATTTTACATAGATTTGACGATATAGATGACTATCGAAGTATACAGTTACTCGAGAATGTTGAAGTGATTGAGTCCGATGGGCCGATCGAACTGTATTTCAAAAATAGAAATCTAATGCCATTCAAAGTTGTTACTGCAGGATCCGGTGCCACCGAAACTTTGCGGCTGATCTATGATTGCGATATAGAAGTATGCTTACCTGATTTCTCTTTATTTATGCCTGAATCTAGAGACGAAATGAGAGTCTTAACTGACCATTTTAAAAGTAGTTTTCAAGTGAGGGTTATTAAGGAACGAGATTATGATTAGTTTTATTCGCCGGATAATAGGGATGTACACAGGTTTCAAGCGGAAATACTGGGCTACAAAAGTTAGGATCTGCTCGAAAGGTACGGGGAATAAAATTTTCATTGGAGGTCCCTCCTCGGTTAACTCTAATACTATCTTGGGCGAGCACTTTAGTTCAAATGGGATTGTCGTGAAGGGAGTGGGGCAAGTGATTGTTGAAGATTTCGTCCATACGGGTACCGATTTACTTTTGATAACGAGCAATCACAATTATAAAGACTCGGAACTACTACCATATGATTGCAAACACGAGTCCAAGAAAATAACTATCGGAAGAGCTGTTTGGATAGGAGATAGAGTCATCATTCTTGGCGGCGTAACAATTGGAGAAGGTGCTATTATCCAAGCTGGAAGTGTAGTCGTGTCGGATATCCCTGAACTGGCAATAGCGGGAGGTAGTCCCGCGAAGGTATTCAGTTATAGAGATAAAGAAAAATATGAAAGTCTTTCTTCAGAAGATAAGTTTTTAAAGGTATAGAAATGGACTTCTTTATATTGACTTCGAATCCGCGAGGATTGGCTTCTCTCTGCGTGCCAAGTTTAGCAAAGTCTGACTCAAATTTAAAAGCGGTTGTTTTGGTTAAAGCAGCTCAAGTCACTAGTTCCAAGAATTTATATCGAAAACTTGTTAAAACACTCAAAATAGGTATTCTTGGCGCTTTGAACGGAATTAGAATAAGGGATTGGTACTCTTATGAAGCTCCCGAAATTCAAAATGTTTGTAGATTGCACAATGTTCCTCTTTTAGAAGTTGAAAGTCTAAACTCTGTACAAACAGAAGAAGTAATAGAAAAGTTAGATGTAGACATAGGCATTTCATTGAGCAATGGATATATCAGAAAAAGTGTATTTCAAAAGCCAGAGCTTGGGATGATAAATGTACATACTGAACTACTACCTGATTACCCGGGAGCTCAATCAGTAATATGGCCTATTTTCGACTGTAATATGGAAACCGGGTTTAGTATTCATAAGATCAACGCGAAAATTGATAAGGGAAAAATTTTGGCTACGCAAAGAATACCTATTCATTTTAAAAGTACTCTTGCTGAGACTGTAAGATACAATTTACAGAGAATACGAAGTGAGGTTCCAGAATTGCTCTTAAAGATTTGCAATGATTTCGCCCTGTATTCAGAAAATGCCCAAGTACAAGAGCAAGAGTCGTCTCCCCATAAAAGTAGAACTACGCCTACAATTTCTCAATTTTACAAAATGTGTCGAAATAATAAGATATTATGGAAACAAAACAAGTGATTTCAAAATACAAAAACTTCTTACGAAGAAATATCAAGAAGTCTTATATTTCGCTAATTTCTCCCTTCAAAAATATTCCCAGTCAATTAAGTTTTCTTTATGGGCACCACCTGGGTGAAGATTCTGTGCGTTCGGAATATTTATACGACAATTTAAAAAGACTTAATAAAAACGTAGCTTTCATTTCGTTTGAAGAGGCTTGTGAAATAGTTCTAAGTAACAATCGAGTTAACCATCCAGTGGTTTGTTTTAGTTTTGATGATGGTTTTGAAGAAGTAGTAGAAGAGATTGCTCCCGTATTGAGAGAGTTTAAGACTAATTGCTGCATTTTCGTAAACCCCGGTTTTGTAAACGGCTCTGACAATGAAATCGCAGAATTTCAAAGTTCAAGATTTCATGTCAAAAAATATCCTGCTTCTTGGAGACAGCTTAAAAAATTTTGCGAAAAGGGTGGTGTGGTTGGTTCTCATACAAATAACCATTTTAGATTATCAGAATTAGGATATGAGCAAGCTTCACATGAAATAATAGATTCCAAACTATTGATAGAAAAGCAATTAGATATTAGTTGTCGTTACTTCGCTTGGCCTTACGGAACGGCACAGGACATATCTGACAGACAATTAGCACTCGTTAATGAGCACTATGAATTAGCCTTTAGCGCGATAAGAGATAGTTCAGTATTTTATAATAGCGAGAGAACAATAAATAGAGATCATTTTGAGGGAAATTGGTCTTACGATTTTCTGCGTTACTTTCTATCTCAACCCAAGTCAAGAAGAATTCTAAAATAGTAAAGTGAAGTTCTAATGAAGCTCAAAAGCTCTTTTGACGTTGCTAATACTTTGTTCTCGCTGTATGCGATTCTGCTAACAATGTTATGGATGCTTCTAAATTACGGAGGTAAAGGAAGTGATCCTTATACTGGAAGCGGAATTAGATGGTTTCTAATTACGATTCCACTGTTGGGATTAATATTTTTAAATTTTTTAATACTGAGTTTTAGGCCTGTAATAGCAAAAGATGGAGTCAGTATTTCTTTAATTTTATACACTTTTGGAATGACTATAAGCTCTATTTATCATAATGATCTCAAGTTATTTTCTGAAGTCGCTAGATGGATATTACCGCTGTTTTTTGTTGCTCACTTTAAACCGAAAATTTCAATTGAAGTTGTTAACTTTCTTTATCTAACAGCAATAATTTTGTGTATTTTCACTTATAACCCTTCTGAAACAGATTATGGTTATCTACCGGGACAGACAACAGTGAATTTACATCAAGGATTATGGTGGAGGGTGTCATTGTGGAAATACCTGACTCCTCCATATTCAGCGGCATTCTCTGTATTGGTTTTCGTGGCCAACTATTTTCTAAACCAAAGTAGGTCAAGATATCTGATATACGCTTTATGCCTATATTTTATTGTTTTGAGCGGCAATCGGACCAGTTATTTGGTATTTACTTTGGTTTTTGCTGCGCTATTTCTGTATCAAAGGAATCAAGGAAGTTTTGGGAAATTGCTCTCAGTTTACCCATTTTTATCAGTGGCATTTATTTATATTTTACAACTGCTTTCAGATTTAATTCCTCTCATTGGCATACAAAGTGAACTTATTAATAGTTTTTTACTGAGAAATGAAGGTGGAGAAGACGTTGGCAACCTTTCCTCTCGTATTCTTATAATGCTTGAACACTATAGAATTATGCAAGAGGCGAGTCTTGGCGGATTCTTAGGAGTTGGATCCGAAGTATATGCCTCACCCCAATGGACTTCTAACGATGGAAGTTTGGGAGGAACAACCGACTCATACTTGACGCATCTAATAGTAAGGGATGGTATTTTTTTCGTGTTCTTAGTGCTTGGTTTTGTGAGCTTCTTTTACCAGTCCATAAAATCGAATAATATTATGGGGTATATGCTGCTACTAGCTTTACTTCTATATACAATAGGCTATGGAGCATGGCTCAACTTTACAAGTCCTGTTTTCGTTCTGTTTTTAGGGTTTCTGTATCAAAAACCAAAGCTACAAAAATCAATTTCTGCTTGAGCAACAACTATGAAGAATAAGAAAGTTCTTATATTTGCTGACTATTTTTTACCGGGCTACAAAGCGGGCGGACCTATAAAAAGTATCCAGAGTATATGTGAAACAACCGGAGCGTTTGCGGAGTTATATGTTGTAACTCGTAACAAAGATTTGGGAGAAGATGTCTCCTTCGACTGTATAAGGCCAAACGAATGGGTAAATCATCAAGAATTACCAGTCAAAGTAATGTATCTAGAAGAGCAAAAAATAGGGTTAAATACTATAAAGCGAATAATTAAGAGTGTTGACCCCAAAGTTATACATCTAAATAGCTTGTTGTCTGTAAAATTTACATTTCTCATTTTAATTGCAGTTAAGTTAAGTGCTAAACAACATATACGACTTTTATTGTCTCCGAGGGGAGAGTTGTCCGATGGAGCTTTGGCATTAAAACCGATTAGAAAAAAAATCTATATTTGTTTCTTAAAAATTTTCGGGCTTGTTAGGAATGTAATCTGGATTGCATCCAGCAAGCACGAAAAAGATGATATTGCGAGAAGTTTTGGCGGAAGGTCGGTGATTAAGCGCATTGACAACTTACCGTGTGTAGGTGGTTGGAGAAATATGCTTAAGCGTGAGCGAACAAAAAATCAGGGGCTAGTTAATCTTGTATTTTATTCTCGCGTCGCTCCAATGAAAAACCTACTATTTGCATTAGAAGTTTTAAAGAATGTTGAATGCAAAGTAGAATTTGATATATATGGTCCTTTAGAAGACAAAGACTATTTCACCCTTTGTAAAAGTGTAGTTGATAGTTTTTCGAATGATATTAAGGTCAATTTTCGCGGACCGTTGCATCCTTCGCAAACATACGAAGTAATTAAAGAGTATGACCTATTTATACTACCTACAAAAGGTGAGAACTTCGGCCAAGCGATATGGGAATCACTGGCGTCTTCGGTACCTGTCTTAATTAGTGATCGAACACCTTGGCAAGAGTTGATGCCAGCGGGTGTTGGTTGGGATATACCGTTGCATCGAGAAGACGAATACAAAAATGTAATTCAAAGTGTTTGTAATATGAACGAAATAGAACACGCACAGTTGAGGAGCGACAGTAGGAAGTATGCCTTGGATTTTGTACTGAATAGCTCCGCCAAGAAAAAGTTAAGTGAATTGTATTTGGGTGGGTGAATGTCTACTAGTAATCTAAAGACTCAGTTTAAAAAAATTACTCGATTCATAATGATGTATGGCTTCGGGCGAACTTTTTATAAGGTGGCCGGGAGGTACAGAAAAATCCCCGGATTTCTAAAGCCTAAAAACAAAAAAGGGGAGGATGTACGTAAGGTTGCAATTATTGGTTGCGGTCAATTTTCGTTTGCAACAATTTCTTATTTCCTCATGGATTCAAAAAAAGCCTCTATAAGCATTGTTTATGACATTGACAATGAAGCAGCGAGGTCATTTTCCGATTTCTATCGTGGAGCTGTAGTGGCAAGTTGTGTTGAAGATATTTTTAACTCAAATGTAGATCTTGTATATATCGCTTCAAATCATGCAAGTCACACCGAATATGCTATTCGATCTCTTTCGAAGGGGTTGGATGTTTATATAGAAAAGCCTATTAGTGTGAACTGGGAGCAGTTTCGTAATCTGGGTAAAGCAATTAGGCACTGTAGCTCGAAAGTGTTTGTAGGGTATAATAGGCCGTTTAGCAAAGCGGTTAATAATTTGAAAAGCTTAATGGATAAAGGGGATTCTCCTTTTACCCTTAATTGCTTTGTTATTGGGCATTATATTGAAGAAAACCATTGGTATCGTGCGCCTGAAGAGGGCACTCGAGTTTGTGGAAATATAGGCCACTGGTTGGATCTTGCTATACATCTAATATTTCAAAGAGATAAACTCCCTGAGACTTTACAAGTCAAAATGAGTTCCTCTTCTAAAAATGACAAGGATGACAATCTAACTATTGCAATTACAACAGATTTAGAAGATCTCATCTGTATTACACTAACAGCTAGAGCGGAACCTTTTGAAGGTATAAATGAATCTATTAATTATGCTCAAGGTGATCTAATAGTAAAGATTGATGATTTTCGAAAAGCAATTTTTTGGAAAGGCGAAGATCTAAAAAAGGAAAGTTATTTTTATAAAGATGTTGGTCATAAGCGTACTATTATGCAACCATTTAGCGATATTTCTTCTGTTAGGGATTTGGAAGAAGTTCGATGTTCAACAGCTTTAATGCTAGAAATTACCGATATGCTGAATAATAACCTTGATTCAATTCATTTCGAATTGAAGAGTGAAAAATATATCTGGAAGTAGAATGAAACAAATATTGCAAAATATTTCCAATGGCGAAACCCAGTTAGTCGATGTGCCGTGCCCACAAATTAAAAAAAGGCAGTTGTTAGTTGCTACTAGAAAGTCGCTCGTTTCGGTTGGCACTGAGAGGATGCTAATCGATTTTGGGAAATCTAATTGGATTGAGAAAGCCCGGTCCCAGCCAGACAAAGTAAAGATGGTTCTGGATAAAGTTAAAACAGATGGGTTAATGCCGACGATTGAGGCCGTTCGTTCCAAACTGGATCAGCCTCTACCACTTGGGTATTGTAATGTTGGAATAGTACAAGAAAACGGCGGTACAGCCTTTAAAGTTGGAACTAGGGTTGTCTCTAATGGTCATCATGCGGAAATAGTAAGAGTACCCAAGAACCTCTGCGCGGAGATTCCCGATAATGTGAGTGATGAAAGTGCTGCTTTTACAGTTCTATCGGCTATTGCCATGCAGGGCATCAGAATAGCAAGTCCAACAATTGGGGAGGTTGTTGTAGTAACGGGGCTAGGATTGATAGGATTGATTACAGTTCAACTATTAAAAGCAAACGGATGTCGTGTTTTAGGAATTGATTTTGATTCTTCAAAATGCGAACTGGCTAAACAATTTGGAGCAGAAGTAGTTGACTTATCCAAAGGTGAAAATGTTTTGGAAAAAGCTAACACATTTTCACGCGGAAGGGGCGTGGATGCAGTTATTATAACTGCTTCTTCAAAAAGTAATGAGCCGGTAAGCCAGGCCGCTAATATGTGCAGAAAACGTGGACGAGTCATATTAGTCGGTGTGGTTGGTTTAGAGCTTTCCCGTGCGGACTTTTATGAAAAAGAAATTTCATTTCAAGTTTCTTGCTCATATGGGCCTGGTAGATATGACAATGAGTATGAGCAAAAAGGCAATGACTACCCTTTTGGATTTGTGCGTTGGACAGAGCAAAGAAATTTTGAAGCAGTCTTGGATTTAATGTCTTCCGGTGTCTTAGATATGGAACCTTTAATAAGTCATCGCTTTGAAATTGATGATGCAGTGCAGGCATACGAATGCCTAAATGATCGGTCTTCTTTGGGGATATTACTTAATTATAGTAAAAATATTCACTCATTATTGGACACTAAGAGCGTTCAAATTGGGGAGAAGGAATTATATTCGCCAACTGATGTTGTATGCGGGTTTATTGGTGGTGGTAATTATGCGTCCAGAGTTTTAATTCCTGCCTTTAAAAAAGCTGGTGCCAAGTTAGATACTTTGCTTACTAGTAGTGGTGTTAGCGCTGTACACCACGGAAAAAAGAATGAATTTATTACTGCTTCGACAGATATGTCAGATTTAATGTCGAATCAAAAAGTGAATACTGTTGTTATCGCGACACAGCATAATTTACATGCGCAGCAAATCATCGCTGCTTTAAATGCAGGTAAAAATGTATTTGTCGAAAAACCATTGGCATTAAAGAAAGAGGAAATTGATGCCATTGAAGACGCTTACAAAGCACAAAACTCGAAATCCCACGTGATGGTAGGATATAACAGACGATTTGCTCCCCAAGTTATTCTGATGAAGTCATTACTTGATAAAATAGAGCAGCCAAAATCATTCATCATGACAATGAATGCTGGTTCAATTCCTGCGGAACACTGGACTCAAGATCGACATGTTGGAGGAGGAAGAATTATCGGCGAAGCTTGTCACTATATTGATTTGATGCGATTTCTTGTAGGTCATGAAATTTCCGAATTTACCGCGACCTGCATGGGCAGTTCTCCTGGTATCGAGATTACGGAAGACAAAGCGACGATTACTTTAACTTTTAAAGATGGCTCTTTCGGTACTATTCATTATTTTGCAAATGGTGGAAAAGCCTTTCCAAAAGAACGTATTGAAGTTTTCGCCGCAGATGGAGTTCTTCAACTGGATAACTTTCGAAAATTGACTGGATTTGGTTGGGACGGATTTTCCAAAGCTAAATTGATGAGCCAGGATAAAGGCCAGGATAATTGCAGTAAGGCATTTGTCGACTCAATTGAAAAAGGAAAACCAACTCCAATACCCTATGACCAGATTATTGAAGTGGCAAGAATTTCTGTTGAAATTGCAGAGTCCTTACGCTAAGACCTTTCACCAAAAGAGAAATTACAGGGACCTTGGTCCCTGTTTTAGTTTATGAATTTTTCAATATATTACCATACGATCAAATATTTAAAATTCTCGCAGTTATACTATCGAATATTGAAACGTTTTATTAAACCGAAATCCAGGTTAGTGAAATATTCGAGAGCTAAGCTTGAAAAGAGTTGGATTGCTTACCCATTATACGAGCAAAAACTATTTACAGATAAAGTTAGATTTTTAAATCATGATGCGCCACTACCGACCAAAAGCAGTTGGAATGATCAATCACAAGCAAAGCTTTGGCTCTACAATTTACATTATTTCGATGATCTCTGTGGGACTGGATGCGAAAAACGTGTTAAACAGCATACAAAATTGATTGAGCAGTGGATTGAAGAGAACCCTGCACCGTTAGGTAATGGATGGGAGCCTTATCCCACTTCTCTTCGAATAGTAAACTGGATAAAAGCATTTCTTTCCAATATTGAACCAACCCGCAATATGCTAGATAGTTTAGCGACGCAAGCCGATTATTTATCTCAAGATTTGGAGAAGCATTTATTGGGCAATCACTTGTTTGTCAATGCTAAAGCGTTAATTTTTGCGGGACTATTTTTTCAAGGTAATAATGCTCAAAAGTGGCTTGCTTTGGGTGAAAAAATTTATTCTCAACAATTAGATGAGCAAGTATTGAAAGACGGTGGTAATTTTGAGCTAACGCCCATGTACCACGCGATAATGATGATCGATTTGTTAGATTTGGTAAATTTAAGCGATGTCTTTCCTAACAAGCTCAGCTTGAAACTTGTTCACAAAACTAAAGAAAAAATAAAGTACATGCTTTGCTGGCTTAAAGCAATGAGTCACGACGATGGTAGAATCAGCTTTTTCAACGATAGCGCATTCGGAATTGCCCCTGAAAACTCAACAATTGAAGATTATGCATCAAGCCTTGGCATTAGCACGGATCTTAATTTCCCTTCTCCTGAGCCAGATTTACATCTGTTTGATCTTAAAGAATCTGGATTCGTTTCAGTCAAGTCTATGGAGTTTTCATTAATCGCTGATTTAGCCGAAGTCGGAGCAAGTTATATTCCAGGTCATGCCCATGCTGACACGCTTTCCTTTGAGTTTGCATTGAATGAAGACCGAGTATTCGTTAATGCGGGTATATCTGAATATGGGGTGAGTGATGAAAGACTACTGCAAAGAAAAACCAAGTCGCATAACACAGTATCTATAAATGGGTTAGATTCTTCACAAGTATGGAGCGGCTTTCGTGTGGCTAAGCGAGCTGAGATTATTGATCGCAATGTTCAATTTAATAGTGACAATATTTGTTTCCATGCGGCTCATAATGGGTTTATAAAACAGGGGGTCAATTGTGTACATAAGCGAAAATGGCATGTTGCGCAGAATAATTTTATGTATAAAGATTCATTCTCAGGGAACTTCGAGTCTGCTGAGGCTTATTTGATACTACACCCATTAGTCAAAATTAGAGATGTGATGGAAAACAAACTGATTCTTAAAACGCGTCATTCGGAAGTTGAAGTAGAGTTCACAAATGCCGAGTTATCTATTGTGAATTGCAATTGGAATCCCGAGTTTGGGGTGCAACAAAATACGAAAAAGCTCTGTTTCAATTTATTGAAATCGTCTATGGAAATACAGGTTTGTTGGAGAAAAGTGTAGTGCATATTTTATTCTTGACTGACAATTTTCCTCCAGAGGGAAATGCTCCTGCAACTCGTACATATGAACACGCGAGGGAATGGGTTAAACAAGGACATAGAGTAACTGTTATAACCTGCGCGCCCAATTTTCCGGAAGGTAAGGTGTTTGAAGGGTATAAAAACAAATGGTTTTCAAAAGAGACGATCGAAGGCATAGAAGTAAGGCGCGTGAAAACTTATATCACAGCCAACGAAGGCTTCGTGAAGCGTATTCTCGACTATTTATCTTTTATGGTAACTGGGTTTCTAGCAAGTTTATTTGTTAAAAAGGTAGATGTTGTGGTTGCGACTTCTCCACAATTTTTTACTGCATGTTCCGGTTGGGCTGTTTCGGCCATAATGAGAATACCATTTGTTTTCGAGTTGCGAGATATTTGGCCTGCATCGATTACCGCTGTAGGAGCGATGAAAAAATCCTTGGTAATAAAGGTTTTGGAGTCCGTCGAAATGTTTTTGTACAGAAGAGCGGATAAAATTATATCTGTAACCCATCGTTTTAAAGAGGAGTTGATTGATAGAGGAATAGAGGATAACAAAATAGAAGTGGTATTAAACGGAGTTGATCTTTCAAAATATTGTCCGATGGAAAAAGATGATGAATTTTTATTAAAGTATGATCTAAAGGACAAATTCGTAGCTGGATATATTGGTACGCATGGTTTGGCTCATTCTTTGGAAACTATAGTCGAAGCCGCAGAAAGACTAATAGATAGAAAAGAAATTGTGTTTTTATTTGCAGGGGGAGGTACAGGTAGCCAGCTTGTCAAGGATTTAGTTTCGGAAAAGAAACTCAAGAATGTTAGGGTATTAGGGAGAATTGAAAAGCAGTATATGCCTAGAATATGGTCACTTTGTGATGTATCAATTGTTCATTTAAAGAATGTACCATTATTTGAGAGTGTGATTCCTTCTAAGATATTTGAGTCGATGGGGATGGGGCTGCCAATTGCAATAGGTTTGCCTAAAGGAGAAGCTACCAACATAATTCTAGACAATGGGTGCGGAGTCGTGTTCGAACCTGAAAATTCAGAAATGCTTGCGAATACAGTTCAGACCTTAAGTGACGATTCTGACTGGCTAAAAGTTCTTGCTAAACAATCATTGAAAAGTTCTAGAAAGTTCGAACGAAAAGCATTGGCGAACCAGATGCTAGAAATAATTAACTTGAATTAACTAAGTAGTAACTCGCCATGGTTCGAGAGCGAGCCTTTCTACTCTGATCACATAAACTAGCCGTTTAGAGCTGAGCTATTAGTTACTCGTAATTGAGCAACGTTCGTGAGGTTAACTTTGAGCTAAGCTTTTACTCATTCGATTCTAACTTCTGTCATGCACTGTTTCTAATAATAATCAACCGATACAAGCTTTACCTATGAGGTATGTGTATTGTCGTACGAACTTATTCAATCATCTAAATACTTTGACTAGTCTTCCAAGTAAAGAATGGAATTTTCGCGAAACGTGAACTCAAAAAGTCCTTCAGAATTGTTTTATTAAATTGTTCGTAAGTACCTTCTGTCTAAGAAGACCTAGCTTTAGTCTTAGTATGATACAAATCACTTATTGCTAAGTATAGATGATAATGACTGACTACAATACTTCGTACCTCGGTTAGTCAGAGTTTGAAGCGTGAGAAGTAGGTATTCATCTTCAACAAGCTTTAATGACAGTATCTCTGCATCTACTCATTTACTTCATAGGCCTCCGAAATGATTCCCAACTGTTCTGCTAGATTGAGTAAACCCGTTTTGTGTTTAATAATAGGATTGTTCGTATACAAGATGGGAGTTGCTTCCTTTGGGTTCTGATTGAATATTCAAAACCATTTATAAAAAACGGTTGCTCTCTGTTTTTCGGTTAGGAATGTTAGATTAAGTCAAGACCAATACAAACAAGGACTTTCTATTAACTGGATAATCGTTGAACTGTCGAGAAAACTAAAAGGATATCTTACTTCATCGGGTTCGGCTCATCGATGTAATTTACTCTTTTTTGACATTATAACATCGGATTTATAATATAATTGTCCGATAATAAATAAAATAGTATGGGCTAGATTTTTGTCTTTTGTTTCAATTGCATTTCTAATTTACTTTCCGTTAGTTTATTTGCTATATCTCTCATTGCCAATCCGATACAGATGGATGTGGCTACTATGCGCTAGTTATGCATTTTATGGGTATTGGGGGTGGGAATATATCCCATTATTGGCTTGTTCTACATTAATTGATTATTTTTGTGCTATCAGAATGGCTGATAGCACTAGTAATAGTAGGAGAAAATTTTGGTTAGGTCTTTCATTATCTACTAATCTAGGCATTCTATTTTTTTTCAAGTATTTTTATTTTGTTAGTATCAATGTTGGCCATTTACTCAAACTTGACATAGAACTCGAATCTCTTATCTTGCCCTTAGGCATTTCTTTTTATACTTTACAAACATTGGGATATACGTTTGATGTATATCTAAAAAAAGTACCACCGGAACGTCATTTGGGGTATTTCGGTTTGTACGTGTCCTTTTTCCCTCAATTAGTTGCCGGACCTATAGAGAGAAGTCGATCTTTACTTCCTCAGCTAAAGAAATTGGAATTTCCTTCTCTCCAACTATTTCGAAAGGGAGTATTATTGATTATCTGGGGTTGTTTTCTGAAACTAGTTATTGCAGATAATTTAACTTATTTTATTGATTATGTATTTTTTGCTAATGAGCAGTTGCCTTTCTGGTTATATTGGTTAGCCGGAGGTCTAGTAATAATAAAAGTCTATTGTGATTTCATGGCCTACTCGGAAATTGCTCGAGGAATCGCATCGATGTTAGGCGTGAGGCTCATGAATAATTTTGCTCGGCCACTTTTAGCTTCGAATTTAAGAAGTTTTTGGAGAAGGTGGCACATAAGCCTAACGCGATGGATAAACGATTACATACAAGTTCCACTAATGAAAAAGTCTTCAAGTGAGTTCCAAAAGGGGCTCATTACGATCTTCACTTTACTTGTGGTGGGAATTTGGCATGGCGCAAGTTGGAATTTCGTAATTTTTGGTGCTTTTCACGGTATAGTCATTGCTCTTTGGAACCCATTGGCAAAAGGGCTTTCACATGTGTTTAAAGCCAATCAGCATGTTAAGAAGCTTTTTGGCCGTGGGGTTTTGGCAATTACTTTAATTTTTAGTGGACCAATGTTTTATGTCACTGATACTCAATTATTACTTTCGATACTATCCGAGATGCTTCACATTGGTTCTAATGTAATATCCATCTTTGACATTCAAGGAAAGTATTCTCTGTTAATCGCGTGTGTGGGATTCTCTATTTTAACTATAAATAGCTTTCTTGAGGAGTTTTATCAAATAAATGTGATCTCGAAGTTATCTGTATCGGGGTCGGGCATAAGATTTTTAATTTCATTTCTAATGTTGCTGATGATTATTGCTTTTGGGAATTTCGCAAGTGAAGAATTCGTCTATTTTGAGTTTTAAATATATATTTATAATTGGTTTGAAGCTGCTTTTTGCTATTGGAATATATTCGTTTATGATCAAGCCTTTGGTAATTGAAGGCTTCTCATCCGCAAGCGAAATTAAGCTGAAAGAACTTCGGAGTATTGGTGAAAAACTAGAGGCTATCGTCGTCGGAAACTCGCATGGTCGAGGGTTCCATTTTGAATCATTAAACTTAGTAGGAATGAATTTTTTTGATGCTGCAAGTGATGTCGAAGAAGCAACTAGTAAGGCTAAAGATGCGGTAGAACTTTACCCTAATATTAAATACGTTTTTATGACTATTTCACCGGGTTCTTTATCATTTTCACAAAGATATATTTCCAAAAACTATCAAAGCAGGAAGCTTAATATACACAGAAATTCACCAACGGCTTTAGATAAAAATGAATACTTTTCAACTTTAGGTGTGCTGTTGTTCATTGACGAGTTGTTTGAGGTTGAGAAATTTCAAACTAAAATTGAACTCTTCGTAAAAGGGAATAGCGTAAAATTGGGAACTGAGGAATGCTATGACTATAAGGCTTCTCCAATAAAACTGACTACTATTGAGGATGGGATAATAGGTGGTTATCCGAGAAAATTAATGACGCTCAGTTGCATCCCTGGTTCCGCGTCCAAATCTGTAGCAACCCTTGAAAAAATGGTTGATAAATCGCGTGCTCAGGACAAAAGAATATTTGAAAAAAATATGCTAAGGATTAAACAGTTTGCGGATTTTCTTGGTTCAAAAGGGGATACTCAGCTAGTTTTGGTAGTTCCTCCATTGACAGAAGAGTACTATCAAACAGAGTTTATTCAAAAACAGATTCAAAAACACTTTAGAGCTGTCGAAAAGTTGTCATCATACAAAAATATTAAGGTATTGGATTTTCACAACTATCTATCCTCTTCCACAGTTAACAATAAAAATGAATATTTTCATGATGCTGACCACCTTGCTTTGTCCGGAGCAATAAAGTTTAGCAAAGCAATAAAAAGTGATTTAGGACTATAGAAAAGAGGGCACATATGAGATTAAAAAATGTGCCCTTGATTGTGTTACCGATTTTTTGCGGCGAGATCTTTAACTAGTAGTTTTAGTTCTTCAATTTCGGCTTGTTGTTTTTCTATAACCGTATGTAGTTCTTTAACTGCAGCCAAAGAAACACCAGCAACATCTAAAGGCGAAATTGTTTTTTCACTTACTCCAACATTGAAGGTCGAATAAAAATCTTCCGCCATAGGACCAATATGAGTGATCTTGCCTTCATCTTTCTTATATGACCAAGACAATATGTCCAGACTAACTAGTTTACTTAATATAGTAGAGTAAGCTAATTTAGTAATGTTATTCTTAGATTCTCTACTAGACGTATTTGTGAAGTTTCCTACAACATCAACATCACCGTTAAAGGTTGCTTTACTATTGTTGTTAATAACCAATGAATAGCTACCATTAACTAGCGCTCCTCCAGTATGTAAAATAAAATCACCGGTTGGCCGGAATGCGAGTGCTTGTATGTTATTTGCTTGGTTATATATTCCAAATCCATTAAGAAAAGCGTCATTTATACCTAAATACCAAGAACTTGAGCTGTCTCCGTTTTCATCAAGTAATATTCTTGGATCATTAGATGATCTGACATGTAGCTCTTCCGACGGGCTTTCCGTACCTAAACCAATATCCCCATCAGCAGCAACAAAAATACTTCCAGTTGGTGCACCTGGCTTAATTTTAAACGGTAATTTACTTCCATTAGTCACATCACGAATAAAAAAGTTTGCTTCGTTACCAGCAACATCCCAAGTCTGAGGAGTGAAACCTGAAGAACCATCCTGCTCTAAACGAAGAGTAGGTGAGTTTCCTTCTACTGTATGAAGGTTAACCACTGGTGTACTAGTACCGAACCCAATTCGACCGCCATCTTCAACATAAAGGGAGTTTGAAGGAGAACCAGCTTCAATGGTAAACGGGGTGCGTCCACCATCTATGTCATCAATAGAGAACTTATTTGCACCACCATTAGAACTGTCGTTAGCTGTTATCTGCCAGTCGTTAGTTGGGAATGATGCAGAATTACTGGTGTCTTGAAACTTAATTCGAAGGTTATTTTCTTTTAGACGAATTGTATCAAATCCAAAAGATTCTCCGTTAACACAATCTTGGCCTACACAAACACTTTGAGTAACAATTAAATCATCATTGATAACCTGATCGGCGTAAACCATTGCGCTGTATAATGAAAGAGCCGCAATAGACCCTATAGCAATTTTTTTCATTGTTAATTCCTTGGTCTATTTATTGAGAGAAACAGAGTCTTTCTTAGTTTCAGCTAAGTTAGAATCTACCATTGCGCCATCTTTAATTCGAAAATGACCTGAAACAGTTTTTGACTCGACAACTTTACGAGTTGCAAGACCGCGCCCGTTAAAATCGTCCTGGACTTGCTCTTCACCAAACTCCTTAATCTCTACAAACTCAAATTTATAAAGACCGTCTTTAGTCGCCTTCATGTCTGAAGCGGTTAAAGAGCTATCGCCCCCGGCACGGGTCGTATTAAATACAAAGCCATCAGGACCCATTACGGTCACATTAACTTTGTTGCCGTAAAGGCTAGAGTGCATCTGAAGTACGTTGTCAGCTACTGTTACATCACTGGCGGCAACTGATCCGGCGAATCCCATCGCCACCATTGTTGCAAGTATGGATTTATGCATTCGCATGTTTTCCCTCCAAGTGGTTATTATTATGAGCAAATTAGCTCCGTTGCAATGTGAGAGTTTAGCATCAGAGATAGGACTCGGCAAATTACATTACATTACAATAATCTCATAACTGCGTTCTTTTAACTTTCTTTTTCTTACCGTTTGGTGTTCGTTCATTTTGTCAGCTACACTGTATTCAATAAAAAAAACTAGCCTCTTGATAAGGAACCTTCCGTGCTTATTTCTCGATATGCTCAGGCTTTGGCCAAATTCTTCATTACGTTCTTTTTTTTAATATTTGGTGTTAGTAAGGTATACGCGACTCCACCAACTTTTACTTCAGTATTTAGCCCCGACAATATCGGGCCCGGAAGCGAGTCTAGTTTGGTTTACACCATAACTAATGTTGATAATTTCGTTATCAATGATGTTGCATTTACAAATACGTTGCCCGCCAATGTTAATTTAGCCAGCCCGGTATCAGCAGAAACCACCTGTGCAAATGCTGTTTTGACCGCTGCGGATGGTGGAACCAGCGTCACGTTGTCGGATGTTTCAATGGCCTCTAATAGCAGTTGTACTGTTACTGTTAGGGTTACCAGCAACACCGCAGGGACACACACAAATACAACTGGCGATTTGACCTCCGATCAGGGAAATAGTGGTAGCGCAACCGATGATCTTACAGTTTCAACAGATCGACCAGGTTATACAATGGCGTTTTCTCCTACCAGTGTTAACCAAGGAGAAGTCAGTACATTAACTTTGACATTTGACAATTCTCTTAACGCTTCAAATGTGTTCAACTTAAGTACTTCGGTATCTTTTTCTTCTGGGCTTGTTGTCGCTGGTTTTCCTAATGCATCATCAACCTGTACTGGAGGAACTATAACTGCGGGATCAGGTTCAAGTACAGTATCTTACACATTTGCATTTAGTGGTGATGCGTCTGTTTCTGCGGGTGCGACCTGCACGGTTTCGGTGGATGTTCTCGCTAGTGGTATTGGAAACTTGGTTGCCCAGTCAGATTCATTAACTGCATTCTCAGGCTTTAGCTCTATTGCAAGCGGTGGTGCTGGAGCTAGCTTAACTGCTAGTCAGGCTTTTGGCGTTATTGCGTTAGAAAATAACCCCAGCTCTCCAGGAGCAAGTACAAATCTTAATGTAACTCTAAATAATTTCGATCGAAGCAATAACGCGACAAATATTACCTTTACCGATGATCTGGATGCTGCGCTTTCGGGAATGGTGGCAACAGGTTTACCTTTGTCTAACGTCTGCGGTTCAGGTTCAAGTGTTACGACGTCTAATGGTGGTGCTAGTTTTACATTTGCTGGCGGCACGATTTCGCCTGAGAGTTCATGTTCGTTTAGTATTCCGGTTTCCATACCTGGAGGAGCCGCAATTGGGAGTTATACTAATACTACTAGCTCCATATCGCTTGATTTGGGGGGAAGCGGGACTACTAGGAATGCAATTTCACACAAATTCAGTCTTACCCAGGCTCCGACAGTATTGCTTGATTTTACTACTGCAAGCGTAGTTGGTGGTGGTACCGCTACAGTTGACTTTACAATTACCAATACCGATGCTGCAAATGCTGCCAGTGATATAACACTAAGGGCAAATGTTAGTGATATGCTATCGGGCGTGACTATCAACTCGCTCCCCGCAGGTAACTCGTGCGGAGCAGGTTCAACTTTTACTCAAACGGTTGACTTTGATGACTTTATTTTCTTGGTTTCCAGTGCAAATTTAGCGGCAGGAGCTTCATGTAACTTTTCGTTGGGGGTTACTTTACCTACCGGTGCACCTTCTGGTACTGCGACTTTAACGACCTCTGATTTCAGTGCAACAGTTGGCGGGTCTTCGTTTACTGGAGTTAATGGTAGCGATACTATTAATGTCGTAGATGGCCCTTCACTAAATCTATCTTTCCCGAACAATTCGGTGGAGCCGGGAGAGACAGTTACTGCGACCTTTACCTTAGAACACGATATTAATGCGCCTACCGATGCTACCGGAATCGGTTTTACATTAGATTTGGATTCTGTCTTAACAGGATTAGCTGCCACGGGCCTTCCTGCGAGCAATGTTTGCGGAGCGGGTTCGTCGATTTCCGGGACAGGACTACTGACTTTTTCCAGTGGCACCTTGGCGGCGGGGAGTAGTTGTACATTTGACGTTGATTTGGTGATCCCTGCGGGAGCAAATCCTGGTAGTTATTCTTTGGTGAGTTCAACTGTAGCAGCTACTGTTGATAGTTTGGCCACTACTAATTCAGCTGTGAACCTTACGTTCTTAGTTTCGACTTTACAGGCTTCCATGAGTTTTACTGATGATCCTGTCGAGCCAGGCAATGCAGCTAACCTTCGGGTAACTTTTACTAACAATAATGCAGCTGGTTCGATTACTGGCATTTCTTTCACATTGAGCCTGAGTCAGATCGTTAGTGGTACTACGGTGAGTGGTTTACCACTCAGTAATGTTTGTGGAACGGGTTCATCTCTCTCTGCCGCAAGTGGCAATACTGTTATTGTATTCTCTGGAGGGAACTTAGCTGCCTCTGGGAGTTGTACTATCTATATGAGTGTAGATGTCGGTGGAGGCGCCACGACGAATGATTATGGTGTAA
>JAPHTP010000032.1 GCA_026196875.1 Kangiellaceae bacterium
TCTTTTTGGCAATGCGGCGATTAAGACTTTCTCAAAGCGGGGTTATCAGTGGCAATTGGACGTCAAACTCCTTTCTGATCCAGATAGAGTGGATATCGAAGCTTTGAATTTATCGCATGGTTCGGGCCATTCAACGCATTCTAAAAAAAACTCACTTCAACCATTCGCTTGGGCCACCACTCTAGTTTTTGCGGTATTGATCGTCTTTGGAATGCTTAATCGAGATGGGCAGGAAAGTTCAAATCACCAAATTGGATATATTCCCTTCGACAATATCAACAATTCAAATGCCATTAAGCTCGAAGACTCTGAGAGTCTGGTTTTTCATGAAGTGAAAAACTTCAGCACCAAGCATTTCTTAACTTCGCACCAATTAGAATATATTTCCCTATCTCAAGAGAATGAATTTATTCTCGCAGGACAGATCCGTAATTTTAATCAACAATACCATTTAGATTTTTTATTAAAAGGGCCGTATGCTGATTGGGTAGGTCAAATATCAGGAACCTCTCATCAAGAGCTGATTATTCGTTTAAAAAATCACCTTGGCCAACCGTCAATTTATGAGTTCATTTCTAAACAACAGTCGCCGGACCTAAAACAGGCGAGCTTGTCAATTGCACACCAAGAAAGGCCGGATGATCTGATTATTTTGAACCATCTAGTTGAGAGTTATATTGAAACTCATGAATTTGATAAAGCGATGGTAATGGCGGACAAACTCATTGAATTGGCCAATTTACAAGAAAATGTGCAATACCACGGTAATGGCTTACTAAATCAAAGTGAGATATTAACCCACAAAGAACTCTTCGACTTAAGCTCTCAAAAACTCTCAAAGGCGATAGCTCAATTTAAAAAGATCAATGATTTAAAGCGCTATGCTGACTCTTTGGAAAAACAGTCTTGGATTGACCATCAAAAAAGAGATTACCCTGCTATTAAAACGAGCTTATTAAAGTCTGCTGAGTTGGCTCTAGAAGCTAAAGACATACCAAGAGAACTGCATGCGCTGACATATTTATCGATAATGGCCAAAAAATATCGCCAGAATGAGGATAAATATCTTTATTTACAACAAGCTGAAAGCAAAATGCGAGAGTATCAGTTACCTATTTATCACTATGCAAAGATCCCTTTTCATCATGCAATTTACTCTGACAATCCTTCCGCAAAAGAGCCACATTTAAAACGCGTTTTAGAATACACAGAATTGAACCCCGACTACTGGGTTGCTCAGTCAAGTCGCTTGCAACTATTAAAGCACTATTTAGCTCAAAAACGATTTGATGAAGCAGAATTGTTGGTACAAAGTGCCAAATCTGATAACGCAGCAAATAGTTTTCTTAAAACACTCCTCGCCCAAGCGAAGGAAAACGAAGAAGACTTTCTCCGTCACGCGCAGCGCACCTTTGAACAGGCGCATATGTCAGGGGATAAACGCCTTAGTTTAGATATCGCCTTAATTCTTTGTGAGCACCCCAATGCACCGGTTAATCTAGATTTTTATTCACAATATATTAAAGAAAACTCGACTAAATATTGGCGTATAGAAAACGAAAAGAAATTGATTGCACTTAATCTTTGATCTCTTTATAAGCTCCCCTCTTTTATAAAGAGGGGCTAGGGGAGAGGAAATCGAAGTCCCGCTAGACTCTCTCTATCACAAAATTAAATCGATATTGATTGCCATCTTTTGAAAGTTTTTTGGCGGTCATCATTTTTTGTTCTTCTTTAGACTTGCGTTTAAATAAACCGTCTTTTTCATTCAATGGGTGATTCGGAAAATACATTTGAGTTAACAAAGATTCGTATCCCAATTTACCCACCTTCACATGAATATGTGGTGTTCTTTGCTGGCTCGCCCCTAAAGGATAAGCACCTGGCATAACGGTTTTAAATTTAAATCGACCTTGTTTACCACTTTGTAAAATGGCCCAAGATTGAAAATTTTCGTCAATTGGTGCATCGCTATTATCGTGCGGATGATGATATCTTCCAAAACTATTAGCTTGCCAAAGATCAATCGTGACATCTTCTACGACATTCCCATGTTGATCAAAGACTTGGCCTGAGATGACAATAATTTCACCTTTTGCAACGCCATCTTTCCCATCGACTTTTGTCAGATCTGCATCTTTGTCTTTTTGGGGTGTAATTGGATAAAAAGGCCCTTCAACTTCACTAGGCGTCACCATCTTGGCTTGAGTGCTGGTAGCTATAACAGTTGCGACTGAACCTAACGCGGCGTTCTTTAAAAAATTTCTTCTCTTAATTGAATCCATTATTGACTTCCTCATCAGTAAGCAGCTATTGAATTAGCCGCTTACAACTTGTGAATTAATAATACTAAGACGAGAAGGCGTACCAGAAAACAAAATCTCGTCCAGTGGAAAGTTATTTCAGTTTTAATTGCAACCAGTTAAGCTTCCAGTTTTGATCGAGTGACTTTAAAGTCAGGGTGTTTTTACCTTTTTTGAGGAAAACGCTTACGCCTTTTTGAGTGGCCCAGTCGTGATAACCGCCGGTCTTTACTACTTTGTTTTTACCAGCGCTTTTATCATTTGCAAGAAGTTCGAACCCTTTGGTGTCTCGAGGTGTGGCAACACGATATTCTAGTTGATAAGTACCGGACTTTGGTGCGTCTATTTGATACTTGATGACTGCTTCCTCAGAGATCCCAACACTACCAGTGAGGACGCTACCACCTCGATCATTATCGTCAGAAGAGAAACTAATGGCCGTTCCGCTAAACTCACTGGCCCATTCGGCTTCAACTTTGTCTGATATAGAAGTCCAGCCAGCTTGAGTAGTAACAGGTTCAGCATAGTTACTTTGCAGGTGATTTCTGACAGCAACTACTGTGTAATCATATTTATATGGGCCAACATTGCTGTCTGTGAAACTACTGTCGGTGATATTGGAAGCGAGTAGTGTAAACATATTGCCTGAAACTCTGTTTCGATAAATACGGTAACCTTCTACACCCTCGGAGTTACTTTTATCCCAACTCAATTTCACGAAATTGCCTTTTTGCTTAATCTTTAAGTTAGATACAGCTTTCGGAAATTCCGCAATCAGGTCACGTTGTTTCTGCTCAACCGTTTGGGCATGCTTTAACTCCTTTGCAAAACGTTTGGTGGCTTTGGATTGTTTTGGAGCCGATCCGTCCAGAGCGATGCGGAATCCATCAACACCGCCCGCAAAATCAGGTCCGATGCGTCCGCGAAAAGCTAGCGGCCAGTTATTCCAATGCCAACTTCCGCCGCGAGTGGCACGACGTTCGCATTTACCGTCTAAGCGAGGGGAACCGTCGGTTGGCGCGCCTTCATAGTTGTCCACAAAACAGTCAGCAAGATATTCCAAAACATTGCTGACCATATCATGCAAACCAAATTGGTTTGGTTTATACATACCAACAATACTGGCGTAAGCAGAGTGATCAACGCAGTTAGACATACCTGTATCCCAGTTGTAATAGCTGGTCTTAACATCTCGCTGCAGGATATTTTCGCCATAAAGGTCGGCGGTGTTAGCATACTCGCAAACCTTGGTTCTATCTTTGTCATCACCAAAAAAGTAGTCAGTAGTGGTGCCGGCTCGCGCGGCATATTCCCACTCAGATTCACTTGCCAGGCGATAAGGTCTTCCTGTTTCTTTAGCTAACCATTTAACGTAAGCATCAGCCGCTTTCCAGTTAATACAAACAACCGGTTGAAACTCGCTCGTATTTAACGCGTTAGCCTCCCAGTTACCCTTGGATGCTAATTTGAACCAACCATCTAGTTCATGTCGGCACTCAGTGGGGGCTGGATAGTTGGTCGCTTCGATAAACTGGCGAAATTCTTTCACCGTAACTTCGTATTTGCCCATACTAAATTCTTTGATATTTACCGTATGGACTGGTTGGGTACTCTCCCTTTGTGTGCTTCCCATTTCAAAACTGCCACTGGGAATAGTCACCATAATTGGCTCAATTGGCTTACCAGCCATTACTTGGAAGCTGGTAACAGATACCAAAATTGGAATAATATGCTTAATTAATTTCATCTTTTCATCCTTCGATTGTTGAGACGAACAGAATGAAAAATTGTCGGTATAAAATCCTAAGAAAAACTTAAAATCGAGCTGAAATAGAAAAATTATAGAAATTCTAATGAATAAATTAGCCTAATTTTTGAATAGATTTTACTTTTCAAGTACAATTGATAATCATTATCATTAATGTAATTAGCTATTCGAACGATCCGTGAACTTATTTGAATCACCTCTACTGATCAGCACTATTTCGTTGATTTAAGTCAATTCTGCAATTGTTAAGCAGAGGCAGCATTTTCAATCGCTTTACCTGCTACTTGAGAATAAGTATCATTTTAAACCATGTATTTTCTAAATACTTTCATTAGGGAAATCTAATCGTATGAACTCACAACTTACTCAACTAAAATCAGCACTTAGGCTGTTTGGTGTTATTGCAATATTTGGCAGTTTCTCTGCATTTGCCGGTGGCCCAGTGGGCGACCACGTTAACCATCTTTCTGATAATTTGGATAAATATACGGAAGAGGTTAACTGGTTAATTAAGAAAGTAGACGGCATAGTGGTTCGATATGAAAAAAGCGGTGCCAAGGAAGCCAAAGCAGATGCCGTTGTCGACCATTGGGAGGCAGTTAAATTCCACGCAGCTATCGAGAGCAATTACGTGCCCGTATACGCTGCTATTTGGCAAGGATTATTTGGTGTAAAAGAGAGTATTGATAATGGCAAGCCAATGGCTGCGGTTCGAGTGGAACAACACAAACTGGAGCAAGCATTGTGGCAAGCACTTGGCGCAGTTAAGCTAGCGGCACAGTTTCAAGAGCGTGGTTTACTGACCAAGGTTGCACTGAGAGAAGGCGGCCCAACTAACTCAGTCGAAGCACTCGATCAAGTTAAAATGCGGCTTGACCGCGTGGTAGCAAAATTCGCGGAGAAACTTGTCAAAGAATCAGTTGATATTGTGCATGACACTTACCTTAATTTGTTTGAAGGTGTTGAAGGTGACTTAATCGCTATAAATGCAGACTTAGTCGAAGATTTAGAAAAAGACTTTAATGTGACTTTACCTAAAGCCATTCAAGGGAAAAAGAGTAGTGTCGATGACGTTCGAAGAGTCGTAGACTTAATGCACGGTAAAATTGATATCGCCAGAGCTTTATTGACTGAAAAAGACAAAAAGAAAAAGGACGTATTTTAATCCTATGCAACGAAGAACATTCCTTCATTCAATGGCGCTATTTGGCGCCTTGGGTGTTTGCCCCTCTCTCCTCGCAAATAGCGTTTCCGGATCTGCCAACGCCATTTCGGTAGAACAATTACCGGAATTAAAAGGTGAGCTAACTCTTTATCTCGGTCGCGGGGAAGGTGGACTCTATGAAGATGTTCTTAATGCCATAAAGAAACGTAACCCTTCATTCAAACTTAATATACGCCGTGGCCCAACTGCAGCTTTAGCCAACGCGATAGTTGCGGAAGCCAAAGCCGGGGTCCGCCGAGCGGATCTATTTTGGGCAGTCGATTCTGGTGCGATTGGACTCGTATCTGGTGCCGGGTTAGCGCAGTCTCTGCCTAAGGATTTAATTTCTCAGCTTAAGCCTGAGTTTCAGTTTTCCAATTGGATACCTGTGACAGGAAGGATAAGAACGCTGCCATATAACACAGAGCGACTTTCTGCAGATAAAATTCCAGATAACATTATGGAACTACCTGAAAGCGGCCTTTCGATTGGCTGGGCTCCGGCCTACGCATCATTCCAATCATTTGTAACTGCCATGCGACTAATCGCAGGTGAAAACGCAACGGCTGATTGGTTAAAACGCATGAATGACAAAGCGACACGTTATGCCGGCGAGCTAGGCGTGGTGATGGCTGTGGAGCGAGGCGAAGTCGATTTAGGTTTGGCTAACCACTATTACACACTGCGTTTAAAGTCAGGCAAACCCAATGCAAGAGTTAACCTTGCTTTTACCCAAAATGACGCGGGCTGTTTAGTCAATGCATCTGGTATTGTCGCATTGAAAGAAGGCGACCTGGCCGCTAATTTTATCCGTTATTTACTCACTCAAGAAGTCCAATCCTATTTGGCGAGTGAAGCATATGAGATCCCACTGGTAGGAAATGTAGCACCTCCCAAAGGACTGCCAACCCTCGATACCATATCACCGCCCAAGGTTGATTTAACTAAATTGGCCGACCTGCGCCCAACGCTTAGCTTGATGCGCAAAGCGGGCGTTTTATGACCCGCTGGCCTCGGTCTTATCCGTTCGCCTTAATTATTGCACTCATCGCACTGATCCCCGTGGCGGTATTGGCTACCTTGGCGACCGATAGTGCAGATATGTTCGATTCCCGCAATCTACAAGTTCTCAATAACACCTTGTTACTCATGTTGCTCACTGCATTCGGTTCAATTGTTATCGGCGTACCGCTCGCCATTTTAACAACCTATGTGTATTTACCATGGCGCCGATTCTGGGTTGTTTTATTGGCTGCGCCTTTAGCTCTGCCGAGCTACTTGGGTGCTTTTACTTTTTACGCGGCATTCGGCCCAGGCGGTGAACTGGAAACAATATCAGGGATCACTACACCTAGATTTAATGGGTTAATAGGCACGGCAATAGTCATGGCTTTGTACACCTACCCCTTTGTTTTACTCACCACGCGAGCCTCATTGGCCAGCTTGGATGCAGGGCAAGTAAATGCCGCTCGTACATTAGGTCTATCTCTTTTCAGAAGTATCATCCTGGTCGTTCTGCCACGCATCAAAAACGGAATTGCGGCTGGCTCGCTGCTGGCAGCCTTATACGCGCTATCCGATTTCGGTACGCCGGCAATCATGAACTTTGATACTTTTACTCGAGTCATCTATGTGGAATATAACGCATTTGGCTTAAGCCAGGCGGCGATGCTTTCACTACAGCTGATGGTGATTGTAGGGCTGGTATTGATTTTAGAGTCTCGCGTTAAAGGCACTCAGGAGCAACCAGGGCGACATCTTATGCTTTGGCCCGGGAAATGGCAGCTTGGTTTAATGCTAGCAAGTACGCTTCCTGTTGTTTTGATGGCAATTTTTTTACCGTTAACAATTTTCTTTTTGTGGTTATGGCGCGATGGCAGTGGTAATTTTGAAATCACCTATGCTTGGAATTCTGCTCACGCTTCAATATTGGCGGCAATTTTTGCGGTGGTTGTTGCTCTACCCGTCGCGTACGCAGCAATTCAGGGTAAAGCGGGGCGCATCATGGAAAGGATCACTTACATTGGCTTTGGCGTACCCGGAATAGTTATGGGCACGGCACTGGTTTACGTAGGATTAAAACTACCATTTTTATACCAGACCCTTGGCTTATTGGTGTTAGCCTATGTGCTACGATTTTTGCCTTTGGCTGTTGGTACAATTCGTTCAACCAGCGAAGGAATCGATTCCAGCTTAGTAAATGCGGCACGAGTCCTCGGAGCTAGCCCTAATGAAGCCTTTAAACGCGTAACATTGCCATTGACAATGCGTGGTTTAGTCGCAGGTGCCGCTTTAGTTTTTCTGGAAGCAATGCGAGAATTACCGGCAACACTATTACTCGGCCCAACTGGTTTTGAAACCTTGGCGACTTACTTATGGCGGGTCTATGAGGCCGGCTATTTTGGAATGGCGGCAGTCCCCGGACTTTTACTCATTTTGATTTCAGGACTTGGGCTAGCACTGATGTTTTCCGGTGAAAAATGGAACGAGCTAAAACAATTATAGGTTCTTATTAGCGCATGCTTACTGTAAAAAATCTTAGTGTAAACTATGTCGATCTTAAGGTTGTCAACAATCTCAATTTAACATTAGCAGACGATGAAATACTCATGTTGGTTGGCCCAACCGGTTGTGGAAAAACAAGTATCTTAAAAGCGCTCGCCGGACTCGTTCCAATTTCCGAAGGAGAAATTAATCTTGGAAACTGGCGCGCTACACCCAAAAATCAGATCCCACCTGAAAAACGGAACCTGGGAATGGTATTTCAAGATTTTGCATTGTTTCCACATCTTAGCGTAGAACAAAATATCGGATTCAGGCTAAAAAACTATGAACCTGTCAATCGTTGGATAGAGCGTTTAGGACTAGGAGCATTACGCGATAAAAAGCCTAATACGCTTTCAGGTGGACAAAAGCAAAGAGTCGCACTTGCGCGAACCCTAGCTCACCAACCATCGTTTATTTTACTAGACGAGCCTTTATCTAATCTCGATGCGGCATTAAAGGACGACCTCCGCTGGGAAATCCGCCAAGCACTGAAAGCTGCCGGCGTTCCTGCCATTTGGGTCACTCACGATCAAGAAGAGGCACTTTCGGTGGGCGATCGCATAGGGATATTACGCGATGGAAAATTGGAACAATTGGATACGCCTGAAAACTGTTACAGTCAGCCGGTCAACCGATTTGTTGCCCGCTTTCTCGGTGAAGCGAGCTTTCTTCCTGGTAGGCTGGCTTCAGATTTAACCGTTTCAACAATTATCGGCGACACCAAAGCATTTCCAATTAATGGAGCGGAACATGAAGTCGACGTCTTGCTACGACCTGACGATTTAAAATTACGCGCAGATCAGACTGGCAAATGTGAAGTTGTCTGGGCAAGATATGAAGGTAGCGCCAGACTCTATGCGGTCAAAACAGAAGACGGGCAAATTTTAAAAGTTCGTAGTCGTCACGAAAATCGCGTAGCGCCAGGACAAAAAGTCAATTTGAACATTTCTACAACTCATCCGCTAGCTGCTTTTCAGAGGTAAAATTTTCTATCTAATTTCTATTTTTGGCTCAAATAGAAATTAGATAAGACTTTAATCCGCTCAATTCTTAATCTTCTTTGCAAATTGTTGAAAGGAGATAAAATGAAACACATTGGTTTAAAATCACTCGCTTTGATGGTGAGTGTCTCATCCTCGGTTGGCTTACTGGCGAATTCTAAAGTATCCCCAATAGAACCTGTATTGGTGCCGCTCAAAAATGAGTCAAAAAACATCGATATTCACATGGGAAAATACGAAGTCACAGTTGCAGAGTTTACTCGCTTTGTGAACGCAACCGGCTACCAGGTTCCGCAGAAATGCATGTTGTTTAGTTCAACTAGCTGGCCTGATCCCAAAAAGCCTGGCAACTGGAACGATCCTGAACTGATCAGTGACCCATATCGACCCGTAGGTTGTACCGGTATTCAAGGTGCCCTGGCCTATGCCGATTGGTTGGCCGGATCTACAGGGAAGCCTTATCGACTGGCAGAAGAACATGAATGGCGCTTTGCGGCATCAGGCGGGGAAAAGAGTCGCTTTGCCTTTGGCGAGGACTACGCTCAATCCGAGATTTGCGAATATGAAAATGTGGAAGACTACGCCACGGTCGCCGGGATTAAACGCGATCACGATCATGCTTATGAGTTTAGCGCTAGTTGCAACGATGGCGCCGTTTATCAAACGGTAGTTGGCATGTATCGTCCCAATCAGTTTGGTTTGCACGATATGATTGGTAACGTAAAGGAACTATTAAATACCTGTCGTAAGTATGATAAAAAGGAGCCAAGTAAGTGCATTGAATACACCGTCGCCGGTGAGGCCTGGCATTGGCAGGCTCGTGGGATTAACACACCAGATTGGATTGCCCGTGACTTTTACGGCAGCATTGAAGGTTTTCGTTTGGTATTGGACAGCAGCCAGCGAATCGCACAATCTGCAGCTACAAAAGTCTTTGTTAAAGAACTGGACAAAGCACAACAAAAAGCTCGAAAGAATCATAACCTCCTTCAATCGATCCCTAGTATTCCGACTTTTTTAAGCGCGGAGCTAAAACAAAATAACAATGTAAAACTTAGATGGCGTGCCATTCAAGGTAAGAACATCGAATACACTGTGTACCGTAGTTATATTGACCCAGATGGAAAAATAACACGAGAGCCCCAAAAAGTTGCGACAGCATTAAAATCTACTCGATATAGTGATCAGTTACCGGGTAATGGTGCCGCTAGTTATACCATAGTCGCGAAATCTGAAGCCGGAGAAAGTATGCCAAGCCAGCCAGTTAACGTTGGCAATCATAAAGCCTTTTCGATTGGTGAAAAGATCCAAGCGGAACAATATCAATCACAACGCCGCTCGTGGATAAGATTTAACGAAAAACAACACAGCGTAGCCGTATCGGCAAGCACAGGCCACTATCCTACTGGTAAAATTCCATTCCAACCCGGCTGGTTAAAATTTAATTTTAAAAGTAATCATTCAGGACAGGCGAAACTAACGATAAATATGCGTACGCAAAAGGGTGCAAAAATTGAAATTTGGCAGGGTATTCATTTAGTGGATCGTTTTACCGTTGATAACAGTAAAGATCTTTCTAAAATTGAAAGAGAAGTGTCCTTGATAAAGGGTGACGCTCCTCTCGAACTTAGAACTGCAACCCCAGGATGGATCGAAGTGGATTGGTTAGAGTTTAATATTTAGTCACTTAATACTTAAGTGGCTCAGCTACTGGCTGGCTAATTCCATATCATGTTGTTTTAGCCAGCTGGGAGTTGCATTGGACTCCAAATACGCCAAATATTTCGCTCTTTCTTTTGAGTCGCTTGTGAGTTGATAAAGCATCAAAGCTGATTGCACACCGGTTTGATTATCATAATTCAATCTGGCCAAATCAAAAGACCTTTGAAAAAGCGGTCGCGCTAAATCGATTTTTTCCTGGGACAGGAAAAGGTTGGCTTTCAGTCGCATTTTTCTAGGGCTTTCTCCCGGCTCTTTGAGTAACTCATGGGCACGCTCAAATTCCTTATGGGCAATATGGAATTTGACCAACTTTTCGAATGCATCATCCTGGATCCAGAAATTATCTTCTGTGCGAGGTAACGAGAGAATTTTTTCGATATAGGGAATTGTTTTCGGCTTATCTTTTAAAAACAGGGCGAAGTGATAGTAAACGATTGCTAAGTTGGATTGGTCGAGGTTATGTTGGATCAATATCGCCTGGGCAGCGTTTAGCTGGGCGTATTTTTTATCATGCTGTAACGCATTTTGGGCAAGGATCGAATATAAAATATGGAGTTTAAATTGAGTCAAAGGGTCAGCATTCTTCCTGCTTAATGCAACTCCTCGATCTAAAATTTCGAACATCGAGCCATAATCTGTTCGATCATAAGCTAGCCAGGCGTTGGTTTTAATGTTGTCGAAAATTAAAGACCAAATATTAGTGTGTTCGAGACTGGCCTTCATCGCCTGTAGACTATTTGCCGCCTGTTGATGCTGACCACGCATTTTGTAAATTTTTCCAATAAGCCAATGTGCGCTTGCGCTATAAGCGCTGTTAGCCTGGAATTCGTTGCTAGCCTCGAGCCCATTTGAAGCGGCCAACTGCTCAAGATAAGTCAGAGCCACATCGGGTTGCTGGACCTCGATGTAGTGCTTGGCAATCAGAAGCTGGATATCGGGATCGTTAGGATAGCCAGCTAGGCTCTGCATCAACCAACTTATTTCAAACTTTTTTTCTGTTCGCGAAAACAAACCCATTCGAAGTAGTTGTCCGACTCTTATAGCCAATTGATCTTGCAGTTGACTAGCATCTTTGCCAAACACAAAACCGTGCCAGTAGACATCATTTCTAAACAGACCATACTTTAAATATATCCCATGGTCAGATAGATAAGTTTGCCCCCAAATAAGCCACTGGTTATATTCAAGATTTGCCTGCCGCCATGCTAGTGTTGGCGCTGCGAAAGCTTGCGTTGGTGTCAAAGTAATGCTTATTGGTTTAACCGAAAAATTATCATCACTTTGGATTGCCACGGTGAATATCTGATTTAACTGTTGCAGTTCTTTTGACACACCATCTTGACTGGCAAGGACTCGAACCTCAATAGGTCTACGGTCTATATAACTAAACCATACTGCCACTACAGAAACTGACAGAACAAAAGCAAGGGCTGAAATCCACTTAAAGCTATTCAGATTTTTTTTCTTCTTCAATACAGCTTTTGACGAACTGGCTTTACCTTGATTAGCAATTAATAGTACTTGCCATTTATATCCTTTTTTTGGAAAGGTTTGAATTGCTTTGTCACCAAAGATCGATCTTAACTGGCTAATCGTTTGAAAAACGACTTGCTCTGAAACGACCTTATCACGCCAAACGTTATCTAAGATATCATCCTTGCTATGGATACTTTCAGGTGATGATAAAAAGAAATCCAATAGTAATGCTTGGTTTCGTTTTAACGGAATGAGCTCATTATCTTTATATAGAATTAGCTGTTCTCTGTTGAAACGATAACTTTCGAATTTTACTTCCGTCATTTTCGCGATATTCTTCCCAAGTTCGCCGCATACATGCAAAACTAGAATAATTTTGTCATTTTATTTCAAATACTATTATCTTGATACGACTAATTGAGCAATATTAAGGATAGATTACTTGCGATAAAAACAAGAGTGCGAATTAACCTGATAGGCTCCGGTTCATGCTTTCGCCATACAGTTTAACTGGCAAAATAGATCCACTTAATTTACGAACACAACTCGGTTACGGCCGTCTTCTTTTGCGCGATATAATGCGTTGTCAGCGATATCGATTGCTTTCTCAACATCGGTATTTCCGTCTTCAAAAAATACTACACCGAAACTCGCGGTAACTTTAATTTTATTTTGCTCTAATTTTATCGCATGGTTCTCGATGACTTTTCTCAGTATTTCAGCTGTGCTTCTTGCTTCATCACGCTGAGGTCGGCTGAGCAATATTACAAATTCTTCTCCACCCATGCGACCAAGAAGATCTTGTTGATCAATATACTCTCTTACTAAATCAGCGATTTCTACCAGCACTCGGTCTCCAACCGAATGACCATATTGATCGTTGACTGATTTGAATTTATCGATGTCCCAAAGAATAATCCCAACTTGTTGCGATTTACCAAGTAAGTCACTAACCATTTTTTCCGCTTTATTAAAGAAGCCTCGACGATTTGAGCATTGCGTTAAAGAATCCGTCATTGCCAGAGATTTCATATTTTCAGAAAGATCTGAAGCGAGCATAAAGACAACAAAAAGCCCCATCGCAGTGAACGCAGCGGGCAGAGTAACTAAATTGAGATAAGTATACAGTTCACGATAAAACTGATTCAGCTCTTGCCCTTGCAATAAAGCAAAAGTGCCCGCCATAAACTGAAAACCGCCTAGCAATATATAGGAGATTGACGCGCCTAATTCGGCCGGCGGAGTTTTATCCCGATAGTTAAAGATAACCACGCCAACAACAAATAAGACGATTGCATTATGATAAACATACAAAGACATACTTAAGCCCGTATGCTGATAGATTGCGGTAAAATAAAAAGTAAGTGCAAATACCACCACTGAACTCAACCAAATTAAGTTCATACTCACTTTGGATTTGGTTCTTAGGATGTGCCCCCAAGCGCCGAATCCTACCGACAATAAGGAGAGAACGCAGACAACCATCCAATAAAGAGTGAAGCTACTGAAGTCCTCTTTATAAATATTGAACATACGTTGGATAACTATGACCACAAAGGTGAGAGACCAAAGTAGGGTATATTTTTTCCGTCCCATAGTTTGCCATGCCATAAAGAAAATGATGGCGAGGGTAGCGCTAGTAAAAACGATTGCTAGCTGGACGAAAAGGACAGGGTTCATAATTTACTATGGCAACGAAACGTTGGTTGTTGTTCTTAAGTATAGCCTCATATTGACTCTAAATGGTGAGGATCTGAAGCGACACCGATCGGTAATATAACCAGCGGCTCATTAGAAGAATATCGACTCCATAAAACAAAAGGCGAACCGGTTGGCTCGCCTTAATAAAACAATAATGATAACTAATGCAGTAGTTATCTATAATCTTCCGGCGAGGGACAAGCACACATCAAGTTCCTATCCCCATACACATCATCAATACGATTTACGGTCGGCCAGAATTTTCTATCTTGTTGACCTTCAACCGGATAAATGCCGTCCTTAATTGAATAGGGTTTATTCCAGTTTAGTAAATCAAATTGGGTATGCGGGGCATTACATAATGGATTGCTTTCTTTTTCCCACTCACCACTACCAACCTTTTCAATTTCTTTCTTAATTGAAATCATCGCATCAGCAAATCGCTCGATCTCACAGAAAGGCTCACTTTCAGTTGGCTCGATCATCAAAGTGCCTGCAACTGGGAATGACATAGTTGGAGCATGGAAACCATAGTCCATTAAGCGCTTTGCCACATCAACTTCGGTCACACCGGTCTCAGCTTTAAGAGGACGTAAATCAACGATGCATTCGTGCGCAACTTTATCATTACGACCGGTATAAAGAATTGGGTAATGTTCACTTAGTCGCTTAGTTAAATAGTTAGCGTTTAATAAAGCCATTTTTGTTGAGTGAGTTAAACCTTCTTTACCTAACATCGCGCAATACATCCAAGAGATTGGCAACACACCTGCGCTTCCGTAAGGTGCCGCAGAAACTGCACCATTATTTTCTCCGGTTGAAGTGAGCTTTCTTACAGGATGGTTAGGCAAGAATGGCTTTAAGTGCTGTTTAACACCGATCGGGCCAACACCTGGTCCGCCACCACCGTGAGGGATAGCAAAAGTTTTATGTAAGTTTAGATGCGATACATCCGATCCCATCAAACCAGGCGAGGTAATTCCTACTTGCGCATTCATATTTGCGCCGTCCATATAAACTTGACCACCATGTTCATGGACTAAGTTACAGATATCTTTGATCGTTTCTTCAAATACACCATGAGTAGAAGGGTAAGTGATCATTAAGCAAGATAAGTTCTCGGATACTTCTTCTGCTTTGGCTTTTAAATCTTCAAAATCAACATTGCCGTTATCGTCGCAGTTTACGATGACGACTTTCATATTCGCCATTTGCGCACTCGCAGGATTTGTTCCGTGAGCGGAGCTTGGGATCAAGCAAATATTGCGGTGACCTTCGCCAATACTCTCGTGGTAAGCGCGGATCGCAAGTAAACCAGCGTACTCTCCTTGTGCGCCCGAGTTAGGTTGCACAGTAACTGCATCATACCCAGTAATTTCCGCAAGCCATCCTTCAAGCTCCTCGATCATTTGCTGGTAACCCATGGTTTGATCGGCGGGTGCAAACGGATGAATATGTCCAAATTCTTTCCAGGTAACCGGGATCATTTCCGAAGTGGAATTCAACTTCATGGTACAGCTACCTAACGCAATCATTGCATGAGTTAAAGAAAGATCTTTGTTTTCTAAACTCTTTAAATAACGCAACATTTCTGTTTCGCTATGATGAGTATTAAAGGTCGCATGCTCTAAGATCGGAGTTTCTCTTAATAAACCTTTCTCGAAAGATTCATGCGCCTTAGCTTGCTCATCAAGAGCAGTAAAATCTAATTCAGAATCATCACCGGAGATAACCGAGTAAAGCGCTTGAACTTCGGCCTCTGTCGTTGCTTCATCTAAACTCAACCCTAATTGACCGTTAGTATCGATACGTAGATTTATTTCCGACTCAGTTGCGCGCGCAATGATCTCATCGCGATAATCACCGGCATCGATAGTCAATGTGTCGAAATAAGTTTCGTTAATAAGCTTTGTGCCATTGGCTTTTAATGCATGCGCTAAAATTCCTGCGAGGCGGTGAATTCGATAAGCGATTTGTTTTAACCCTTCCGGTCCGTGATAAACTGCATAGAATGCCGCTATGTTGGCGAGTAAAACTTGCGCGGTACAGATGTTAGATGTCGCTTTTTCGCGGCGGATATGTTGCTCGCGGGTTTGCATTGCCATACGGTAAGCCGGACGCTCATTAGTATCGATTGAAACACCTATGATACGGCCAGGCATAGCACGCTTGAATTTTTCTCGAGTTGCAAAAAATGCTGCGTGGGGGCCACCGAATCCCATAGGAACACCGAAACGTTGCGATGAGCCTAGAACAATATCCGCGCCCATTTCGCCTGGTGACTTGAGCATCACCAAGCTCATGATGTCCGCGCCAACGGCAACAATTGCTTTCTTAGCTTGGAGGGCTTTAATCACAGCTTCTAGATCGATAACTTCACCTGTACGATCCGTGTATTGGACAAAAGCACCAAATACGTCGTGGTTTGCAGCATCGCTAACATTGCCCATAATAATCTCAAAACCATAATGCTCAGCGCGGGTTTTAATAACATCAATTGTTTGAGGGAAAGCATTCTCATCAACAAAAAACTGATTTGATTTTTTATTTTTCGAAACACGCTTAGCCATCGCCATAGCTTCTGCTGCCGCAGTCGCTTCATCCAACAGCGATGCACTGGCCAAATCGAGTCCGGTTAAATCCATACTCATTTGCTGGTAAGTAATAATGGCTTCTAATCGACCTTGTGCAATTTCTGGTTGGTAAGGAGTGTAAGCAGTGTACCAACCCGGGTTTTCTAAAACGTTTCTTAAAACAACCGTTGGTGTTTTGGTATGGTAGTAACCCATCCCGATGTAAGAACGAAAAACCTTGTTCATTTCAGCGTAACGACCGATATCATCGAGAGCTTGCTGTTCACTGCGAGCAGGCGGTATGTCCAATTCATCACGACGGATCTTATTCGGTACTGTTTGTTCAATAAGTTCATCTATTGAATTGACACCAAGATAATCAAGCATCTGCTTGGTTTCTTGCTCATCAGGCCCAACGTGGCGTTGGATAAATTCTTGCTGGTTGGATAGCTCTCGAAGGGTTTTATTCATATGCTTTCTCTACTAAAAAAACGACATTAATACTGAATTAACTAGTTTTTGTATGCCGTAAAAAAATGGAAAAAGCCCCGACGCTCGCCGAGGCTAATCTTTTTTGTTCCGCGTCCCAGAGTTTAAGCTTGCAACTAACTCTTAAGCGGGAATTCTCATTATCTTATTGTCTCGACTTATTCTTCAATCTCAGTGGAATAAGCTTCTGAATCTAAAAGGTTGTCCATTTCTGAAAGCTCTGATGGCTTCATTTTAAACATCCAACCATCGTCATAAGGAGAGGAATTTACTGTTTCAGGGGCGTCTTCTAGCGCTTCATTTACTTCAATTATTGTTCCAGATAGAGGTGCGTAAATGTCAGAGGCGGCTTTTACAGACTCAACCACGGCCATTTCATCGTCAACGGCAACTTCACTGTCAATTTCAGGAAGTTCCACATATACCACATCACCCAATAATTCTTGCGCATGGTCAGTAATACCAACCGTTACCGTGCCGTCATCTTCTAAACGGATCCACTCGTGGGAAGTGACGTATTTTAAATCACTTGGAACGTTGCTCATGCTCTTTTTCCTCAAGTTTAAATAGTTAACTCTTTTTTTGGTTATTCTAATTTAGTACATATACTCCAAAATTGGAGCACATTTTACACCAATGCTTCGCCTTTGCGAACAAAACACGGCTTAACTACCTTGGCCGGGATCAACTTTCCGCGAATTTCTAGCATTACTTGCTCGCCGGCAGCCTTTGGCACCCTTGCCATACCGATAGATTTCTTCAAAGTAGGTGACATTGTGCCGCTAGTGGTTTCACCTTCGCCGACGCCTTCCACAACTACTTTCATATGGGCGCGGATAACCCCTTTGCCCTCTAGGACCAGACCAACTAGCTTGTTCTTAACACCAGCTTCTTTTTCAGCAGCAAGTGCTGACTTACCAATAAAATCTCTTGCTTCGTCGTTCCAGTCAATAGTCCAGCCCATATTGGCCTCTAAAGGAGAAACGTCTTCATCCATATCATTACCATAAAGATTCATTCCGGCTTCAAGGCGCAGGGTATCGCGGGCACCCAGACCACAAGGTCGAACACCAGCATCAATTAAACGGCTCCAGAAATCTCCCGCCTGCTCGGCAGGTACCAGGATTTCATAACCGTCTT
Source organism: Kangiellaceae bacterium (assembly GCA_026196875.1). Classification (GTDB taxonomy): domain Bacteria; phylum Pseudomonadota; class Gammaproteobacteria; order Enterobacterales; family Kangiellaceae; genus Aliikangiella. Next base: position 17,925 of record JAPHTP010000032.1, read on the forward strand.
CCCCTGTGTAACCAGTGCGAGCGATAAAATATCCCTCACTGTCCGCGGCAACAAAAATACCGAGTCCATCCACCGCTGCTTTTTGTGCATCGGAAAAAGTAGAATTAGCTTTTTCGCGCGCATTCGGGCCTTGTACGGCAATCATTGCGTAGTTGCTATTCTCTTCAATAGAAACAGAAAAATCTTTGGCTTGCTCGGCCATCCAGGCAAGATCTTTATCGCGAGTAGAAGCATTAACCACGACACGATAATTAGTGTCATCAATGTAATAAACGATTAAGTCATCAATTACACCGCCTTTTTCATTAAGCATGCCACTATATAGCGCTTTACCTGAGGCCTTTAATTTATCTACATCATTGGCGAGTAGCTTTCTTAAAAATGCTTTAGCGTCTTGACCAGTTACATCGACTACTGTCATATGGGAAACATCGAACATACCTGCATCTTGGCGAACCACATGATGTTCTTCGATTTGAGAGCCATAGTGAAGCGGCATGTCCCAACCGCCAAAATCTACGATTTTAGCGCCACATTGATTATGACTATCAAATAAAGGTGTTTGTTTACCCATTTTCAGATCTCGCTACAAGCTATATAATTTGGTGGCGGATTATACAGCCCCTAGCGGCATATGAGAACTCAGACATCTATCTTTTTGTTATATCATACAAAATAAATAAAACTAATGTGTATGATAACTAAAACTAATTAGTTGCACTTACAATTTTTTATTCTGCTTTTTTATTGATTAAGATTCCATTTTTCCGTGTAATCAGGTGCTTGTTTTAATTGTTTAACTACTTGGTCAATTTTCTCAACCGTTTCCGGTGACACTTTTCGACTAAACATAAAACTCACTGGATTAACAAAAAACACGGTGAGATGACGGTCAATTACAGCTTCCAGGCTTCTATCGCGAATTGTAAAGGCTGCCACTAATGGATTATCCAAAAAACCATCCACTTCACCATCCAGCAACATTTGGTAATTATCATAAGAATCAGCCGCTTGCACCACATATTGCATCAATTGCGGATCCTCACGTATCTTTTCAAATTCTTCTCCATAATAGTGAGCTTTGGTAATACCCAAACGGAAACCGGATTTGAGTAGTTCTCGAAGCGGTCTCTGTTTGTATTGGTGGGATGAATTGTAGTGGAGATATAGGGCAAAATAGTCAATTGCGTAGTGAGAGGAGAACTGACCATAATTTTTACGTGGCGGTGTTGGTGTTACGTTAGCAGTAAAATCGATAGTCCCCTTTCTAATGGCTTCTAAGACTTGCGAAAATTGCATCTGATGAAAATGAATAACACAATTACTTCTCTTACCAATTTCACGTACAAACTCAATGTGAGTACCTACCAACTTGTTATTCTCATCAAAATACTGAAATGGCTCCCAAATACCAAAAGCGAAATTTAATTCACAGTGGTCGTCTGTTTGCTCCGGCGCCTCATTTCCATAAATATGTTCGATATAGCTAAAATAGACGCCCAGTGAGAAGAAAATACTCAAGGTCTTAATCGCTATTTTTCGAAGGATGATCAATTTACGCCCCAATCGCATCTTGCATCTCCTTAATATTAGACCGCCGGTATGAGTTATTCCTGTTTTATGACTACCAACTCCCTTGATTTGGCATACTCGCCCATGGCTCTTGTACAGCTAAGCTCTCGCCTTGTTGTAACAACTCAATTGAAATTCCATTGGGATCCTTAACAAATGCCATTCGCCCATCACGAGGCGGACGGTTTATAACAACTCCCAGATCGCTTAAGTGCTGGCAGGTTTGATAAATATTTTCGACGCCAAACGCCAGGTGTCCAAATTGATCACCATTTTGATATTCGCGTTCCCCCCAATTATGAGTTAGCTCAATCATCGGCGCATCTTCATGTTGAGCGAAAAAATACAGTGAAAACTCTCCTTTAGGGTAGTCACTTTTTCGGATGAGTTTTAAACCTAAACCTTTAGTATAAAATTCAACCGAATCTTCAGGACAGTTTGTTCGAATCATTGAGTGAAGAAATTCCATTAATAGCCTCATTAATTGAGTAGTCAATTAACTCAGCTTACTTGGGTGTTGCAATCACCTCAACAACAAAAAACACTTTTTAAACGATCTTATAATTGTGAGAGCTATCTAAAACACTATCAACTCACTTTGATCGAAGGCAACGGCATTTGGCTCAGCAGATCGCAAACAAAATCGCTAGGATAGACAGTAAGCTGATGCTCTTTTACAAATGCGAACTCGTGCAAAATGTATCCTCTTTTGGGCACGGTGATAATTTTAATGCAGGCTCCCATTCTCCCGAAAATTCGCCTTAAATGGCAAACACAATGATTAAAGCAAGCGCCCAATTCCGGTGAAGCCTATGCAGGGCTTGCGCTGCTCAATATGTTTCAAGCAAATGATGCGCAAGCTAAACAATTAGTCATCGAGCAAACGATTAGAGCGCTAGAGTTTTCACCCAAAAGCAGTGACGCGAATCTCGCAATGGCGCAAACAGCCTTGTTTATTGAATGGGAGTTAAATAAGGTTAAAAAATATTTCCTGATGGCAGCCAAGCTGGAGCCTAATTCAATTCCTGTACTGCATGATCTTGCCGTGGTCGCCACCATTCAGGGCAACTTCGAATTAGCTGAGGATAGTATCAAAAAAGCGCTCAATATTGATCCGGGAAGGTTCCAAGAGCACTATCACGCAGAGTGGTTTTATCAAGTGGCCAATAAGTATGAACTCGCTTTAAAATAATGCATTCAGAGTTTGGAAATGGAGCCTACCCATCACTTCAGCCTGCTTTGCGCCGGGCGTTCCGCATTGAAGCTCAATTTAACTCAAACAGCCAGCCAATACTTAACGTTGCTGATGCAACAGGTAGGCGAAAATCAATCAGCAATCACCCCAATCA
>JAPHTP010000105.1 GCA_026196875.1 Kangiellaceae bacterium
ATTATGCCCCATCCAAGTATCCTGTTGCGTAAACCGACCCACAGATTGGTCGTAATACCTAGCTCTTAAGTAATAATTACCCAACCCAGTATCATACTGCTCACCAGTAAACAGATAATCATTCTCCGTAGTCCCAGTTCTCGCCAACTCAACCCCGAACGCATCATAGAAATATTCATCTGAGATATTTCCAGTTGAATCAGTTAGCACGCGAGTAGAACCCAATCCATCGTAGTGGTAGTTAGATAAAGCTCCTGAACGATTTTGTGCAAGAAGGTCATCACCAAAGATATATTCAACGGCTACAGTGTTTGTGTCATTAACTTCCGCAACCACCTGCGCATAGTCGCGATTACTATCAACTACAAAATTCGTAATCACTCCCCCATCAACTTTTTGAACCCGAATCCCATCCGGGTTATAGGCATAACTTGAATTCCTCGTCACACCACCTTCCAAAATTTCCGCCGCAACTAGTTTTTGGCGCGCATCATAAGTGTAAGTGGTGACATCACTATCGATGGTTTTACTTAAAGTATTACCGTTATCGTCGTAAGAATAAACTTCTCCGCCTTCTTGTATTAAACGGTCATTATTGTCATAGGTATAAACCGTACTCACACCATTAATGGTTGAACCCACTCGGTTACCCACTCTGTCGAAAGTATATGCCGCGGTGTAATTACCATTAACCGCATCAGTGATTACCTCATCCGTTAATCGATACAGCGAGTCATAAGTGTAATCAGATACCCGACCGCTTAACTCTTCAATTTTAGTGCGACGGCCTGTCGCGTGAAGCGTGTAATCAAATTGCTGATAGACACTTTCATCCGCTTTCTTATCTTGAATTTGAGTGAGACGATTTAACTCGTCGTACACATAAGTAGTCACGTTTGCATTGCTATGTGTTACAGAAGATCTATTGCCCACTGCATCATAACCATAGGTAGTCACATTCCCGTTGGAGTCGGTTACCGTTGCTAAACGATTAAGCGCATCATAGGTAAAGTTTTCATTTCTGATATCGCCATTAGCATAAGTCACCGTCAAGCGAGTTTTGTTACCATTGAAATCATAGGTGTAAGCAAGCACATCACCATTCGGCTGTGTTTCGCTCGCCAAACGGTTCATTGAATCATAAGTATATGTCCAAGTGCCTTGAGCATTGGTAGCGGTTAAACGATTCCCATTGGCATCATAGGTATAACTTTCAGACGTACTATCTTTGGCGTAATTGATTTGCGTGACGCGATTGTTAGTGTCGTAAACATAAGTCGTTACATCACCATTAAAGTCTGTACGACTGGTCATATTGCCAACGGCATCGTAAACAAATGACTCCTCTTGACCAAGCGGTAGCGTTCGGGTTAACGCTCGACCTAGTGCATCATAAGTCCAGGATGTAGTACGCCCTTCCGCATCGGTTTGAGTGAGCTTGTTACCAGCTTCATCATAGGTAAAGCTAGTAACATTATTTTCAACATCGGTGACCGAAGTTAGACGACCGAGTGAATCGTAAGCGTAAGTGGTAACAACGCCTGCCTGGTCAGTAGCTGCTGTTTTACGCGACAACGCATCTAACGTTGTTCCAATAGTTGAAGTATTCGCAAAAGTGGTTTGCGTTTTTCGGTCCAGCACATCGTAGGTATAACTGGTTGTACGATTCAGCGCATCGGTCTCAGCCGTTAAGTTTCCACTTTCATCATAGGCAAAGCTATGCTCATTACCCAATGCATCCGTCGACTTAACCCGTCTTCCGGCCAAATCATATTCGAACTCGGTGCGGTTGCCATTGGCATCAATTTGCGCCGTCACCTGACCGACTGCGTCGTACTCTGTTTGAGTAAAACTGTTATCAGCATAAGTCGTTTTAACCAAACGATTGAGTTTGTCATACTCATAGCTGGTAACATTGCCACGATGGTCGGTTTCCGTTAACAGATTACCTTCCAGGTCATATGTTTTGGAATCGCTGGTATTATCAGGATATCGCGTTTCAGTCAGTCGACCATAAACATCGTAGTCCACTTCAGTGCGCCGGTTTAGTGCATCGATAGTCGCAACTAACTTACCAACTAAGTTGTACTCATTGGTTGTCACATTACCGAGCGCGTCAGTGGTGGTCACCACACGGTCTAGACTGTCATAGGTATAGGTTGTCACTTCTTCTACTACAGAGTTGTCCGCCAGCGTTCGGCTTCGCGTTTCGGTTAAGACATTTCCATTGTCATCGTAAGTATAACTGGTCGTATTACCTTCACTATCAGTTTCAGAAGTTTTGTTACCATTAACGTCATAAACATAAGTCGTCACATTGTTTAACGCATCAGTCACGCTGGTTGGCAAACCTTGCGCATTGATCACATTGGAAACCACATTATCGGCAGGGTCAGTAATGCTGCTTAAGTTACCTGCGGCATCATAAACATTGGTAAACACGTTTCCTTTTTCATCAGTAACCGTCAGTTCTCGACCACTCTCGTTGTATGTAAAGGTAACCGTTTCATCGAGCGCATTGGTCTGGGTTAATTGGTCATCGTTCTCATTAAAGGTTGCAGTACTTACCCGATCTAACGCGTCAGTTTTAGAAAGCTGATTACCGTTAGTGTCATAAGTAAATTGAGTAACACCATTGAGCGCATCCACTTGACTGGTGACATTACCTTCATCGTCATAATAAAGCGTGGTGACATTGCCAAGACGATCGGTAACAACCGATTGACGACCGGCTAAATCATGGGTGAACTCTGTACGATTTCCGGCGTTGTCTTCTTGTGCAATTAAACGACCTTCATCGTTGTAGATGTTCTTAACGACATTTCGATTTAATGGGTCAAGAATATCCACTAATCCATGTTCTGAATTGTAGGTAAATGAAGTAACTGCACCTGCTGCGTCTGTTACAGACTTAAGATTACCGCTCGAGCTGTACTCATAGGAAATGACGTTTTCATTTGGATCGGTAATCGAGGTAATTCTTCCACTAGCATCTCGATTAAAGCTGACACTTTTACCGCTGGAATGGACAATACCGAAATCACTATAAGTTAAGGTATTACCATTAGGATCGGTGATCATTCGAACCCCGAAGTTTTGATCCAAGTCGTATACAAAACCTGCGCGATTAGTCAGTTTATAGATACTCACTTCTCTTGCCTCAGTTTCAAGAATATCTAAAGCAAGATTTCCATTGGTTAAGTTAGTCAGATAGAAAATCCCTGACTCATTTAACTCGAGTGTTGAATCAGTGTCACCAGTCGCTTCAAAGGCCAAGGTCATATAACGGCCACCGGCAAGGGTACAATCAGGACTTGATATACTTACCGCACCGCCAGAAACCGGACGCGCTCGAACGTTAAATTTCTCAACTTCTCCACCAGGCAATGTAACCGTCACTAATTTCGAATTAGTAGAGACTGTACAAGTCGCATTGAAATTAACAAGCTGGTCCTCAATCTCGAAAGTAGCTGCACTAGTAAACTGCTGCCAGCCTTTTGTTGGTTCAACAGATTCATCGACTTTGACATCTTGGTAGCCGATACTCCAACCATGACCGAAGTCTAAACTTTCCGACTTTTGCCTTGTATCGTAAGTTCTGGTGACACGGATCGGAATACCCGCCAATGGAATGTTTTTGTCTTCAAACGATACGCTAAAGTTACCGACTTTTAGATCGCCATCTACTGATAAAGTAACTGAACTGGTACTTTGCTGACCATTCAGATCTTCAGCTTGAACAATCAATCGGTACAACCCGTTTTGTAACAAGGTCGGGTCAAATTGAGCAGCTGCGGCTTGAGTAACTGCGGAACTTCCTCGCCCAATAATCTCAGCGTTTTCGAGCAGCAGCTCATCGCTTGAGTCAAAAATTGCAACGAAGTAGCCTGCTAGATTATCGTCCTCAACCGTCGCAATAACATCCACTAAACTCGTTATTTTTGCTAAGTCTCCAGGAGAGTGGATCACAACCGTTGGTGGTGTTACATCAGTTTCGTGCCCAACCGTAAAGTAGCTTTCTTCAATGATAGTTTGATTATCATCAGATACAGTTGCAGCAACATCGTATCGGCCAATTGCGGTAGGAGTATAATTTGCAATATTATTGCTTAATGCAACACTTAGTCCGTTCACAGAAATAGCTATTTGTTTGGCGCCTTGTCCTCCGGATGCTTGTGCTTCTATCGACACAGACTGACCAATTTCAGCAATTTTTGGCGTGATATATACATCTACCACAAGCGGTAAAGGCTCATCATAAATCGCTAACGTGTAACTCTGGCTAACCCAGCTAGAGCCATCACTCACTCGCAACTCAATTGCATGTTCGCCACTTTGGACCGACGAAGGCGTCCAGCTCACTAAGCCATTGGTGTTGACTGTCATTCCTGCCGGTCCTGTAACGACAGTATAAGAAAGTGAGTCGCCGTCTATATCTGTTGCGACTAATTGATAGTTATAAAGCTGCTCAACTACACCTGAATAAATCGGAGAACTTGAAATCGTTGGCCCATGATTGACGGTAGTTGCAGTAACGTGAATGAGGAAGCTTTGCGCTGCGTACGCACCATCTGTATCTGTTGCTCTGACAACTATGGTGTGAATACCAACTTGTGATTGAATTGGCGTCCAAGAGATGGCGCCAGAATTGGAGTCAATTTGCATACCTGTTGGCTGCGAAGTCAAACTGTAAGCTAAAGTGTCATTGTCAGCATCAATTGCCATTGACTGATATTGATACGCGGTATCAACCACAGCGGTTAAGTCTGGCGTGCTGGTAAATGCCGGAGCGGAATTCTCGATCACTTCTAGATAGTAAGCTTGCGATACACTGTTACCAGCTGTGTCACTGACTTGTGCAACAACCAGGAATTTACCGACAGTTACATTGCTTGCTTCCCAAGAAATCGAACCTGAATCAGAAATAGACATGCTACTTGGCGCTTGAGTTAAATTGAAACTCAAAGTATCAGACTCCGGATCACTAGCCGTCATTTGATAAGCATAATCCGTATTAACTTTAGATACGTACTCTGGCGTCGAATTAATGGTCGGCGGAAGGTTATCTTGCTGAGTATCGTTTACTGCCACAACAAAAACCTGTTCAGTAACTGCACCGGCAACATCAGTAACCGCAACTTTAACCATCTGGTTTCCAACTTGTACGCTGGTTGGAATCCAAATAATTTCGCCGTTAGCAGAGTTGATACTCATGCCCGCAGGTGCTACCGGCAAACTGTAGCTGAGTCCACTAGTTGTTCCTTCATCGTTCGCTTCAACGTTATAGCCATAAGTCACACCAACAAATGATTGTAAGTCCGGCGTGCTGGTTATTTCAGGTGGCGTGTTTTGAAGACTACTGAGAACCGTCAGCGTATACGACTGCTGGCTGGACAACATTGCATTATCTCGAATATTTATTAAGACATTGTGTTCACCAACATCGGCTTCAGTCGGTTGCCAAAGAACCGTTTGACTTGGCAATGTCATTCCGTCAGGTGCCGCCCAAAGGTTGTACCAAACCAATTCCCCTGTATCGACAGGTGTGGCGACAACCTCGTATGCATACTGCTGTCCGGCATACACTGTAAGTGGTGGTTCTGACAGAAAAATCGGCGCTTGATTTTCACCAGTATCAATTAGAGAAACATTAATCGTAAAGTCCTGAACGTTATAGTTTCCAGACGCATCTTTAACGATCAAAGAAACGTAATTATCTCCATAAGCATTGCGATCCGGTACCCACTGAACTAAGCCCGAGTCAGAAATAGTCATGTTGCTCGGTCCTGTATAAATTTCATATTCCAAGCTTTCGCCCTCCGGATCTGTCGCCACGACTTGATAGGAATAGGCAGTAGACTCAGTTGCAGTAACCACTGGCGTGCTGGTAATAATCGGGCCGCGGTTTCCTTGCCCAACAGTAGAAACAATATAGGACTGATAAGCAAACCCACCTAATCGATCATAGACTTCAATCACAACAGGATAATTACCGCTTTGAACTACCGCTGGAACCCATTCTATTAATCCAGTCTGCTCACCAATGTGCATGGCTGCCGGCGCGTTCAGTAAGCGATAATAAATTCGATTACCATTAGGATCGGAAGCTCTCACCTGATAAGTATACTTAGTCTGAATGGTCGCCCTAAGTGGGGGTTCACTTGTGATATAAGGATTATGGTTAACTGCGGTGCGACTTAACGTTGCAAGAGAGAATTCTTGAGTGTCAGTGCCCTGCTTATTATCTGTTACTTCTACGATCACATCGTAAAAGGAATTAATTGTCGATGGCGTAAACCGAATCTGTCCAGTTCGAGTATCGATAGTCATTCCATCAGGTTTTTCGCTCAACGAATACTCCAGCACATCACCGTCTGGATCCACTGCTTGTACATTGTATATATATTCTTCACTGCTCCTTGCAACTGGGCTGGGCGGATTAGAAATAATTCTTGGTGCATTTTGCACTGTTAAATCAAAAGATTGTTGCGCTTTAGCGCCAGATAAATCTGTGACTTCGATAGTAACAGGGAAGCTTGAGATGCTTTCATTTTCATCTGGCGTCCAAACGAGCAAGTTGCTTTCGGTGAAGAACTGCATTCCTTGCGGACCTTCAGCAACTGAGTAAGTTAGATGATCACCTAAATCACTATCAGATGCTTTAACATGATAGTAATAGGCATGCCCCCGCGCAGCGTAGATTTCTGGTTCCGAACTAATCACCGGAGGAGAATTAATATTTTTAACGTCAACAGAGAATTCTTGCTCATCACTTAATTGTGACTCGTCAGTCGCTTTCACTCTAAACAATGGCAAACGCTTAAAATTGTTTTCTTGATTACACTCCAAGATATCTTGTCCGGTAGGATCGATTTTTAACTCTGCTAGATTGAATGAATCATCAAGCAAAGGTACTTGGATGATTATGGTTTGACTCTCTCCTGGAGCTAGTGGATTTACTACAGAGCTGGCGAGAGTTTGAGGGCTTAATATTCCTTCATCTGAGTCATAATTACCGACATTCAAATCAACTTGAGTCGATGCAACGGTTGCAGCACCACCTCTGTTAGTTACTTTGAATTCAAATGAATCATTTGTCTCATCAATCGCTCGTTTGAGATCGGTAATAATGAGATCCGGAGAAGGATTTCTTGGAATAATTCTGGAAGTGTAGTAAACCATATTCTGAGAATGAACATAGTAACCTATCAATCCTCCAACAAAAGTATCGTCTTCAATTCGAACCGACTCCAATAGATTGTTTCCTTGAAAAACATAAATTGAAGAAATTCCAGGTCTGATATCAAGTAAAATTCGATAGTCAACGTTGTGTTGCCAGGCTAATCCATTCTTAAGCCATAAAATCTCATCGGTTTCATGACCTCCGTCATATCTGGGCTCAGGTGAGTTGACTTTGGTGACATGCATATATCCACCGCTATGATTGCTGTGTGTCCAGCGTAACCTATAAAACTGTTGCATGTTTCTAAAGCCCCAAACGAATCCGATGTTATCGTCGTCACCTCCTTCGACACGCAACGTAAACTCCACTAATCCATCTGACACATCTTGATTAGAAAGCAATACTGATGGATCTCCATTCCCATTCGTGTAAGTTGTCGTTCCACCATCTTCGAAATACCAGTTTTGAGTTCCTGCGTGACCACCATCTCCTCTGAATACATTCCAATCTGTTGCATTTAATAGTGGAACATCAGGGTCATTCTGGATTGAACAAGAATTATTATTTAACTCCTCAGAGTAAACAGGAAATTGAGGTGAAGCTGTCCAGCTCAGTTGACCAGTAGAAGCATCAATGGTGACATCGCTATTGAACCCTTCGTTTGAATAAACCAACGCAGTGCCATCTGGATCAATTGCGTTTACGTCATATGCAAAATTTTGGTTCTCATTTAACGAGGTTAACGGTGTACTAACAATTACAGGCGGCTGTCCAGGGTTAGTGACCGTTAAGGTAAATGCTTGGGATGCAGTGAGACCGAAATTATCCATTACTAGAATTGTAACTGAGTGCTCACCTATTTGTTCGCTCAAAGGTATCCAACTAATGACGCCGGTAAATTCGTCTATTCCCATTCCCAACGGAGCATTTGAAAGCGAAAACACTGGTAAATCGCCAACGTCAGCATCTTCTGTTTCTACCTGATAGGTATAAGCGCTATTAACAACTGCAATCGTTTGCGGTTCACTGATGATAGTCGGCGCACCTGGGTCACTACTAACTTGAACAGCCCAAACTTGAGTGTCAAAAAGTCCTTGAGGATCACTGGCTTTCGCTTCAAAGACATAGGCATGCGCTAGATTATTTTCTTCGACACATTCAGAAACGACTTGGTCGGTATCCACCAGCACATAAATTCCCGATTCAAAGTTAACGCCTCTATCAATAAGGGCATTAACCGAAACGTTCGAACTACTAGCAATTGCCGGAATAGTTACCGTTGCAATAGGAACCGATTGTTCTGACGGGCGCTCACTATAAATGTTGAGTTTTGTTGCTTCACTCGCACGTGAGCCTCGATTAAGAATTCGAATATCGATTGAGTACTGCTCATCCGAATCAGCTAACGTAATTTTATCTACAACAAGGTCGCTTTGCGCTAAAGCAGCATGCCCAGGAAACTGGTTAAGGCGGAAAGAATTATGAGTCAACCAGGATTTATTTTGAATAGCAGGAACACTGGTATCGTCATTGATATTGTCAATGTGATATGCATGTTGATTCCATAATTTTCGAGTACCCACCCAAGAGTTATCGCTAGAAGCAAAAACTCGGATTCCAGCATTTCCTGGACCAGGATACCCTCTCAGCCGTTGAAGCATTTGATTTGCGGTAACGATAATTTCCGCCTGACCATCGTTATCAACATCAACGATAACCGGATACTCTGTCGCGGTACCATTTGAGTTAGCTGTTTCATAAAGTAACGAACCAGTACTTCCCTCATAAACTCTCAGATGGGTTTCATCGGCATAGACAACTTCAACTTCTCCATCACCATTAAAATCAAATGTGGAGGAACCGGTTATTGAAGAGCTAACATCTTGTGTATCTGTTTGCCAAAGTACAGAACCATCATGATTAAAAGCAAAGTACTTTCGAGCACTTGCAACGCCTATTTCAGGCATCCCATCGCCGTCGAAATCAGCTATTGTTGGCGGCCCGCCAGTAGCACCAATATTAACCTGCCAAACTAAAGAACCATCGGTATTTAAAAGATTAACTTGGCTACCTGAAACAACCACGATTTCCGGTTCGTTGTCGGTATCAAAATTGCCGACTCCAGAAAAACCATTTCCTACGCTCGCATTTTCCCACAGCAATTCACCGAGATGGCTATATGCGGAAGCCCCCCAAATAATCTCCTGGAAATTATCATCATTTAAATCGACAACAGATGGGATCCCATCGCGGTTAAGAGGCTCTCCCGACCACCCCGTAGTCGACCATAATAGTTCACCATTTGACGACAGTACGTGTTGATCTATAATTATTTCCGGTGAGTCATCAGCATTAATATCTGAAATTGAAATTGCTCCGGCCCAAGCCGGTGTCAGACCGCTGTATGACCATTTTAATTCCCCGGTATGTTCGTAAACATATAGTCCTTGATCAAAACCAGGCGCGACTATTTCTACTATCCCATCACCATCGATGTCCGCTACGCTTAGGTTATAGAAACCGGCAAACCTTACATCATCTACGGTAAAAATATCTGTACCATCAGAGCCACTTATGACACGTAAAATACCTTCCGCCGTAGAGCCGTTAGATTGATCATAACTAAGGAAAATCACATCCGGAATATCATCAGAATTAATATTTCCATCACCATTATCGTCAGTGACATTTGCCACTACAGGAGTCATAATAACTTGGTTGAAGTTTGGTAAGTAATTCCCTCCACTCCATTCCCATTTGATTTCGGGCTGCGTTAATTGCAACGATGTAGCGTTGGCCGAGCATTGCTCAATGGGGCTTAAACTGTAATTAGGTAAAACGCTATCAGCGACCCATGCGATGCCACCATTATTGTCATTAATTGAGGCACTTTTAGGCGATACAGCTAACTCATAGTGCAGCGGTTCAGCTTCAGGGTCTGTCGCTTCAAGCTCATAGTTATAGACTTGCAAAACAGTGGCAGATATCACAGGCGTCGATACAATTACCGGCGCTTGATTATTTTGTTGAGCAATTAATTCAATATTGAACACTTGCTCATCAAATGTTCTTTTGGGGTCAAAAACACGAACGCTAACTTGGTGAGTTCCTTCTGCCCCAGCTTCCGGTACCCAATTAATTAACCCGCTATCTTTGTCGATTAACATTCCTTGAGGAGCAGCAGTTAAAACATATTCTAGAACATCTCCATCAGCGTCGGTCGCTAACACTTGGTATGAATACAATTTTTCAGGCGCACCATTAGTAACTGGCGAACTAGTAATTTGCGGTAATTGATTTTCCCCTATAACCACATTTATTTTAAAGGACTGAGTGGTCGAGCCACCTTTTCCATCTTCCACTTTAACGGTTACAGTTGATTCACCGATTTGGCTGGCTTCCGGAATCCAATCGATTACGCCGGAGAATACCCCTACACTTAAACCGGTAGGTCCGGAAGTTACACTATAGCTCAGCGGATCATTATCCAAATCTTCGGCAATCACAGAGTAACTATATGCTTCATTAACTGCTCCGTTTAATACCGGCTCGCTTGTAATAACCGGCGTATTATTTGGCCTTCCACTTACGATTATCAGGTAGTCTTGACGGTCAGTTCCTCCGTTATTATCAGACGCAATAATTGCAACAGAATGAGAGCCGATATCATTTTCTGTTGGCGTCCAAGTAAGCGTTCCACTAGTGAGACCAATTTGCATACCAGTAGGTCCCTGCTCAAGTTGATAGATAATCGCATCACCTTCGATATCATTTACCATGACTTGATAAAAGTATCCGAAGTCCTGTGTAGCAATTGTTATCGGAAAGGAAGTAATAACAGGCGCATCGTTCACGGAACCAACCGTAATTGAAACAGTTGCCTCACCCGAATTAAGTTCCCCGTCATTCACCCTAAAAGTAAAACTATCATTACCAAAATAGTTTTCATTGGGTGCATAGATCAAGCTGGGTGCCGTCCCGGAAAGTACACCATTTGAAGGCTGAGATACTAGTTCATAAGTTAACGGATCATTGTCTTGATCACTACCACTTAACACGATCACAACAGAACTATCTTCGCCCGTAGACACATTAGCCGAATTCGCAACCGGCTGACGATTTGGGATCGGAGAAACAATTAAAGTAAAGCTCTGTGTAGCGGTTTGAGCTTGAGGATCTGACACGCTCACGCTTACAGAATAACTTCCTACTTGTGCTTCACTCGGAGACCATGTAATCAGTCCAGTAGAAGAAACACCCATACCATCCGGCGAAGAGGTTAACGTATAAGTAACCGGTTCACCTTCGGGCTCATTAACAACCAATTGATAGCTGTAAGTTTGCGCTGCCTGCACAGAAGTAACCGGCTGAGAGGTAATTACAGGAGGATTGTTTATTGCATTATCAACTTCAATAACAAAACTCTGTGAGCCCGTATTGCCGACACTATCAGTGACAACTACGGTAACATTTTGACTACCAACTTGGTTGCTTACTGGAGTCCAGTTAATCACACCAGACACTGAATCAATTGTCATTCCGTTAGGCGCAGCATTTAAAGAATATGCTAAGCTATCCCCTTCAGGATCAGAAGCATCTACATCATAAATATACTGTTGACTTACCACTGCATCGGGATCAGGAGTTGTTGTAATAGTAGGTGCCTGATTGGCATTAAGCGTTATATCCAGGCGAATCGGACCAACTTTGTTAGTACATTCATTCCCTTGATTATTTCCACATGCGGAGAGATAAAATTGATGGTTGCCACTTTCGGTCAACTTAATGGAACCAGTTGTCACTGACTCATCAAAGAAATGATAAACATAAGGACCATAGTTAATTTCATGTCTAATTCGATAGCCAAAAGCCTTGTCCACTGTATCCCAAGCAAAACTTACGTTGCCTTGATTATCACTATGGGTCAGCGTAAACCCCGTTGGTAGAAGTAAATCATCCTTAGTCACAATGTTTGCTGTAACCGGCAAACCCGTCTTATTAGTATACCCAGTGTCTAAGGCCTTACATCTAAAGTAATTGGTCTGATCATAGGTCCCATTAATTATTAACTCGGCAGTGTGAGTTCGATTATCTTCTGTTGTAGCCAGGTTACTCCAGTAGTCATAGGTAGAATAATCTGCATAGCGAAATTTGCACTCAGCGTCGACATTAGTCGAAATAACGGCGGTCAAATGGGTTGTTCCGTACGGATAAGGTTCCATTGTCGAGACAAGCGACACAACCGGAGGAAAATGATTTTCTTCAGCGCCAACGGAAACAATCGTTTCGTCACTAAATTCACCACAATTTTGTGCTTGTCCGTCAGTACATGATGCTATCCTATATTCGTATCTCCCAAGTTGCGGCCTTTCCAGTGTGATGTAATTCTGATTGGAGACTAGCTCAACGGGCCGCCAGTTCTCGGCATTAAATTTTTCCATAATGTGGTAGCGATTGGCGCCATCAACCGAGTCCCAACTTAGAGTAAATTGCCCATCATAATTCATGGGCTTATCGGCAATAAAATTAGCAGGTGGGGCTATCAAATCATAGTCTTGAAAATAAATTGGAAATTCAAAACTGTACTCATGATAGTAGCCAGTTGCCAGCGCTTTACAACGGATCACCTTATCTTGATTGTAAGCACTATCAACGCTGGTACTTAACCGGTGCGTTCGGTTATCAGTTGTTTCGAGTATGTTCCCCCAATATTGAAAGTGTCCTGAGTCACTTTCGCTATGTCTGCATTCTGCGTCTAAATTGGTCGAAATAATCAAATCCATATTTCTTGCCGATGGAGGGTATGGTCCACTACCTGAAACAATGGTGATTTCCGGAGGGAAATGAGCAGGGTCGGAGCCAATAGAGACAATCGCTTCGTCGCTAAAAACACCGCAGTTTTCTCCAGTATCATCGATACAAGCACTCACTCTATATTGATAGCGTGCATATTCTGGCCGAGACAAAGCAATAGATGTCAATCCTGACTCTAAGGCTATAGTTTTCCAATATTGATTGTTTTTCCTCTCCAGCATGACATATGAAGTCGCGCCTGCAACAGTGTCCCAAGTCAAAGTGAAGTTGCCATCATTATTCATGGGTTTATCAGCAACTAGGTTAAGAGTTTTGGATAAAACTGAGCTTTTATAAAAATAAACTGGAAAAACAGTACTGGTGGTATTAGTGGTGCCGGTAGATAGATTTCGACATCTGATATATCGGTTCTGGTTGTAATCGCCACTAATTGAGGTAACCAATCTATGATTAAGGTTGTCATCGGATGAAAAGACATCGCTCCAGGTGTCAAAGTCACCATGATCTCTATCATATCCGCGGCACTCTGCTTCAACGTCAGTAGCGATTATGAGCTCAGCATCATTAACGCCACTTGGATAGGGACCCGCTCCCTCGATGATACTAATCACCGGCGAATTAGCTGAAGAGTTGCAATTCACCCAAGCACTATCATTTGCACTTCGTTGCTCGGTTAAGGTGACAATATCAGCAACAACAGAAGCGGTATTCTGTTTAACCCCATTGACGCCATTACAGAAATCGGTGGATTCTACAGTATGAATAATTTCCGGATACTCGGTTTCACTATGTGGGAGTGTTCCAAGTGATTCGGACACATTGAGCAGTGAATCAGTTAATTGAATATTTTTAAGGCCACCAGGTTTATTAGGGCACTTAAAAACAACAAACTTAAAGTGCACCGATGAACCGGTAATATCCAGGGCTGATGCTTCGCTATCTGCTGCATGCCAGGTGTTTGCATCATTACTTACCTCTTTAGATAAGCAAATGGCATAGTCAGCTTGAACGGGTTGCGAGAATAATACTCCCGCAAACAAACTAACCACCAAACCCAAAAATTGGAATAAGTTCTGTCTCACTTTTTATCCCCTAAAAGCTAGTGCTTAAAAGTATTGATATGTTATTAAGGGGATGAGCTAGGCGCGAAAAGAAGCGAAATAGTTCCATTTATGCGCGAGTGAATCATCCCTGAGTTTTCGGAGCGAGATACTAACTCAAAAAGAGATATCGATCTAGAACTTAGAACATAAAATAGTCACTTTTCAAGAAGAATGTGTTCTCAGGCTATCTCGGGCATATACAATTAGACCATGATTGCTGGCGACCAAGTTATCAATATTCTGACAATTTGTATTACTCATCGGACAATTACTACGCTTTTGTCTTAATTTTAACAAATCAGGTTTGGAATCAGTTTTTAGAGTCCGTTGAAATGGCCTACGAGCAACGCAATTGTTTTGGATAAAAGACTATAAAATATAGCCCTTAAGCTAGAATAGGTGCGAACTATCGGAAGACTTCTCCATTTTAATCAGAATGATAATAGCTATGAAGCTAAGTTACCAATGGTAAAAAGCGAACAACCAGTCTCCCAGTCGCTCGCTTTACCTCCTAACAAAAATGATTACTGGTTAGTCTTGCAACTCAGTATTCTCCTTTTTGGCTCGCTGCATTCGTCGCGACTCTGCTTGTGCTTTTCGAATTGCTTCTTGAGCCGATGGTGGTAGTACGATTTCTTTCACACCAATCAGATCTTTACTTTGTTTTTGAAGTTCAGACAATGGAATGCCTTTCATCTTCTCTCGCTCTTGACGCAATTTTTGAATACGTGCAGCTCTTAGTTCCGAAAGCGTTTTGGGTTGAACTGAAGTCGAATCCTTTTGTTCTGCTGAATTCAAACTACCGTCCTCCGCATCGCTTCCTGATGACTGCGCAGCCGAGGTATCCTTCAAATTAGGATACTTCACATCAGTCGGGGAGTAGGCCCACTTAACATGGTAGTTCGGCTCGAGTAAAAACTCGTTGTGAACGTCATACTCGTTCTTCACATCATAATTGTAGTAATGATAAAAGAAGGTTAAATAACCCCAGTCGTCGTAATCCCATAGGAAATCAATTTGACCATCATGGTTTACATCAGTTGGTCCAACGTAGTTGTTGATGTTGCCGTCGCAGTTTAGATCAAGACCACCCTCAAGTAATCCTTCAGCTGTTTGGGTTTCATCAATTTTTGGCTGTAGACCGTCTGAGTATCCAATGTGGAAATCAGCAGGGTCAGAACGCAAGCCGTGAACCAGATTTCCCCAAGTAGTGTTACCCGGATTGGTTTCGTTTAAACGGTCGTTACAGGCATAACCAAGTCCAGGATTCTGCCATAAGTAATAACGCTCACGTACCATAGTTGAATAATCAATATCTGCGAACTTATCTGTCGGTCCACCTTGCAACTGGAACAAATAGTTCATTGCCGACGGGTAATTCAACTTAAAGTTTCTTGCCGTGTCATCAGGGAATCCATCATGACTCAAACCGAAAATATGACCTAACTCATGCACAACCGTTGAAGCATGACCATTGATCATCATATTTTCATTTTCCGGCGTGTCGTCAGTGAAGCCCCATCCAGTGCCTCCCATCGATATGTACATAAAACGGTCGAACAAGTCAGGCGCTTGACCAGATGATCCTCGGTTTGCTCCTCCTTGTGAATTGGCAAAGAGTACATAGTAGAAAATCTTATCTCGTTCCGGATTGTTAAAGAAGTACTGCGGCATAACGTCTTCATCCATACCGGGCACTTCAATTATTCGACCATTGTAATTGTCAGTCCAACGCGCCAAGTGAATGTATTCCATAAAGGGAATCGCTTGTCCGCCACCTAAGTCATAATCCGCCGGATCAAGCCCTGGCGCTTGGTCGAATTTATCCCCGATATCAAAGTGAACATAAATACCACGCGCAGCATAAACTTCTTTTACAATATCAAGTACTTTACGTTTCGGCTCTGTACCATGGTCAATAATTTGGTTGCCATTGTCATCGTAAACGTAATTGCCGTCGTAATCTTTTAGAGGATGCTTGTCCATCCAATCAACTTCAATAAAGATGTCTAACTGGTTTTTTCTTGCCCCCCAATCGTAGAGCGGCATAGTGTAGAAAGTTTTACCCGGCTCTTCTGCACAGTCTGGAATACCATCAAAGTCAGCGTCGAGAGTTAAATCATCGCAAGACGGTTGTACAGGATGTTCGACGGTTGGATTTTGCAACTGTAGTTGCACGGTCATAACTGCCTTACTTCCATCTTCAGCGGTGGCGATAGTTTTTATACTTTCAACATTGGTTGCGCGAGTACCCCAATGTTTATAGTTGTACTCAAACTCTTTACCGTAATGA
The DNA here is from genome assembly GCA_026196875.1 of Kangiellaceae bacterium. GTDB lineage: Bacteria > Pseudomonadota > Gammaproteobacteria > Enterobacterales > Kangiellaceae > Aliikangiella. The sequence goes on from JAPHTP010000105.1 coordinate 16,394, forward strand.
TTTGCATCGAGTGTTTCGCTACGGTTACCAAGTCTAATGCTACCGTAAGTAGCGGGACAGAATTTCAACTGATAATTACTATTAACTGAAGTACCGCGTACACGCACCCAGCCCTCAAAATAATTTTCAGTGACATTGTTACTACTTTCAAAGGTGTACATGTTGATCGCAGGATCATTGGTCGGCGTATCAGCCAACTGACAATCAGGATCGTTCGCATCTGTAGTACCAGATCCACCTTGACCAATATCGGTATTATCTTCACCGGTATTACCAGTCGGCGCAGTTAAACTAACTACTAGATTAACATCGGCAAACTCGGTATCAGTTTCCAAAGAAATATATCGATATCCTTTGTTTGCAGTTACCGCTAAAGTTTGTTCGTTACCAACCAAAGTTGAAGAATATTGATAGTTATCGCTTCCCGCCCAGGTATCGGCGTTGTAGTAGATATCAACATCTCCAGTTCCACCGCTGGTTGTGATATACATTTGAGTCGCATCATTTTCAACATAAATGTAGTAGGAGTATTTTCCTGCAGAAGAACGATTGACACACTCAACTTGATCAAAAAGTAATGCGCCACCATCATTAGTTGTTGCTCCACAAGTTCCGCCGCCAGGAGGGTTAGATGAATTCTGGGTAATTGATACTGTGTAGTCTTCAACTTCACCGTCACCGAAATCACCGCAAGAAGAAGACGGTTCACCATTATACTTCATAGCAACACGCATTCGAGTTGTAGTGCCGTCTGCGCTGGTCGGAATATTTATGTTGCCGTTCACGGTATCTTTTCCTGACAAGCCACTTAAGACAGTTTCACCTGCGTCGTCAAAATCACCGTCAACGTTGTAGTCAATCCATATTTTCCACGACTCGGTGTAACCGCCGCCAGCTGTTAACGCAATATTGTTACTGCCGGTTTCCAAGCCAATTGTCTGGCCGGTGTAGTCAGTGTAAGGAGCCGCTCCCGATGGATTACTAAAACTTCCGGTTGCTACATTAGCGATCCACTCATAACTACCGCCGCCAGACGCGTCACAATAAACAGGCTGGTTACCACCGGTATCTTCTGTGATAGTTGCCGTAGTTGAAGAAGTTGCAGTTGCACCTTGGTTATCAGTAACCGTTAAAGTCACAGTGTAATTATTTGCCGTTGAATAAGTGTGTGTCGGATCTGCGGAAGCGCTGGTGCTACCATCACCAAAGTCCCAACTATAACTATCGATTGTTCCATCTGTGTCTGAAGAGCCAGCGCTACTAAAATTAATTGCTTCACCGGTTAATGCCGCGTATGGACCATTCGCATTTGCAGTTGGATCTTGATTAGTTCCACCGCCATTTGTGACTAAATTGACAGTGTAATCTTCTGTTTCTCCGTCACCAAAATCACCACACGGAGAAGAAGCTTCTGAGCTGTACTTCATTGCAATACGCATGCGAGTTTGCACAAAATTTGCTGTTGCAGAAATATTAATATTTCCAGTTACAGTATCTTTGCCTGATAGCCCGCTTAGCACAACTTCTCCGACATCTTCAAAATCGCCATCACGATTAAAATCGAACCAGACTTTCCAGTGTTCGGTATAACCGCCACCTGCTGTTAACGAAATGCTGTTATCGCCTTCATTTAAAGTGATGGTTTGTGCAGTAAAATCTGTGTAGCCGGAAGAGCTTCCACTCGAGTTACTAAAATTTCCTACAGAAACATTGGAAATCCATTCATAAGTTCCGCCACCTTGTGAACTACAATAGCTCGGCGGAGGCGGTTCAGATACAGTCACTGTCGCAGAAGAAGAAGCGGTTAACCCTCCATCATCTGTCACGGTTAAACCAACATTATAACTACCGACGGCAGCATAAGTATGGCTCGGACTTGCACCAGTGCCTGCTGAACCATCGCCGAAATCCCAAGTGTAAGTTAATGGATTACCTTCAGGATCACTCGAACCTGTGCTGTCAAAAATTAGCGTATCGCCTAAGTTGACCGTATAAGGACCATTGGCATTTGCTGTTGGTGGATCGTTAATTACTGCTGTAATATTGATCGATTGAGTTGTAGTTGCTGTCCCATCGCGGTTGTCAGTTACGGTCAGAGTAACAGCAAAATTTCCGGCGGACGCAAAGGTGTGGGTTGGATTAGAACCAGTACCAGTTTGGCCGTCACCAAAATCCCATGCATAAGCTACAATTGTACCGTCAGTGTCATTAGAACTAGATGCGTCAAAGCTCACTGCCTCGCCAACCTCAGCTGAAGAAGGTGCAGTAAAGCTCGCAGTTGGATCGACGTTAGCGCCTACTGCTCGACATCCTGAAGTATTGTAGTCGACTGTGATCGTCATACCATTGGTTGACGCATCTTTGACAGCTAAATAATTCCAATAATCTGTTAACTGGCGTAAGTAAACACATTCATAGCTGCCAGGATTAGTAGAACTAGCGTCAAACTCAGTTTGTGTTGGCCAGCTATTTTTACGCACGTAAAGCGAAGGGTCGCCATCGCCATGGGCTAAAGTAATGGCAGCACTTCGGAAGTCATCCGCCCCCGAAAAACTAAACGAAGTCCAGTTATCACCATCGTTGCCAATACAAGTTGGCACGCCAGCTTCAATTGTCCCTTGAGTTATTGGAGTCACACCACCTACGCAAGCATCAATCATCGGTGGAGGATTATCACCCGGCTCAATATCAACTGTTACCTGAGCCGTATCCGTTGCGGTTACACCGTCTGCATTGGTTACTGTTAAAGTTACCGTGTAACTTCCTGCAACTTTATACGTATGGGTAGGCGTGTGGAAATCACTGGTATTACCGTCACCAAAATCCCAGGCATAACCGGTAATTTCAGTGTCCAAGTCGAAAGTACCCGCACTCGAGAAATCGATGCCCTGTTCTTCTTTTGCTTGATAAGGGCCATTGGCTTCAACCACCAAAGGATCGGGTTGGTTGGCACGAACGTTCACTACAAATTGTTGCGTGGTACTCGAGCCATTATTGTCGGTTATAGTTAAGCTCGCATTATAAGTTCCAACTGTCGCGTAAGCATGAGTTGGATTTGCAGCGCTACTTGAATTGCCGTCACCAAAGTTCCAATTGTACGTCACGATATCGCCATCGATATCTTTTGAACCCGCGCTACTAAATTCAGTGGCGATTGTCGCTTTGATATTATAATCGCCGTTGGCATTCGCGATTGGTGCAATATTGCCGCCCCCCTGACCTGCGGTACAACTAACATTGGCGTCCCACCCCGCGGTTCTTGCTTTTACATTGGAATGAAATACAAAAGTTAACGCACCGGCACCATTGGTAGCCGTTACCGAGCCAGGACTATTTTTACCACAGTACTGACCAATCATCGGCGCGTTTTCATCCAAACCGTCGTAAACCTTTAGAAAGTCGAGATCACAATTACTATTGTTTTCCAAAATGAAATCATTGAAGTCGACCTTTACAGCGGAATTAGATTGGTTAGGAAGCATTACCAGGGTATGGTCTTCCCGGTTTCCATAATCACCCGCAAGACCGGCATGATTATTTCCCGAATCATAAAATTTAGCACTACAGCTTCTGACAACATCATTCCGCATCACTAAATCGCTAGTTACGGTGATGTAATCATTTTTAGTTATAGTGTTGCTGTCACTGCCGTTACTTACGGTTAACGTCGCTGAAAAAGTACCGGGAGTACTGTAAGCAATCGCAGGCGGATTTTGACCGTTGAAACTACTTGGCGTTCCACCAGGAAAACTCCACTGCCAACTCGTAATGTTACCGGTTTCCGCTTCAGAAACATCGTTAAATGTAATCTTGTCGCCGGGGACAATGACGTTTTGCTCAATATTGAATATGGCATTAACCGGCATTCCAACTACACCGGTATCAATCAAATTCTGCTGAGTGTAAATATTATTGCGCCCAGCTACTGAACTATTCATTGCGTTCATCATGCGCTGCTGCTGGCCGTTAGTGAACATTGAAGTACAGAAGCCATAGTCCATGTAGTTTTGAGTATTAACAATCCCATTTCCACAAGGTGACCAAACTTTATCGCAGCCACTACCAGCTAAAGTCGGAGGTGTGTCCGCGACACTATCGCCCGGCTCAGAGCAATAATTCTCAAAAGTATGCGCGAGGTTAGCCCAGTGACCGATTTCATGGGTAAGAATTTTCCAGTGCGTTGGGGTCGCGGTACCGGTTCTACCAATCGCCCAGTGTGAACTAATTACACCGTCCAGATCTTGAGTCGAAGGGTCATCCACTTGACTCGGGTAGAAAGCCCAGGCCGATCCCGACTGACCACCGGCGCTTCGAATAACATAGATATTCAAATACTTTTCCTGAGGCCAGGCGTACTTAGCTTTCATGATTTGATCGGATGCATCATTGAACTGAGTGACTTCATTCGGCGCATAATGTCGCGTAATTCCATCGGTTGGATTACCATCAGGATCTTTGCGCGCTAATACAAAGCTCATACCGATATTTGCGTAAAGAGATTTAAACTCATCAAAGATCAAATCTTTACGTACATCATTACCGTTGTAGTCCTCATTTAGTTGGTTAATTGCTTCGTGAACCTGCGCGTCAGTAATATTCTCCGCACCGCCGGCATGAATAATGTGGAACACCGTAGGAATGGTATAGTTGGTGATTAGTTTTGTCTGACTCACATTGTCTAAAGCAGACTGAGCAAATTTAAGTGAAAGTTCTTCCTGAGCTCGATAACCAGCTTGTTTAGCTGCGATTTCGGGAAACTTCTTATACAGTGCAGAGTGGGCATGGTCCGCTCCACAATTGAGATGATCGTCGTCGAGTGACGCGGCAATCGCCGCTCCCCCAAACAACGAAGACGCCGCGATTCCAAGCACCAGCTTGCGCAGCTTAACCTGTGTGAGATGTTGCATTTTAGCCTCCTACCACTATCTCGTTATTAGTTACGTAATAACTAACCAATAAGCTTTTATTTTGTTTATAACCGCGATCGATAAATCAAAAGAAATCTAACTTTTTGATTTAAAAGCAGTTTGAAAAATAGTGGACGCAGGGCGTAGCAATACGACGGATCTTGTATTTTTGATAGATCCGGGTCGAAGAATAGAATGTCATGTTTGTCCCCGTGTGGGCCAAGTTGATGCAAAGCCTGAATTGCGGTCCTAAAAGCAACCAGACATACAACTTTGCCCCTATAGTTATTTTTCATTATTTACCTTTCGGTAATATTTTTAGCCCAATGGTTGTTGTTATTTTCCTGTACTTCTTAATCAGGCTATTTAGATGTAACACTTTAATCTTTTGTGTGCAATATAATTTATTTGATGCGCATTGTAGTTTTTTGTTGCAGGTTCAAGGGACTCGATGATGTCAACAAGTAATTGGGCGTTCGATCTATAAGATTTTAAAATAATTTTCTATTGCATATGGCGATATTACGAAATTAAAGTCTAATTTTTAATCAGTATGAAAAATATAATCTAATACAATACCAATCTAACCTAATCATTAAATAGAGCAAAAAATAGACAATCAATGCTAAAAACAGCAAAAAATCTATCCGCTTGGTATTAAGTGTTTTTTGATAAATTTAACAAATTTTAATTATTTCGCAGTGCGAGATGTTTGACTTGGTGCAGCAGGTATAAACCTAGCTTGATTTTTAACGGGCACAATAAAAAGACGGGGCGACAATCCAAGTTGTGCCCCGCCAAGGGAAAAATGGTTGAAAAACTGACTTTACTGTAATTTGTTAGTTAATGACTAAATTAGTGAGAGTGGCCTGTCACTCCATCATGGCTGTGCATTTTCACGGCTAAAGCAGCGGGGCCTCCAGCACTAAACGAATCATCTGGTGTACCTTTAAAACAATTCATCACCCAGGGAAATCCATTGGTAACATAGTAGCCATATTGTCCATCGACGCTCATACCATTGCATTCATCAAGGTCACCGGCACCATTTTGGTATTCATAATCGCCTCTAAATTGACCATCATAGTTAGCACTTGCTATTAACCCAACTCCCGACTGTGGGGTATCGTAACCAGCTACATCTTGGCGTGGTCCGCCATTATCCTTTAATACATAACTAGAAGTAGCTTCTCGAATATCGCCCGTATCAGGGTCCTGGACGCAAGCTCCGTAAACAGGGAACCCATCAGGAGCAAAGCCAATTACTGGGGAAGCTTCGGTTTGGTTATTACAATCAAGAGCGAACATAGCCATCGGATTTCCATGATAGTGATATGAACCATCAGGCTGTACATGGGCATTATGAATATCAGTACCGAATCCATTTAAAGGAGACATGGGGTCATACCGCCAAGGGTTATCAATTTGATCGGGACCACACCCTATTCTCTCTTGCCCTAGTGGTTCGTTACCTACTCCGTAACAAGCGGCTGCCAGCATATCGAGCACCACTCCATTAAGCATGATTGCATTTGATTGACCCAAGGTAATGTAGCTGCTCTGGGAAGTAAAGGTGGGTGTTTTGGTGAAAGAGTAAAACTTATCGATTTCACTTACATTAGTCGCAAATGCTGCAGATTGATCATTGAAATCATGGTTCGGGATACTGTTCGCGCTAATTGAACATTTAGTACCATCATCGGTAATTGTGATGTCGCCCGAAAAAGCCATACTCCTTTGAATATCAGTCACATTCGAAAAATATGAACCAATGTAGGAAACGCAATCTCCGCTCCGGTTACCAAATTCTGCGTCGGTAATATCAACATTGCTATTCGAAGCTGTGACGGTGACGGTGTCTGTTGCAGAATCTAGTGCGCCATCATTGACGACGAGTGAGACAGAATAATCTCCCACCAAATCAACAGTAAACGAAGGTGTAACCGACGAACTATCACTTAGTGTTGCGGAGTTACCATCTGGAGAATCCGTAATCGTCCAAAAATAACTTAAAGCGTCTCCATTGGCATCGTTACTGCCGGAACCGTCAAGATTTACCACCACACCTAATGCAACGCTTTGATTATCACCGGCATCGGCAACCGGCGCTATATTTGTGTTCGGATCGACAGCTGAGATGGTAACTGAGTCAGCATCACTGGCAACACCATCGCTGACAGTTAATTCAACTGTATAATCTCCAACTACATCTAAGGTGACCTGCGGGTTCGCTTGATCAGAATTGGTTAATGTCGCAGTACTATCTTGAGGTTGACTGGTTAACTGCCAACTGTATGTCAGTGTATCCCCATCCGCGTCAGAACTGGCGGTACCGTCTAATGTAACAAGCGTTCCCGCATTAACCGATACATCGCTACCCGCAGAAGCTACTGGCGCATTATTTGTGCTTCCACCTGAACTCGAATCATCAGTTTCGCCGAAATTACCACCACTACTGCCGCCACAGGCGGAAATGAGAAAAAGGCTAGATGCTATCAACAATGATGGCCACCGTGGGGAGTATTTACCTAGCATAACTTTTACCTCGACTTAATCTAAGAAATCATAAAGTTAAGCCGATTTTAGCGATACAATTTTGAGCAATTATGGAAAGAATAAGGAAATGGAGACCAAATAAGAAAATCCGCTCCCAGGCTTGCTTCCAGTTTTTTATCTGACCCGGAATCGTCGAATTAAGCTAATTTCTAGTTTTCTGTACAACTCAAATCTGAATTTTAAACCTGAATTTCATTGGCTCTTTTATCTTCTATTAGATAGGCTCATCAAGCAATCAATCCCTTTAAATTCAATATATTGCGTGCGATACAACTGCTACCAGTCTTATATTTCAATTAAGCTTGGTAGCTCAACTTGTTACTTTATGGCGCTCCCTGATGACAAGAGGTCTACTTTCTCAGCAAGCTTTTCGTCCTTTCATCACATTCCTAAGAGTTTGATTTTAAAGAAGTTAAATCACTCTGCATCAATCTACCGCAGATAATCAACGATTTCATAAGTTATCAAAGTAGTTTCACAGTTTTAAATCAGCACACCTTAAGCGTTGCATCTGCTTACATTTGTGTGAATTTAACTGCATATGCAAGCAATAGTGCTTTTGTTACACTGCGGCTTCTTCCGGGAAAATATAACGACAAAGAGAGTCATACGAATGAAGAAAATAACCTCTATAGCAATTGCCACGCTATTGGCAGCTTGCTCCGGTGATTCCCCAGAGCAAACCAAGCCTGACCAAGCGAAACAAGATACAGCTCAGGTCAAACCAGCGCTAGATAATCAAGTATCTAAAGTTAACTACCCAGTCACTAAAAAAGGTGAGGTGGTTGATACCTATTTCGAAACCCAAATTGCCGATCCTTACCGTTGGCTTGAAGATGATCGAAGCCTCGAAACCGGTGAATGGGTAAAAGCTCAAAACAAAGTAACTTTCGGGTATCTGGATAGAATTCCGTACCGAGAGCAAATCAAGAAGCGATTAGAAACTCTTTGGAACTATGAAAAAGTCGGCTCTCCTTTCAAAGAAGGTGCGTACACTTACTTCTACAAAAACGATGGCTTGCAAAATCAATATGTTGTTTGGCGCCAAAAAGACGGCGGTGAACCTGAAGTATTTTTAGATCCGAATAAATTCAGCGAAGACGGTACAACCTCGTTAGCAAACTTGAGCTTCTCAAAAGATGGTTCGATTGCAGCTTACTCAATTTCAGAAGGTGGCAGCGATTGGCGTAAGATTATTATTATCAACGCCGAAACAAAAGAAGTAACGGAAGAACCTTTAGTAGATGTCAAATTCTCCGGTATTTCCTGGAAAGGTAACGAAGGATTCTATTACTCTAGCTATGATAAACCTGAAGGTAGTGAACTGTCGGCTAAGACAGATCAGCATAAACTCTACTACCACAAGCTAGGTCAGCCACAATCTAAAGATGAAGTTATCTTTGGAGCAACCGCTGAGCAAAAACGCCGCTATGTATTTGGTGGAGTCACAGAAGATGATAAGTACCTATTAATCTCCGGTGCCGTTTCGACCTCAGGAAACGACTTATACATTAAAGATCTTACTAAACCAGACAGTCCTTTGGTTGCCATCTTAGACAACTTCGATTCAGATACGAGTGTATTAGAAAACGTAGGCAGCAAACTCTATCTGGTAACTAATCGAAATGCACCGAACAAGAAAATCGTTACTGTTGATGCATCTAAACCTGCCCCTGAAAATTGGGTGGACTTTATCCCTGAAACGGAAAATGTACTTACCGCTTCTACCGGTGGTGGATATTTCTTTGCTGAATATATGGTTGATGCACTTTCAAAAGTATTGCAATACGACTATCAAGGTAAACAAGTAAGAGAAATCAAACTTCCTGGACCTGGCAGCTCAAGTTCCTTAAGTGGTAAAAAAGAAGATAAGACTCTTTATTACACTTTCACTAATTATAAAACTCCCTCTACCATTTTCGCGTATGAGGTTGATAAGGGTGAATCCAGTGTTTATCGAAAATCAGGCGCTAAATTTGACAGCGATAAATATGAGTCTAGACAAGTTTTCTATACCTCAAAAGATGGCACCCGCGTGCCCATGATGATCACCCACAAGAAGGGTCTGAAACTGAACGGTAAAAACCCAACAATCTTATATGGTTACGGTGGTTTTAACGTGAGTTTGACGCCTTACTTTAGCGTAGCTAATGCTGTTTGGTTAGAACAAGGCGGCGTGTATGCCGTTCCAAACCTACGCGGCGGCGGTGAGTATGGAAAAGAATGGCATAAGGCTGGCACTCAGTTGAAAAAACAAAATGTTTTTGATGACTTTATTGCAGCTGGAGAATATCTAATCAAAGAAAATTATACCTCAAGCAACTATTTAGCTATTCGTGGCGGTTCAAACGGCGGCTTGTTAGTTGGTGCAGTTATGACACAGCGCCCCGACTTAATAAAAGTTGCATTACCAGCGGTTGGAGTACTTGATATGCTTCGCTACCATACTTTCACAGCTGGAGCTGGCTGGGCCTACGATTATGGTACTGCAGAACAAAGCAAAGAGATGTTTGAGTATTTAAAGGACTATTCGCCAGTTCATAATGTAAAAAAAGGTGTTCAATACCCTGCAACGTTAGTTACTACAGGTGATCATGATGACCGTGTTGTACCGGCTCATTCCTTCAAGTTTGCAGCAGAGCTCCAATCCAAACAGACAGGTAACGCGCCAACATTGATCCGAATTGAAACCAATGCGGGTCATGGTGCAGGCACTCCTATCTCAAAGACCATTGAGCAGTATGCCGATATTTTCGGATTTACATTGTTTAATATGGGCATTGAGTCATTGCCTCAATAATAATACTCCAATATTGATATCCTGGTAGTTATATTAAAGCCCGGCTAGCTCCGGGCTTTTTCGTTTCTTGGCACTAGGTTTTTAATGAGTCTGCGCGGCGATTGTTCTATACTTAAGGTCAAGTAGAGCTACATTTTGCGACTGACTTACCCCTATATGGAAACCATTGACTCGACTCAACTCGCTCGCCAACTTTGGCAGTTTTGTCAGCAAAATGACATTGAGTTTGATCGCTTCAGTTATTCTCTTCAGCAAGCTTATCTTCCACTATTAACCCAGCTGTATCACAAATATCAATCGCGCCAGAAACAACCATTCATCTTGGGCATTAATGGGGCTCAAGGTTCCGGTAAAACAACCCTGGCAAATTTACTCAACTTATTGTTTCATCATTGTTTTAATCTTAAAGTTGTCAATTTCTCTATCGATGATCTTTATTTGTCAAAAAAACAACGTGAAGAACTCGCGCAAAATATCCACCCGCTATTTGCAACGCGAGGTGTTCCCGGTACACACAATATTCATCTTGGAATAGAACTATTTGAAAAGCTGGCAAGCGCGACGAATGAATCTCCCGTATTTATTCCGTCGTTCGATAAAGCTGTCGATGACCTTAAGCCCAGAGTTGAGTGGCCAATGGTGAATAACATTCCCGACATTATTATTTTTGAAGGCTGGTGTGTAGGTAGCAAACCTCAGATGGAACAAGAGCTTTCGGAACCTGTTAATAGTCTCGAAGCCGATGAAGATAATCAAATGATCTGGCGTCAAACTGTGAACGATAAACTAGCTGATGATTATCAAAAATTATTTTCAATGATCGATTGTTTGGTCTTTTTAAAAGCACCAAACTTTGACATCGTTTATCAATGGCGTTGTGAACAAGAAAAACAGCTCAGAAATAAAGTCAGCTCAAATAAAAATCTAGCACCGTCTCAGGCTATGAATGACTCTCAAATAAGAAGCTTTATTTTGTTTTTTGAAAGGCTCACACAACATAATTTAAAAACACTCTCATCCAGTAGTGACATTGTATTAGAACTAAATAAGTACCGCTCCCCCAAATCTTTGAGAAAATCCGACTAGTTTTAGGCCAATAAACTCAGTCTTAATCCTTAAATGACATGTTCAAGAATCAGAAGCAAAAATAAAACGCACTCAAAAAAACAAAACATCTCAAAATATATATATTTTTAAAAAAATAATTGTAAATGTATACGAATAACCAACGATCTAATTGACAGCGCTGTCAGTTTTATGTGATGTTCATTTGATAATCAGTCTATTTTAAGTTTATTTTTCGTGGGTATTTTCGCGACGGCTTTTTATTGCCTAAAACAAATTAACCGGAAATGTTGTTTTACTTATTAAGTAAAAAATACAAAAAAAGAACTAAAGAAAGCGCTCCAAAAATTTATGAAGTACTAATTCAAACAGAAGTATAACTAATAAAAATTACAAATTGCTTTCAATAAAATTAATTTTCTTACGGAGAGACAATGAAAAAACAACATCGATTTTCCAGATCTTTTTTCTGGCTTTTAATCTTACTTTCACCGTTCACTTATGCTGCTCCCAAAGCACCGACCATTGCTTGGATGCCCACTCAATATGAAGCCCCAGCGCAATATACTATCACCTGGAATATGTGGTGGGGTACAAACGGTAACGAATGGCGCCTAATACAAAACGGCCAAGTAATTCATACTGCAACGTTGCAGCCCAACGGTCAAAACGCACAAAGCGCTAGCCTACAACTTTCTGCAGTAGAAGAAGGTAATTATGCCTACAAAGTTAGTTTATGTATTGTTGAGGGAGCACAAGAATCTTGCGCAGAAAGCCCGGTAAAAAACATTCAAGTCGGCGCAGGGAATTCAGGTTCGGACCTGAAAAAGCCGGCTACTCCAACCTTGGATAACATTCAAGGCAACTTAGATCTAAGTATCGGTACAGTTTCTCCTGAAATTAAATGGAACAAGTGGTCAGGCGAGTCAGGTTCTATCTGGCATGTTAATCAAAACAATGTTCGAGTTTATAGCCAAAATATCTCCCCAGCTTCGCAACAGTCTGGCTCCCACCAGATCAACCTTACTACTGAAGGAGATTACGTTTTTAAAATTGAACTCTGTAATCAAGATCTGCAGCAAGAACTTTGCAGTGAAAGTGCGAGTGAAACTGTGACTGTTATTAAATCTGGAGGAAATCCTAATCCGGATAAACCCAACCCAATAGCAAAACCTGGCGGCGGATATACACTTACTCAGGCTGAAATTGACGCAATGGAAGGTCAACTTACTTCTTCCGAGCAGTTTCAACTGGTTAAAGGTTCGATTGAAACCCGTTCCAATGTCGAAGTGGAAGCGGTCACTCCTGGCCGTACCGACAATCCCGAAAACGTCAAGCGAGTAGAAGCGATCTTAAATGAAACGCTTTGGAATTACACTTTCCCTGAAAGGCACCAAGACTATTCTTATACTCGTTTCTTAAGAGCCGTGGCTAAGTTTAAGGCGTTTTGTGGAACCTATTCCGACGGACGAGACAGCGATGCAATTTGTCGCAAATCATTGGCGACAATGTTCGCCCACTTCACTCAAGAAACCGGCGGTCACAACCCCAATTCTGCAATCGAAGAATGGCGGCAAGGTTTAGTTTACCTGCGCGAACTGGGCTGTAGCGAAACGGGTCCAGGCTGTGAATACAACAATGAGTGTTCTCCTGCAACTTGGCAAGGAGAAACCTGGCCATGTGGCAAGAATGCCGATGGCAGTTTTAAAAAGTATTTCGGCCGCGGTGCTAAACAATTAAGTTACAACTATAACTACGGACCTTTTTCTCAAGCTATGTTTGGCGATATATCGGTATTACTTAACGATCCAGATAGAGTGGCACGTACCTGGCTAAACTTAGCATCTGCCGTGTTTTTCTTTGTATACCCACAACCGCCAAAACCAAGCATGTTGCATGTAATAGATGGAACCTGGCAGCCGAATTCACATGATTTAAGCTTAGGTATTACCGCAGGATTCGGTGCTACGACCAACATTATCAATGGTGGTATTGAATGTAATTCATCAAGCGGTCAAGAAAAAGCACAGTCACTTAACCGAATCGCTTATTACAAAAAACATGCTGAATCATTAAGTGTACCGATCCCCGCGGATGAGCAGTTAGGCTGCGCCAATCAAGGACGCTTTGATACGCAGGGCGCCGGCGCGATGCTAATTAGTCTTGATCAAGATTGGAGTTATCACGCAGATATGCCTGAAGGTAAAAGTTTTATGTGTAAAACCGTTGGCTATCAAACAGCTTACTCGTTACTGATTCCCGGAGACTATCAGAAGTGTGTTGAAAAGCATTTTAATGTTGAGGTGGTCGAGTAGGTTCTTCGAACGATTCTTTTTTCCTTGAGGAGAGGGAAAACTAACTTCCTGATCTAAATAACATGGCGATATTCAACTCCACCTCCTTGTCCCTCCCCTTGCTAAGGGGAGGGGCAAGGAGGAACTAAGCCATTTCAATAATTTCAGTGAATCTGGAAAACAAAATCAAATAACAACTAGCAAATTATAAAAACCAAAACCGACAAAAAGCACAAAAAATTAACCAAAACTAAACGGAAATCAAAATGAAACAAAAAAACAATTCGACCAAAAAGCTTTTGTGGTCGGCGTTGCTTTCTAGTTCGGTTTTACTATCGAACTTGGTTCAAGCAGCACCGGGAAAACCTAACATAGCCTGGATGCCGACGACTTATGAAGCGCCGGCTCAGTATACCGTCCACTGGGACATGTGGTGGGGCAACAACGGCAACGTTTGGTACCTTTTGGAAAACGGAAACGTGATCCATACTGGTAACCTTACCCCCAACGGAAAAAACCAACAAAGTGCGGAATACACTGTCAACCAATCATCAGGTGGTAGCTACACCTATTTAGTTAAACTCTGCGACAACACGGTATCTCCTGAATCGTGTACAGAAAGCGGCACTAAAACAATTACCGTAAATGGTGATGCAGTCAACCAACCTCCTGTTGTTAATGCTGGCGCAGATCAAACAATCGAATTTGATACATCAGCAGCATTAAATGGTAGTTACAGCGATGATGGATTATCTTCGCCGGTAACCGTTTCCTGGTCACAAACCTCCGGAACAGGGACTGCTACATTCGCCAATTCATCAGCAGCAGCGACCAGCGCAACTTTTTCAGCGTCGGGAAGTTATACACTACGCTTATCAGTAAATGACGGTGAATTCACTTCAACCGATGATGTAGTTATTACGGTCAACCAACCTCCGGTCAATCAACCGCCTGTGGTTAATGCGGGGGCTGACTCTGTGATTGAATTAGGACAATCTGCGAGCTTAAATGGTAGCTATACTGACGATGGCTTAGCCTCGCCAATCACTGTTTCCTGGTCGCAGGTTTCCGGCGCTGGAACAACGACTTTCGCCGACCCAAGTGCCACGACAACCACTGCTTCTTTTTCGGTAGCCGGAAGCTATACTCTTCGTTTGTCAGTCAATGATAGCGAGTTTACTTCAACCGATGATGTTGTGGTTACAGTCAATGAGCCGCAACCGAACCAACCACCGATTGCCAATGCAGGTGCTGATTTCACTGCGACACTTGGTCAGGCCAGCCAGCTTAACGGTACTTATACTGATGATGGAAAATCGTCTCCTATAACTGAAAGCTGGGTTAAGGTTTCAGGTCCCGGTACGGTGACTTTCTCTGATGCTTCTGTTGGAAATTCAAGTGCGACCTTCTCCGCGGTGGGAAGTTATGTCCTTTCCTATACAGTAGATGACAGCGAGTTTAGTTCCAGTGATCAAGTATCAGTAACCGTCAGCGATACGCCAGTTTCTCATGAGGCTTGCCGTCCTGATGGATTATATGCAACGCCCAGCGTTCAATCACCTTACTGTACAAAATATGATACCGATGGACGCGAAAAAATGGGCGGTAAAACTAGACGTGTTATTGGTTACTTTACTAGTTGGAGGACCGGAAACAATGGCCCTGCTTATCTGGCCCATCAAATTCCCTGGGAGCACTTAACACATATCAATTATGCTTTCGCGCATGTTGACGGTAACAATAGAGTATCTGTTGGCGCAGACTCTACTAACAACCCTGCAACAGGAATGGAATGGCCAGGAGTCGCAGGAGCAGAAATGGACCCAGCTTTCCCTTACAAAGGACATTTCAACTTACTCAATAAATTTAAGAAGCAACACCCTCACGTTAAAACCATGATTTCTGTTGGTGGCTGGGCCGAAACGGGTGGCTACTTTGACTCAAACGGTAATCGCGTTGCTAGTGGTGGTTTCTATACCATGACAACTAATGCTGATGGCTCAATCAATCATACCGGTATTAATACCTTTGCTGATTCAGCTGTAGACTTTATCCGTCAATACGGCTTTGATGGTGTCGATATCGATTACGAGTACGCTACATCAATGAACGACGCAGGTAACCCTGATGACTTTGCGATCTCTAATGGATTACGCGCAGGATTAAATGCTTCTTACCTGGAATTAATGAAAGTGTTGCGTGAAAAACTTGACGCGGCCGGCGCACAAGATGGTATCCATTATTTGTTAACAGTAGCGGCGCCTTCTTCCGGTTATTTGTTACGTGGCATGGAAGTCTATGACTCGGCTAAATACTTAGACTACGTCAACATCATGTCTTACGACTTACACGGCGCCTGGAATCAGTTTGTCGGCCCGAATGCCGCGCTGTTCGATAATGGCCAAGATTCAGAGCTGCTTGCCTGGAATGCTTACGGTGGCGCTTATGAGAATATTGGTTACCTTAATACCGATTGGGCTTACCATTATTTCCGCGGTTCAATTCCTGCCGGCCGAATCAACATTGGTGTGCCCTACTACACCCGAGGATGGCAAGGGGTTCAAGGAGGTACCAATGGTCTATGGGGAACAGCTTCGTTACCTGATCAAGCGCAATGTCCTCCGGGCACCGGCACCGGTGAAACCAACAAATGTGGCTATGGCGCGGTTGGTATCGATAATTTGTGGCACGATAAAAATTCTTTAGGCGAAGAAATGGGCGCAGGCTCAAACCCTATGTGGCATGCTAAGAACTTAGAAAACGGCATTCTTGGAAGCTATGTAGAAAGTTATGGTCTTGATCCGGTAAATAATCCAGAACACCAACTACAAGGCACTTACACGCGTAATTACAACTCAATTATGGTTACTCCCTGGCTATGGAATGATCAGAAGAAGGTATTTATTTCAACGGAAGATTTAGAGTCAATTAATACTAAAGCCGACTACGTAGTTAACACAGGCATCGGCGGAATTATGTTCTGGGAATTGGCCGGAGACTTCCGATTTAATAGTTCTAAAGGCGAATATGAAATGGGAACCTCGATGACCGAAGCCATTGCGACCAAATTTGCTAGTGCAGCGCCTTATGGAAATAAACGCGCCGAAGTTGTCATGCCAACAGAACAAATTGACGTACAAATTTCAGTTAGCGGATTTGCGCTAGGGGATAGTAACTATCCGATTACGCCAGAGCTCACCATCAAGAATAAAACCGGTGTGGAATTGCCGGGCGGCACCGAATTCTATTTTGATTACGCTACTTCAGCACCAGGTTCAATGAATGATCAAAGTGGTGCCGGACTCGCAGTGATTACTGATGGCTCAAATTCAGCGGGTAATAATATCGGTGGTCTGGAAAATAATTTCCACAGAGTGAAATTTGCACTACCTAGCTATCAAACGCTTCCTGATGGTGCAGAGTGGACTGTTAAGGTGCGCTATTACTTACCAATTTCCATGTTTTCAAACTGGGTCGTTAAAGTTAACGGCAACGAATTTGCAATTAAACAAGAATATCCGCAATTGCCAACCGGAGATCTAGGATCTGACCCAGGCAACCCTGGTGGTGATACTTGTGTATCTTTGAATATCGATCCAATCCAATACAATGAATATCCAAACTGGCCAAGAAACGATTGGGCAGGTAATCCTAATCACGCGGCGCAAGGTGATCGCATGCGCCATAACGGTTCAGTTCATCAAGCGAAGTACTGGACTACTGCGGTGCCGGGAACTGGAGATAGCTGGACATTTGTTTGTAGTTACTAATAGCAACACAGCTCCAACATCTAGTCGCCTTTAGCAATAAAGGCGACTATTGCTTTCAAACTCCCGACTATTCTTTAAAGTTAGCCTCAACATCCGCAATTTTTTCTTGCCAGTTTATTTCTGACTTAGCTAGGTATGCGGGAATATCCTTACGCCAGGTATTGCGCACTGAAAAACTATAATTTAAATAGAGCTTTCCATCGTGCAAGGTATAGGCTTCCGGATCGGATGACACAACAAGTCCTTTCGACATGGCATAAGCGCAATACCCCCCATACTCAGGCGCAAACTTATCTGGATTATTTATAAATTTGGTTCGATTCTCCTCACTACTAAAATTCCAAATCGAACCTTTATAAGAATAGGAAAAATTACGATTACCTTTAACAGCTTTGTCTTGCTCAAAATACGCTACAGTATCAAACCCTTCAATTGCAACACCTTCATCTTGATAGATGGGCGCATTACCTAAACTGGTACATGCTGTAAGTAATAGGCCTAAAGAAACGATAATTAAACGAGTTAACAAATCTTATCCTCCTCTGAATGAACACAATAGAAATATGCACCTAGTTCAAGAATTTAAATACTTAAATGCAATTTCAATAAACTTTAATTCTTCACATTAGAGTCAACTTGTTCGATTAAGTTACACTCAAACCGATTGTGATACTTTTTTGATAACTTTTGCTTTGAAAATTGCTATGATTAATTAAACGACATAATTCATAACAAATGCGTCCTTTTCAAAAAGAGCTATCTTCAAACTTAATAAGTAGGTTAAACAGCACCAAGGCGCTAGTAATCCTCGGCATTATTTTATTGTTTTCCATTGCCGGGCTAAAAGACCTTAAACTCAGCGCCAACTACCGAGTCTACTTTGATCCGGACTCTTCTCTCTATCAACTAGATCAATCTATTAGCGATAAATATAAACTGACCGACAGCTTGCTCCTAGTATTATCCAGCGATATTGACTTTTTAGAAGAGCGCGCATGGAATTCCGTTCGCAAACTCACCGACGTTTTAACGGAGCTCCCTCCAGTTACGCAAGTGAAAAACTACCAAATCATAGCAGAAAGCAATAATAGCCAGCCCTATAACGCCGAATTTGATGAGGAGTGGCAAGCGAACAAAACTTTAGCAGAACGCCAGAAGCTTTACTTTACTCATCCTCGCGCAGCACAGGTTTTATCTCAAGATGGAAGAACTGCTTTGCTCAAGATTGAAGTTGACTTGGGAGGCAATCCCAGCGCACGTAATATCTTGTCTTTCAATCAGTCGGTAGCAGCTCAAGTCAATCAATTCAGAGCCGAATTTCCATTTATTAGTAATGTTCGATTTGGCGGCGTGCAAACGCTCAATAAAGCTTATATTGAAGTAGTAAGACATGACCTCAAATTCTTTATCCCAGGCTTGTTTGTTATTTTTTCGATTGGACTCTACTTTTTCTATCGAGATACCCGAGTAATAGCTATTGTCTTATCATGTGGCTTCTTATCCGTCCTTTCTGCTTTTGGGGTCGCAGGCTGGTTTGGTTTTAACCTGGCAGCTATAAATGCTTTTGTACCAGTCATTATCGTGAGCATTAGCATTGCAACCTCTGCCCACTTATTCACCATATTTTTTCAAAAATTACGAGCTAATAATGACGTTGACTTTGCCATTACGAGCAGTATCAAAGAGAACTTTCTCGCTATAAGTTTAAGTAACTTAACCACCGCAGCAGGATTTATACTATTACTTTCGAGTCCGTCTCCTCCAGTTCGAGTAGTTGGGATTTTAGTCGCGACAGGCACATTATTTAGTTATCTTTGCTCCCAATTACTACTCCCATTCTTAGTCAGCAAGTACTTGAACAAGGTCGCACCGAAGCGGCTAGAAATAATTCACAAAACTTCGAACTTAGAGAATTTTAAACGTCAACTCTTGGCAAACCCTAAAATGGCCTATGCAATGCTGGCCATTTTTTTGGCAATAAGTATCGCGGGCTTTGTAAAACTTGAAGTAAATGACAATGTATACGAATACTTCCCAGAAAATCACCAATTTAGTCTGACCACCCAAGATATCAAGACAGAATTTGGTGGTATTTCTAGAATAGTTCTCTCTGTAGACAGTGGTAAAGACTACGGTGTTCTAGACAAAGATTATTTGGTATTTATCGATAAGTTAACCCTGTGGTTAAAGTCACATGACAATATCATTTATGCAAATAACATCAATCAATTAATCCAACAGCAAGGCGTAAGCCTTAGTTACTTGGGCAAATTAGCGAAAACTGAAACTCCATCTAGTATTGGGATAGCCAGTGAAGTCTCGCCCGAGTTTCGTGAGTCGAAAATAGAGCTGATACTAACAACTTCGGACGCTAAGAATACCTTGAATTTGGCTCAAAAAATTGAAAACTGGGTCGCTCATAATAATTCTCCCTATATTACATCTAACTCTGTTGGGCCTGATGTAATGTTTTCCGAATTAGGTAAGCGAAACAGTGAAAGCCTCTTCTATTCACTAATCTTGGCTTTGATTATGATTGCTCTGCTTATAGGTTGGTTGTTTCGCTCGATCAGAATTACTATCTTAGCCTTAATCTGTAACATAGTGCCTTTAACTACGGTCTATGCTTTGTGGTTTCTCTCTGGCGGCTACTTAAGCTTAGGTAGCAGCGTTATGATGGGTATGATTATGGGCATTTTGGTAGACGATACCATCCATTTATTAGTTAAATACAAACACTCTCAGAGTGAGCCTTTAGTCGATCCTATCGATTCTATATTTAGGTCGGTTGCGCCGGCAATATTGATAACTAGCCTAACATTAATCGCCGGCTTATTAATCGGTCTGCTTTCCAATTTTCGACCGATTGTAGAGTTAAGTGGGTTATCTGCAGCGACTATTTTTGTTGCTTTGCTTGTCGATTTGAGCTTACTACCTATAGCGCTCAAAAACGTTAAGGGTAACAGCCTAAATACTGATAAGGGGTCTTAGATTGTATCGCGAAAATGATTTTCTCTGCTTCCCACTTCCTGCTAATTCGAGCAGGAATATAAGCCACTGGAGCAATAAGTGGCTTGACGAGTTTGGCAATGATAACTTAGGCTTCAACGATGAAACACTAATTCAACTGGCTAATCTTGTACCCTTGCTTTTGTGTGGTGAACAATCGGCAGTACTCATTTTTAATCGGTTCAGCGAATCCCTAACTCAGCAAGAAATCTGCGACTCAATCAACAAGTTTAGCGAAATTGAATCGGATGAACACCAGCATGAATTAGCGCTACAAAAATTACTAAGCGCACTGCCAAGACCTGAGAATTTACACCAATTGAAGCGGCGCTCTCAGAGATTTTATGCCAACTTATCAAGTAACGTCGGCTTACCTCAGCAATTTGCACAAATTGCAGTGCTTGATAGTTGTGTTTGCAGAATCATGAGAGAAATGGAGACAAGTAAACTACGTAAGCAACCTATTCTCAGCTATTTATTTTCGAAGATAAAGAAAGACGAGGCACGCCACGTCAATATTAGTCGCCAACAAGCCCTCCAGCTAGGCTTAAACAAACATCAAATGCTAGAGCAAGCAGAAAGTATCAGCAAAAAGCTAGTGGATCTGTTAACGCCATCCGCTATGTCATTCGATGCACTAGAAGTTGATCCCGATAGATTGTTTAACAAGTTATTGGGAGCTTATCAGTGACAGTCAGATTTGCTCCAGGCAAAGTAAAACTGGTTGCTTCTGCTTCATTTCTACCCGGGCCAGCAATCAGTAACCTCCAACTAGTTGAAATCCTAAAAACTAAATGTAGTAACAAACACGCCCGCATCGCTAAATTAATCTCTTCTCGTTTAGGAATAAACTATCGTCATTTTTGTAGAGATTTTAGTACAGATAAAATTGAGAATAAATTATCTTCTGTTGACCTAGGTGTGCAAGTCATCGAAAAATTGCTTAAGGTAGGTTGCTTCAATATCAATGACATTGGATATTTGATCGGGCATACAACAACTCCGGCAACTCAGCTTCCTCCCAATACTGCATGGGTAGCAGACCAGTTAGGCTTAGAGAATCCTTACATGGAATTGCGCCAGGCGTGTACGGGGTTTGCCAATGCGCTGCAAGTTGCTATGCCTATGCTAATGGATCCAGCGCTTAACTTCGTCGCAATTGTTGGAACGGAAATAGGCTCGATGTACTGCAAATTTGATAGCGACTTTATGAGCCAGGAACAACTGGTAAATTTAGTTCAGATGGGTGATGGTGCGGGAGCAGTCCTCCTCTCAAAAGATGACAACTGTGGTCGCCACACTATTTCGGATATTTATTTTGGACATATCGGCTTAAATCAGGACTCCGCATTTAAAATTGACGGCGCAGGAAGTTTAGATCCATTCTGTGAATCGGGTATTCCTAAATTTTCACATGATGTTGAAGGTGTTAGAAAACGAGGTGAGAAGCTATTCGAACAGGGATTAAGTGCGGTATTGAGCAGAGGTTATCAGCTAGATGATTTTGATTTTATTATACCTCATCAAGTCAATGGGCACTTAGCTAAGTTAGTAAGCAAACATTTGAACGTACCCGCTAATAAAGTGGTGGTAGACGCAGACAGATTAGGCAATTTAGGTTCGGCGGCGATTTGGGTAAGTCTAGATAGGTTAATTAATTCTGGCAAACTAAAACAAGGCAACAGAGTTTTAGTTTTGGGCGCCGAAGCCACCAAATATATGTACGGCGGATTCGTATATACTCATTAGCAATATAGTATGTAAAAAAGCCACCTTATTCGGGCGGCTTTCTAAAAATACAGAGTCTATAAGCTGCTAGCTTTCGAAATAGTAAACATATTCCTGTTCTAGATTCTTAAATTCACTATTTTGACTCAGCTGCTTTTTAAACAATGGCACCGTGCTTAAAACCCACTCCAGCACATCTTTATCCAGAGTTTGGTTATGTGCATTATATAGATTCTTGGCTTCAGTAAAATTTTCGGTAAAACTGATATCGACAATTTTCTTACGATTCACCATCATTTCGTAACGAACAACCATATCTTTGTTAGTTACCATAGGTAATAACCCTAAAGTACTTCCAGCCCAAATTGCTGATCCCAATGAAGCAGCACTACCACCCGCAGTATTATTTGAGCTTAACGTAACCAAAAGTGCAATTGGCGCACCAGGTAAGTCTTCTTTAGACAAGTTATCAAAACGTTTCGAGCTTTTTATCTTTGTAAACAACTCATCTTCCTGAACTGTACTAAAGTAACGAATTGGTAACTTAACTTGCTCTTCTTCGTTTTTTGCACTCTTCGCTTCGTCATTCACTTCGTCAGCGAAAGCAATGCTCGAATGTAAGAGTAAAAGTACTGCTATAATCTTTTTCATATCATTCCCCTACTGATAACAAGTTAATTGAACGGTAGATTCAAGCGCTTTAGTGTTGTTATTTTTTGACTTGTTTTTCTTGGTATTTCTTTGATAGCTAATATCGTTTTTATCCAAAAACTTAGTAATAACCTTAGGAGCTAAAGCGAAGTTGATATTTTGTGGGACCACTCCTTTTTCGATCAAGCTCTTGGTATTTAACGTTCCACTAACGATACCAATAACCTCACCATTTTCAGATACGATCGCACCTCCGCTTGAACCAGGTTGGATAGGAGCTGAGAATTGATAGAGACCCAACGATCCTCTTAATGCTTTTTGGGAACTCACATTTCCAACGGTAAGATTGGGAGAAGCATCAAGAAGTCCTTTCAGAGGATAACTTACAGTAGTAACCTTTTCTCCCAGTTCTAATTTGTCTTCTTTTCTAAACATTAAGAATTTATCTGAATTAATATCGCTTTTTAAAACAGCTATATCGAGCAGGTCGCTACTACTTTTAGTACTAACCGGATAGATATTTTCCTCAAATTGAGCTTTAACAACCAAACAATCTCTTATAACGTGTGCAGCAGTAAGGAGTTCGCCATCTTTATTTATTTTGAAGGCGGTTCCGCTACTCACGGGTTTTTCAAGATCTGCTAAAACTTCCGGAGGAATACTTGACTCATCATTGATAGCTGCATATAGAGAAGACGTAGGTTTCAACTTGTTCAATATACTTACATACATCTTCTGGAGACTACGCGTTGCTGCGTTGAAAAAGCTTCCTGTCGGATCTTGATAACTAATTGTGGCTTTGTGTTCTTTCTCTGCCTCCAATATCAACTTCATATTGGTATCATAGAGGCGGTATTTAAGCTTAAGTATCGTTTTCCCTGACTTAAAATCCCACTCAGGCTCAAGATCGAGTAACAATCCAAATTTTCGCTCTTTATTAATGCCAACTAATTTGCTGTTCTCAAAGAACTTGGAAGAAACGGCCTCGAGCGCTTGTTTAAGCGCGTTACCAGGCTCTACTCTCCCGCCGTATTTAAGGTAGAACTGGGATTTTAAGCTATTTGCCGGAATATAAATTGACAAAGCTGCATCGCTTGGAATTTCCAGTCCTTTGCTCAACTTGATATCTTTAGGTAGCTTGTTTGGATTTACTCTCGTCGACGCACAACCGATTATCTGAAACAAGGCGACAACTATAATTAGTTGAACGAATAAATTAGTAATCTTACTCATAATACTTCCAAAATAATTCTTATTCTCATTGAGAATAGATTCTCTTATTTGCAAAACTTGCGCATACTATCTCATTCTGTATTTTTATTCACTAATAGGTGAATATTTTGCAGTATTTCAGTAGTTTTCCTGAGAATTAGGCCAGTTCCGCTCCCTAATTCTGTTCAAATAGCTTTGTATGCTTTCCTAAACACAATCTGGTATTCAATGAGCCTTGTACTTAGTTAGACAACACGATTATTAAGGGAGTTATTCACATGGAACTCCTTACATCGAACTTCTTGCATGGAACTTCTTACATGGAACTTTAAAATCCACATGATAATGCTCATCATGTCTAACCCAGGAACGCTTAGTAGAGAATTGAACATGTTTTTTCAGGTAGCTTGCATATCTAGTATTAAATAATTTGGGCTGAAGCTTTGGGTCGAATATTACTCTCCATATATCCACTTCAAACTTTGTGGATGATTTGTGCAACTCAACGATATGTGCACCGAGGGCTTCATAATCGATTACTAATCCTTCAAATCGGTCATTTTCGTTAAACTCGATATCGTATCCAAATCGATTAACTGGTGATGTCGGAAGATGAACAGAATTGCCATCTTCATCTATAACTGGAGTTATAAAATCAACTGACAATCCATTGCGATGAGTTTTATGCGGTTTAAACTGGCCGCCTTGCCTAAAGCCAGTTTCGGCGTATTTGTATACTTTATTGGGTTGTTCTTTTTCTAAGGACTGATATGCATCAACGATAATCTTTCGGACTATTGAGTGAACATAAGTTCGACCAAGGGTTCGAGCGACTTCACTATAAGCAACAAAATTCTTTCCTTTAGGCGGTAACTCAACTCCACTTTCAAGCCGTCCTTTGGAAGTAGTTCCGTAGCAAGTACTTTGAGAATTTGCCTGAAACGAAATCAAAAATAAAAGGAATATTACCGTAACTTTCATGCTTAAATATTTTCTTTAATTCAAATCCAACCCATCAAACTCATTCATATTCTCAAGCATTAAGTAAAGACTTTGCTCAATTTGTTCCCTGTCT
The DNA here is from genome assembly GCA_026196875.1 of Kangiellaceae bacterium. Lineage (GTDB taxonomy): Bacteria > Pseudomonadota > Gammaproteobacteria > Enterobacterales > Kangiellaceae > Aliikangiella. Next base: position 41,461 of record JAPHTP010000105.1, read on the forward strand.
TGTGACTTCGAAAGCTGACGCATTGAGTCCACAATAGCGACCCACCAACGCATATGTTGAGCGCTAAGCTGCGCGGCCACCGGAATCATGTCTTTCGCTAACTCAAGATTTTCTATACTTTCCTTTTTAAGCGAAGTCATCGCTCGAAGATTAAGACGGTTATCCCGTAACTCTTTCATATAATGCGCGACAATTTCTTTATCTTCTTCAAGCATTTTAGTATCTGTGGGCTCTGTATTTGGTGACAAGAAAGCAATATCGACGTGAGACAATACTCCCCGTAAAACGCCCCGCAAAGATAACCATAATTCTTTTTTCCTCGCTCGTTCTCTCGAAGCCTGTACCAAGGTCAATAATCCGACCAGGAAAAAACCTTCAATACAAAATCCGATTAATTCAGGAACCAAATTTTCATGAAATGGTCCGCCACCTGGGGCGTAAATAAAGTAAAAATATAAGACTATTCCCGCGCCGCCAAATATCGCCATAGGCGCAATCAATAACATTCGGCTGTTATTCATTTTCTTTCTCCGAATCATTATCTATTGCCAGCGCTTGAACAACTCTTGCTATTTTGTTTGCCTCTTTTTTGGTGAGATCTAGCGGAATATTTTGGACGTAGATGGTTCGGTCTTCTCGCAGTTGAATAGAAAAAATATCTGTTGCTCTTTCAGTTACGGCTAGAGAAATTTCTTCAAGCGCTTTTTCTTCGAAGGATGTTTCTTTTTCGGAAGCTTTATAGCGCTTATCTTTGCGTATATTATCGCCGCCAATAGAATAAAACGACTTAGGGTCTTCAAGCCAAGAGAAGTAGTCGACTAACGCCGCTTTCATCCTTTTATTATAGAGTCCCAAAACTTCCGGCCGAATACTACTGTCGTGTAATTTATGAAATCTTGAACACAAACTATCTACATCAACTAAACGTAGATCATTAATTTCTTGTTCCGTCATTTCCGGATAAAGATTTTCAACTGCATTGAGTCGACTTTTGGCTACAGCGGGATTTAAGAGTCCCTCGATAGTCGACTGCCGCAGGAAAGTAATCAGCATTTCATGTTTGTAATCTTCGGCAGACATAATTAACTCATAGCCCTAAAAGTTTGTTATTACTTTCTAACCCAATTTAGTTAGATTTATTTGTGATTCACATAAAACATTATATCATTTCTACGTGGATGTTCTTTTAACCACGACCTAAAATCATCGGCTCTACGCAAATCTTCTTCACCTAAAATTTTCATAAATCGCTGACGCCTGGCTTCTTCAGAAACTTGGTCGCGAACTTTTTTCTGCCATTGCTCAGAAAAAACCATTGGCACTTCTGTAGTCAATTCTAGCGCCTTTAATAGCTCCCACTCACCACCATCAAGCCATGCTTCATCACAAGAGGTGCACAGGTCAAGCCGGTTATTGGAGCAACCAGAGATTCTAAACTTCTGCATAAGACGCACACACTTAGGACAGTTCAATGCCGCTGAAGAGTCTTCGCTTTCTAGCCCTTTGAGTAGTTCCACAGTTGGCGCATCATGCACGTCTCCGGCGCGTTCCGCCCAGTCTCGATAGTAAAGCAATGAGATAAACGCCCCATTACATTGAACACACCCCATAGCTGGTAGGCCGTCATCAATTTTAGTCGGCTTTAAGTCGACATTCTTACATTTTGGACACTGCACCTTACTTCTCCTTGTCTCTTTTTATATGCATTAAATAAAACAACGCCCCAAGTCTCAACAAATTTCTTCAATTTCTTGAGTATTCCCCCTTAAATAGAATAGGATTAACATGCGGCTGGGCAAAAGTCTGAAGCCGTATACAATTTATTTAATTCTCAGGGCGGGGTGAAATTCCCCACCGGCGGTAGTTTCAACGCTTGTTTTGTTTCTAAACTTAATAGTCGTAGAAAAAGCCCGCGAGCGCTCACTTTGTCGTATCAGTTTCAAGTATTTAGATTGAAATTATTAAGTGGGGTCAAGCAGATCTGGTCAAAGTCCAGAGCCGACGGTGATAGTCCGGATGGGAGAGAATGAAAGTGTCTTAGTTAACCTGGTAAGTAGTTGGCTCATTCGGCTATGCCTGAAATAGGCTACACCTGAAATAAGACATGATAGTTGCGTCTGCGTGTTAGCAAATCAGATTAACTGCAGGTAAAACTATACTCTGTCACGCCCTGATTCTGGTAATCAATTGAGAGGAACATACCATGAATCAGTCAATTAATACTGCAACAAATGCGCTGCAAGAAAACGTTCCGCCATCTTACGGCGATTCTTTACTCAGCCGATTCGGCGACTCACCACAGCGAGTAGAAAAAGCAATCGAAGCGCTAAAATCAGGGCAAGGTATTCTCCTTGTCGACGATGAAGACCGCGAAAATGAAGGAGACCTAATCTTTTCAACCGATTTTTTAACCGAAGGGCAAATGGCAATGCTTATCCGGGAATGTAGTGGAATCGTTTGTTTATGCTTGCAAGACGAGCAAATCAGCAAATTGAAACTCCCCCAAATGGTCAAAAACAATACGAGTAAGAACGGAACAGCCTTTACTGTGTCCATCGAAGCCGCCCGGGGAGTAACTACCGGCGTATCTGCTGCCGATCGATTAACTACAGTAAAAGCAGCCGTAAATCCGATGGCTAAACCAGAAGATCTAAGTCACCCAGGTCACATGTTCCCACTGCGAGCACATCCAGGCGGAGTACTAAGCCGGAGGGGACACACTGAAGGAACCGTAGACTTAATGAAACTCGCCGGACTATCGCCAAGTGGAGTGTTATGTGAGTTAACCAATCAAAATGGCTCCATGGCACGACTCCCCCAAATAGTAGCCTTTGCAGAGCGCATGAATATGGTAGTGTTAAGCGTTGAAGACATAACTAACTATCTCTCAGTCAACAGCTATAAATCAGCCTAGTTTTCGTTGAAGCTAATTTTTCGGGTCCTTGTGATAGGGCCCGAATTTATCGATTTTAAACACCGTTGATAGTAAACCTCGTAGCACATCGAATCGAATAAGTAAGCTAGCAATACTTGATGCCTGTTCAATTTTTGACCTGTATTTGCAATGCAAATCAGGTATAATCCGCCAACTTTTTGCTGCAGTCCCGCTAGATAGAACTATATGTCGGTCAAAAAATTTACGCCAAATCAAACAACTACCTTAAAAACAGCTGAAAAGCAGCTTAGCAACGTTGCCAGCGAAACGGCTGATTCTGGACAGTCTAAAGTCGGTTTTATCAGTTTGGGCTGCCCTAAAAACCTGGTAGATTCCGAGCGAATTCTGACTCAGCTCCGTACCGAAGGTTATGAAGTTGTGCCAAGCTACAACGATGCTCAATTGGTTATAGTAAACACCTGTGGATTTATTGATTCTGCCGTTCAGGAGTCTTTGGATACAATCGGCGAAGCATTAGCTGAAAATGGCAAGGTATTGGTCACAGGATGTCTAGGTGTTAAGGAAAATGAGATTAAAGAAATTCATCCCAATGTTCTTGGCATAACCGGGCCACACGCGTATGAAGAGGTTTTGAGCCAAGTTCACGAGCATGTGGAAAAACCTAAACACAATCCGTTTACCGACCTCATTCCCGACCATGGCGTTAAACTGACACCTAAACATTTTGCCTATTTAAAAATATCGGAAGGATGTAATCATCGCTGTACTTTCTGCATTATCCCCTCAATGCGTGGCGACCTGGATTCTCGTCCGATTGGCGACGTTTTAAGTGAAGCCAAACGGTTAGTAAATGCTGGTGTAAAAGAATTACTTGTCATCTCGCAAGATACATCGGCCTACGGCGTCGATTTAAAATACCGCACCGGATTTTGGGAAGGTATGCCGGTAAAAACGAAAATGATCGCCCTGTGCGAACAACTTGGAAAAATGGGAGTATGGGTTCGCCTTCACTACGTTTACCCCTACCCTCACGTTGACGATGTGATCCCGCTAATGGCGGAAGGAAAAATTCTTCCATATTTGGATATCCCCTTCCAACACGCTAGCCCAAGAATACTTAAGTTAATGAAACGTCCGGGAAATATTGATAAGACGCTAGAGAGAATTAAAAAGTGGCGAGAAATTTGTCCCGAATTAGTTATCCGCTCGACTTTTATTGTTGGCTTTCCGGGTGAAACTGAAGAAGAGTTTGAAGAACTATTAAACTTCTTAAAAGAAGCTCAACTTGATCGCGTTGGATGTTTTAAATATTCGCCTGTCGAAGGTGCCTCCGCCAACGAACTTCCTGAGCATGTTTCAGAAGAAGTTAAGGAAGAACGACTCGCCAGGTTTATGGCAGTGCAAGCCGAAATCAGCGCTGAAAAACTGCGCCAAAAAATCGGTAACGAATATCAAGTTTTGATCGATGAAGTTACGTCTGACGGAGCTATTGGTAGAACTTATTGTGACGCGCCGGAAGTTGATGGTGTGGTCCACTTAACTGATGAGTTTGATGTTAAACCAGGTGAAAAGGTATGGGTACAGATTATTCATTCTGATGAACATGATCTATGGGGAGTTAGGGTAGAAGACTAGCATTTCCTACTCAGTCCCTTCTCCATCTGTGAGTGGGATAGGGTAAACTTAAAATCCAAACTTTGATTCTACTTCATTCCTTGCAAAGATAGAGTGGAATTCAAGCTGCTCGAAGAATCGAGAAACGAAATATCAAAAACTGACTTTAAATTAGATTTATGCCGCAAATTATTCTCGCTACATTAAACGCTAAATACATCCATGCCAGTCTTGGTTTGCGTTATCTGTACGCCAACTTGGGAGAGCTTCAAAGTCAATGTAAGATCCAAGAATACACCATTAAAACCCGAGCAATCGATATTGTTGAGCAAATTCTTGAATCTAGACCATCTATTGTTGGATTCGGCGTTTATATTTGGAACACAGTCGAAACTGAAGCTGTAATCAGCCAACTTAAAACTATCGCTCCCGAAATAAAAATTATACTCGGTGGCCCGGAAGTTAGTTACGAAACCGAAGGGCAATCTATCACTCGATTTGCCGATTATATTGTAACCGGCGCAGCTGACTTGAGCTTTAAAAAGCTATGCCAAGAAATTCTCGAAGGAAATGCGCCCGAGCAAAAAGTGCTTCGTTCTAAGCCCGTAGAGCTAAGAGATTTACAGTTACCTTACCATCTGTACGACGATGCTGACTTAAAGCATCGATTACTTTACGTAGAAGCCTCTCGAGGCTGTCCTTTTAAGTGTGAGTTTTGCTTATCATCTCTAGATAAAACTTCATACCCTTTTGAACTACAACGCTTCCTAGAAGAAATGGAGACTCTTTACAAAAGAGGCGCACGCCACTTTAAATTTGTAGATCGAACTTTTAACTTGAAGATTAAGACCACATTAGAAATTCTCAATTTCTTTTTAGAACGAATGGATGATGAGCTGTTTTTACACTTTGAAGTAATACCGGATCATCTGCCAGAAAAACTTAAGGAAACCTTAAAAAAGTTCCCGGCAGGAACACTTCAGTTTGAGGTGGGCATTCAGACCTTTAACGATGAAGTTCAGTCAAATATCAGTCGTAAACAAAACAATGACAAGTCGAAAGACAACCTTGTTTGGTTAAGAGACTACACGACAGCCCACATTCATGCCGACCTTATATTTGGATTGCCTGGAGAAACATTGGACACTTTTCGTTCAAGTTTTAATGAACTCTACCAATGTCGCCCTCACGAAATTCAAATGGGGATCTTAAAGCGCCTTAAAGGTAGCCCCATCATTCGCCATACTGAAGACTTCGATCTTAGATTTAATCCTTTGCCTCCATTTAATATTTTGTCTAACGATCGGGTTGATTTTGTTACCATGCAGAGAATTAATCGCTTTGCACGTTACTGGGATATGATTGGAAACTCTGGTCGATTTAAATTTTCACTTCCCCACTTACTTTCTGACCGGCCATTCGATGAGTTTTTAAGCTTAACCGACTGGATCTTTGCTAAAACCAATCAAACTCATCAGATCAATTTAAAAAAATTATATGAATTAGTGGCGCAAGCCGTAGAAGAGCTATTTGCAGATCGGTACAATGCCGTGGTAGGAGGCTTGGAAAAGGACTATGCAAGCTCAAAGTTAAAAGGCAACTTTAAATTGCTTGAACTGAGCATTCATTCAAACATAGAAAAAACATCTCAAAGAAAACGCTCTGTTCGGCAACAACGACATTTATAGCAGGATTGGATTCGAAGAATATTCGGACTTTTTCGATAAATCCAACTCTACTCTGTTTCTCTCCTCTATCCCCAGGTGAGGCTAATAGAATGTTAAGATGCCGTTGACTATCTTTCAGAAAACCTTAAGTACTCCTTTTCCATATCCTCTCCAAAACACACAAAACAAATATCTATTGCTGAGTGGTTTAAATCGAGCCAATCGCTGGCAGTTGTGTAAGCGATTTCTACTGCCTGCCTAATAGGAAACCCATAAATACCGCAACTGATAGCCGGGAATGCAATAGATTCCAGCTCGTGCTCTCTGGCCAACTGGAGCGAATTTAAATAGCAGCTTTTAAGTAACTGGGCCTCGTTATTAACTCCGCCGCGCCAGACTGGACCAACAGTATGAATTACGTGCCTTGCAATAAGCCGATAACCCTTAGTTATTTTTGCCTCGCCAGTGCTACATCCTCCCAGTAATCGGCATTTCGCAACCAGCTCAGGCCCTGCTGCCCTGTGAATAGCCCCATCGACTCCGCCACCACCAAGCAACGAAGAGTTAGCAGCGTTTACAATAGCATCCACATCTAGTTGTGTTATATCTCCCTGAATAATCCTGATAGCCATTGCTTCCTCTCCGATATCTGAAGATTTATCATCAATTATAACTCCACCTAGCAAACTTTATTCGATAAACTAACGACTTAGCTAACAAACAGTTATTTTGACGGGAATTTGATGTTTGTAACCCAACAATTTAAAGAAGCTTTTGTTCACTCTCTCACCTCCTTAAAGCTTATTCGCCAACAAACCTTAACTTGGATGGGGGTCTATTTTTTGGCTGCGTTGTTTATTTTCTCAATTTTGAGTTGGCAGTTGATGGAAAATGAACAAGCTATCAAATCCCTTATTCTCAACTATTTTTTCCCAACATCCTGGCATGAAATATCTGAGCAATTAGCTCAATTCTTATTTGAATCACAAGCTAAAACGGTAATTGCTAATATGATAATTTCTGGGGCATTGGTGATTGCCTCGATGTTTCTATTTCCAATCAAGGAACAATATTCGGCAGTATTCGAAAAAGAGTCGGGCTTGAGTGATGGTTCAGAAAAAGAATTCCCGCTTTTAGTGCAGGGCTGGGAAGAAGTTAAACTATTCATTTTTTACTTAACGTCGCAATCTATCATTTTATGGATAGGTTATTACCCATACTTTTGGACCACCTGGATTTCAATAATTCTAAGTTATGCATTTTTGTTTTTTACCTTTGGGCTTGATTTTATTTCACCTACTTTGCAAAGGCACCGCATCGGGTACACAAAAATTCTTAAAGTGCTGGTGAAACACCCTTGGGTAACGAGTAGCTTTGGAGTAGTTTTCAGTTTACCAGTTATTTTACTGGGTCAACTGACAATGAAGAACGAGAACTTAACTTTAGTTGATATAACTGGAATTCTATTTATCGTCAATATTGTTTTTCTAACCCTTGCAGTCCCTGTTGGAACACATATTGCTTGTGCCTTGATGCCAACCGTAGAACGAACACTACCTCCGGCAAAGAAAACTAAAGTCTACGGCTATTCAGTTATGATGATTACTCTGATCGGAATGCTTTTCCTTCATTCTCGCTTGATCGCTAGTTTGCACCATAAAAGCCAGCTTCTGAAAGCAACTTATGATGTCGACTGGTCATCCATTGATTATAAACTACCCTCACTTTCTCAATTCGTAAATGGAAAAGCACTGACTAATTTTTCCTTCGACGTGAAAATCAACAACCCCACAGAATATGATATTGTGATCGAAAATACGCAGATTTGGGTAGAGAAAAAAGATGTCCCCATCGCTAAAATTGACTTGAATGGGTTTGATATTCCGGCCGGACAGTCACGCAGGGTAAAGGTACAACTCGACTCAGAATCTGATATGGGAAAAATTACTAACTTTCGCGAAATTCTGGAGGATTGGCGGGTTGATTTACACTTAGAACTTTGGCCTGGAATTCCTTTTATTCTGAATATTGCAGAGTAACCTCAAGTTAAGTTTGAAGCAAAAAAGGCAAAAAGAATTTTCTATTTTTGCCTTATTCAATTTATAAAAATATTCTGCTTATAAAAGTTACTTCAGATATTTATTTAAGAACGCCAAAGTACGTTTATAAAATTCTTCTCTATTCTCTTGATTGTAGAATCCGTGCCCTTCCTTATCCTTAAACATCCATTCAAATGGCTTGTTCCTTTTCTCCAAGGCTTCACGTAATAAATGGGCCTGTTCAGGCGGAACCCTTTTATCTTCCCCCCCATGAACAATAAACACCGGAATTTTTAGCTTATCAATGTAAGTCAAAGGAGACTCACTTTTTAATAACTTATCATCGCTACCATAGACTTCAGCAGCTTGTGCAGCTACAGAATCTACTTCTGAATAGTCGGCGTCATCTTCTTGTTCAACCGCATCGTACACGCCGGCAGCAGCAATGCTGCATTTAAATAATTCAGGCTCCACTAGAGGCGACATTACCGCAGAATAACCACCAAAACTCCATCCCATAATACAAGCTTTATCTTCTGAAATTTCGGGTAACGACATTGCCCAACGTGTCCCATCAATAATGTCGTGTTGAATCATACTTGCGCGCTTGCGATAAGCCATTCTTTCATAATTAAGACCATAACCTCCCGAACCTCGATAGTTCACTTGTAGCACTGCATATCCATTGTTTGCAAGAAGCTGAGCATCCGTATCAAACCACCATACATCCCTTATACCATAAGGCCCACCGTGTACCAGAGTAACTAATGGGATATTTTTATTTTTTCCTTTCGGCAATGTCAGATAGCCTCTTATTGTTTGCCCATCTCGATTCTTAAACTCGATCGGTCGTTGAGCAGCCATCTTCTTAGGATCTATCCAGGTCTTCCTGCCAAACAGGTATTTTGCCGACTTACTCTCATTGTTAAATAAATAAAAATCTCCAGGGTTAGTATCACTTCTAACAAAAATAATCATTTCACTAAGGTTTTTTGTACGTGACGTGATTCTTATGTCACTTCCCGCAAATGCCTGAGCTAGTCCTGCATGTAGCCGGGCAAATTCATTAGACTTATCGAGGTAATGATACTCAACATCGTCAGGCATAAACTTCAAGCCTATAATTGAGTTGTTAGAGGGTTCTCTGATATAACTTAGGATATCGGCAAACTGATGTTGATAGCTCCGATTTATCTTTTTGGTCTTTAAGTCGTACTCAAACAACGCTTCGTTTTCTCCATTAACATGTGAAGTGAGGTAAAGTTTGGTTTTATCTTTGTTGACCGAAATAGGATTATAATCATTTAGACTGTCTCCGGTTTTGACTTCAACCCAGTCCCTATCTGTATATAAATAACTTCTCTCTTTTCCATGAATATCTCGTCCCCTTGCCATTACTGGAATACCGCGGTCATCTAAAACAACTTTCATATTTCCAAAAGGCGTGCGAGTTATGACTTTCTTTTTAGAATTATATACATTTAGCTTGATAATCCGCATTGGCGCATCAAAACTATTATCCCAATGTTTGGCAGAGATAATGATGTGCTCAGGATCGTCTGGAAGTAGATGTAAAATTTCTCCCCACGCTCTCTCTGGAGCAGACCCTTTATTTAACCGAGTGCCTGTTTGAGAATTCCCCCCTTGGTAACCGAAAACAATTCGTCGCTTATTTCCATCAAAATTTCCCGCGTAAATTTGCTTATAGCTATAAGGGGCTTCCGACCACCCATGTTTAATATTGCGAGTAAAAACTATACGCTCATTGTTTACCCAATAAAACTGATCAACGTGTTGTTTCGGATCGAATCTATAGACATAGACCGGCTGCATACTTTCGCGTTCCAGGATAACCAGAATAGTCTGGTCGTTGTATGGCATTGCTGCCGCAAAATGCTTTCCATCCGGTGACAATTTGATATTTCGATATTCAACGTCCTTCGCAAAAGCTTTTATCGGTAGCGGTTCTGCATTCAGACCATTAAGAAATAAAAGCATCCCCAAAAATAAAGATCGAACAAAGGTTTTCACTACATCCCTCCGAAGTTTTAGTGTTCTTTTGTTTTTTATTAACGACTGTTTTTAATAAAAGGTAGTTTTGAATAAAGTGTGTTTTATTAAATAACTTGGCTAATCCCTATTAATCTAATTTTTTCCATTAAGTACTAACTGAGTTGAGCAATGAATCTCACCGAGGAAATCGCTCAAAGCCCACTACTATTAACATGAATATCGATAACTGACAATATTTTGATGCGGCTAAGTTTAATATGGATCAAACTGAGCTGAGAAATAATTGAAATCTGAACTATTAAGACATACACAAGAAACACAAAGAAGATTGAACAGGCTTATGGTTTGATACTTTCTTGGTTTTCAAGAGCAGTGGCAATCACTTGATGAAAAAAAATTAATATCTTGGTAGCTAGCGGTTTGTAAGTTGGGTTTCGCTCTATCAACCCTCTCATTGTAAGAGAGTCAGAAGCCACTAAAAGAAGAAAGTTGGTATCACTCTGACGCAAAGACTTACCTTCCTCCAGCCGCGATTTTATTTCTAAAACTCGTGGAAGATGTTGGTGATTAAAACGATCGAGCAACTCTTTAATCACCCCAATGTCTTGATCAACAGGAGACAAAATAATTTTCTGCCTTGCTAAACGAAGGTTAACTCAGCAGAGGTTATTTCTTATGTTTCTATTTCTGCATCAAATTAACCGACAATTTCTAACAACTCAACATCAAAAACTAATGTAGAGTATGGTCCGATAGCACCACCGGCACCTCTTTCACCATAGGCCAGTTCATAAGGAATAGTCAAACGCCATTTAGAACCAACGGTCATCATTTGCAATGCTTCTGTCCATCCCGGAATTACACCATTGACCGCAAATTCTGCTGGCTGACCTCTGTCGTAAGAACTATCAAATACAGTTCCGTCGATAAGGGTACCGTGATAATGAGTGCGAACCGTTGAAGTCGCAGTCGGTTTTTCACCGCTACCTTCAGTTACGACTTCGTATTGGAGGCCAGATTCAGTTACTGTAACCGCTTCTTTTTTCTCATTTTGCTCGAGATAAAGACGCCCTGCTTCAGCTGCTTCCTTAGATAATTCTGCTTGTTTAGCCTGCATGATTTGGGTGATATGTTGGAATGCCGCTTCTAATTCTTGATTTGAGACAGCACTATCAACTTGATTAAATGCATCAACTAAACCTTCGGAAACAGCGTTAATATCAATACCGTCAAATGACTGGTTAAGAAGTTGCATGCCCATATTACGACCGACGCCGTAGCTCGCTTTAAGCTCTAAGCTTGTATATTTATCGCTCATGAATTTACTCAGTGGTTAAAAAGGCAGCGATTGTAGCACATCCACCGAGAGATGTTGGGGGGAAATGGATTAAAAAGAGGTTAACTAACTAACAGGGAAATAAAACTATTTAAATGCTTTTGTGCGTGTTGCTTACTTTCATAAGGCCCAAACGAAGCGCCTTGACGGATCAAAAAATACCAACCGGATTCTTTTTCGTAAAAACGTTCTGAACGCTGAAACGAACGATTTCTTTTATCTTCTTTACGCATACCTGGTCCGAAAAACTTATCCCTTTTATTTTGGCTGTTATCTTACTGATTCAGCCTAAATTTCCAAGTCTATATTTTCCTATTGTTGTGTAAGCAATATCTCACAGGCAATGTAAGAGAAATCGGCGATTAGATCAATCGTTTAATTATTCAGCCAAAATATCACTTCCAAATCTGTGATCCAGCTCTAATTTGAATTGTGATGGTACCGACAGTAGGCAGTGATATTTTGCTTTTGAATACTAAATCCCCATGCGAGCCAACAGGTCCGATAACCTACCGACAATGTTGGTAATTTTGGGATGATTCGCCTCATACTCCTTAGCAGCATCCTTAAGACGAGTCAGCAGAAATTGATCGCCATTCATATCAACTTCCGGATCATGAATTCTGGCGTCAATTTCATCTGCAAGCGCTTCCATGATTTGGCGTTTATGATGTTCTAAATTCGTGTTTTGAGCTAGCTCAGTTCTAAGTTCAAACAGAATTTCACTCATCTCATGTGTATGCATGGACTCCTCCTTTTTGGTGAAAAATAGAAAGGGAAAACCGACTGGACGAGGACTACAGTACCTTCCTTGAATCAATCTTTATAAAATTAAGGTTAGAACAAGGTGGAAATCTCGACAAGTTATTGCAAGCAATATTAATAGTATCTAACTTAAAGATTCTAGTGGCTTGCCAGGATCGACCCCTTCCATAAAGGGTAAGTGAAGATTCTTATTAGTTAGCTGATAAACCAACCCCAACCAATTATTAAAGGTCGAAAGCGCAGTGTCTCTCCAGGTGTTATCGAGCCGCAGTAACAACCAATCGGCAGGCCAATCAGGTCTGGCAAACTGGTTTTGCTTTGCCAGCTCAAGTTTCTGTTTATAACTCAATAACTTATCCACAACTTCAGGCTCAAAATAATGCTCGGGAAAGGGGGGATAGTCTTTTCGTTCGTTATTAAACCAGCGGTCCACTTCCCTTTTGTACTCCTTTAGCAGACTGAAATCATCATATTCTGGGTGCCCTTGAAAGAAAACTAAACGAATGCCATCCGGGCTGACCGCCAGGTGTACACCGGCTTCGTCACTTTGGGCCAAAGTAAGCACACCTACTCGATCCAGTTGCTCTCTGGTTATTTGATTAAAACGAGAATGAGGAACATCGAACCGGGTATTGATATGCCGAGTTAATGGGTGGTCGTGTTGAGTCAATCTATGCCGATATACTCCCCATTTTTTATCCGCTAGAGGTTCGCGTTGAATATCATACAAATACTGCACGACGGCGTGTGTTGCTAAACATGCGCAAAGGGTTGAAGTCACATTTTCTTTAGCCCAATCAATCACTTCGGTCAGCATTGGCCAGAAATCTTCTTGCTCAAGATGTGGTGACGCCGGGTTTGCTCCAGAAATGATTAACGCATCAAGCCCATGCTTTTTGATTTGAGTAAAGTCTTCATAGTACTCATCAATCCAAGCCTGCGCTTCTTCACTGCGCTCAATTTGTGGAATGGTGAACAAATGTACATAAAACTGGACGATTTGGTTGCAGTCGCCCACCAAGCGCATGAACTGGCGCTCTGTCGCCTGCAAAGTGGTATCCGGCATCATATTGAGCAGGCCAACGTGAAGCTCGCGAATATCCTGGTGCTTAGCCTTATCTAAAGGCAAAACATCATGATGCTCGTTGAGCAATCTATCAAATGTAGGCAAAGGGGAAAAAGCCACCAGCGGCATAACTAACCTCAAACTAGCCGAGTTGCAATCTAACGATTCTGACAGAATGGGAGAAACCTAAACGTTTAGCCATCCATAAGGCTAAATAATATAACCTTAATCGCCCTTAAAATAAACAACTCGAATATAGCTTATAGTTATGCGCTAGTGTGGGGGAAATAAAACCGCCGGTAATAGGCTAATTGAGCTCTCCTTTTAACTCTTTAAAGGCCTGGGTATAAAACTCAGGAATAAACTGCTTAAACACTCTTTCCCCAAGAGAGTCTAATTTGCCAAATTTTTGCCTTATTTTGTCGATAGGCAACGAGCGTTGAAACTCTTCTAATGATTGATTGTTATCAACGGCAATTTTGGCCTCTATAATCGACTCTTCAATCAATAGTGTAATTCGCTCAAGCGTATGTTTACCTTTTTGAACCTCACCGTGCCCAGGAATTACCATTGTGAAATCTAATCTTTGTATTTCTTTTAAAGTATGTAACCACTCACTTGGAAAACCATGGCCGGCATAAGGTAGCTCATCAAATAGATCTCCGGAGATCAGGACCTTTTGCCGGGGTAAAAATACAATCGTATCGCCCGGGGTATGCGCTCGCCCGAAATTTAGGAGTTGCACGTCCATTCCGTCAAAATCCAATTTCATCTCTCGCTTAAAAACCAACTCGGGCTTAGGAATGGTTAAGGTCATTAAGCGCTTGAGTTGGGCTTTTGCGCTGTCAATTTTTTGCGCAAGATTTTTATCCGCACTGCCCGTTTTTAATTTCTCTTCCGCTTTGCCGATAGCAGCCTGCCATTGCTCAATTTTCTCGCGCAACTGAGGTTCTGTTTTCTCGATAATAAGCTTAGGTAAACTTTCGTGCCCCACAAAAGCTTTGAGTTGTTTAAAGGCATTTTTGTAAAGTTGATTGGCAAGTGTATGGTCAGAATGCCAATGCGTATTAATCACATATTTGACGGGTTTCCGGCTACTAGTTTGAATGTAGTTGATTAACTTATCAGCATTTGCCAGATTGTCATTGGCATCGATAACGATCCGATGAGTAGAGCCTTCTAGAATAACAACGTTGCTATCAATAAACCGGTGTGCAGCCAGCTTCAATGCAACGCTAACACCTGGAGCGACTTGCTCAATTCTGTATGGCTCAGTTTTTTCAGATGCACTGATTGCCGGAGAAGGAAGTGCTCCGCAGATCCCCAGTAATATTATTGAAATTACTTTTATTCTTAAAAATTTTTGCATCGAACCGCCCTTGCTCTAATCAACTTGGGACACCCTAACCAGATAATTAACGAAATACGACTTTGGGAATGTTATTATTCTGTGATGAAAAGGTGATGTATAATAATTTCAACAAGTTAGCAAAAAAATTGATTATTTATTTTCGAAGGCTTAAGGGGTTCATTTGGTCGCAAACATTGAATATAAGATAGCAGAATGTAGCATCATTCCCGACCTGTTACTTGTCCGCATAGCTCAAGAAGAACACCGCATCGAACCGAGACTGATGGCAGTTCTCGTTTATCTTATTGAACACTCCCAAAGCTTAATCACCCGAGAAGATCTAATTCGAGATGTATGGCAAGGTCAGGTCGTCAGCGACAACGCCATCAACCGAACCATCGCCCAATTGCGTAAATTGCTAGGAGATACACCTAGCAGAGCAAAAATCATTGAAACAATTCCTAAGAAAGGATATCGATTAATTGCGCCCGTTGAAGCCATCTGCAATAAAACCGAACAATCGCAAGCTCCCGGTTCAGCCGAAAGTTTAATCGACAACACCAATCACGAAGATAATACGGAGAACAATCAGGGCTTTAATAATTTGGTGTGGCGAAGCAGCTTGGCAATAGCTCTAACTGCAATTTTAATCATTTGGCTTAGCCCTAAACAAGCTGACTTAGAGCAAAGTGAAGTAAGTTTTACTCCCTCAAATGCAATTCCTGTCACGAGCCTTTCCGGGGTTGAAGCGTATCCCGCCTTTTCAAGTAATGGACATTGGTTGGCCTACAGCCACCAACCCGAAACAGATGCAAACTGGAATATTCTTATACAATCCCTGGAAGACAACCGGCAATATAGTTTAACCCACAAACAAGGACTCAATGTTAACCCTGTATTTGCCAAGAATTCATCTTTAATGGCGTTTACACGTTGGAATAATATTAATGAAAGAAAGTGCAGCATTCACTTAATCGACCTTTCCGCAACATTATCTTCATTAAATATGACTAACCGTCCAACTGAAGACTCAAGCAGGTTGCTTGTTAATTGCGGGACCCGTGCACTACCGAGAGTGAGTTGGCATCCAAGGCAGAATAGCTTCTATTATTTTGACCGCGAGCAAATCACGCAGCCCTATACCGTTTACAAATATTACGTCGATACAGGTAAAAAAGAACAAGTAACGCTTCCCCCGCAAGGTGAGCAAGGCCATTATTGGGTCGAAGTTTCTCCTAGTGGGAAACAGTTGGCGGTACTAAGCTATATCGACGCGAATCAATCAGAAATATTGATTATTGATGAAGCCTCTTTACAAATAGAAAAACGCGTTCCTATCGATAGCTATATCAACCGAGTTAACTGGCTGAATAACTCCCAGCTGCTGCTGCATATGTCCAATCAACTTAAGCAGATTAGCATTGATAGCATTTCCAATAACGAACCAATTGAACTCAAAAACTTTCCACTTGAAATTGCAGATAGATTTATTCAACCTCAACTCTCGCAGGACTCAACTCATTTGGCATTGGTTGAAATGTGGCAAGAACAGAACATCTGGCAAGCTAGTTTAGAAACTTTGAATAGCGCGTCTGAGCCAAATCACAGAGAATTGTTAATCGAATCTAGCCGCAACGATTACTCGCCCAAGTTCGCGCACAATTCCGATCAAATTGCTTTTTTCTCATCGCGTTCGGGTAAAGTTCAGATCTGGTTACTAGGCCAAGATAAACAACTTAAGCAAGTTACCAATTTCACTCAAGGACTAAACTTTTCTCCTCTACGCTGGTCGCACGACGATCGCTTTTTACTGTTTACCTTTGACAAATCGATTTATCAATTGTCCGTGCACGATGGTACGTTAACAAAGGTAATTGATTCTGAGTTTGGTGCTTATAATTACGTTTATTCAGTTAACAACAAATTTGTAATTGCGAGTAGCAAACGCTCTGGAGATTGGCAGTTGTGGCGCCTGCCAATTACAGAACATACCAATCAATCTGAGATCGAAGCCAAAAAAAATCAATCAGAAACTGTGCAGTTAACTTTCTCTGGAGGTTATGGCCCTAGAGTGAGTTCCGACGGACAATGGATTTATTTTACTAAATTTCACCAAGACGGACTATGGCGTATACCATCGGCTGGAGGTGCTGAGGAACTTATCACTGACAATTTCAGTAAATTAAATTGGTTACATTGGCAGTTAGTCGACGATGGAGCCTACTATCTAGATATTTCCCATGAAATACCGGGGATTTATTTCTTTTCCTTTGAAAACAAAAGCCGAAAACTGGCGCTATCTAAACAAGCAGATCAATCCAATGATTTTTCCATTTCTCAGCAATCGAAAAAAATAGTCTTTAGCAAAACTGACTCTCAAAAAGGAGATATTTACCTAGTCAAACTTGACCAAGAAGTTAAATAACAAACAGTTAAATCATTCTGATTACATCATCACTTTTTCATCATCGGCTTATCATCTTTATATCGTTGTATTATTCAATCGAAAACGACTTAATAGGAGCTCGTCCTCAGAATAAAGGAAAAAGCCATGCGTTTACCTTTTGATAGTTTTTGTTTGAACGTAAGTTATCTTCACTACCTTTTAGTCGGGTTGCTTACCTTAGTAGTGGGTTGTCGCGACTCTAGTGACGGTCCAATTGGATCTTCAAATGTTCCTGACTTGTATTCGCTGGAAACAACTCCTGCAGCTGATATAGAAGTGTTGTTCATCGGTAATAGCCACAGTAGTTATAACAATCTTCCAGGACTAGTTAAAACCTTAATAGAGCATGGAGCAACGGATAAAAGCGTAAATGCGTTTACCGCGCCGGGCTGGGGGTTTCTAGCTGACAGGGTAAATGATGGATTCACTTATGAAACTATCCAAGCCCGCCCTTGGACTCATATAAGTCTGCAAGCTCAGAAATACTCAACAACGGGTTTATATACTTATCCGACTAGTGCAGCGGAACTCTGGATCAGGAGAGTAAAAGAGCATAACGCAATTCCAATAATGTTTCCTGAATGGCCAAGAAAACTTAATACTGAAGAAGGCTTGCGTGTTCACCAATTACATATGTCGATTGCCGCAACCGAGCCGGCTTGTGTTGCGCCAATTGGTTTAACCTGGGATTTAGCCATCTCTCGCTACCCTCACCTGGAGTTTCATGCAACAGACGGAAATCATTCAAACCCAAGAGGCACGCTACTTACTGCCTATGTGTTCTACGAAGTTATCACCGAACAATTGGCGAGTGAGCTCCCTTTTATTGAATCACTGAATTTTAGTGCCGAAGAACAACAGCTAATGAGAGAAACAGCGTCGGAAGTAATCGTGGCTAATCCTCCCTGTCCATTCCCTTTCAACTGACTCACGCCTTAGCAGACTTAAGGAATAACTCAAACTGCTTACATATTAACTCCACTGACTGACTCAGTCGGTGGTCGTCTTTTAGAAGTAGTGCAGAAATAGAATGCTGCCGACAAAAACTTATCGCATTGTTGACGGGAATTATTTCGTCTTGCCAACCATGAATAACCACAGTTTTTTCAGGTAAACTCTTTATTCCATCGGTTTCGTAACCGGGTAACCCAACTGCTGGAGCAAGCAGAAACAAGCCCTGCACTGTCGAAAGTCTTTGTTGGGCTGCGATACTGGCATAAGCTCCCATGCTAGACCCCACTAACACCAAAGGATCAATATTCGAAGAGGTCGAAAGCAGCAGCTTATCTACTCTCTCAGATACTGTTTCCAGGCCTTGATAATCGACGCTAATCGAAGGAATTCCTAGCCTTTCGGCAACAGATTGCATAGCGAGGATTTTGGTCGCTTTAGGTCCACTTTCTTTGCCGTGACTAAATACTATTCTCATTTGGGTTTTATCTAAGATTTGCTAAAGAACAATTATAAAAGGCGTTAGCTTTTAATCAAGTGATCGGGCAATCAGAACTAGAAATGAATTAAAAATGACCGGAACTGTAAAACAGGCTATGATAGAAATACCTAGGTTTGAGAATTTCAGCTTTTGCTTGAGGGGAATTGCAAGTGGATTTATTTGAATTACTAGGCAGTATGGTTGTTCACCAAGCTTCAGATCTTTTTATTAGTGTAGATTCACCGCCACTAATGAAGATTGAAGGCAAACTCAAACCAGTTAAAGATCAGATCCTGAGTAGTGAAGAAAATCACGAGCTAATTTATTCCATCCTCGATGAAAAATCCATAGCCGAATTTAAGGCAACACGTGAACTTAATACATCATTAAAACTCGACCGCATCGGCCAATTCAGAATTAACGTATTTCAACAATGTGGTGAACCGGCAATGGTTATTCGCTATGTTAAGAAACACATTCCTAGCATTGAAGATCTTGGTTTGCCACTGATGTTAAAAGATATCATCATGAAAGAAAGAGGATTGGTCCTTTTAGTTGGTGCAACTGGTACCGGTAAATCAACAACGCTAGCCGCGATGATTGATTATCGAAATACTAATAAATCTGGACACATTTTAACTATTGAAGATCCTATCGAGTTTGTCCATAAAAACAAAATGTCGCTAGTCAATCAGCGCGAAGTAGGCGTTGATACGGATTCTTACGAAATTGCATTGAAAAATGCCATGCGTGAAGCTCCTGATGTCATTTTAATTGGAGAAATTCGTGATAGGGAAACGATGAAACAAGCAATGTCTTACGCTGAAACTGGCCATCTCTGCCTAGCGACTCTTCATGCTAGCAACGCATCACAAGCCCTCGAGCGTATTGTTAACTTTTTCCCCGAAGAAGCACATCAAATTATCTTGCAAGACCTATCTTCCAACTTGGAAGCTGTCGTAGCGCAGCGTTTATGCCATGGCATTGAACAAAAACGAGTTGCTGCGGTGGAAATAATGAACAATACACCGTTTATTAAAAAGCTTATCGCGAAAGACCGACTCGTGGAAATCAGAGATGCTATGGTCAGTGAAAAAAGTCAGGTTAACCGAACTTTCGATGAGGCACTTTATGAACTTGTGGCCAAAAATAGAATTACACGAGAAGAAGCGCTTCAAAAAGCTGACTCAGCGAACAATCTTAGAGTTAAGTTTAGACTGGAAGACGGAACCGCGTTGGACGATAGTAAGCTAGAGAAAAAGATCCAAATGCACTCAAATAAATTCACGCCGCAATAGGAACATATGAATAAAAAAAGCCGAACTTTTGAGTTCGGCTTTTTTCTTATATATGAAGTTAACCTTGCGGTTTCATGTGCGGAAATAAAATCACATCTTTAATTGTTGGAGAGTCGGTGAACAACATCACCAGACGATCGATTCCGATCCCTTCGCCGGCTGTCGGTGGTAAACCATATTCAAGCGCATTGATATAATCAGCATCATAGTGCATAGCTTCGTCATCTCCCGCATCTTTCTCTTCCACTTGCTTGCGGAATCTAGCGGCTTGATCTTCGGCATCATTAAGCTCTGAGAAACCATTAGCGATTTCCCGGCCACCAACGAAGAACTCAAAACGATCGGTGATAAACGGATTTTGATCATTACGGCGCGCGAGTGGAGAAACTTCCCATGGGTACTCTGTTATAAATGTAGGCTGAATTAACTTATGCTCAGCAGTCTCCTCAAAAATTTCACAGATATATTTTCCCGGTCCCCACACACCTTCAACCTCAGGTTCTTTAACATGTACTTGCTTGGCATATTCGCGGATCTTATCGAAGTTCTCTTCCGGATTTCGGAAAACCGACTCGTCAAACTCAGGGTTGTACTTCATAATCGCGTCAACCATAGAGAGTCTTTCAAATTTGCTACCAAAATCGTAAGTTATTTCTTCGGTGACATTTCCTTCTGCATCTTTGATGGTGTTAATGACTGTCGAGGTTCCTAAAACATCTTGAGCAACTGAACGCAGCATATCCTCGGTCAAATCCATCAAATCGTTGTAATCAGCATAAGCTTGATAGAACTCGAGCATTGTAAACTCTGGATTGTGACGCGTCGATAAGCCTTCATTACGGAAGTTGCGGTTAATTTCAAAAACGCGATCGAACCCACCAACGACCAAACGCTTTAAGTAAAGCTCAGGCGCGATACGCAGGTACATGTCAATGTCCATCGCGTTATGGTGCGTAACGAAGGGACGAGCAACAGCGCCACCGGGAATAACTTGCAGCATTGGGGTTTCGACTTCCATAAAGTTTCTTTCAACCAGGAAACGGCGGATACCTTCGACAACCTTACTGCGTACTAAGAAATTGCGGCGAGTCTCATCGTTGATAATTAAATCAACGTAGCGTTGGCGATATTTCAATTCCTGATCCGCTAGTCCGTGGAATTTCTCAGGTAATGGACGAAGCGATTTAGTCAGCAATGAATACTCATCCATTGATACAAACAAATCACCTTTACCGGAGAGCTTTAATTGCCCTTTAACACCGATGATGTCACCAATATCTAGATTACCCCATCGCTCTTTCATATCTTTTTGAACGTCTTTACTCGCGTAGGCTTGAATTTTTCCTGTCATATCCTGAACAACGAAAAAAGGACCACGCTTAGCCATCACACGGCCAGCAATGCTAACGACGTGATTTAACTCAGCCAGAGCTTCCTTATCTTTATCACCAAATTCGTTTTGTAGGTCTTGCGCGTAATTTTCGGGTTTAAAATGATTAGGATGGCCATTGGCACCGCAATCTTTACGGATGCTCTCTAGCTTGGCACGACGCTCAGCGATTAATTTGTTATCTTCAGCTGATAACTCAGCGTTTAAATCGGAAGTGTTTTCTTGGTTGCTCATAACGTTACTTTGTTTCGCGAGTTAGTTTTCAATTAATAAATGATTACGTTTTCGTATCTCTAGTATTACAAACCAGCCTTTAGGCTCTCTTCAATAAATCCGTCCAAATCACCATCAAGTACGGCTTGAGTGTTGGTTGATTCATAGCTTGTTCTTAGATCCTTAATTCTTGATTGATCTAATACGTAAGATCGGATCTGACTGCCCCAACCGATATCAGATTTAGAATCTTCCAGCTGTTGTTTCTCAGCATTTTGCTTCTGAATTTCCAGCTCATAAAGTTTAGCTTTCAAAAGTTTCATTGCTTGATCTTTATTCTTATGCTGCGAACGATCATTTTGACACTGCACCACGGTATTGGTTGGCAAGTGAGTTATGCGCACAGCCGAATCGGTCTTGTTAACGTGCTGACCACCTGCTCCGCTCGCCCGATATGTATCAATTCTTAAGTCCGCAGGATTGATATCAATTTCAATATCGTCTTTCACTTCTGGATAACAGAATACACTAGCAAAACTGGTGTGACGTCGATTACCAGAATCAAACGGAGACTTTCGCACTAATCTATGCACTCCGGTTTCTGTCCGTACCCAACCAAATGCATATTCACCTTTGACTTGAATGGTGGCACTTTTAATACCAGCAACATCACCATCAGATTTTTCAATTAGGTCAGCGCTAAATCCACGGCTTTCACACCAACGCAAATACATACGCAATAGCATATCTGCCCAATCTTGCGCTTCGGTGCCACCAGAGCCTGCTTGAATATCGATGTATGCATCTTGCGTATCCATTTCACCGCTAAACATACGGCGGAATTCCAGCTTTTCTAGCTGTTTCTCCAATTCGCCTAAATCGTTGACTAGTTCATCGACGGTGTCTTGGTCGTCTTCTTCTACCGCCATTTGCAATAGATCTTCCGCATCGTCCAAACCGGAGTCTAATTCTTCGATGGTATTAACAACAATTTCCAGGCTGGATCTTTCTTTTCCTAGCGCTTGTGCCCTATCTGGCTCATTCCAGACATCGGGGAGTTCGAGCTCTCGTTCAACTTCAGTTAGACGCTCTTTCTTGGTGTCATAGTCAAAGATACCCCCTAAGCGAGGCTTTTCGCGCTAAAAGGTCTTTGATCTGCTCTTTGATGGATGTGACTTCAATCATCGTAAAAAGTCTTTGCATTTGCTAGGATGAAAGGGCGATATTCTACTAAAACTCAAAGCTTTAGCCCAGATAAACTTTTAAACGATAGCTAATGGGAATATAAGCTCTCAATCAGGGGAATTAGTATGCCACATTCAAAGTTTAAAAAGCTGATTATCATGGCTTTGCCCTTAATACTGGTGGGCTGTAGCACTGTTCCTGTAGAACAGGTCAATAACCGTCTATCTGCTTGGAAAGGCCAACACATTGACCAAGTGATTAAATACTGGGGACTTCCAAGTAAACAGCGTCAGGTGGGTCAAAAACACTACGCCGAATGGATAAATAAAAGCTCCGAACCCGGAAATACGGCAATTTCTATCGGGACCGGCACTCGTAGTCGTCATTCAGGCATTGGAATTGGGTTTACGTTATTTGATCTTGGTGGCACTGATGACGCCTGTAGTCGCCTTGTCACCTATGGGGAAAATGGGCTGGTTTCGGAAATTTCCTGGCAAGGGACTAATGATTTTTGTTTCGAAATTACACCTGATCTTGGAGCTATTAGAAAAAATAAGGTAGTGATGGAACAGAAAGGCTAGGCCTTTCGAACCAACTCAAATCATTTAAATCTGGATATTTCTGGATGAAAGAAAAATCAGTTGTTAAAGCTTTATTCTTTTAACAACTTATCAACCACAGGCTGATTAGCTTCAGGAAACCGATAATCAACAAGTTCTAATCTTGGTACCCATTTAATCGGCTGTCCTTCCATCCCTTGCGGGGTACCTGAAAAATTCTCAACCACAAAAAACTTCAATGAAACTTTCTTTTCCGGGTATTCAAAATTGATTTCAGTAAAAGGATCTGCTGATTTGATGTGAATGTTCAGCTCTTCAAAGATTTCTCTTCGCAAAGCTTCAACCGGAGATTCGGGGGGGTCTATTTTTCCACCCGGGAATTCCCAATAGCCACCCTTGTGTTTATCTGCAGGACGCTGTGCAATAAGCACTTTATCGTCCTGCAAAATAATTGCGGCGGCTACTTGAATATGTGACATAACTTAACTAACTAAGGACAGCTTTTAATTAGGTTAAACGTCCATGACATTGCTTGTATTTTTTGCCCGAGCCACAAGGACAAGGTTCATTTCGCCCTACTTTTTGCCCTTCACGTCTAAACGGTGTATGCGCATCATCTTGCTGACCACCCGGCATAGCTGACTCTTGCTCGTGCTGATATTGCACGCCATGAGACTGCGCTTCACGACGACGCTGTTCTTCAACTGCTTCAACATCTTCTGAATCACGCACTTGGACTTTTGACAAAATAGAAATTACATCAAACTTAATGCTATCTAGCATTTGAGCAAACAACTCGAAAGCTTCACGTTTGTATTCTTGCTTGGGGTTTTTCTGTGCGTAACTGCGTAAATGGATACCTTGTCTTAAGTGATCCATCGCAGCCAAATGCTCTTTCCAAGCACTGTCTAAGTTTTGCAACATCACAGATTTTTCGAAATGGCGAATGACCACTTCACCGACCTGTTCTTCTTTCTCAGAATAGACTTGGTCAAGCGACTCAATTATTTTTGCGCGTAAATTATCTTCATGCAAACTATCATCTTCATCTAACCATTTTTGCACAGGTAAGTCGATTGCAAAGTCCGCATGCAAGCGCTCTTCCAACCCTGTAACATCCCACATATCTTCAATACTTTGAGGTGGAATGTACCGGGAAAATACGTTTGAAACAACATCCTGGCGTAACGACTTAATAGTCTCGGATACGTCGTCTGTGGACATTAAGTCGGCGCGTTGTTCGTAGATTACTTTACGTTGATCGTTAGCTACGTCATCATACTCAAGTAAGTTTTTACGAATGTCAAAGTTGCGACCTTCGACCTTACGTTGAGCATTTTCAATCGCACGAGATACCCACTTATGCTCGATTGCTTCACCTTCTTCCCATCCCATTTTTTGCATCATGTTCGCCATGCGATCAGAGGCAAATATACGCATCAAATCGTCTTCTAATGATAAATAGAATCGGCTGCTTCCTGCGTCCCCCTGGCGACCTGCACGACCACGCAACTGATTGTCGATACGACGAGACTCATGACGCTCAGTACCGATAATAGCTAAACCACCGGCTTCCAGCACTTTACTATGCCTCTCTTCCCACTCGGCGGTTAACTTAGCTACCTGCTCTTCCGTCGGGTTCTTGAGTGCCGCTAAATCAGCCTTTAAATTACCGCCTAAAACAATGTCAGTACCACGTCCGGCCATATTAGTCGCAATGGTTACCGTTCCAGGCTGACCTGCCTGAGCAATAATGTCAGCTTCCTTAGCATGAAATTTTGCGTTTAATACCTGATGCTTAATTTTTCTTTGCTTTAATACGTTAGAGAGAATTTCGGACGACTCTACCGATGCTGTACCAACTAAAACAGGCTGACCGTTTGCAGTACGCTCATCGATTTCATCAATAATCGCCATATACTTTTCTTGCTTGGTCAGGAAAATTAAATCACCATGATCTAAGCGCAGCATAGGTTTGTTAGTTGGAATAACGATTACTTCCAAACCATAGATTTGATTTAATTCGAAAGCTTCAGTATCAGCGGTACCGGTCATACCTGATAACTTTTCGTATAAACGGAATAAATTCTGGAAAGTAATAGAGGCTAAAGTTTGATTTTCATTTTGAATGTTGACGCCTTCTTTGGCTTCAACCGCTTGGTGCAATCCGTCTGACCAACGGCGACCCGGCATTGTACGACCGGTATGCTCGTCTACAATTACAACTTCGTTATCTTTAACAATGTAATCGACATCTTTCTTGAACAATACGTGGGCACGCAATGCTGCGTTAATATGGTGAAGCAGAGAAATTGAGCTAGCACTATACAGAGATGCATTGTCTGCGAGCAAACCAGCACCAATTAAAAGTTCTTCTACTTTTTCCTGTCCTTTCTCACTTAAGTGGACCTGCTTGGACTTCTCATCAACAGAGTAATCACCGCTTTGCTGATCTTCATCATCTGCTTGTTTTTCAAGTGATGGGATCAACTTATCAATTTGGCGATACAGTTCTGAGCTATCTTCCACCGCACCAGAAATAATCAAAGGCGTTCGGGCTTCGTCGATTAAAATGGAGTCAACCTCATCGATAATCGCGTAGTGTAATTCTCTTTGGACTTTATCTTCAGTAGAAAACGCCATGTTGTCGCGAAGATAGTCAAATCCGAACTCGTTGTTGGTACCAAAAGTAATATCGCAAGCATAAGCAGCTCGCTTAGTTTCAGTATCTTGCCCGGAAAGAATAACGCCTACAGAAAGACCTAAAGCCTCATACAATGGCCCCATCCAATCTGAGTCACGTTGCGCAAGGTAGTCATTGACGGTAATGATATGCACACCTTTGCCTGTTAAAGCATTGAGGTAAGCAGCTAAAGTCGCAACAAGAGTTTTACCCTCACCGGTACGCATTTCGGCAATTTTGCCTTCATTAAGCACCATGCCACCGATAAGCTGTACGTCGAAGTGACGCATATTTAGGAATCGTTTACCTGCCTCGCGGACTACCGCAAAGGCTTCATTTAGAATGTCGTCGAGAGTTTCACCAGCATTCAAACGCTCTCTGAACTTTTCAGTAGACTGTCTGAGTTCTTCATCACTTAGCTTTGAAATCTCTTCTTCCAACGCACTAATACGTAACACACGCTTATTCAATTGCTTAACTACGCGCTGGTTTCTACTTCCAAATATCTTGGTTAGGATATTTCCAAACATGGAGGCTAACTTCCTAATTTTTATTAAATTTATTTAGTTTTAACTGGAGATATACGTGATTTAAATTAGCTTTTAAACAGCAAATTTTGACCAAAATCTAAGCAATCACTCCAAATTAGTCGATTTTTATCGCTTTATCTATAAATGAACCGCGGAATTGTACCTTTTTCACAGGCGCAAAACTACCGCAAATCTTCGACAAACTCTAATCATTGCGGCTATAGAGGACATTCATGGGGATGAATTAGGGAATAACAAGAAAAATATGGAATTTAGGCCTGTTTTAAGCGCTATTATTGAGCCAAAACTGCTACCAGGCAGAATACCACTTGCCATTGAGTATTTGCTGGACGTTGCGTGAGAGAAGTTTGCAGTCTATAACAAAGCGGAAATGTTGGCGTTCGTAGGCTAGAAGAGCAAAGCACTGGATATACAAGTGCCGGATATATAGAAGCACCAGAGCAAAATAGTGAGCAGGAAGTTCTTGAAATCAACATCGAACTCGTTTTCGCATTATTACAAAAAGAGGAACGATTTAAGGTACTAGTAAATAAACCAGGCTTGTAAATTACGCAACTTTTCGGGATTTTTGTAATATGAAGATGAGGAGCCTAAGGGCAACTAAAAATAGCAACCCAACTTTGAATGGTTCTAGCGACATAGTTCTGATGCTCCAGTAAAAACAAACTGGAGCAAATGCCAGGGCCCATACATCGGAAATAAAAATTAGAACTCTCAACATTGAGATCCGTTATCGAATAGACAATGCATGGTAAGCGACTATTCAATAGTTCCTGCAATTTCAACAAGCAAAGCGTCGAGCCTTTCAGCAACTTCGTCAATTTCAGTTGTATCTATAATATCAAGCTGGCGTATCTTTTCTTCAAACTCTCGCATTTCAACTTCTTTTTCTCGCATTACTTCAGCTATCTCTAACGCTTGCTTCTCCTTCTTTAAGGCGAATTTCTCCAACTCCGCAACGGATATGCTTTCGGTCATTCTTAATTTTTCGATTTCCTCCAGTTTTTCCGTAACCTCTTCAAGTTTATCAGCCTTAACCTCTAGGATTTTCTCAATCGCTTCTAGCTGCCTTTCACTCACCATCAGATTCCGCTCAGCATTTTCGATCTCTTTTTCTAACTTGCTGATGGTTTCCCTTTGCTCAGTAGTTAAATCACTCCAGGTAAAACGCTTGCCATTTACTACATAGGTACGAGTATATTGGTCCCCAGATTGAAGAATGCTGATTCGGGAGGATTGTTTTACGGTTTCAGAAGATTCTGTTGCAGAAAGCTGATTGACTGATAGCGTAACCATTGAAAGTAAGACTACCAAGCCTATTGTTAGAGAGTTTTTATTAGATTCTCTTTTAGTTTGGCTCATAAGGTTTCTCCAAAATAATTTCAAACTGAAGACTTAGTCTCAACTTAAAGACCAAGCCACTATTTGAAAACTATGTCGAGAGAAACCTTAGAAAAGTTTGGTATGAAGCTTATTTTTTTCTAGAGCATTTGTTGAAAAGCCTGGCAGTACACGCTTAGCAACGCTTCATTCGAGACCCAGTTCGGCCGCCACAGTCACGTCTAGAACGTTTCTTCTTTTTACTTTTTGTTTTTTCCTTTTTTGCAGCCTTTTGTGGAGTGCTTTCTGATTTAGCTTCCCCTTCAGTTTGCACTTGCTGTGCTTTAACCGCGCCCGCAGACTCACTTTCTGATACTTCTGAGCTTGCTAGTGCAGACAAAGAAAAGCTTACCAAAAACGCTAAAACTAATTGTTTCATTTACTTATCCCATAATTGTTTAGTTGGTTGTTTGATTAGTTATTCGAAATGTTCCAAATGGACATAATTCGTTTTGTTGCAGAGACAATAAACGAATAAATTCGTACTTGTCAAACATCAGCGAGGGGTAAATATTCACAGTTTTATTTTGTAGTTTTTTGTAACCATGCTAAGCGTTAAACAAAGCCATCAGACCAGGAAGAGTTTGTCTTATTTCTGTTTTATTTTATCAACGAAAATTCATGCACTACCATGAGCTCATTGTAATATACTGTTTTAGTTTTTCTATCTTATCCAAGGAGACCTTTCGCTTCGCCGTATTTTTCTCCAAGAAAGTTCTGTCTCAAGCCGTCACCTGCTATTTTCCTGATATGACGAAAATGCGAGTCCGTTATAAATTACTCATTTTTTCCCTTTTTCTTCACGATCCGAGAAAAACTCAATCTTCTTACCGTCTGGAGACCAAATGGCATTGATATTACGACCAATATCAGGCTTAGTCATCCGGCTTTCTTTATCCGTTTTCAAAACCAAATAGCAAAACTTTTTGAACATACGATTGCAAACCGTTTAAATTCGCGAATCAACATAAGCAGGCTAAAGGCCAGAAGTACTTAGCAACACCTAAGAAGTTTTAAGTTAGGACTGTTCGATTGAAAATACTAATATTATTTAATCGAGTATTTTTCCTCCTTAGCGAAACTTAGTTTCTGTGACAGGCGTAATTTGGTTTAATATGTTGCTTAATGCAGTGACTGGGATCTCCCATAGAGGCTAAACCGGAATGGAACAAACGTTAAAGAGTTATTTTCCTGCACTACAAAATGATGAAACAGTTTACCTGGATTCGGCCTCAAGCTGTCAGGTTCCTCAAAGAGTCATAGATTCAATTTCAAAATACCTGAGCGAAGGGCATGGAAATGCCCACCGGGGTATGTACCCATTCAGCGAAAAAGCGGAATCTCTGTTATTTCAGTGTCGAGAAAAACTAGCTCATTTGCTCAATACGCGATCAAAAAATATCCTTTTGACCAAAAGTACGACAGAGTCAATTAACCTGGTCGCAAATAGCTTTCGAAACAAGATTGAACCAGGTCAAACTTTACTAACAACGTTAATGGAGCACCACGCAAACCTTCTTCCATGGCAAAGGTTGTGCGAACAAACTGGTGCTAAACTGGACTTTATAGGCATAACTGAACAGGGCTATTTGGATTTAAATGATTTAGAGGAAAAGCTTGCCAATAATTGCGCTCTGTTTGCATTTAGCCATAACAGCAATGTGTTGGGAACGACAAATCCGGTTGCCATGCTTACAGAAACAGCACAAAAATTTAATGTGCCAACCTTAATCGATGGTGCTCAAGCTATAGCTCATCAGCTCGTTGACTTACGTGAACTAAGCTGTGACTTCTACGCATTATCGGGTCATAAAATTTATGGACCAACTGGGATTGGAGCCCTATACGTAAAGCAACCTAAATCCTTGTCACCACTTTTGCTTGGAGGTGGAATAGTTACTCGGGTCAAGCCTAACGGCTACAATTTAACCGACGATATAACCCAGTTTGAAGCAGGTACTC
This sequence comes from Kangiellaceae bacterium, assembly GCA_026196875.1. Lineage (GTDB taxonomy): Bacteria > Pseudomonadota > Gammaproteobacteria > Enterobacterales > Kangiellaceae > Aliikangiella. The sequence goes on from JAPHTP010000105.1 coordinate 71,308, forward strand.
CTAATATGCTTGGCATTGCAGGGCTCGTCGCCGCACTAGAGTTTTTCTTCCAACAGGATAGAGAAGCAATTTTTCTACTAGAAAGACAGTTGACCGAAAAACTGATTCAGGTTATCGAATCTCAAAATTACCGAGTGGTTTCGGATAAACAGAGTAACAGCCTGGTTTCATTTGTGAGTCCTCAATTTCACTCGCATGATATTGCTAGCGTACTTGCGGATCAAAATATTGCAGTCAGAGCCGGACATCATTGTGCTCAACCTTGCTTAAGTGCGATTGGGGTAAAACAATGTGTTCGAGTTTCGGTTGGAATGTACACTACCGATTCGGACATTGATCGTTTTGAGCAAGGTCTTAAAAAAGTGAGTCAAATCCTAGTCTAAATATAAACAGGCTTTTGAGTTGAATTCAATCGCGACATATATGTAACTATTGGCCAAACGCAACAAAAGTTCATAAGGTACAGATTTGAAGAATCCAGCCACCGCAACAAATCTCAATCATCAATATATTTAACTAAGCGCTTGGATTCCCTAACATTTAAGGTCTACACTTTAATGACAAAATCTTAGCTTTCTGGAGATATCTAGATTGAACGTCGATTTTATTAATCCATTTTTGTCCTCGATGTCTAACGTGTTGGTAACCATGGCCAGTCTAGCGCCAGTTGCTAGCGGACCATCGTTAAAAACAAACGATCTACCACCGGGTGATGTAACTGGAATCATCCCTATGTCATCTCCACAAGCGATGGGAACTCTTGCATTGTCCTTTCCTGAACCGGTTATTCTGCATATTGCGGAAAATATGTTAGGCGAAAAATTCGCCGAGATAGACGATGAGGTAGCAGATCTCGTAGGCGAATTAACTAATATGGTTACCGGTGGTGCAAAAAAAATCCTGGAAGGTAAAGGCTACGATTTCGATATGGCTACCCCGACGGTTATCAGAGGCCGAGGTCAGAAAATTTCTCATATAGATCATTCTGGGGGAGTCATCATTATTCCTTTTTCTACCGACGCTGGAGATTTTTACGTTGAAGTCTGTTTCAAATCCAAATCAAATCGACTTTAACTTAGGCTCTGCGCTTAATCAGAATCAATAATAATCTATTTGGCTAGCTATCTCAGAAATAGCTTCACAGTATGCAGTCACTAGTTCAAAGTAGTTCTTTTGAGCTGTCTCTAAATCCAAATCGTTGTCGATAAAGAAAGGTTCAACAATTACACATGGAGCGCTAGTATACTTGAGTAGGAATCCGCCGCGATCTTCTGACTTCTTACTTTTAATACCACGATCCTCTAACTTTAATACCCGTACCAATGCGGATTGAAGTTCAATCGCCATCTGCTTACCTTTTTGTGAACGGTAATAATAAAGAACTTCTGTGCCGGATGTTGCTTGATTAAACGCATTGCAATGTAGGCTAATGATGAAATCAGGATCTAACTGGTTAATATCATCAGGTAAAAGACGATAAGTTCTTCTGTAGACTCTTTGTACCGCAACATGAGTAAGTTGCTTTTCGATATCGATCGCCAACTTCTCATTAAAGTCAAATTCGGTAGTGGCAAAGTTAGCATTACTCGCACCAGGAGAATTTTTCTTATGGCCGATGACCAGCGCACAAAGTTTCATTATCACACTCTCCATTGTAACTGCAGCAATAATCCTTAATCGCTGTGTAATTGATATTAGCTCGGTACTGTAACTAGATACGGTTATTAGAAACTAACAAGATTAGAAAGGGTAAAGAATCTAAATGGCTACTTGAAACTTAAGAAAAAATTCGAATATTTTCAGTATCCAGTTCCTCTTCAATCAAGATCACTTGTTTGAAGACATCCAGATCATCTTGAGCTTCTTTCTCAGATTCAAATGGACCATTTAATCGTCCGCCGCGAACTTTATAATAGACACCACGATCATTCACCACAAATCGATGTGATTTTTCAAAGTTAACATTTAAAGGATCAGATTTTCGATGGACTGCCCGGCTCATGACAAATTCCCTTTTCCAACAGACGCAGACAATAATACTATCAAAATGAGAAAAAGTGCAGGGAAATATTCCCCCATTTATGTAAGCAATATCTTAAATTTGAATTTCGGAACGCGATATCCAACACTGGCGCAAATTACCATCAGTAAGCGCCATAGTGACTTAGCTCTTTTGGTTCGAATATTCAATTTAACCAATCAATAAACTAGTTTAAACCCGTAGATTAAGTATTGTCCGCAACTGTCCGCGATTTAATTCGGACAATGTCCAAGTCCACAAAAACTTTGATACTCTAAACTTTCGAAACAACTAATTCCTTATTTTTCAATGAGTTACAAATACAAAAATAATTGGCACGGTGTCTGCTATATCCCTAGGTAACACAGGTAGGACGGCTTGCAAAAAACTCAACTGACAATTCGTAGCCGTAAATTTGATTTAACCGGAGCAACCTAATGATTCGTGACACGTCATCACAGGACGTCATTTTAGAACCTCAAAATAAGACAAAAAAATGGTTAAAACTTGGCCTCCCGATTGTTGGTTTGATCATTTGTCTGAGCCTTGCATACCCAAGCGTAGCAAAATGGTCACGAGCGGATGTTTCGGTGGATCCTTCAAGAATTAGAACGGCCACAGTGATCCGCGGTGAGTTTATCCGGGATTTAGCCATGCAAGGTAGTATTGTAGCCGCCAACAGCCCAAAACTTTATGCCCCGGCGATCGGCACCGTTACTTTAATGGCAAATCCTGGGGACGCAGTTAAAAAGGGCCAACAAATCGCCGCGGTCAATAGCCCAGAACTGACCAATCGTTTAAAGCAGGAACAAGCAAAATTAGCTAGTTTAGGAATAGAATTAGAACGCAAAGGAATAGAAGCAAAGCAGTCAAAAATGAAAAGTCGCCAGCAAGTACAACTGGAAAAAGTCGTGTTAGAAGCGGCTAAAAGAGAAATGCGACGCGCTGAGCAATCCATAAAAATTAAAGCCATTAGCCAGCTTGATTATGAGAAAGCTATAGACGACTTAAAGCGTTCGCAGTTGAAGTATCAGTTTGCGGTGGAACAAGCTGAATTAGAAAAAGAAAATCTTGCATTTGAATTAAAAACGCTCGAGTTCGAACATAGCCAATATAAACTCCAAGTTGAAAATACCCAGCGCTTAGTTGGCGAGTTAAAAATATTGGCCCCCGTATCCGGAATTGTTGGTTCGTGGTCGGTCGACCAAAAAGCTGCTGTTTCTCTTAATCAACCCTTGATGACGGTTGTCGATCTATCTGCATTTCAGGTAGAAATCGATATTCCTGAAGCTTACGCCGACGAGTTAGGTATCGGTATGCTAGCAATGGTGACCTACAACGGCCAAGAATATGAAGCACAAATTGCGACCATATCACCTGAAGTAACCAACAATGTGGTTAAAGGCCGATTGGCATTTTCTATTCAGCCCCCTCCAGGAATTAAACAAAATCAACGCGTATCAGGAAGGGTAATAATCGACCAGAAAACAGATGTGCTTTATGTTCCTAGGGGCTCTTTCGTCCAACACCATGGCGGCAGGAAGGCCTTTGTTATTGACAGTGGTATCGCAACTTTAAGAGATATTACTTTGGGTTCGAGAAGCGTTAATAAAATTGAAATTATCTCGGGATTAGCCGAAGGCCAGGAGATCATTATTTCAAATACCGACTTTGTAAGAGAAGCCGAAACCTTGATCCTGAACTAATCGAATTATTAAGAATTAATATTTGGACTTAAGAGGAAACTAACATGTTACAAATGAATAATATTAAAAAAGTTTTTCGCACTGATTTAGTCGAAACTCACGCACTCAGGGATTTTAGTTTACAAGTTGAAGAGGGAGAGTTTGTCGCGGTGACAGGTCCTTCCGGTTCTGGTAAAACGACGTTTCTGAATATCACAGGCATGTTAGAAACCTTTGACGGAGGAACATACATGCTCGATGGTCAAGATGTAAAAGGTTTAAATGACAAACAACGATCGAGATTGAGAAATGAAAAAATTGGGTTTATTTTCCAAAGCTTTAACCTGATCCCAGACCTTAATCTTTTTGACAATGTAGATGTTCCTTTACGCTACCGCGGCTTTAGCAGCAAAGAAAGAAAACAGCGCATAGAAAACGCTCTGGAGAGAGTCGGTCTGTCTGCGCGATTAAAACACTTGCCTTCACAACTTTCGGGCGGCCAACAACAAAGAGTAGCGATTGCCCGAGCACTTGCCGGAGAACCTCGTTTTTTATTGGCAGATGAACCAACCGGAAATTTGGATTCCTTAATGGCAAGGCAAGTAATGCAGCTGCTTGAAGAAATAAACCAGCAAGGTACTACCATTATTATGGTTACCCACGACTCGGAACTCGCCCGTCGAGCCCACAGAAATATACATATTGTCGATGGACAAGTCAGTGATTACCAAGACTTGCAACCAGTATTAGAAGTGGCAGAAGCCTAGAGCAGGAGCAAATGATGTTTAAATATTATTTAATGTTATCTTGGCTTAGCGTTAAACGAACTCCGATGCTTACCGCATTAATGGTATTGGCTATTGGGTTGGGCATCAGTGTAACCATGACTGTGCTAACGGTTAATTACCTGATGGGAAAAGATCCAATCCCGGAGAAAAGCCACCAACTATTTCACGTACAATTATATACCTATGGAAAAGATAGGAGTAACCCTCGAAGCGCAGATGGCTACCCATATCAAGTGACCTATCAAGATGCTATGAATCTTTCTCGCTCGGAAATTCCGAACCGGAAAACTCGAAGTCTCCAAACAGGCTACTCTGTAATTCCAAGCTCGTCTGACAGTTCGCCTTTTATGGAAACAGCACGCGCTATAGACAGCGACTTTTTCGCTATGTTTAAAGTCCCATTTATCTACGGAGGCGCCTGGGAAAGCTCTGTCGATACGAAAGCCAAACAAGTAGTTGTCCTAGGCAAGGAAATTAATGATCGACTATTTAAAGGTGAAAACAGTGTAGGAAAGCAAGTCAACTTAAACTCTAACCTATACACTGTTGTTGGAGTAATTGATGATTGGCAACCTGCGATTCATTACTACGATCTAAACAACAACCACTTCGGGGATACTCAACAAATATTCGTGCCGTTTTCATTATTACCTGTATTGGAGCTACCCAGCTGGGGAAATAACAATGGATGGAAAACTGAAACCATAAACACTTATCAGGACAAACTCAATTCCGAACAAATGTGGAACCAGTTTTGGGTTGAATTGGAATCACCACAGCAAAAAGAAAAGTTCCAGGCGTGGCTAGAGGGATACGTAGAGCAACAAAAACAATTAGGCCGATTTGAACACGAAAATGCCGGCGGAAGTTTAAAAGATGTTGTCGAATGGATGGACTATAACAATGTGGTTTCCGACGACAATACGATTTTGGTTGGACTAGCCTTCATGTTTCTTGCAGTGTGCTTAATCAATACTATTGGTTTGCTACTTGCTAAATTTCTCCGTCGAGCCCCGGAAGTCGGTGTGCGACGAGCACTCGGTGCAAGCCAGGGAGAAATATTCGTTCAGCATCTAGTAGACGTTGGGCTAATTGGTTTGGCCGGAGGGACATTAGGATTATTGCTTGGTCAACTTGGACTGTGGGGGATAAAACAACTTTATGCTAACTACCATCAACTGGTTTACATGGATATGACTTTAGTCGTCCTAGCAATCCTAATTGCTATAGGTTCAAGTGTGGTAGCAGGGCTCTACCCCGCATGGAAAATTTGTCGCACAAATCCATCTATTTATTTAAAAATTCAATAGGAGAAAATCATGTTGGAAATAAGACCTATCTTAAGTGCGCTTTCCAGACAAAAAAGTCGAACCTTACTGATCCTTCTCCAAATCGCGATCACTTTCGCGGTAGTCGTGAATTCAATCGCCATAGTAAAACAGCGGCTAGATATGATGGGCAGAGCGACAGGCATCGATGAAGCCCATTTACTTTCGTTAAATATTAATGCTATCGACGAAAACTATAATTTCAAACAAAATATTCACGCAGATCTTGAGATGCTAAGAAATACTCCAGGTGTAGAGGATGCGGTAGTAATAAATCAAGTTCCGCTAAGTGGAAGTGGCGACTCTAGTAGCGTGGCGGCATCGCAAGAGCAATTTGACAAATTCGAAAATTTTGGCGCCGGTTTTTTTATGGCTGACAATCATATTATTAATACACTCGGAGTTAAAATTATAGAAGGTCGAAATTTTACCGCAGAAGAAGTGGAATATACCGCTGCACGGGCTAATGCCAAAGTAACTATTATCACTAAATCGCTTGCCGATAAACTATTTCCCGAAGGTGATGCCCTGGGTAAAAAAGTTTATCTTGGTGGAGATCTACAGCCAACGATTGTTGGCATCATCGAGAGACAGGCCGGTTCCTGGGTTCATCACCCGATTCTTTTTGATAATATGCTTTTTCCAATTGTGAGATTAAACCGGTTTCACCGAGTGTTGATTCGAGTTAAGACCACACAAGACCTAAATCGAATACTTGCTGAAGTAGAAGATAAACTCATTAAGCGAAATAATCAGCGCGTAATTACATCGATCAACAGTATGGAGGAGCTTAAAGCGTCGAGTTACTCTGGCGACAATGCAATGACCAAAATACTATGGACGGTAAGCATTTTACTCATCATTATTACAGCGCTTGGAATTGTTGGGATCGTTAGTTTTAATGTTAACCAACGCACTAAACAAATCGGAACCAGACGAGCTTTAGGTGCTCAAAAATCGGATATTCAAAAATACTTTATAACTGAAAATATTCTACTCACCTCTATCGGTTTAACTATAGGGTGTATTATTTGTATCGGTCTAAATATGGTTCTTGTTGAAAAATATAGTGCAACCCCCATCGACTGGCAATATTTTCCTATCGGCATTGGCTTGATGTTAACTTTAGGGATTTTGTCTGTGTGGTGGCCAGCTCGCAAAGCGGCCAACATTTCGCCGACGATAGCGACACAAACCACTTAGTCTTGTAATGAGATTTGCCGAAGCTTGACTCCAGTAAAGACCAAAGACAGAAGAAGTGGCATTCGTCTTTGGTCTTACTTACAATACAATTGTAACCATGAGTTGATAGCGAGCGTACATAAAGTTTTGTGTACTTTAGAACACCATTTGCTAAATTAAGATCAAAGTCAGATTACTGAATCAAATAACTGAATCAAATTATCGAACCAAATTACTAGGTCAAATCAGAAGTCCAATGAATCAAATCCTAATTATCGATGATAATCCAAGTATCGCTATTGCGCTGGATGTCTTATTTTCAATTTACGATATTAAAACGTTGCACGCAGATTCCCCGGAACAGGGCATGCTTTTTTTACAAAATCATAATGTCGACCTTGTTATACAGGATATGAACTTCACAGAAGACACAACTTCAGGCCTGGAAGGAAAAACATTATTTGAGAAAATTCATGCCAGCTATCCGGATTTACCGGTTATTTTGCTAACAGCTTGGGGTAACTTGGAAATGGCCGTTGACCTGGTTAAACAGGGTGCTGCAGATTACTTAACCAAGCCGTGGGACGATACCAAACTGGTTACTACGGTTAAAAACTTAATGGAATTGGGCGCCCTAAGAAAGCAAACTAACAATTTAATCCAACAATCCAACTCACAGGTTGAAGCACTAGCGCAAAAATACGATTTATGCGGCACCATATTCAATAGCCAATCGATGGTGCAAACTATCAGTATGGCGGCACAAATTGCTCATTCAGACATCCCAGTATTAATCACCGGCCCAAACGGCTGCGGAAAAGAAAAAATAGCTGAGATAATTCAAGCCAATTCTAGTGTAAAAGAAAAACCTTTTGTACGCGTTAACGTCGGTGCTCTCCCTTTAGACCTTCTCGAAGCAGAGCTATTTGGCGCTGAAGCGGGGGCATTCACTGGGGCGACCAAAAAGCGAATCGGGCG
>JAPHTP010000150.1 GCA_026196875.1 Kangiellaceae bacterium
AAAAACAGGGGACACCCATAATGAATTAATCGGATTCTTCAAAATTGATTTGACTAAGACTACTTATATGAGTAGTCTTGTTTTATGTGAAGCTTGAAAAGGATTTTCAGCTATGACTCGCGCACGTGGAAGCTTAATCGATTTAGAGTCGACAACTTACTATCATTGTATATCCCGCTGTGTACGCCGTGCATTCTTATGCGGTGAAGCAAAACTATGAACATCGCCGAGAATGGATAGTTGAGCGAATCGCTTACCAAGTTAAGTCTTTTGCCATCGAAGTCGCCAGCTATGCGATTATGTCCAATCACTATCATATAGTCCTCAGAGTGGATGTTGAGCAAGCGAATGATTGGAGCGAAGCCAATGTTATTAGACGTTGGAAAAGACTCTATAAAATTCCAGAGGTCGTCAAACAATATCAAAAGAACTCTCAAGCTGATGGTATTGCTCAAGTCGCCCAAGCGCTCATCGAAGAATGGCGAGAACGGTTAACTGATATCTCCTGGTTTATGCGAGGACTGAACGAATATCTTGCGCGTAAAGCTAATAGAGAAGACAACTGTACATCAACTTCCCATTCCGCTGATAAAATTGAGGCAGTCAAAGCAAAAACATAAAAATGCTATTCAATTTACGCAAACCGATTACGTGCAATTAGTCGATTGGTTGAGAAGGTTAATTCTGCCGAACAAGCGAGGCTACATTGAGCAACATATTCCGCCAGTTTTAGAAAGGCTGAATTTAAATAGTGAGTCATTCATCCGTTTGCTAAAAAGGGAAGACGACTTATCTGGTCTTTCTGTCATCGGTTCGCCGACTCAGTTAACTCACTATCTTAAAAGCAAAGGCGCGAAGTATGTTCGAGGAAAAAGCATCGCCAGACAACTTTACGGATAGTATTAAGTATTCTACTTAGTCTAATCTCCTGGGTTTAGCTTTGCTAAGGTCTACGATTAAGCGTTGGTTTATTTGATGTGAGAGAACAATTGATGCCTCTTCGTTTAGTCTCGAAATTTTCTTTATTCAAATCAACTTCTGCAGAAAACTACTTTTAACTTCTAACGCAATAAAGTAGTCTTTGTATTATTAAGTAGATGGTTGTCCTTTTGCTTATTTTTTAGGATCGAAGTGTTGGTAGAAAAACGAGCATTAACGCAAGCGGAAAGATACTTAGGGAGTGTTACTCCTCAGGAAAGGTTAGAATCAATTCGTTATCAAGCTGATTGGATTAAAATAATGCAGGATTATTCGAGACGATGAAAATAACGCCGGAAGAACTTTTTATTGAAAATATGGCTGGGCGTTTTCCAGAAAGTTCAAAGAACTATATACCAAAAGAAGAAGCATATGAAAAACGCAAACGCTTTACAGGAAAAGATTTTGGCTATGACGTAGATAAATGGCGACAGTGGTTGGAGCAAAAAATAAAAGGTAAGTTGTTCCAAACTGTTTCGTGCACGCCGCTTGGTAGTCTTTGTATTATTAATTAGACGGGTGTCCTTTTCCTTCTTATTATCGAAATAGCTATTCGAAGAAATTTGTAAATAGCCCAACTATGAATAGCATTTTTAGTGCTATGGAACCGAGTTTGAAACCGTAGAGTAAAAAGTATGAAGCATGTAGGATATTATTTGATTAGACCGCGCGACAGTTTGATTCAAAGTATTCAAGATCTTAGTGAAAGTGGTTTATCAGACGTTGTTGATGAAGTTATGTGGTCTGGAAATGAGTTTGACAAAGGCGTTTTATTGCCAACAGATCATGAGTTGATTGTGAAACTACTCTTTGTCGACTCGGTCATTCGAGAACAGTCAGAAGAGATTGGTTTTGATACTGTTTTTAATACGCTTGAGCGATCAGAAGAGAGCTTTGATTTAAATTGGTCTTTGACGCGTATTCATGTCGATATGCTAGTAGAGGAAGCGGTAGAAGATGCTGTTCTATCAGGAAGTATACCTAAGTTAAAGAATACCAATCCTAGGGTAGAAGAGTTTTTGAGTAAAGTATTGAGTCAATTATCAAATTCCA
>JAPHTP010000011.1 GCA_026196875.1 Kangiellaceae bacterium
CGATTGTGGTCGTACGACCTTTGCTTTCTTTTAATAATGGCAAGAATGCCTTGTTAATTCGGTGAGGCCCCATCACATTAACATCGTGCATCCAGATAATTTCATCGTCAGGAAATGTAGACATGGGCGTAAATGTACCAACACCGGCATTGTTAACCACAGCAAACAAGCCCCGTCCTTGAGATCTAACAAACTTAACCGCTGCATCGATTTCGTCTTGTTTAGTGACATCAAGTTTAACCGATGACACATTTTCCATTGCATCAAGCCGTTTTAAGTCTCTTTCTTTTCTTGCACCGGCATAAACGTAGTAGCCCTTCTCAATTAAATGATTAGTAATATTGAGCCCAATGCCCGAACTGGATCCTGTGACTAGAACGGCCTTTTGTTTTCCTTTTGCAGAGATGGGAGGGCTGACTAATGCTACAAATGTAATGATGAATAACACGAAATAATATCGAGTTGTATTCATAGGGAATCTCCTGATGGGTTGTTAATATTCTTGAGGAGGGAGTTAACCGCTTTAATAATTCCCAGATTAATTAACTGAAGATATTAGCTTAATTTAATTTTCAAGTGTTAGAAAGCACTTGTAATGAAATATGTATTGATCTGTATGGTTTATTCGGAACTATTTGTCTAGGACTTTTGATTCAGAATCCTCTCTAAATTCACTGAACATCCCAGGCCGGCTAGAACTCTTTCAAATTCCTTCCCTACTGATGCTGATAGCTTAATGGCTTCACTAGTGACTGGATGCTCGAAAGTTAGCTCTTTTGCAACAAGCAACAATCGACTTAAGCCAAACTGTTCTCTGAACATCGTATTATGCTTACCATCGCCGTGGGTAGTGTCACCAACAATTGGGTGAAATATATGCTTCATATGTCGCCTCAGCTGATGTTTCCGACCGGTTTCAGGAGTTAACGCTACTAACGAGTAACGGGCTGTAGGATAACGCCCAACTGGAATTGCTACTTCACCCTGCCATAAAGTTTTATAATGAGTAATCGCTTCTTGCGCTGGCTTATCCTGCTGCGCTTTTTTATCGGTCATTTTATCTAGCTCTTCTTTGAGAGCGTAATCAATTGTTCCCTCTTCTGAGGTATAGCCTCTGACTAAAGCAATATATTTTTTGCTGACTTTTTTTTGAGCAGATTGTTTTTGAACAGGTGGTTTTCGTGAGAACTGCTCTGTCAGTTTAGTGGCTATTTCTGAGGATAATGCCATCAACAATACCCCTGATGTCGGCTTGTCCAAACGATGTACGGGATAAACATACTGACCGATTTGATCTCGGGTCATTTGCAGCGCGAAACGTGTTTCACGTTTATCAATCATTGAACGATGAACTAGTAACCCTGAAGGTTTATCAATAGCGACAATATATTCATCTTGGTAAAGTATGGGGAGCATCAACTATGCCTGAGTCCTTTTAAGTAAACTAAGCAAACCTCTCAATTCAGCTACCCGGTAACGACTAGCAGGTATGGTTTCCTTGTTTGTCATTTCCAACCAATATTTGCTGCCTTCCGCTGATCTTAATGTCTCAACCTCTTTTAAATTAACCGCAAAAGATTTGTGAACTCTGACAAAATTTACTGGATTAGTTTTCATTATCGCGCCCAGCCCATCCTGATGTAAAACTGAGTCGCCATCTAATAACATCACCGATGTGAAGTTTCCTTCTCCTTTAAGCGCGTAACAATCAGCTACCGCGATTGTTTTCTCTTCGCCTGCCGACCTTATTTTGAAATGCTGAGTTTCTTCCTCAGTAGTCTGACACTCATTTTGCTCAGTGCAATCAACATAAGTCCAAACCCAGGCACCACCAATGAGAATTAAAGAAGCAATAAATTGAAAGCTATCGAGAAAAAGGCCGATTGCGAGTATATTCGAAGTCAAGCAGGCTAACCAAAATATGGGCAGTGTCGAAAGATAACTGATTCGCTTTTTAAATAACGAAATCGCGAACACCAGTGATGGTGCCAGCGTCAGTAAACTAAAATCCTGCGCCAGTCTCATGTCACCACTATTCATCGGCACAAAATAGCTCGCAAAAACCAATGCAATACCCGCCGCTAACAGAATTTTTGCAAATCCTGAATCGACTATACGGTAACACGTGTATATCAAAGCAAAACCAGCACCGATATTGCCAAACCAGCCAATTAATCCCCGCAGTTCATGATAGTGGTATGGATAATTAATAACCGCACGTGATACTTCCGACATTAAGGTAACAATAATGCAAAATCCAAACAGCCCTAATCCGATATGCATCGAGTTGCCTGCACTTCGACCAATTCGAAAACTTTGCAAGCTAAGAGCAATGAGTCCACTGAGTATGATCAAGGGCACCGCATAATATCGCAAGTCACGTTGTCCATCCTGGCGATAAGGGGCTAACCAAACAAAGTGCAAAACCGAATCATCACGCGCTAAAAGGTGCTGGGTTGAGAGGCGGAGATGGATTTGGTGATTACCTGGTTTTAATAATCTTGATGGTACGAAGGATGAAAAATCTATGGGTCCTGCCGCTTCTTCTTCAATTGTGTCGCCTACTGCGCCCTTATTGCCGATGTTTTCTCCATCCCAAAATATTTCTGCAGAAAATGGACCACCAATCATTAAGCTAATGGGACGCTTCCATTTATCAGAATCGTCAATATCGAGGTTAAACCGAATGTCCTGAATTGTTTCACCGGTACCAATTTGCATGCGATCACTATCAACCCATGCTCCGGCTTCATCCAAAACTTGAAGTTCATAACCCGACCAATAGATGGTTTCAACCGCGGTTGTGCAGTGGGTAATAAACAAACCGACTGCATAAGCCATTGTTATTAAAAGGGCAAATTGCCAAACGCTCATTGCGCTTTTGGTCATTTTATCTGAGCTACTCATCAACTTCCCGAGTTATACGTCCATTTTTTATTGTTTCATACCGAGCATTCGGCATATTCATTATACGAGCAATATAGAGTCATCGGCTTGAGATGTAAATTGGGATTAAAGATTGAGGAGAACATTAGTGAATTGGAAAAAGGTTTTAAAGTGGATCGCTGGGCCAGTTGCAATAATCGGCATTTATTTAGGCGCGATTGAGTATTGGGTTTGGAAATGGGAAAGCCCTCACCTCCCCCTGCCAGCACAGCATTTAGCGCATCAGGATTTTGCTGATTTAAATACTCCCGATAATCTTTTGAGCCAAAATAAAATCGGTAAAAATGGGGGCGGTGAAAATAATTGGGGTAAAAAAGCCCAGCAAAGCATGGTCGATTTAGCTGAAGAATTACAATCAGTATCTATATCAGGTGCCATGACGCTGGACGGTGAACTGGTATGGGCAGGCGCTGTTGGTCTGGCGAGAGTCGAATCTGAACAAGCTGCTAATGTTAAAACCCAATACCGGGTTGGCAGCGTTTCAAAACCGATAACGGCTGTCGCTCTGATGCGTATGGTTGAAAAAGGCATGATTGATCTCGATGCACCGATCCACAATTATCTTCCGGATTATCCACGTTACTCAGCCGAGATGACCGCCAGGCAGCTCGCCAACCATATGGCCGGTGTTCGCCACTACGCCTTTGACCTTACGAATTTCCCGCCGACCGATGGCCTCTCAAATGTTCACTATCCGGATGTGAATGCAGCTCTCTCGCAGTTTAGAGACGACGACTTGTTGTTTGTACCTGGCCAGGGGTTCTCATACTCAACTCACGGGTACACCTTGTTAAGTGCTGTTATGCAAGCCGCGGGTGGTAAACCTTTTGAAGAGTTAATAGCTGAGCTGGTGACAGATCCACTAGGATTGTCTCAAACCAAAGCCGAGCATCTTTTAAAGAATACTTCTAACCTTGCCGGGTTTTATACATCCGACGGCGGCCTCTATGGTATAACGCCGGAGCAAAATCTATCGAACAAAGTCGCAGGTGGTGGTTTAGTTTCCACGCCAACAGATTTGGTTCGCCTGGGTGCAGCCCTATTGAATGGAACAATGCTAGAACGTACCAGCTTCGATGAAATGGTTGCGGTTCAGCCTATGTTTGATGGCAGTGAACCTCCCCAGTATTATACACTCGGTTGGCGTCATTATGAGACCAGCCATATTGTCGATAAAGATAATAAAGTCGATGTTATTCATCATGGTGGCGTCGCATCAGGTGCTAATTCTTTTTTGATGTTAGTCCCAGATCATAATATTTCCATTGCTATCCTTACCAACGGAAAAGGAGAAAAAAGCCGTGGAGAAATTCAGATGCTGGCTTATCGATTGGTCGGCATGGTAGTTAAAGAACGTTTGCAATCGAAAGATGGAAACGACCGAGTGGCTAGTGCTGCGGACGGTGAGTAAATTCTTAAATAGGCCGCCGACATATGGTGGCCTGTCTATAAACATATTCAAGTGGGCTGCCCACCCGGTCGGACTAACCACAGACTGTCTAGTCACAAACTCTCTAATCACGGACTGTCTAACCATAACCGTTTCTAACCATAACCGTTTCTAACCATAACCGTTCTAATCACAAACTATCTGATAACAGACTCTCGATAATTTGAGATTATGGAGAGGCAACTGGTTTGATTATACTTTCTACTTGTTGCTTGTCCGCTTCTTGATTTTCGGATTTTTGTTTACCATTTCGTTTCAAATAAACTTCTTGTTGAGGCATTGGTATAGCAATATTCGCTTCTCGTAAGGCGGACTCTACTTCCCAAAGATAGACAGCTTCGACGCCGTCGTTATCCGGCAATTTATTCGCATTTACCCAAACAATCAATTCGAAATTTAAACTGAACTCGCCAATTTCCTTTAACCATAAGTCTGGCGCGTGTTGATCATCTTTTTGGGTAAAATCGATTTTCATGGCAGCTGCAATCACCGTCCTTTTAACTTCTTCTTTATCGCTGTCTAAAGCAGTCCTAAAGGCGATGTGTATTCTGCGCAGGGGATCCGAAAATGTGTAGTTAATGACTCGGAAATTAACGAACTCGGAGTTAGGTACCAATAGATCAATATTATCTCGTGTCTTTAACTGAGTGGAGCGTACGTTTATCGCTTTAATTCGCCCCCTCACGCCGGACTCCAGCTCAACCAGGTCGCCGACTCTCAATGGACGTTCAAATAGTAATATCAACCCTGAAACAAAATTATTAAATATTGCTTGTAAACCAAAACCAATACCTACAGATAATGCACCGGCTATTAGCGCTATTTTGGATGAGTCAATTCCTAATATTGAAAGTGCGATTAAAATCGCGGTAGTGATAATTACATAGTGTAAAACGCGCCCGACATTAAAAATTGTCGACTCACTGACTGATTTTTTTCGTCCCAATTTGTATAAAACACTTTTCAAAATTTTCGAAAAGAAAATACTCAGCACTACTACCAGAATTGCGTTGAAGAAATCGAATAAAGTTACCGGGTACTCATTTATGGTAAACAGAGTGAAATTAATTGTGTCATCAAAACTATCACCCGCTTTCTCGCTCCACAAACTCCATCCAAATCCCAGCTCCGAAAGCCAGCCTTTTTGCAGCGAAATAAACTGCAGATAAGATTGAAGGTAAAAATCGACGTCTCTGATCTTAGAGTCTAAATCATTAGATAACTTTTGATTTGACTCCAAATACTCCCAAACAGTTCTTCTGGTTTTTGCGTAAATCATATCATTGGCAGCATCACCACTGACTAACACTTGTTTTCGATAGGCCGCTAGTTGGGAATTTAGCAATTCATACTCTTGCAGCAACCGCTCTTTTTCGGAAGCCCATTCCTGCTTGGTGATAGGTCCGGCGCCTTGTAAAATCTGACTAATGTGGTACAAGATATCAAGCGCTAACAGCTGACTTTCTGCGGAAATTAGTTTTAGTTTTTCCTCCTGAAAAGACAACTGAAAAACAATTTCCTTATCCCCTTGAAGCGAAGACCAAGCTCGCCTCTGTAAAGAGTTCATCATACTTTTAAGCTTTTTAGTCGTTTTTATTAGTTCGTCTTTTTGTAGCTCTAGTTTCTTATCAAACTCTTGATCACTGTTAATTTCTTCCGCGCTTTGAGCGAGTCGCGAATTAATGGTTTTAAATCGAGTTTGTGCGGCATTAAGCTGTTTATTGGTAATTGAAAACTTTTCTTGCGCATAAAGCATATTGATTTGAGTGGCATAAAATGCGATTCCGTTCGAAGTTCGTTCAAAAGAATCCGGCTCCAAACCACGGTGTAATACACTCAACTCTTGCAGTTGAGCCTGAATATAATTAATTGCATCAGTTCGCTGTTTTTTTTCCGCTTCCAGTCGCTGCCGCTCATTATTTAAGCGCTTTGTCGACCGATACAATGATATCCAGGATTCTAAGTTTAATTCTCTGGGTAAATCGAGCTGTTGATTTTCGCTCTTGTGATTGACTAATTTTTCGAGAGAAATCAATAAGTCGTTAATTAAGACGATACTTTCTTGCCTCTCATTCGAGAAATCTATATCGGATTTACTACTATCAAGATTATCTCGAATGGTAGTTAACCACTCCGCTTTTTGTTGTTGCGATAATTTAGGCCAGCCTGTCCACCAATTGTTATCAATCTCCTCAAAATTTACTGTGAGCTGATCGTTTTTGCCTAATAGTTCAGTGTTAGCTATAGAATTTGAAGACAATAAAAGGAACAACGAAGCGATAAAGAGCCTGTTGATAATACGACTTGTTAGATTGAACATATTCAACTGAGAAAATGGTTATTACAATTCACAAAACAGCAGGTGACCTTGAGAACCTTGACTATACAGTGCCACACAGCAGAATTAACCCGCTGATTATACCAAACATGGCATATCGATTAACCGCGATGGATTCACATTTTAGCCTGATATTTACTGATTATCAGGGTACTAGTGCATTGATACTTCACGCCATCCCGAACCTCTCCCGCTTAAACGCAATAATCCGAAGGGCGAAGCCCGCCATTGACAGCTAACTCAGGGTTGAAATAGTAATTTTTTCACCTGACAAGGACAACTACTTAGAAACAGTCTTATCAAAAAGGACAGGGAGGCTTAGAAAAAGCCCATAACGCGTTGGCGCTATGAGCTTATTGCAATTAAGTGTAAATTTAGAAACTATAAGTCGCCGATATTCTAAAACTCTGGGGTTTCCCTGGCTGGATCCAAACATCTGCAAATGAATTCACGTAATAAGTCTCGTCGAACAGGTTATCAACTTCGAATCGCATCAACAGAGAGTCATCGATTTCATAGTTTGCAAAAACTCGGGCAATCGTAAAGCCAGGGAGTTCAAAGTCAGTACCGAAAAAACCGTTCCTTTCGCTTACATATAGAACGCCTCCTCCATACTCGAATGGCTTGCCGTTTAGCCCGGCTGATTTAATCAACTGAAGGTTTAATTGATGCTCCGGAATATTCAAGAGTGGACTTCCAGCCTCAACCGTAAAACCAAAATTAGCATCAAAGAACGGGTTTTCAGTTTGCGCGTCAACGTAGGTGTAAGACGCCCAAAGATTTAAATCTTCGGAAAGCTCGCCACTCATATCAAACTCAATCCCCTGGCTGCTAGCTTCACCGATTGCTGCGTAGGTAAATGCAACAGGGTCGTCTACAACAAGTATACTGTCCTGTTCAACTTTAAACAGTGCAACTGTTCCAAACAAATCGCCATCTTTTAAAGTAAATTTAACACCAACTTCCATGGAAGTTGACTGGTTTGGTTCAAATCCATTTCCGTCAGCATCACTACCGGACAACGGACGGAAGTTTTCGCCGTATGCGGCGTACAACGAAAGGTTATCAGTTGTTTCATACACCACACCAAACTGAGGACTTAAACGTTTTTCTGTTTGTATTGCTACCGAACCAGCTCTACGATTATTGAGTACTTGATCGTAGTCGTCATGCCTCACACCGACACGAATATCCAATCTCTCAGTCAGGCTAATTTGATCCTGTATAAAGATCCCAACTGACTCTTGTATTTCAACACGGTCAGTATTCGGACCAGGAGTTGGCAGCGGGTAAGCACCGTAAACCGGGTTAAACACGTTGATATATTGATCGCCGCGAACACGCAAAAATATCTGGTCATTTTCAAACTTGTCCGAGTCCATACCGACGATCATACGATGTTGAAGTCCGCCCAGCTCAAATACACCTGCTAGCTCAGCGCGAAACACACGATAGGTCGCGTCATAATCTCGCGTGCGGCGAAATCGATTTATCTCTCCATTAATCACGTCACCGAATCCGGTTTCAGTAGCCGCCCCTTCTAAAGAAGTATCTCGATAGTTAAAACCGATTAAAGCGCTCCAATCTTTGTTAAAGTCATGTTGAAACTCTAGTTGATGTCCAAGTACGTCGGCTTCCATCGGTCCATCACCTGGCTCGCCTAGGAAGCGACTTTCTGGGATAAGGCCGAGTTCACCGTTGATGGCGATAACGCCACGATCAAAGGGTACTTCTTGGTGACTGTATTCTAACTCGTAGACTAACTTACTATTATCACTCAGTGCCCATGCGATTGACGGGCTCAATCCTTGCTTTGTAGACTCAACAGTATCGCGGAAGCTATCAGCATCTTCATAAAACCCAACCATGCGAATAGCAACGGAGTCAGACACAGGAGTAGTGTAATCTGCATCTACTCGATAAGTATCAAAGCTGCCAACGGAAAGCCTGAACTCACCTCTTGTATCGAATGTTGGGCGCTTGGTCACCAGATTGATTGTTCCGCCCGGCTCACCTCGACCAAACAATGCTGCACGAGGGCCTTTTAGAACTTCAATAGATTCGATACCAGATAAATCGCGAGAACCACCAAAACCTCGACCTGCATTAAAACCGTTAACCAAATAGTTACTCGGTAAATTTTCATCTCCAACGAAACCACGCACGGCAAAGCTGTTCCAAAGTCCACCAAAATTATTTTGTCTGGCAACAGAGCTGGACAAGTCTAATGCATCCGATAAGTCTACAGCGCCTGCATTTTTTAATTCCCTTAAACTAATTTTTAAGTTCGATTGTGGTGTTTCAAGTGGCTCAAATTCACCCTGGTATGCTTGGCGTGAACCAATGACAACAACGCGCTTGTCTTCACCTTCTGTTTCCGCGCTATGCGCTTCTTCGTTAGTATCAGCTTGTACCGTGCTCGCTAATGAGCTAGCAAGAAAGGCTGCTAGATAAGTTGGTCTAGCTCCCCTTTTATTAATCATTATAATGAACCTTGTTTGATTTTTTAGTTTATAAATATTGAATAGCTTTAAATCGACTCGACTTGTTCGGGAAATTGACCGTTATTTTTTGACGTTTCAAAACGGGGTATTAAATCTAGTTTTGATTTATCAAACTTGTCGCGAGAAAACAGCCATGGGTAATAGAACATTCTTAAAGACTGGTGAAAGTCGCGGATTTGAGTCTCATACTCCATTGCTGCTAACGCATCGGTTTCTGCAAGTCTTGTCATTTTTTTCTGCATAAGCATCGGTGGCGAGAGGAATGTAACGTAGCCTGCAAGCTCGTGCTTTTTTAATCCAGCATCTCGGTAATCCTTAGAGAGCAAACCAGTAACTTGATCCCCTACTTGTTGAAATGCGTAATACCACTTCCATTCGAACCCACCTTTTACCTCTGTGAAATCTTTGTACTCGGGATGCGTCGCAACGAAAGCATCCATTGTGGTTTCTACCGGTAAATCCCAAGCATCATTCACTGCTTCTCGTTGGGTGAGTAAAATATCGCTCCCTTGTGGCGAGTGAACACTTTGATTGATCGCCAAATCTCCCAGAATAGGAATTACGAAAGTAAAAAGTGCCCAGAAACCAATTAAAACAGAAGCAACTCGTGGCGCGCTGGTTACCTTTTTCCCGACGAAGAGACTCAAGGTTATCCAAAATGCAAAATAGATTAAGCACCATAAAGACAACAGCAACACGTCACCGATAGCCGTGTCGCTTATTAAAGCGCCAACATAGAAAGGTAATATCAAACTGATAAATATCGCGATCAAGCGAGCCGCAACTCTTGCCCCCCACAAAGCGTAAGGAGACTCAGTTGTGGTCACAAGCAGATCATACCTTCCGCTTGTGCGTTCGCTAGCGAACAAATCATGAAACAATAAAATAAGAAGTAGCGGTGAAAGCGCACTAATAACAAAAGCAAAATCTATTTTACCTGCTTGTGCAAGCTCTGGATTTTGTGCATCGCTCTCATAAATCTGACCTTCTAGAGCAAGCATTCGGATACGATGTTTCCAGGGGTAGATATCTCGATCCCCCAGCGCAGCAAAAGCCAGGTCAGATGGTTCTGAGTAAGTAAGATGAAAACTATAATAAGCGAGTGATCCCGGGTCTTCATGCTTCGCTTGCGCTTCCGCACGGTCAATTTCGTCGGCTTGTTTCAAACGTTCAATCGTTTGTTTTTGTGCATCAATTTCGCTTAAGCCTGTGATGACAGAAAACGAAGATACTATAAAGCCACATAATAGAAGAACCACCACATAGCTTTGACGCAACATGAAGCGCCATTCTCGTATAAGATGACTGCTCATATTGTGCGCCTCCCGATTAAACCAATAAACATAGATAAAATGACTATCCAAAAAGACAGTTGCATAAAGGCTATTATGCTTCTTGATGAGCGCGTTGCGGCGTCATCAGTTTTAAATTTAAAGCCCTGTATCATTCGCCAATTTGTCGCGCTCACACTCGCCTTTTTCCAAGCTTCCTCTCCCTTGCTACGATTAATGTCATCGACGTAACTCAGTTGTTCGGTGTGGGCTTTATTGAGAGATTGCACAAATCTAAATCTGAGATCTTCTGTTTCTCTTATAAAACGATGATGAGTTTCTATGCTTGTGCCGGCACTGATCATCGATAGCGAGCGAATAGCAACTTTTGGCGATAACCATCCAAATGAACGTGCTATTAGCGTTTGTTGTAACTCTTGCTCCATACGTTGCTCGGCAAATTGATTGAGCACACCAGTCAATTCCGCTTCAGAAGCACTGGCAACTGCCCCTCGGAAATTTATCGGTAGTTCTTCGATCGAATCGACACCATATTGCTGCAATAGAGAAGTTTTTAATTTCGTAAACGCGGGATCGTTGGCGTTGTGACCATCGCCCAATTTGCGTAACGCAGCGATAACTGCAAAATCGGTCTCTAGTTTTCCAGCAGAAGGAACCGAAACAGAAGCTGTCGTACTGGCAATGCGTGGCATAGCAATGCAAAACAATATCCAGGCAAAAGTTAATGCAGTAAAGCTCTCGCTTTTTTTAGAAAACATGGTTGAGAAAAATAAAACAAAGAATACCCACACCAATAGGTACAGCATGTAAGCAATGAAAAAGCCAATAACAATGGATGGGCTTTCGCCTAGCGAAATCGCAAACAATCCTGAAATGGCCAGCGGTAATAAAATGAGACAAACCACGAAAAATAACGCCAGCCCTTTGCCAATGATAAGTGTAAATATTGACGTACCTTGGGACAATAAGAACGAAAGTGTCTGTGATTCACGCTCACGGCTTACAGAACTGTAACCAATCAAAATCAATAGCAGCGGAGCGATCACTTGAACGATAAAGGCTGGAGACAAACTACCTAATTTGGTTAGCCCGGTACTTTGCTTTTGATCAGCAAACATTGCGCTGTTTTGTCGGTGACCTTCCAAAAAAATTGAATTTCCCGTGTACGCATCCACACCGGGATCTAACATGCTTAAGGGGGAAGGTACTCTGAAGGCATAGTGTCCGTAATGCACCATACGATGCGGATGTCTGTCGGGCTGTTCCATAAACGCCTCTTCAGACGTGTTTTGCATCGCCTGCCGAACTTCGCTTAATTCGTGCATTTTGAATGCAGTCACAACCACCGATGACAAGGTAAGTACTATGCCAATAGTAAGAATAGAAAGAGCCAATTTAGAGCGAGACCAATATCGCAGCTCATCTTTAGCGACACACCATATCTGTGCTTTCAAGTTGCTGCTCATTACGGTTGCCTTTGGGCAAACGCGGCGTGAACAAGCTCCGTGTCTATGCGTTCGTTATCGTTTGCTTCAAACTCGCCAACCAATTCGCCTTTACGGAGTAGCCCTATTCGATCGGCCACTTGACAGGCACCATAGACATCATGAGTCACCATCAAAATAGTTGCGCCGGTTGAAGCTAATTCAGTTACTAGCTGATTAAATTCATCAATCGCAACGGGATCTAAACCAGAGGTTGGTTCATCGAGTAGGAAAATGGGCGCCTCGCGCAGGATAGCCAAAGCAATAGCAGTTTTTTGGCGCATCCCTTTCGAATAGGTTTGCAGCTGTCGCTCCCAAGCATCTTTTTGTAGCGCGACGAGTTCAAATGTCCTCTCAATATCACCATCTGATTTATTTATGCCGGCGAGAGACAAGAAATATTCGACATTCTCTTTTGCCGTCAGATGCGGGTAAAGCGTGGCGTTCTCGGGTAAGTATGCGGTTTTTCTTCGAATTGATTCAAGCGACGAGCTAACATCGAGACCGTCGATAACTACTCTTCCGCTTTTGGGTTTATTAAAGCCTAGAAGCGTTTTTAGCGTGGTGGACTTACCGGCCCCATTTCCGCCAAGCAAGGCATAGATTTCACCTTTGGCAACGCTAAAATTTAACTCTTTTAGTATCGGGGTGTCTTTAATTTCGACGCAAAGGGATTCAGATTGAATCAACGCCTTATCTTGTTTTGAGTTCTGCACGCTTCACTCTTTTTACTATGCCATATCAATTTTGCGATATGTTATATCATATCTATTGAGAAGTGCAAATACAATGTGATGAAATGATCTACCATGGGAATTAAGTACTATCCCCCACTTCAGATGGATTTGGGCCTTGCCTGTTGGTAAATAAATAAGAGAGTAAGAACTGAATCTAAATATATATTGCTGGCCCAAGTTTTTTGAGTGGGTTAAATGAGTTTTGACTTAGAATGGCGGGGGTAGAGTTCAAACCAATTAACTCTACCCCAACTCTTTAAATAAATGGCATGATCTGACCTACATTTAATCTAGTAGTATGGTCCGACCTAGATCCCTTGAAGCTAGATCCCTTGAACCTAGAGCTCTTAAACCTGGAACTCTTAAACCCAGCTCCCTTAAACCCAGCTCCCTTAAACCCAGCTCCCTTAAACCTAGCTCCCTTAAAAACCTAGATCCCTTCAATCCGAAAATCTTGTTCTATCTGCTTTATTATCTTTTTATGCGCATTCTCTAGTACAATTTTGACTTTCTTAGCACCATCAGACTTCCAATTCTCTAAATTATCATCTTCGTCAGCTGAGCTTATTAGCTGTCTATCCACTCGCTTTTTCTTCTTTTTTAGTTTGGCAAGTTGATAGTGCTTTTCAGTTCTCGAGAGTCTTTCAGAATTTCTAACTTTGGCTTCTTTTTCTTCAATTTCTTTGACGATATCAGCGCGTATTTGGGCAATTTCTTTTTCCGATTTATCCACCAGATTAACCGCTGGAGATTCGTATTGAAAAGTTTTCTTATAGAGCACTTTGTCTTTGGTGTAGGTTTTCCTGGCGTATTCTCCCTTTTTTTCCGTTTTGATGAGTTTAACCTCACTATACGCGCGCAATTTTGAAAGATTTAAATTAAAGACGTAATCTGTAGTCACATATAAACCTAGATCACCAATTTTTCTTTCTACCCGGTTTTTATGGCGCAACTGCTCCGTAGATTGGATATTAAGCCATGATTTTGCTTGAATGGCATTTTGCTGGGCTTCAATCAAATCGAGCTTAGATTTTCCGAAATCGATTAAGCCTTCAAACTCTTCTAAAAGTGATTCAGCATTCTCTAAAGCAATATTGCCTCCGCTGATACCTCCCCCAATAAATGTCCCTCCGGTTGAACCTCCGGTGTAAACCGGCGCTGAAGTCGTATAAACAATTTTCTCAACCATCAAATCGTTCCCAGAATTAATCATAAAAAGATTCAGCGGTTTGTTTTCGATTTGGATTGGTTGGAGCGCTTCTTTCTTCATTGGTGTAGTGGCACAGCCGAGGAAAAAAAAGGAAAGCCAGAGTATGAGAAATATATTCTTATTCATTAGTTATGGTCTTTATTTATCCCTAAAGCAGTCAGACTACCAAAAAATGATTGATTACCATATGGTGATATTAACTTTCGGAGGGGAGCTAGATTCAGGGAAATAGGGCCAAAGTCGATTTATCTCGTGTTCAAGTCAATCATTCCAACGCGACAATCACTCATTATTGGCAACAGTTTCGGCTAACTTCGCTATCAAACGATGAGACTGCTCAGTATAACCACCGCTAGTCATAATAACTGTAGGTATATTTCTTTTCGCTAATTGTTCTATTACAAATCTGTCTCGCTCAACTACTCCACCAAAACTAACCTTTAAACCACCAAGTGGATCACTATCTAATATATCACTCCCGGCATTGTAGAAAACAAGAGCTGCATCTTCATTCTCGGCTAAAAACTTATCTAGCTCTACCTTGAGAGTTTTCAAATACTGCTCATCTTTTATGCCACTCTTAAGAGGTATCATGTAGGGAAATTCGTCAGGTTCTCCAGTATGTAATCCTGGGTAATTCTGAAAAT
Organism: Kangiellaceae bacterium; assembly: GCA_026196875.1. GTDB lineage: Bacteria > Pseudomonadota > Gammaproteobacteria > Enterobacterales > Kangiellaceae > Aliikangiella. The sequence continues at coordinate 14,609 of JAPHTP010000011.1, forward strand.
TATACATATCGAAGTTTTGAATAGTTGGCTCCCCCTGAGTTAAAGCCTCGAAACCATTACCACGATGCGCATCAACATCAATCATAAGTACTTTTTCATTTTCGCCAATCAGTCCTTTCTCTCGGCAAATTAAAATACTCAATGCCGCATCGGCAAAGAAACAAAATCCTTCTCCATGCTCTGCGAAAGCATGGTGGAAACCACCACCAAAATTCATCGCTATCGCGCGTTCTTTCAATGCTAATTGAGTCGCTTGTACAGTCCCTTTGCAGGCGAGTTTAATCGGTTTTAACAGCTTTTTCTTCAAAATATAATTTGGAATAAGCTTTACCGCTGGGACTTCAATTACATTTGCTATTTCAGCAGACCGGTTCAAAGATTCCAAATAAGTTTCAGTATGAATTTTTAAAAGTTCTGAGTCAGATACTAATTCAGTAGGCTCAATCCAGCTCTGTGAAATTTTCTCGCCTAAACTTTGCGAAATAATTGACCAAGCTTTGCTGAATTTCTTACCGTCAAATGGGTGGAACATTCCGCCCATTAAGGATATATCGTATTCTGAAGAGTAAATAAAATAGTGGTTCATTTAGCTGGCTTTATTGTTAATTTGGATAGCGTATCTTTTAATATCATTTGGTGTCCACATATTTATATGTGATCCCATAAAGCGTAATTTCAAAAACCACCGCATATAAGGATTATTCACATAATCATTTATTGGAATGCTTGGCTTATGGTCAGCAACAACACCCGAGCCCAGTTCGAGAATAGAAGCTACAATTGTTGAGCAGTTAGATTTAAGCATATTATATTGTGCAGGATCTTTTTTAAAGCACTCCCAGTACTCAACCATTCGAATTTCATTTAAACCATTAACGTTAATGATATCTTGAGCGCTTTTTCCCTCCAATCTACAATCAACTTTATAACTTGTAGGAAATGCAGGAATGTGTGTTTGGCCAATTTTAATGTCTTTCTTAGCTTTCGCCGCACTATTAGGCCAAAAGCTAATATAAGTGTTATTAATTTGCACCGACACATGCCCTGTTTCTGATGGCAGGTTAGGCCATATATAGACTGTTGTAGTCAATTTATTACTCCCTGTATGTTATATATCTGTTATCTCTGAATGAAACTCTATTTACTGTACACTAATGGGCTAAGAACAATTGGCTCTGATGCTCTCCCTTTAAGAACAAGCAACCAATTAGTCTTTTAATTTCAAATAGATAGCTTCACCCAGCAAACAGTTAGTTCGATTTTAAATACTTGTTCGTGATCTCAGCCAGCAGAATTACTTGGTACGATAATGCCCGCCGGTCCAAGGCGACCTACTATCAGCGGTTTCAAGCCAGATAATTTAGGTGCGTTTGAGTATTGGTAGTCAAAATGAGTTCAGGTGCTTCCAAGTCATAATAGGCCTCTTCCTTAAGATACGATTCACTGCATTCTCACAATTGAGCTATGACTTTTCTAGCGCAGAAGAGTGAAACTGTGAGGTATATCTCTCTAAATCTCACGGAGGCGAATTTAGGAAGGGTATTTTCCCTTAGACCTATCATTTAGATTACAAAATGAGAGATTTAACGGAGTTTCGAAAACATTTAATGGCGATTAAATCTGCCAGGACAATTAGTTAGGATGGTTCGACCTGCATCCTCGCTACATCCCGCGACCTACATCTCCGATATCTGGTACAAACTTCAGAACAGGTGCGCCACCCACATTCCCATGAGTCGAAAAAGCAATTACTCGTGGCTCAATTACACTGAATAGAGAAACACACTTAAAAGAGCTAACTCGATATGCCAGGCACTTAAGCCAATTCGAGTACAATCAATATTTGGTACCTTAACGATTATTAATTTTAAAGCTATTTACAAACTGATTTTTTTATAAGCCGATTTTTCTATAAACTGGCTTTTTTACAAACTGGCCTTAACTTTCGGTAAATAGCCAGTTTTGTATAGATTGAACATAACTCTCCGGTAAAATATGATTCCCCTCAAATATGATGTGCTCTTTGTTCTTCGTTTCAAAAGACTGGAAAAGTTCAGAGTTCTGTTGGGTAGTAGCATATTCATCATCATCAGATGTTAGCAGAAGTATTCGCTCCGCTTTGAGTATTTTTGTGATGTTTTTAGGTGCTACTAATGCAATTTTGTCATCTATATATGGTGGTACAATAGGTATAACTGTCGATATTTCTCTTTCAAAAGCAGATGTTAGTAAGCTAACTTGTCCTCCCATGCTATAGCCGGCCATAAGTATATTATTTTTATCTACAAACTTTTGTGTTTTCAACCAACTAAACAGCACTCGATAATCTTTTACGGTATTTATGATCATATTTTGATACGGAGTTCTATTTCCAAAAAAATGAAGGTCATTCATTATGTCCTGAAGGGGAAGTTCTGGATCTTTTCTCGAACCGTGAAGCCTCGCGTCAATTGCAACTAGTACATAGCCATTATTGAGCAACATGCTACCTAGCTTATTTACGTTACTTATGGTTGGTCGTCCCTTATATGAATCAATCCACCATCTATTATAATTTCGCCCCATAGCGGAAACTCCCATTGCTAGTGGATACTTTTCACTTTTGGTAACAGGGAAGCTGATTTGACCGTTAACAACGGCTCCGTCAAAGCTTTCGAAACTAACTTTATAATTAAAAGGATCTATTTGGTTTAGAGTTACATCAGGAGTGAAGTCGCTGGGAATAGCGTATGCTGACTTTATATCGTTTAGGGAGACTTGCTGCGGTTTCAGTGCAATGAAAAAGTACCAAAAAACAAAAGCAATACTCCCTAAGAAAATTAGCGCTATAGTTATTTTTATCTTCATATATTTCCATTTGTTGTTTGAAAATTCCGATTTACACAGTTCAATAAACGTGCCAACAAAATAGTCCTTAATATCAATACTGTAAGCTATCGCAGGAATTTAGAATTAGTAATCCTCACTATATTATTCGCATTTTCACCAATCTTTAGTTTTTTATTCTGCAGTTTTTCTTTAGTGTTCATTAGGGTGAACTTCACGATGAAGTGTTAATTATTGAGGTTTACAATTCAAGCACAACAGGGCTATATGAAATCGAAAAAAAGAGGAGAATCCCTCTCCTCTTTCTCCCTCCTTTACTCTCTCTTCTTAAACTAATGCAACTTAATTGGCTTTTATACTAAGCGTAACATTTGAAGCAGAAGAGTACCCGCGAACATCAATATGCCATGTATCAGCTGCCGGATTGCTAAAGTCACAGTTTTCTACATTCCCCCATTGATAAGGACGGCAATCATAGCTTGATGTAGTTGATGCTGCGCCTCGACGAACATAGAGATCGGCATCACCAGAGCCGCCTGAAATTGATACCTCCAGGCTGGCATATCCTGCCGGTAATACTTGAGTAAATCGTGACCATTGGCCTTGAGAAACATTAACCGTTTCCGTACGATCAATCGGTTCATTGCCTGGTGGGTTTGAATCATCAGAGTAACTGCCGGTTAAAGTGACATTGGAAAATGCACTATAACCTTTTACTCGAACATAGTAGGTTCCGCCGGTTTGAGAGCCATTGCAAGTTTCCGCGTTGCCGTTGATATAGGGTCGGCAATCGTAGCTTGAATCAGTTGGTGCTGAGCCAAATTTCACATACAAATCAGCATCGCCCGAACCACCGGCAATTTCAAACTTGATGTTAGTCGCACCAGATGGTACTTCCATTGTGTAGGTAACGTCTTGGCCTGTTCCCGCAGAAAGTCCTGTTACAGGAACTCCATTCTCTAAAACGTTATCCCCCGGAGGAGTACCGCCACCGATGTGACCATTAATCCAGTCAATAAAGTGAGAGGTACGCGCATAGACACCATACTTATTTGGTCTGGCACATCCATGACCCCAACTTACCGTACCAATGCTATAGATCTCTCCCTGGTACGCAGCGACAATTGGGCCGCCACTGTCGCCTTGACAAGAATCTTTTCCGCCTTGTTGATAGCCGGCGCAGATCATGGTGGCATCAATTTGACCGCCATAAGCCGCTGACGAATTACAAACTGATGTAGACACTACAGGTACATCAACTTCGTGCAAAACGTCTGGGCCACTGCCCCCTTCAGAAAGCGCTCCCCATCCCGATACCGTTAGCATATCACCAGGTTGTGCAGCCGCTTGTAGGACTTCAGCCGTCGGTAATTTTGCTCTTACATAACTGCTATTGACTGGGCTCGCTAATTTCAAAAGCGCCACATCATAGCTGTTACCCGAATAACTCGGATGAGAAATAATCTGGGAAACACTGATGGTTTCTCCTTCGTTGGAATTTCTGTTGTGTACGCCAACTCGAACTGAAGAAGGATAACCGTTACCAACACAGTGTGCTGCGGTGAGTATCCATGTGTCAGCGATGACCGTGCCGCCGCATCCTCCTAGATAAGCTTGATAAGTGCGATCACCTTGAGTTGCAGGGTTTCCGCCAACAATCTGTGGCGTGATAGCCGCAAAAGGCGTACTCGGTTTTGCTTTAGGTGTTACATCAGGCTTTACTTCGGCTCCGTTATTCAAGGATTCGTTTGCGTAAACCGTACTACTACCCAGCAGTAGGGATATAGCCAAACTACTGGATATGGCTTTTATATGTGATAGATATTGTTTCAACGTTTTTCTCCTTTTATTTTATTTCATTTTATTTAGGTTTACTTGAGTACACCAAACCAGTGGAGTTGATAAAAATAGGATTATTTTCTACTCCAATAACTCGTTAAACGATACTCAAGTTGGTCCCACCTATGGATTTAAATATCCGTCGGCAAATTTAATTTGATTGTCAATAAAAACTGTTTAATATTTGTACATTTGTGACAAGATGCTGTTTTATAAGAGCAAATATTTCATTCTCATAATATTTATCTCGAGATAGAATGGCTTTGTTTTGTACAAAAGATTTGAATCGATGAGTTTATGTTTTGATTATTGGATGACGTTTTCTTGTATTTGGAATTCCACGCCACCGATGACATTCGGGATTTTCAGTTGAATGTACAATGGAGATTATTCTAAATGCGATCACCAAGGAATTATTAAGGCAGTCAGTGAATCGCAAGCTTCAGCATTTTTAATTGTTCTGATCTTTTGATTTCCAGACCTTTTGATTTCCTGCCTTTTTGATTTCCTGCCTTTTTGATTTCGTGCCTTTTTTGATTTCCTGACCCTTTGATTTCTTTCCTTTTAAAGGGTCGGCAAGAAAATCACCTGCTTGATATTCCATGTCTTTTTTTGAAAGGAGAATATGAGTGAGCCAGTTCAAAGAGGCTACCAGTCGTTTTAAATTTGGATCTGGAGCCTCCGAGGTTACACGAATTTTTTGCTAGTTCAAATAGGCTTCTATGTTCTTCGTGCGACTTTCATTATTTGCGTTCTTTACGGCATCTAGCATTTTGTCCAGCTCTCCTCGATTTAGATATTTTCCACTAACAATTACAGCTTCTATCGATTTTGTGTTGCGAATATCGTCCAATGGATTTTTATTCAATAAAACTAAATCAGCTCGATACCCTTCTTGAATAACGCCTGCATTAACTCCCATCCATTTAGCAGATTCTGACGTAGCCGAACGCAAAGCTTGGGCCTCAGTCATTCCTATTTCAACTAACGTCTCCAATTCTTTATGTAGGGAAAATCCGGCAATCATACCGCATGCTCCTAGTGAATCCGTTCCGGCAGTGATGGTTACATCGTGTCGAATTAACGCCTTAGTGATAATTTCAATCGCTTTATTATAGGCATAATAATAGATGGTCCAACTTTGAATGCCTTCGGCGCTGGTGTTGTGAGGATTTTCATAGGTATTATCTCCGGGCAAACATCCCTTAGAAACGAAAGATCCTTCTAACCAACCTGGGTTTTGATATTCGATTTCGATCGTCTTGAAAAAGTCGGGAAGATTGAAGTCTTGATATGGCCTTGATTTGTGCAGCCAAACTGTCGAGGCTAAAGCGATTTCCCTCTCTTTAAACGTGGCCGCAATTTCGTCCGCCTGGGCTTCAACATGCTGTAGAAAACTTTCACTATTTTCAGCGTACAAACCGCCAAATTCGTTCACCAAATTGTGAGTAATTGAGTCAATATGCGCTAACTGTGACTGACCTGACTGGTACAAATCAGATAAAGTCAGTCCGACAGGTAAATGTCCAATAACCGGGATACCTATCTTCATTGCTTCATCGTTAATCGCAAAATAAATCTCTGCATCGAGATCAGAGCTTAATTTAATAGCGCCATAACCTAACGCTTTAAATTTTCTCACCGCTTCGCGCCCTTCCACAGGATTAATAAAATTCTGATGCCGCTTTTCAAATAAACTTCTGAAAGTTGCTTTCAAGCTTTTATGGCTGTTTACCTTCGGTGATGCTATAAACATCGTGGGACCAATTTTTCCGCTTCGGATTTCCTTCAGATAATCGAAATGATGTTCCATCCCTGTCATTTCTCCAATATGAGTAATGCCGTTAGCAACATACAACAAAAAATCGTTCGAACTTTTCTTAATATGTACATGTGAATCTATCAAACCAGGAATTAGATAGCGCCCTTTTCCGCTTACTACAAAATAGTCGTCAGGCACATTGATACTTCTACCGACTGAGACTATTTTTTCACCTTCAATTAAGACTGTTTGTTCTGGCAATATTGAAGCTGAGTCACTTGAAAGAATACCTACGTTCGTTATGGCAATTTTTCCTGCGGTTGCCTTGAACTGTTCAACATCAACAATTTCAGTATTTCCGCCAAGCATCTGGTCGACTTGGTATCTGAAAAAGAAATAGGATGAAATAGTAGAAATAACTATCAGAGCGAGCAGCCCTACGGCTATCTTTGTGAGTAACGACTTCATGAGTTTTCCTTTGCTGTTTTTACCTTAATGGCTTTTTCTTTTAGAAAATTTTTAATTTTATCTTTTAGATCGTCATCTGATGTTTCTGCTCTCAAAGATTCTAGGCGTGACTTGTTCTCACTGTTTCGATTAAGGAGATAAGTCAGTTGCGCGGCTCTAAATTTGGTCCAGTCTGACGGTATAGTTTGCTCTTCCTTTGAAAATTTAGAGTATTGATTAATGCTCTTTAATCCTTGCTCTAACCTCGACTCTGACTCTGCAGCAGTTTTAGCGATTTGATAGAAACTCATATGATAAAAATCTGGCTTCTGATCGTAACCATTCAAGTCAACCTGTATAAGCTCTTCTAGCGCTTCTTGATAGAGCCCCTGGTTTGATAGCATCATTGCGAAATTAAAGCGGAACTCTCCTGTTTCAATTTCTGACTTTGAATTTAGCGCGTCCTTGTAAAGCTCAAGAGCCTTGTCGATTTCTTTTTTACTCATCAACATTGGCGCTTCGATAGCGAAGGCTTCTCTTTTATCCAAGTCTCTTAGCCTGTTTAGAAGCGCCGGAATCGCTCCTTTGTCTCCCCCGGCCATTACTGGTGCTTGTTGATGAAATCGGAGCAATCCAATTATTGAAGGTTTATGATCCTTATCTATCTCCAATGCTTTAGAAAAAAATTTCTTGGCGTCTTTGGCATATCCAAGCTTGGTGAAAATACTGGCCGACTGTGCCTGCTTACCCGCGATTCTGGCTGCTATAAACAAATGCTCGGGATTGGTAGGATACAACTCCAATACTTCCTCGATATAGTCTTCTGCCGTATCTAGTTTGCCGGAGTAGAAACTTATTTTCGCCAAACCGAAGAGTGCATTAACTTTGAATTCTTTTTTATTTTCGAGTTGATTGAATAACGCTTCTGCTATTTTATAATTCTTTTGTTCTAATGCAGACTTGGCTTTTTCATACAATTTCTCACTAGCTTGAACCGGCGAGATTAACATCGAAAAAAGAAAAACGTGTTTCAGTACAAGTAAACAGCCTCTATTAACAGTACTCTTCGAGCGCCTGAAAATGGAATAATGTGAAAACATGTTATGGATCCCTTTAATAAGTTGATATTGAGGCGTTCTAGCCACAGTTACCTGGCCTAGCTCCCCTTGGAATTTGTTTATTGATACTTGTTTATTGATATTTGTTTGCCTAATGGTATTGGTTTGCCTAACGATACTGGTGTGCTTAACGATATTGATTTACCTAATGATCTTGATTCACTTAGCTGGCTACGCGGGCTCTCTTTAGAAACCCGAAAGTAAAGGGCTTTAGCGCTTTTAATTTAAACAACCAGAAAAAAACGTAGCTCAAACCAAAAACTGTAGGAGTAAACCAGTTGTAGTAGCCCGAAAGAACATTCTGCGCAACCAAAAACGCGGTTACTGCAGCTGTGTACCCTGCAATCATCTTTGACAAATGTAGTGCCAGCCACTTCTTTTTAAGATTGGCTGAATCATTGAATAGCATTAAATCGATAACACCAAAAACGATGCCAATTGCGCCGAAAACTGTCCGCAAAGGGTAAAATTCTCCTACCTTGACCACCGAATAAAACATGATAAATAGGCTAACTACTACTACGGTTCCTGCGAGCAACCGGTCAATAATTAGTCTATGGTTTGGGTTCTTTAGACCGAGACTTCGTCTTCCACCTATCAAAAAATAGAGACTTAAAATGCCGATTTGGAATAGAGTCGGACTAACATGGTGCGGCATCACTGAAACCAACAATGTAAGGAAAACCGAAACCGTCATAGAAATGTAGAAAATTCTTCCGGTCATTTTATGTACAGGACTTCCTTTAGTCGAAAACAAGGTAATCCCTCCGACAATAAACGCCAGACTTCCTAAAACTACGTGGACGACTATCAGAGAATTAACCAATCGAAAATCGTAAAACAGCGATAATACGGTTGAACTAATTACCGCCAGTATCGTCGTAAAGGCGAATTGAATGGATTCGTTCTGCGCTGTCATATGGCTTCCTCTGTTTTTCGAAAATTCGGTTATTTCCAAAGTCCGGTTATTTCCAAGGCCTAGTTATTTCGAAAGCTCAGTTATTTCCAAGGCTCGGTTATTTCCAAAGTTCGGTTATTTCGAATTCTCTTTGAAATTCGCTACAGGTTAGAGAAAACAAAGGCTCCAAACCTCTTAATACATTTTGTGAGAGTCGATTTGTGCGTTTTGAGAGTAGTTTTTCGATTTCTGATAGGAATCAAACCCCGTAGAGAAAAGAGTCTGAAAGTAAGCGTTTTACTATTTTGATACTTGAGTTTAAGATAGACGGCGATCAACAAACTGGTAGTGAGAGATGCCCTTTTCGTTTTTTGAAGTCTTATTAATGATTGGGATTACCCAAGGATTGGTAGCAATACCGATTTTAATCTTCGGCAAGGAAAGACAATTGAGTAATCTTTTCTTAGCTTTGGCGATTTTGTCTTTCTGTTTATTATTCTTCAAAATAATCACTAACTATACAGGTCTCGCCGGAACAGTCTCGTTTCGGTATATCCCGAATGCTTTTGAACTTTCCACAGGCCCCCTCATTTATTTCTACTTAAGAGCCTTAACAGAAAAAGGATTTAAATGGGAGCCCAAGTATATACTTCACTTTTTACCGTTTTTTCTTGCCCAAGGATTCGCCTTTTTAATCTATGCTTCGGTTCAAGGCATTCCTACGGTAGCAGAACAAGATCAGGTGGCGCACAGCCTGTTTTACGTTCCAATTAAGGAGTTCGAAGACTGGAGTATCGTCGTTTCAATCTCGACTTATCTTATTCTGGGGTACAAAAAATTCGTTGTATTTAGAACCTTAGTCAGAAATAGTACATCAGATACGGCCTATCCAACATTAAATTGGTTAAGAGTGATCCTTGTTTTATGCATTGTTCTCTTGATATTTCTGGTCACCAATATGAGCATAAGCAGATTGACTACCTTGGAACAAGATACCAGTATTCACTGGAGAATTTACTTTGTTTATGTGGCAGCCGTAACTTATTACATGAGTTTTATGAGCTTTCGACAGCGAACGCCTGATCTTAGTCAAATCAACCTACCAGAAAACCCAGAGATAAAATCGAGAGCCTCCTCGGACGAAGACAGGGGATTGGCTAAAAGATTGATTGAATTACTGGAAAAAGAAAAAATTTACTTAGAGCCGACTCTGAATGCCAGGCAGGTAGCCGAAAGACTGGAAGTCAGTCAAACTAATCTTTCGCAAGTCATTAACTCTCAGTTTAAAAAGAGTTTCCGAGAATTAATCAATGACTACAGAATTGAAGATGTAAAAAGTAAGTTGTTAGACCCCGACAATAAAGCTTCAATACTCTCCATTGCCCTTGAGTCAGGCTTTAACTCTGAAGCGAGTTTTTATCGAGTGTTCAAGAACAAGCTTGGCGTATCGCCCAAAGTTTATATTGAGCTACATGGCTAAAGGCATTGTTGATCTTTACTTGAGTTCTTTTTAACCTTTATTCGGTTTTTTTTTAATTGAGGGAGCAGACTTTAAATTAGTTTTCTACACAAAATTTATTGGTACACAAAAAATCAACCATCGATTTAAAAACACCTTTCGCATAGGGCAAATCCCAATAGCCTGGCTTGCTGACTTCAAAGTAATCGCCTGTTTTGCTCATTTTAAGTGCGTGATCGGCCCCCTTAAACACTTTGATATTTAACTGCGAGTCGTCACCTTTACCCATAGTTTGTTCATACAGTCTTTTAGTTTTTCGCCAGTCGACGTGTTTGTCGTTGTCGCCAAGAATGGCGAGCACGGGGATCCGAATTTTACTGAGAATCTGGTCGAAATTTTGAACATAAATTTTTAGTCCGGTTTCTTTATCGTACTGGTAATCTTCTGATAAATACTCTTGCTGGATTATTTCGAACTGCTTACTTTCCTGAGCAAACGCTTCACTGCCCTTTTCATAATTAGTATATTTCTGTCCCGTTAGCTTTTGATAGGTTTCGTTTTTTCTCAAGTTATTGGTTGCGTTCAGATAGTCTGAATAAGTACCACGCCGCATGATAACTTGAATGCCTTTAATCCATTCCTGGTACAAAAGCTCAATCTCAGGTTTGCTATGTCCTGCTATCTCCAAAGATGAACTCAGTAAATACCCCCAAGTTTCGTAAGCATCGGTTCCACTCACTGAAATCCAAAACGCGATGTCAGGAACCTGATCAATAGCCAAAGGTGCTATCCAACCGCCACGACTACTGCCCAATAAACCAATTCGCTGAAAACCTGAAATTTTCTTCTCTCTGATAAACTTTACCGCGTCGACAACTTCAATGGCGCTACTATCGACTGATTGTTGAATATTGAATTCCCCTTCACTATGGCCACATCCGGGTTTATCCCAAACAGCTACCGCAATACCGACATCCGTAAACATTTTTCGATAACCAGCAAACCAGTTTCCTTTGACAACGTTTGTGGAACCGTAGCTATGAACAATAATAAGCAGAGATTTAGCTTTTATATCTTTAGGTTGGCTGATAATTCCATTGAGCTTCAAGCCGGATGATTCGAATGTAAATTCTTCAGTGGTAAAAGTGTCAGAAGCATTAGCTTGTAAAGCGATAAAGACAAGAGAAAACAGGGCCGTAACTACTTTAGATTTGCATCCCTTTAGCATATGTACCTTCCTTTTTTAGTCATTTTTCAGAGTTTGGCCGGTTGTTAGTTGTTTAAACAGTTCTTGGACTGTTTAAAACCTAATTGGGTTGGCACGATAATGAACTATTTTTGTTTTAATAGGTAAGTTGATGGAACGGCTCGATTTGCCAGGGTAGATACTTTAGAGGAGTTTTTGGGGCCAGGAAATCAATTGGCTCTGCCCTTAATTATTCACTAACAAGTATGAGAGCTTTTAGTACTATCCTTTAACAGAGGCCTTTTCTTGCTTAAAACTTTCAGTTAATTCTAACTTTACAGATTGTATTATTTGCTTTTCCAAGTCTTTTGCCAGTGAATACCAGCCGTCCTCACCATCTCTTAGCATATCGTACTTAAAATCAAATGCTATATAGTGTTGTGCAGTTAAAGGAATTGTAAAGACCGGATTTGACCTTAATTGATCTATGTTTTCATAATACATAAATCGATTTTCGCCGACGTTTACAAATTCAAACTCTTTAGCAGGATTAACTAACAGAAACTCATCTTCAATATTTTTATTAAATTCTTTACTCAACTGTAAATTTCGATTTTCAATAGTTGCTTTAAAGTCTTCATCATCAAACAGATTAACTTCTGGCAGATTCACCTTAACCAAATAAACACGCAAATTTACTCCAGCAATTATTGGATGATTGAAACTCCCATAAATATAATGCCGTTCGAAAATTAGACGGTTTTTAGACCAATCTACACATCCCCAAACTTTAAATAAATCTTGATCAAAAAGATTAGTTTGAGGCACATAATTTCCTTGAGCGGCAGGCAATTGATTCCAATTTCCTTTCGGAGTCACCAATGTCAATTTATTGCCAGATAAGTCAAACAATAGAGTGTCGACGTTGGTTAAATCTGGGCCTTTGGGCTTTTTTACACTGTAAAATAGTGGACCAAACATCTATCAAATTATCCTTTTAAGCAACTTTTCGGCACTTCCTTTCAACGCATTTCCAACTTGCTTACCGTAGTTCTTTAAGCCTTGGTGTGGGTAAGTGTGTGGGCTTAGTTCGGGGCCAGCAAAAGATAAAGGAGCGAGTCCGGGTACAACAGACAAAGGCATAACTAATAACCTGGCGATGTTTTTAATGTTCGGTTTCCGCATATCAGTAATAGAATTCATTCCTATAACTTGAGGTACGGCGTCAAGTGGGTTTGCATTATGTCCATCCTTATGTAGCCTAATCCCCGCCTTATCAAGAATTCTCTTCGTTACCAACATATTAGCACCAGGGGCTTGAAAATACACCGTATGCTTATCCAGAAGTGTTCCTTTAGTTTTATTGTGATAATTTACTCCCTGGCTATAAATGATAGCTCCTTGGCTGTGTGCCACAGATTTAAGTGAACGGTCTTCCTTTTGGACATCATCAAGGACTTTAGCAAATCGTTTTGTCATATTATTAGTCAGTTTGCCACCAACTTTATCCCGGAATGATTCGAAAGTGTCTCCCAAGACATTAATTGTTGGATTATGAAATAATGTAAACCTATCGATATGATCTCCGTAAGCATCTCTAATATGCTTCTGCATTAGTTTGGTTGCAATCTCTCTATTATTACTCTGTCCGTTGACTGCCAAATACTCTGTTTCAACTTTGGACGTATATGCTTTATCGATTTGCCATGTATCATCACTTCGCTTCTGAACAATATGAAGCCCCGGTAGTTCATGCTTTTTATTGGCCTGAGGATTGTACTGAATCTTATCAATACAAACACAACCTGACTCGATCTTATAATCGACTAATATCCCATCAATTGCATGCATTCTGTGTATGTGAGGCTTATTTTTATGCTGGCCGGAGTCCAGATTTCTTGGGTTGCTCCTTAAAGAGAGTAGTTTTTTGAAAAAACTTAATCCGGTGTAGTCGTCCTGAATAGATCTATTCAAGAACTCCAGTACTTCTGGCTTAATAAACAACTGATAACCGGCATTGTTAAGCGATGGATGAAAAGGAACGTAGCCTTGAGAATGTAAGAGGGCATTTTGCATCTTCCTGTCCCTGGAAAGTTGTTGAGATTTTGACGTATTTTAAGAACGCAATCTGAAATATGATACTACTAATTCGAAATAATTAGCCGATTTGTTAACTGATTCTCAGTTGAACAGAATTTGTGTCCTCAATAATTCAGTTAGTCTGGATTTTCCTTTTTCGGGTGTCTTTTTATTTCTTATAGCCATTTTAGATTTGCATCCCCTTAGGTAGAAGCTAATTGGGTTGGCACGATAATGGATTATTTTTGTTTTAATCGGCAATTTGAAGGAAGGGTTCTATTTACTAGGACAGAGCTTCAGAGGAGTTTTTGGGGCGCGAAATCAATTGGCTCTTCCCTCGGCGGATCCCAATATTTCTATTTTAATCCTTGCCAATTCATGAGCTCTGATTCGAAGTGCTTTCCTAGAAGCACATTTTTAAAGTTTTCATTCAACTCAACAGAGACAGAATCTAATGAAGTAGCAAGTCTTTCACTGAAGTTTAAATTCAATTCCGATATTTTTATTGAAGGTACTGTCATCTGATTAGTTGACGAATAGTCAAACTCATCGGCTTCAAAGTTGATATTAGTGACATGGCACTTCAACACTTCCTTTGTGCCTTCACCAGCAGGAATGTAACCAACCTCAACAATCCGTCCAACTTTTGTGTTTTCGAAGCTACCTTTGAACCACTGGGGTATAGCCTCAGTTGAAACATCTTTCACTCCAAGGTATTTGTACCCAAGTTCGTTAAGTTGGGGGACCAAATGTTCTTCTAGTTTCTTTCCAAGCTCATCTAAATACATATTGCTTAATATTCTCTGTCACCATAAGGCCTAAATCAAGCGAGCACATTTTTTCACGTACATTTTCTTGTTACGAAACATTATCATAAGGCCTCCGGTTTTCCCACCAGCTAGACTCGTCAACTTCGGTAGTACCAGCAAGGAGTTCTTGTGAGCGCTGAAGCCATAACCTTACATATGGAGTATTTATGCTTTTAGCCTTTTCGAAGACTTCCTGATATGCCTCAACCTCATTTTCATTCGCACGCTCATTGAAAATTCGCCAAATCCAATAGTACAGAAGATTTAAGAAAAATTCTCTTTAGGGCAGTTTATATCACTCGCATAAGCAAGATAATCGATAAACTGTCCTTTCCAGAGAAGAAATAACTCCCATTCCTGGTGTGGTTCGACTTCAGCCGAATACGCCCATCCCTTTATTTCTTGGACTGTGGGATTGGATGGATTCCTTACCATTGTTTTCCTAACGCTTAGCTTAGACGCACGATTTACTTGTCGATTCCGATATTCATTTGTACACGCATAGTCCCGTATTAATCAAAGGGCCTAGTTTATAAATAAAGGGCTTTTTCTCTTGCTTCAAGTATTCCTTAACTTCAAAGTAAAAGACAATGTTATTAGGTTCAGTGATTGTAATAATCTTAAAACCGTTGCTCTCAGGTTTGTAGTCATAGATTTTGGTTTCCACCTCATCAGAAAAATTATCGAGGTGTTTTATGGTTCCAGAGATTTCCCCTGACTTCCGGTCTACTGAGAAAACTTGATTCAAGAATTTTTTCGCAGCTTTAGAGTTTTCATCAAGGCTCCCATCATTCGCCAAAAAAGCAGAATAACTAATTTTACATTCAAAACTCCCGGCGTACACTAGACTTGATATTGACAATAAGGACAGTCCCAAGACCGCATTGAAAATTCTTTGATTCATGCTATTCCAATTACGTACATTCAACAGCTGATTAAATACAGTAAATCTCGTTAATTCTGGTACGAGCGCTGACTAACTTTCGTGTTAATTTGTATATTCAGATACTTACCTAACTTTGGCGCACTGTCAACTTTGTATTTAACGAGTCTAACTGCATAGTAACCCAATAAAGGTCGACTTTTTAAATCGTCATATTTCTTTTTCGACATGTCGTAATTTATTGTTCTGTTCGCCTTTTGTTTGCTAGGAAAATACCAATTGAAACACCGGCAGACATTGCTAGTAACGAGAGTATATAATCGTAGATTAATGATTCAATCATAACCTCTCCAGCTACCGAATATATTCCTCCAATGGCAACTAACGATGTAATAGAAACAATGTAAAATCCTCTTAGGTAGGCCTTTTGTTCGTTATGTCTGGCAAAATAAGCAAAAATCAATAACGTAATGAGCATAGATAACAAATTCTGTACGAGCGAGTACACCGATAGATAATTATCAGTGACATTATTATTGCCTAAAAAATAAACTGCGCTTAAATAGCCCAACAAGAATTGCGACACGAACAGCAGCACAGAGTACTTAGCAATTAAGAATATTTTCATGATAACTTAATAATTGACACTACTTTTCGGGCGCCTTTTCGTATATCGATTTCAGTGTACTTAATAAATTAGGTTTTCGGATTTTGCCTCCTGGCACCTCTACACCACCTCGACCAGCAATACGATGTTCTTTATTTAATGCAACAATATAATAAGAGTTAATTTCGAACTTGGGATCACATTCGTATTGGGATACTTTAATATCATAAAGTGGTTGTTCCATGCCCTTCCATAGTTTTTTTCTTAATAATGTAACGAGAACTTCCCTGGGACCTAGCGCTTTCATTTCAACTACTCTTCCAGTAAAAATAGTATGCGCATCAACGACCAATGCATGATATTTTTCGGCTGCCATTGGTTCCAGATAAAGACACGCTTTTGCTGAATTAAAGCTTCCAATAATAATTGCGGCAAAAAGAAGAATGCTCTTCATAATCTAGTTCTCTTCATAATCTGCTAACCCAATACTTCATATGCTTAGTTTCCAGCTTTTAGTTAGGATAATCCGACCTACATGCGCACAAGTTCTACCTATTGATACCTAACACCATCCCAAACCTCTCCTGCTTGAACGTAATAACCAGAAGGGAGAAGCGAGTCATTCACAGCCAACTCTGGAACGACCGTAATAATTTCCTGGTAGTTCTTTACATCAGTTAGTTTTAATTCGGCCATTCTTTGCTGATGATGAAGTGATATTTGCGGCTTAAATTTCATTAAAGATTCTATCATCGATTTTTTATTGTAATTTGGAGGGTAACTCTGCCCCTTCCACCGTGGACAGCTCGTATACCTGATCGCGCTTGCCAATGGGTCCTCTCCCCATTGTTGGCTACGATAGGGATAGCCCTTTTTATAGATAAAGTCGATCAATTCTGTATTGCACGCGAATGCTGCGTAGAATGCGAGAGACTTACCTCGTTTATCAATTGACTCGAACTTGTAATCCCATTCTGCCAACACTTCTATTTGCTCCGGAGTCAGATTGGCAGCTTTCTGATAGTCTTCGAATTCAGGCACTAATCCGTTCTCCACCAGAAATCCTATATGCTCCACATTGGATCCGACCACAGCCCAAAATATCGTGTGCCTATCTGCAGCGGAAACCTCTTCCTCTTTCAGTAATTCTTTAGCTTTCACTAAATCACCAGTACGCAAAAAGCCAAGGAAGTTAAAGGTAGTACTGCCTGTATTAAAAGTGATGTTATTCGATGGCGTAGGCGTTGCTTCCAGAGCCATATAGACCTCAACGAGCGCGGGCTCCATCTGGTTTAAAACCGGGATGATTTTGTCGCTTAGGCCATTATGTTCAGCGCTGACTTTATCGAGAGTCTGCTGAATGTCGTGTTTATATATAAGCTTCTGCACTTTTGCAACGAATGCCTGGCATTCTTCAGCCTCTTTTTTACCGCTCGATACATTTCCAAACAGTTCTAGATTTACGAACTGCTCCAACTCTTCTACTAATTCAGGATCCGAGCGCTGAGCGAAATACTCATGGGTTATTCTCTTGGTTAAATCAATACCTAACTCTTTAAAAAAATCTTCCGTTTCCTGATCTGGTTGTTGGTAATTAAATCCCGGACCGGCCCCACCGACTTGTAAATAATCACCGCGGTGATCATACCTTATTCTTACTGGAAGCTCGTAGTTAAGCAACGTTTGAATAATTTGCCGGAAGTTTTTGGTGTTTGATTTTTTCGGGTCTTGTTGATATTTACGTTTGTGAGCGAAAACGGCTATTTCCAATGCATTCATTCCTGTCGGCCGGTTTTCAATTTTTGCTCCCCGTGCAATTAGATAATTAAAAACCTCAAGCATGCCTCTGGATGCAGCAAGATCGACTATTCGAAAGTCTCGAATAAAAATGCTATCGTTAATCGGTGATTCTATTTGTTGGATATAGCTCAACACCTCAACAATTTCATCTTCACTAAAAATGCCATTGAACATACTTTGCACATCGTTTACCAGTAGCGGGATGCTTTCAACTAGATGAGCTTTTTCAGTTTCCGGCGCGTCAAGAAAGCGCCTAAAAAATGCCGTCATATCAACCCCTTTTAAGCCTCGTTCCGTCGTGAAAAATTCCTCGGGCATGGGCTGGCCCAACTTTTGAGTACGTTGATAAACAGCATCTTGTTCATAACTGACTTCTTTCTGCTCATTTAGATAAGTAGAAGTAGTTAGTTGCAGCGCCTCCAGGGCAATTAGTACTTCAGTTGAGGAGTATTTTTGAACAATGTTTTCAGGAACCTCAAATCGCCCTTGGTAGAATTCACGCTGTTTATTCTTAAGGTCTCGAAGCATCGAGTAGCATTGCTCGAACCTATTACCATTTGCCAAAGTTGAAAGTATTCTGTCACCTTCAAGTTCGGGTGTTTGGCTTATGTCACTGTCAGATTCGCTCTCTACAGTACTGTCATTTTGCTGGGCCCGGATGGGATAGTCAGGCTTGAATGAGGATTGAAAAATATAGAATCCGAGAATTACTGCTGCAACAATAATTATTAAAGCTAGATAAATTGATGTTTTGTTCATTAGGTTATGACGTCCTTATCCGAATGTATTATTGTTTTAGTATTGTTTTTGTTTATTTTTTGATTACAGGAGCCCGGCCATCATAATCAACCTTGGATATTTCTGCAATACAAACCATCAATCCTGATGCACCACGAAACAGGAGTCGATTGATCTGCCCGTTTAATATTCAACCAGTCAATCGACACATTCATACACCTAATGCTGGTTACTTAAGAATTATTAATTTCTTCTAATATCAACGCAGCTTCTTCTTCGGCTTGTTGCTTTTGTTCAGCTGTTAAGTCACTCAAGTATGCGTCTTCCAATACTGTTGTATATCCCTTAGGTCCAACTTTTTTTATGGCGAGTAAATAAGCGTAAGCTTTGGAAGGATTTTTACGAAGATATGCATACATTGCATCTTGTAATGAGGCAATATTCCCCATTTTAGCAGCTTGTTTTGCCCATTTAATCCCTTCTTTAAATTCAAAACTATTCTCGTCTGATCGCGTAAGTGCTAATTTGTATGAGTACATCGCCGCACCTTGCACATCTCCCGATTCAGCTAGTGATTTTAGCTGTTCGAATTCATAACCGTAGTACGGGTGTTGGATAGCTCGATTATAAGTTGATCGACTATTAAATCCATTCTCGTAACCATCGATAAAGTTTATCCTCTGACGAACGATTTTTATTCTTCCATCAGTAAGGGTTCGCCTATATATTCTGAATTCAACGTCCCCATTTGATAGAAAAGTTTCTTTTACCAACTCGTCACAGTACGAACCGGCCATACAATCGGAAGATAATGTGGGTAACTTTAACAATTCATCATCAGAGAGCAATTGTTCAGTATCAGTAGTTAGATTTTCCGACTCATTTTCTTCTGTTTTTGCAAGGGTTTTATCCAACACTTCATTGGAACTATCTTCAATCGGACTAGCATAATTGTCAATCGGTGCTTTTGGGTCAGTAGAAGTTAAATAAACAACACTGAAAATCAGAACAACTGCGCCAATACCCCAATATAAATATGTTTTCATGATATTCCTTTTCAATGAAAGTAAAGACCCTCATGGGAGGGCCTAAGAATTGTATTATAAGTTATTCGCACCGGTCTGAATAATCGTTAAAGCTAATATGCGTTGTAACCCGATGATATGTGGTTACTGAAACACCTTCACCCCATACCGTAGTTTGAGGGATATAATCGTCAATCACAATATTGTAAGGCCCTCTTGTTCCGGTTGTGCATGCATTGAAACCACCTGGGATACCATTACTTGATACATTTGCTGATGGCATAAAACCTCTTGCTGCGACCGCCATATCAGCAGCTTCGCAATCATTTGTCGACTCATAATTCGAATTTGGCGTCAGTTTATATTGATCGCCCTGCTCATCACCTTCCCTGGTAATAAAATCACTAAACCGTGTTCCACCTGGGGTCTTAGATTGTTGAAGATCCAAAACAGCTGTTGGAAAGCCTTTCGCCTCATAAATACTAAAAGCTAAAAGTCCACCGTCTGCTGTATAAAACCTTCCCACTCGTCTGTTGTTTGACCAAGTGAGGCCCACACCAATCTGAACTTCTTTTGCACCGAAATTAAATTGAAACCCATTCATTCTGGCAGGAACATTTTTGGGAAATTGTCCCTCAACGAAATTCTTCACCTCATTACGAAACGCATAGTTATGCTTGTTACTGAAATAGTCGAATACACTATCTGCGTCTTCATTACCATTGGCAGCACATTGAGGTGCAGATTTCGAATAAAAATCTCCTTTTTGGACTATCTCGTTATTGTTATACTGCGCATAAAAGCTCGGCCAAGCAGCTTCCATCTGAATTTTTGCTAGCTCAAACTCATTGTTGATACTCTCAAATTCGACTTGCTTAGCTAAATCATCAGAGTTTAGAACGACTTGATTATAAAGTACTCGCTGCTTATATAACTGGACGATTACTTGGTACTTTTTAATCTGCCCTGTACTGTAATCAAGAAAATACCAATATTCGCTATATCCAGGCCGACAACTATCGTCGACCGCTTGAGTTTGGGGTTCGCCAGAAATACTTTTAGGCATTCCACCTCCACCGGTTCCTCCTCCACAATCGACTTTAGGTAGTGGATAGTAATAATCGTTCATTAATCCCCACTCTGTGTTGACGTCAAACCCATCAATATATGTCATCTTATTCTCTGCGTGTGCAGATGATAAAAATAGTACTAAACAGCATAATAAAAAGCTTTTCATGGCTTTCCTTTTCCTCTTATTTATTTTGGTTAATGTAGATTTTCTGTATCTACTCATTAAATTTTCGTTTCATGTAAAAGTCTCATGTTCAGATCGTTTTCTTCATATTTATCTCCTTTTTAATTGACGTTAATAAATTTAGCGTGGTGAATAGATTTACATTCCTATGAAGTGAACTTCTCGATCTCCCCTACCGATGCAGTTGCCTTACTAGCTTTCTAGCTTTTCCTTTGTTCTGCTTTTTGCTTATCGATTTTTGCGCGATGTAGTCTTTAACCAACGCGACTAAATCCACATCCAGATAACTTAGATTTTCAAATGAGCTGGCGCAGAATGGTCTGTCCTGGCAGTGGAGTCCTCGAGAGATTAATTCGAGTTCGATACTTTTAACTGAGCGATTTAAATTGCTACTTAGGTTGTAGATGATGAATTGCTCTGGTTGACTGTCGAAGTGGTGAAGATTTCGCACTAGATATTCTGCGGTAAAGCCACAGATATCCCTGACTGCTAGTAATTTTTTTGCTAAGTTTTCTTCCTGATGTTTTTGTGTTTGATTTGTCATTTAAATTCCCTTTTAAGATTCCTTTAATTAAGCCCGTAGGTTGGGTTGAGGAACGAAACCCAACAATTTCATGAGTTGAATTTCCAACCGATAAATCCGTTTTGTTATTGAGTTTATTCGTTGGGTTACGCAAAGCTAACCCAACCTACCGTACTTAATTTTTATTAATTGAGCTGTGCTAGCGGCTAGATAGTTCAACAGTTAAGGAGCGCATGTCTTTCGTTACGCTATCCCCCAGTTCTCAAACCGGGTTATGGCAGGTTGTTTATCGACTTAGTCGAAACTGAACATGACTATTTTTTAAACAACTTACCTAAAATTGCTGAGCTCGATTAGATTTAGTCCAAAACCTGAACTCCATGGATTTCACGACAAAGATGTGCCAGTAATTGATGTGGATGGCGTAATGAAAGAGCGCGCGGTTACCCCGCCGGTAATGAGCGCTTTTTTATATAGCCAGACGAATCAAGGGCTGGTGCAGATTGTCGAGAACATCTGTGGAGTTCAGGTTTATTGTTTTTTCTTTAAAAAAGAATAAGTTAGCCGCAAAGCATATAGATTGGTGATATGAGATATTAATAGGAAGTGTTTGAGAAACTGGGGTCGCGATGTTAGCCGCGACAGGATATAATCCCTGTACGTCATTGTTGGTCTCCTTGAGTGAGATTAACATTGACCAGCCTGCAACTGAGGGTTGCCGCCCTCGACCGTAGGTGGCCGCTAACCGAAAGGTTGGCGGTTTCTTAACTAAAACTCGTTGGCTTCCATAGCGCTAAAAAATAACTAAAAGAGCCGCGAGTCTGTTGAAACTTTTCCAACCGCTAGCAACAAAAATCTTAACATAATTGAATGGGATTATGGAGGGATTTTTTTGTTTTTTGTGGGAAATTTTTTGGCTGGTTTTTTGATGTTTTTTGTTTTGTATAATGAGTATAATGAGGGTCAGAGTGATCTTCCCCTTTGGTCCCTGCCCCTGCTTTCAGTTGATTCGTAAAGACAAAATCGCTCAGTTTGCTATATACATTTGATAAGACATTTCCCATAATGTTCAACTATTCCTGCTGTTGTTGGCTAAAGTTCTATGCTTGGATTTTTAAGACTTATATTTGTTTTCCCTTTATTTATTGTAATTTGTATTATTGGTACGCTAATTTCCCTGGTCCAACCATTTCATCGAAACAATACCTATATCGTCGCTCAGCTGTTTTCTAAGCTGGCGCGCTTAGTGGGTATCAAGTTAATCATTAGAGTACCTAAACATTTAACAGACTCCCCTAAAGTAATTATTGCTAACCATCAAAGTAATTATGATGTGATCACGATTTCAGGTGGGGTAACCCCAGGGGTCGTTAGCGTTGGTAAGAAAAGTCTAAAATGGATTCCGTTGTTCGGGCAATTGTATTGGCTCAGCGGCAATATTTTCATTGATCGAAGCAATAAGTCTCGTGCGAAACAGACGATGACTGAATTGTTGGAGCGAATGAGAAAAAGCAACTTATCTATCTGGATGTTTCCCGAAGGGACGCGAAGCAAAGGCCGTGGTTTATTACCTTTCAAAATGGGCGCATTTCACATTGCTTTGCAAGCTAAAGTGCCACTACTTCCAATCGTTTTAAGCAGCTTGAACTCGTTCTCTATCAATCGCTGGGATAATGGCTATGCCATTATAGAAAACCTTGAACCTATTGAAACCGACAGTTTTGACGAAACAAAAGTGAAAGAATTAGCTAAAATTTCTCACATAAAGATGTTGGAAAAGATTAAGCAATTAGACGCTGAAGTTGCCGAGCTTAATCTTAAATGAAGGTGGTTGTAGGTTAGCTGTTTTTAGTCCGCCAACAATTAATCGGTCAAAAATTAATTGACTCTGATCCCAATTACTCAACTGAGGGTTGCCGCCCTCGACCGTAGGTGGCCGCTAACCGAAAGGTTGGCGGTTTCTTAACTAAAACTCGCTGGCATCCAAAGCTGCTAAAACGTATTTAAATCAACTTAATAACACCGCGAGTTTGTTGAAACTTTTCCAACCGCTAGCAACAAAAGTCTTAACATAATTGAAAGGGATTATGGAGGGATTTTTTTGTTTTTTGTGGGGGGAGTTTTTGGCTGGATTTTTGATGTTTAAATTGCGTAGAAATGAAATAGATATCAATCGATTTTTCCTAACCGATGTTGATGCAAACTTCTCTAGTCACCCGCGAGAAATTATAGTTCTTTCACCTTTATCTACACCATGAATATCCGCAGGATAAAAACCTAAAGTAACGTGTAAATCCGAAGGAGGTAGTCCCAATCCCTCTCGAAAAGCTCGAATATCATTTGAACTAGAAACAACATAGTATGCAATAGAGCCTTCTTTCTGTGTTGTACCTAATCCTAAAAATGTGATGTCATTAGTTTCAAACTCACAAATTTCCAGAGCTCTACCTTCAACTGATTCTAATTCAAAGGGGTTGATAATGGTGAGGTGATAAGAATCCCCATCCCGTTCCTTTCGAAAATGCTTTAAACGTTCTATTTTTTCTGAGGGCTCAAATTGCTCGATCAGCGACAAAAAATATTCGATCTTAGTTACATCTATAACAATGCCGAAATATTCTAGACCATTGTTTTCTGTGAGTTTTTCAAGTTTATATGTCATATTAAATTAAGGGCAATAACAATAATTGAAATTAGTATTTGAAAAGCATACAACAACCAGTATTGCGGCATCAAAAGCAACCGACATATTTCCTTTTTCAGTTGTGTTGTTGCTGTTTTATTAACAGAGTACTTATATCTTCCTAAATCGTCTTTTCTAAGAAACAACTCTATTTCTTTAGATCTTCTGATAAATCTATTTTGGTAAATACGATAGACGCCCTCGTAAATCATCAAGAACAAACATATAAGCAATGGTACTACAAGCATAACCCATTGATAATCTTCTACAATTTTCACTTTGTCTATCTTGTCGGCATTAACGAATAAATACACTATGGCACTACTCCAGGCTGCTACTCCCCAACCTTTTATGGAAAATCCATTGGAGTCATATCTAATAATTTCAGACTGTATGGTCTCGAGTTCTAATTTTATTTGATCATTAACGTCCATATTCGCCCCCAAATTTAGTAAGCTAATACTTTCAATTCACCAAGCCAAAACTTATCATAACTATTTTTTAACTCTTATGAATAACTTAAAATATAACACAGATAATGTTCATCTAATTCTTCTTTCGAAAGAACGTCACGATTTATCTTGTCAGCACAAGAAGTGCTACCTCTTAACTTTTTGACACCTTTAGTTTCTTAGTTTCTTATGTAACCATGTCTTTTTCCGACAACAGTATGCTCTCACAACTAACCTATTTTCATTGATTACCATGGCTAGAATTATTGTCAGAATAACTAATTAACTCTAGCACCAATTACTTCATTCGACTTTTTATAAATAGATCTAACTTCCACTAGGATGACTAACTTGGTAACTTTCCTAACCTCTTGGCAACATCAATCCAAGCATCCACTTTGTCGAAAAATCCTAAAATTGATAAATAAGAATACAAGCCCAGCAAACTGAACCAAATAGCTAGTAGGCAAATAGCAACTATATATTTTCGCTCCTTAATCTTCTTTATTTTTTCAAAGTCAACTAACTTTGTCATAAGTAAGAAACTAAGAAAAGGCATACCAAAGGCTATGCTACTTGCACTTAAAACAAAAACGCCCCCACTCTTACCATTAATAATAATCCAAGTAGAAAACCCGAGAAAAAAGAAAAATATTAGAAGTAAATATTTGTGGACACCATTTAAAACTGATTTTAGTGGCGAAAGAAACTTAAAGTGATGTTCTTTTACTCGATCATCAATCAATATAAAGAACAACAATGTATATGTACCAACCCAAACAATTGAGGATAGAAGAAACTTATCTATCAACATCCCTTCCAGGTCAGTGATCTCTTTCATTGGCTTCTCAATAAAAAGAACTCTAAATAGACTGTCAAACTCAAACGCAGAATAGGCATGCGCTGTTATAAAACCGATAAATAAGATAGTAAACGCTGTTAACCAGTAGATTAGAGTCTTCCTGAGTTTTACCCAGAATACAATAGTCCTAGCGATATTCTCCAAAATCATAATTTTGTCAGAATCTATTAAGTTAATACCTTTCATTGTTTTACACGAAGTCCTTTAATGATTTACTTTTTTGCAGTTTAACTTGTTTTCTTTATTTCTCTTAAACATTCCTCTAGCTTTTCTTTTTCCCCGCTCCCTATTGTTGAAAACCTCACCAATGGTATGCCTAACTTCTTCATAATACTATTCTTCAATTTATCTCTCTCCTTTTGCTTAGCATTCTTTTCATGATATTTGTAACCATCAACTTCAATAGCGAGTACAGGAAGACGATCAAACTTATTAAATAGTAAGAAATCAATATGACTCTTATGGTGACTGGCAAATTGTATCTCTCGTTGTGTTAAACTCACATTATCCTTAAGCAGAATTGATAACATGTAGTCTCTTTCATAAGATAAAAAGTCATACTCACTCATAGTAAGAAACTCATCCAATAGCGTAGCCATTAAGTCTTCAGACAAGTACTTTGATTTTCGCTTAACTTTCTTTCTAAATGGTTCGAGAGATTCAGAATAACTTTCGTAAAGGCAGTCAAAAATTGATACCGTTTTTGATTCAAAAATAGCATTATCAAGGGACTGGTATTCTACATGGCGAATAAGGTCACCTATATTCGTCCCATGAGTTTTAAATATTTCTTGAGAAGAGACAACAATAAACTGCTTCTTTGCCCGGGACACTGCGACATTGATTAGGTTCGGATTATCGTTAAATCTAGTAATCCTATTCAAAGTGGTTAAAAGAATAATTAAGTCTTTTTCCCTACCTTGAAATTTATAGATCGTATCTGCATCAATACCACTGCTTTCAAATCTTGACTGGGCTCTATCTGCTTGCTTTCGATACGGCGAAATGGTTCCGATCTCTTCCCGCTCGTATAACTCAAGTTCTATCGGTAATATTTCATTCTCGGTAACGTCAAGCTCTCTCTCATTAATATATCCATCACCACTAGATGGCCTTCGCGCATGATTGCCTTTTACAGTCTTATAAATTTTGAAAGCATCGTTCACACCTTCGGTCATAACAACAAGCTCACCGCCGTAATACTTTTGATTACAGAAATCGATTATTCGGGGATGA
Organism: Kangiellaceae bacterium; assembly: GCA_026196875.1. Lineage (GTDB taxonomy): Bacteria > Pseudomonadota > Gammaproteobacteria > Enterobacterales > Kangiellaceae > Aliikangiella. The sequence continues at coordinate 41,096 of JAPHTP010000011.1, forward strand.
CATCGATAATGTTCTTTAAGTAGAACTTTAGGCAAACGATCCGCGAAAATAGTAAGCACTGAAGAGAGCAAACTCTCATGGATATAGCTATATCCAGGTTGGATATCGAAATCGCTATCGATAGACTTATTCTCTTTGACAATTTTTTTATCCGCAATATGAGTAAGTTGCTTTAAATCCCCTACGACAACGATGTTCTTGGCACATGCCATAGATAAGAACCCAGTAATCAAATCAACCTGAGAAGCTTCATCAACTATCAGATAATCAAATAGTTCGGTATCACTCTTATTGTTTATAATTGAATCAGTAGTACTTAAAACAACCGGATATCGTTTGATAAACTCCTCAAACTTCCTTTTATAGTTTTTCTCATCAAACTCATCTCCCTGCTTCTTTTCATAGTACCTTCCCAAGTAATCTTTAAAGATCTTCAGAGAGCATTCCCTGATCTCTTCCAATAACTCATCAAATGCCTTTTCCTTCAATAATAGAGAAAGTTTCTCCTTTGACTCTTGAAGCTCCGCTTCTTTTTTATCATAGAACTCCATCACAATTCGTTTAATTGCCTCTATTTTGGATCTCTCTAAGTCTGAATACTTGTATATTCCAAACTTAAATAGCCAACGAAACTTAGTAATAATTGGGACTTTGTTGCTTTTGGAGTAGTAGTAAAAATCTGAAAGGAAGTCCAATAGGTTTGGTGATGACCATTTGTTAAAAATAGAACAACCATTTAAATTGATTGGTTGGACATTAAAGTTTCGTAAGTAATATTTTTTCTCGACTCTCAGCCGATTAAGTTTTTCTGTTATCAGTGCTAGTTGGTTTTGAGCTTCCAGCAACTCTGTTATTTCTTTATTTAAGTCATACAATCGCACTCTTAAGTAAGTTAACAGCTTTTTTTCTAACACCCAGTTTTTTAGCGGTGGAATACTCTTTCTTTCCGAGAAAAACTCTTGTTGATTACTTCCACTCCCTAAAAGCGCAGCAATAAATTCAATATTCAGCCCTTCTAGTTTTTCAAAAACATTACTGACAGCAGAATTATTACCAGCAACAACAGCTACAGACTCCTCCCGCATAATGATATTGGCAATTACATTGAGGATAGTTTGCGTTTTGCCGGTTCCTGGAGGCCCTTGAATTACACTTGCCTGATTGAAGAGCGCATTGATTACCGCCTGCCTTTGAGAGAGATTTATCCCAAATGGAAAAATCGGAGTCATCGAATTGTTCGACCTTTTACTCGGTTTGATTCCATTGATAAAATGGTTTAAAAATGAATCTCTTTGAATAACTTTGAGGTTTCTTTCAAAATAAAGGCCCAAGTGAAAAGACGAACCTTTTAGAATAGAGACTAATGCTCCATAGTAATCAATCAGTTTTCTAGTTGAATGGTCGTTAGCAATATTCTCAGTAATGACAACATCCTTTAACTTTAATAGCTTTTTTATTCTTGGCGTAAATAAGCAAATGTATTGTTCAAAAATTACGGCAGACTCCCACTGAGTGGAGCCATCGTCTTTTTTCTTTACTATGAACTTATCTAGATCGAGGGGGTTAGGTCGGGTAAAGGCTTTTATCTTGTCGTTGCCATAGGTATAGGTAGTATCATTTCCATTAAACTTTATTTCAGTCTTGTCTTCACCTTCTAGATATTTGCATATCTTGGCTGTGCTATCTTTCCAGCTGTCCTCATTTTTATTATAAACAAGTATTAGGTATGATTTTTCATCCATTGTAATTCCGTTTACTTAGCTCACTCAAAAAGTGAAGCTCATTTGTTTCAATAATCAATAGAGCCAGAAATATTCATCAGAGATTTTTAAGCTAGAACCTGTTACTCATAACTCGACTAAAAGCAGACATTAATTCAAGCTATCTGATGGTCTTGAACATGGGCCAAATTCAAATCACATTAATCTTTTGTAAGTCATTAATCAAAACTTTGTGAAAGATTTCTTAATTGTGGTTGCCCGGGATTATTTACTAATATTTGAAATCCTTAACATCGACAAGCAAGTCTTTAACTTGCTTTCCTATACGCTTTTTAAACTCAAACTCAATCTCTTCGTCTTGATAGCGACTAAGATCAAGACCAAAGTAGTCAACCAGTACTCCTTTCTGTTTTTCAATATCATACTCATCGAAATTAGGTATGTAATTAGTTTCGTAACGTCTGTGAGTAAGCTCTTTAAACGCTCGAACAAAACGCTTAGGCTGAATTCTTACTCCAAAACGCTTAATGAGTTTTTTGGTATAGTGATCTAGCGAGTGAAGCAAGGATTCATCATTGATCTCAGAGAAAAAAAATAGCCAACCTTTGCTTTTATTTTCATACACACACCCCGTAATTCGAAGATTCAACCTCCAAAGTAAGAATCCTTCATTTTTTTTCTTAGAATATTTGTGGCTGGTAAATATATTCACCAATGATTCTTTAAGTTTTTCCACAGTACCTTGTCTAGCTGAAACAACTCTGTTATCAAATTGGTAACCAAGGTAGTCGAAGCTGCCTTGCATTGGTCCAATGCTCGATTTTTCAGGTACATTTATAGGATCATGAATGTCCAGCCCAATTTTACCGAAGCGTTTAATAACATTCTTTGCTATTGTATGAGCTTGTTCGAGTTTACAAAATATCAAAACATCGTCAACATATCGATAATAAGCAATGTCAGTATTTGCCTTTAAGTACTTATCAATATTGATTAAATAGATAGCGGCCATTATGTTAGATATTGCTAGACCTTGAGGAACCCCTTTTTCAGAGGGAAGGTCACTACTTCTGGATATGGCTACCGTTGGAGACTTTATAGCTGAAAAGATTACATCTAGAATGTCTGAATCTTTAATCCGTTTGCGTAGACGAGAGGCCATCTCTTCATGCTTTATCGAAGGATAAAAATTGGAAACATCTAACTTTACACAGCCTGTGTATTTTCCTGAAAAAACATCATTTTTAACTCGCTTAATAACATCCTGCGGCAACTCGATCACTAAACTACTCTGGAAGCGTTCTGTCAAAAAGTCGCACATAGCTCTCATAGCAATTCGATCTCGAATGGTCGGGATAGAAATTTCTCGAGGTATCTTGTTACGCCCCTTACTTACTAGCTTCAATTTATATTTTGTGAAGTTATAAGTGCCAGACTTAATCTTCCTAGAAAGAATTTCTGTTTGCTCATCCAGCTGAGAACGAAATGCGTATTGATCAAGGTTATCTATGCCTGTTGCTCCCGAATAGGAAACATGCTCAATAAATATTCGCTTAAGGTTATCTTCAGAAAAATGATTATTAAAGGAAGCTTTAACTTTCATAGCCAATGCTCCAAGACATAAAACATTGACATAGGCAATGCATATAGTAAAGTAAATATTGTGTAGCGTCTAAAAGCCCAAAAGACAATACTCAACCAATGATACCAGGTTGGTCGCCTATCCATTCCTTCCTTTAGTTTAGTTTTTTTCTCAATCTCACCAATACAAGTAACGTACTCAATGCAGAGGGCCTGATAATAATCATAGTCCGTATGATTTTCACATAAGCTTAGGACTTGATCATAATTTTCTGCTAAGGCAGCGACATTAGCATTTTCTTGCTTCGCCTTTTGATACAGTGTATTGATTGCTTCATAGCTTTCTTTTACTAAAGCTGCTCGCTCTTTAAAAGAAAGGCCACTAATAAAACCTGACATACAGAGGATCAAAACAGAAAAAACAACCCAAGTAATACCAATAATCTCGCCGGTGTTTCCTGTTTGTGCAAACTTTAAATAGTAAACTGAAGCTGCTACTCCACAAAATGAAAACCAGAGGAGTAGGAGTTGAGAATGAAAAGCGTTTGCCAACAATCGCTTTTCCGTTTGAATTCTGGCTTTTCTAGTCCACCAAATATTATCGGAAAATGCCATATTTATTCCTTATTAGGGTATCCCCGAGTGTCTTTGTGTTTACATAGAGTTAACACCCCGAACGGGGCAAGTCATCTAGATGACTAAGAGACAAGCTCTTCAATATTAGTTGCACTCACAGGTGAGTGGCCAGCCTAAGCTGACACACCCGGGGACAAAACTATTAATTTTCTTTTAACTTCAAGTTAAATAGGGATAAAGTATTCTTCCCTGTATGTAGCCAGACCTACTCCACAAAAACCTAGCTACTGACATTTTATGGGCACCTTGCATTAATGCATCATAAATAACCTTCCATGTGCTCAACTTAACGTACCTTTATTTCCAAGTTCTCATTGAGAAAACTCTTAAAAAAACTATTGAAAGATTACTATTCGGAATAATTAATTCGACTAGCTCTTTGGTTCTTAGATCAAATCAATTCTGACACAGGTTTTATCTTAGCCATAACTATCTATTCTATCGGAAACATGTCAACTGGCAAACTAAGAGAACTCATACAATATACGTATTATTTCTTTTCCTCTATTTATTTTTCATATATTAGGTTTATCAAACTTAATTTCTCTAGTTATTAGGATAGTAAGCCGAGCTATTTTTACAGCAAAAATTACTATCAATGAATTTTTGATTCATTTTTCTTTATCGATTTAAAACATGCTTTACTCATCGCTTTTGCAAACTTACAAGGAAGAGCATTTCCGATAATTTTACACACTTGGTCAATAGAGTCGGTAGCAAATCTGTAACTATCTGGGAAAGTTTGAATTCTTGCGGCTTCTCTAACAGAAATAGTTCTTAAAGCAGATGGGTGTCCGAACCTTCCTTTACTTAGTACGGTACATCCCCCAGTAATTGTGGGAGCTACATCGCTCCAAGCCATTCGACTATACACATTACTGAACCCCTTATTCTTTCCTTTATGGCACTTAGGGCGCAAATGATCAGGAATGTCAAATCGCTGGCCTCCGGGCCTTAAATATTTTAATCGCTCAACATTTTCTTCTGAAATATTTCTAGTAACATGCCAGTTTAACCTTTGAGGGCCGCCACGTTTAGTAGCTTTTGATAAAGAAACAGATCTGCCTAATCCCCTCAAAGCCTCTTTAAGGGGCACCCATTTTTGTAAACCTTTTTCGCGCTTATTAGAGTGTGTCGCCTTAGGTATTTGGATCTCAAAGCCTTTCCCTGCTAGCAAAACAAACCTTCGTCTATCTTGCGGTACTCCGTAATCAGCAACTTGTAGAACTTTATAGTTAACAATGTAGCCCAACTTTTCAATCTCGGATATAAATTCTTGCAGATATGCTTTACCTTTGCTAACAATACCAGGCACGTTTTCTATCATGATTGCTTTAGGTAATAACTCCTTTGCTAGACGAGAAACCTCTGAAATGAGTTCGTTTCTAGAATCATTTCTTTTGTATTTATCTGTAAGCTTGGAGAATCCTTGACAAGGTGGACAACCCGCAAGCAAATCAAGCTCCCCCTTTTTTAACTTACATTGTTTTAAGATTTCTTTAGATGAAACAAACCTGATATCACTTTCTATTACTACGGCATTCTTATGATTAGCTCTAAAAACATCTACAGCAGTTGATTCGTTTTCCACAGCAGTCCGAATTTCAAAGCCTGCTTGTCTCATTCCTTCAGATAGCCCTCCACCACCGGAGAACAAGTCTATAGCTTTAAGCTTCATTTATTTTTTTCCAATTTCTTATTTATCCTTGTAAATAGTTCTTCAAGTGGAGAGTCTGCCTCAGCCATTCTATGTAAAAGCTCTTTAGTAGGTTGTCCACCTATTTCGATCACATCTTGTATACGTATATCATCATAATGCTCTGATATTCCGTGAAGCATAGCTGCAAGTAATTCTAAATAGTCTTTTCTAGATTGAAGACAGATATTCTCCCATGTAACTATGTTTATATCAGGATCTTTTGTAGAGACAGCATTCCCCGGATTTTGCCCTATTAGATAACCGGTAATTGTTGCACTAGGATATAGCCTTTTTAACCAATAAAAATAAGAAAACAATTGTAACAAATGAGTATCTTCTAGAGGTATTAAAGGACTTTTTAACTCTACAACAATAAGATTACTATTATTATCATCGCTGAAAAAAGCAAAATCTGGTCTTGTTGCAGAGTCAGGATTATTAGCGATCATTTCTAGCTGTTCTTTGGTATGGCCATGACCAGGAATATTCCCATCCGCAGCAGCTTTCCTAGCAATTTCTTTTAATGAAACATTCGCGTTAACCTTGACCTTGTCGGTACCCAAGATCCAAGGAAAATTCTCAAGCAAAGCTTGTAGCTGAGTCTCCGTTCCATTTTTGCTTAGCTCATAAAGCTTAGTTAAAGCATAAATTTTTTGAGCTACCGTTACAGATAATGAAAGAGATTCAGGTACTAAGTGGTCGTGAATATCTTTTAGTATATTGGTAAACTCTTCTTCGTTTCCTTCCGACTTTTCTATTCTATCCCATAATGACTTAATAATATTTCTTGTCGGCCGATGAGTCCACGCGGAAGTTAGTTTCTCTAATACTTCTGTCTGCAATTTTTCATCTCTATAGATTTTAGGACTCATGCTACAAACCATATCTTTAATTGTAGCTTTTTCACTACTTGTTATCTTTGGCAAGTTTGGAATTGTATTTATTCGCTCTAAAACTTTAGCCTCATTTTGACTTCTCTGAAACTTTCTGTAATCATTAATCCACTTTGCGACAATATCCTTTCCCCACTTGTGCATTTCTTCAGTATCGTCATTTTCCCAATTTATACTTGTTCTATCTGTTGACACAACATCTTCTTCTAGTTCATCAAGCCAATCAGCTTCGATAACTCCATACATATACCTAGTTGAAATCTCCCTGCCCTTCAAACCAAAAACGAACGGTCTATCCTGCGCAATTTTTCCATGAGTATAGACTCCTACTCCTGCCTGATCCTGAGGCCACTCAGCTTGTTCAACGAATCCAACCCAATATCTAACATCTCGATTCCTCCCATTTAGGTTAATTGTTTCTTCTTTATATCCTTCTTCAGGAATTCTGTAAGCGAATGTTGGCAAAGCTTGCTTTTCTGTAACTTCTATATCGTTTACATGTACTGAAAAATCATCTCTTAGTAAAGTCACTGTGAACCGTTGGCCTAAAGAAACCATTAGCTGCCTTTCAGGAATACCTTTTTTCAAAGACAAATCTTCCATAATAACTAGTGTGCCGGTCTCTTTAGTGCTCTCGAGGAATTTCTGAACATATCCATATCTATCTTCAGAAATAGGAATTTCTTCTTTAGCCACATTATCACAAACAATTCTTGGCTTGTAATTGAACTCCTGGTGAGATTTATCCACAGAATCTCTTAACAACTTTGAAAGATCTAATTCAATCCAACAGCACTTGGAACTTTCCTTACTAATAGTCAATAGCGAGATCTTTTGAGCTATTCCGAACGGCGCTAATTTCCCGATCCCTTTTCTTCCCATTAGTTTCCGCGCTCTATTTGTCACGGAATCTAGATTTCCAGAAACTCTTTTTTTCTTACCAATCACTAAGTAGTTTAAGGAAAGCTCTTCTCTAGACATTCCAACGCCATCGTCATAGACGGCTAAGTGTGACTGATTAAGATCTAACCATACATTTTTAGCGTCAGCATCCCATGAGTTTGAAACTAACTCTGCTAATACATTAGTTGGCTTATTTTGGTAAAGCTTCAACCCTAGATGTTCAATAATATTATGACTATATCGGAGTTCAAAATCAGTTCCAGACGCCATTAGGTGTTCCCTTTAAAACTAGTGTAATTTTTCGTCAAACTTACCCTTTGTAATAGCTCACCAATTTTAAGGGGCAAGTCTAGCTTGTAAAGTATTTATATTCAATATGATTCTCAACAAGCCGCCGAACAGCGCTGCTGATATTCCTTAGTAAACCGACTTTGACTCCCCTTCTCACTGCTTCTAATAATCCGAGTCAAATCACCAATTCGCCCGACAGTCCACGGTCTTTTCTAGTAATATCTTAGAATCAGCCTTTGCCGTTCTCAAAAGACTCCATTCATTTCAACTTTTTTGATTTATCTTTAATCGATTGGCTTTCTCAATTACTCTTTTCGCTTCCTGAACAAACTTCAAATCATTTGCGAACTGAAAACTATGTTTTGATGATTCTGGCTCTATTCGATTAAGAGAGGGAGATTTAACTTTAGGAGCAGTAGAATAAAACAATTCTGAATACTGTTTTTTGGCTTTATCAAATCCCGCATTAAAGCCAAAATACAAACCAGTGTAAGCAACACTAGTGGCAAAAATTACGAACGCAATAAAAATTAAGATCTTCAATCCCAAAACTTACATCCCACTTCTTATTTATCGGAACTCCCTATTCAACTGACGTTTTTTGTTAATATTTCGCCAGCCCCTCTACTTTATGTTCGCCTTTGTAATATGTAGAGCCAACTGCAGTATCTTTATAATAAAAACCTAAAACAACCTTTCTTCTCCAATCGAGATTAATGAAATCTCAAAAGAAAACCAGAACAAAATACCAATCATGAAATCAGAAAACAATTGATTAATATCAAATACTTAGCTAATGGCTTAATTTTAATATCGATTGTAAAAATTAAGCCAAAAAATAGCAAAGAGGTACCCCTACTATCATCGAGATGACGTATTTCATTTCGATTAGTCATGTACATTAGGAGCTCCCTCCATTACAGCCGGGATAACGAAACTAGTATGTAAGGAGTTAGATAATTTTCAGAAGCTACGTCTTTCGTTTCTCTTGAATGTTCTACACATTTTAATGTAACTTATCGACAAATATGCAGAACTTAGTAAAGGAGTAAATTAGCCTAGTTAGAAGTTTCAGTGACAATCGGTTATGGAAGTAAATATCAAATGAACAAATACAAAAAAGAAGGAATGGTAAGTTTCCACGAGAACAAAGGAAAATATGATAATCCTTACCAAAAAGGAAGTGAGCAATTTAATGAGTTTGAACGGGGCTGGACACAAGCCTTAAAACGAACCTCCGAAAGAAAACTGAACTTGTATCGAAGATCAGTTTAAGCAGGTAAAGTATAGTATAGGTATTTAAAGTAGGGAATCCCTCTGGTACGGTCAGAATAACAAAGTTTTTGGAGGCTCCAATACGCGTTCTAATCCACGCAATAGTGTAAAAGGTAAAATATACAACCATACTAACTTTTGTTCACTTTTTGTACTTCTCATTAATGCTTAAACACCCGATCCCGGTGGTATGCCATATACCCTTGATGCTCTTTCATCAAAGGAATAAACATGTCATCTCTAATCCCTAACGAGTCGGGCGACTCAATAAATTCCGAAAGGCATACTTTACCGCTTTCTGAGAAAGTTATATAGCCAAGATCAAAAGCTTTATCGAGATTGGGGAGCAACATTAATCCGTTAAATGTGGATAGCCTTTCTCGATTGTCAGAATCCCGCCAAGGCTTGATATGAGATGCGACCAAAAATTGAGTATTTTTATAACCTGTTACCGCACACCCTTTCCAATACTTGAGTAGTCTAGTGCGAAACCGCCCTTGCCCAATTCGGGTGTTTACAAGCTGCGACTTTTGAGTCTCACTCAATGTAGTATCCTCGATAATTTCCTGAATATCTTCTGAAACATCTGACTGGCTAACGTCAGATAAGAATTCCATGTATACAGTTAACGCACGACTATACATAGAGTTTCCTTTACTATCTCGCTCGACGAAAACCGTATAATTAGTCAATGATTCAGCCACCTGCCGGATTCGTGAGACGGACTGAATAGCGATTAAATTTTGATCACATATCTGTGCATCCTCAGCCCATTTAGAAATTGAGCCACAAATAGCTCGTGTGTAGTTATAAGCTGTTGCTTCAGATTTACCCAATTGAATTAACCATCGATGAAAAGGTTCAGATAAATCGTCCAAATTATCTAATATCTGCTCTCTTAAAAATATGCGCTCATGATCATCCTGCAAGAATTTATAAAGCTCTTGGTCAAGATAAGCATATTCAATGTATTCATTGATCTTTTTTTGGCTAGGGGAACGCTTTTTACTTTCTAATTCTTTAAAAGACTTAGGATTTGAAACTTTAAAATGCCAAAATCCATCACCATTTAAGTGATAAAAAGGCTTAGCAATATCATTGCTATCACGCCCTTGCTTAAATCTATCGAAGTACTGATTAAAACCTATTTTCAAATCATCGCTTAAGGTGAACTGATTTCTGTGACCTGCATCGACCAAATCGATAACAGCTAATAATAAACAAACTTTATGAGGACTAGGATGACCACCACTACGATTAAGCTTTAACTTACTAAGTTTACTGATGTAGTATTCCCTATCCATCAGTAATCCTGCTTACCTGAAATAACTCCCCGCACTCCGCCACGAGGGCAATTCGAATCACCATCTCTTCGTGGGATTAAATGCGCATGAAAATGCATTACTGTCTGCCCAGCGGACTCACCACAATTCATACCAATATTAAAACCAGAGATCTCTGGATCAGCTTCAAGGAGTTTGTCTTTGTGAATGGATAGTATTTGATTAAGCTCAAGTTGTTCTCCTTGGGATAAAGCAAACCAATCAATAACACAGCGTTTAGAAATGATAAGCGTATGACCTTCAGTTACAGGAAAGGCATCGCGAACAACGAGAAAAAGCGCCGACTCATCGAGAACCCGACTAGAATCCAAATTACAGAATATGCACTCACTCTTGCCGGCGAGCTTTTCATCCTCGTTCAATCCTATTATCCCCTTTTATCGTAAAGCCTCTATCCCAATGGGCTAATTCCTAATGATTCAATTAGCTATTGAACAGCTATAACTGTAGGTAGCCCAAATACCAACTGCAGTTTCCCTTTAAATAAGATATAAAACAACCAAGCCTCTCCAGTTGAGATAAATCAGATCTTAGTAATTCTTAACCTACTAATTCTAACTCTGGCGAAATAAACCTCATGCAATTCGAGTTTTCAAAACCAAACAACTCCTTAAGCCAATCCCTTTCTTCCCCACTTTCTGATAACGCGCGGTACATTTTTCGAGCATAACCGATAAACTCTCTGCATTTTTCACCATACTTGGGGCAGTATTGTTCCCAAATTCGAATAACCTCTTTACAAGCTTGGAGTGAATTTTCTTTCCAACAATGCGCGATACAAAGATCCAATAAATTCAACCACTCCCGAAAGTGCCTATAATCCCGATCGACATAGATTGGCGGTTCACCGAACTGCTCAAAGAGTTCTAAGAGCAAATCGGTATTTTCTTTTAGCAGAGTTTCATTTGAAACAAGCACCCTTATTCTATAGTCAGGTGGCAAGTTGGAATCGGCAACAATATCTTTTGCAATATCAGCCATATAATCTTTGTTAGAAATGACACCCACTGCGGCTCTTTTCAGATCTCCGAATAATTCATCAGCACCTAGATGAAATGGACTATCCTGAACTTTTAACAGTAAGTTGATCTTTTTAACTACGTCAGGAATGATTTCTAGTACTTGCTTTTCTTTATCTGAAGGAGTTTGCTCAAATACATACATAGCCAAAAGATGAATACAAGCTAATCTTGAAGTCGCGGATTGCCATTGGCTAGCTTTTCGAACGTTCATGTAAGGACTACACGAAAACTTTTCTAATGAAACTACAGAAGGCCCGACATTACTACCTAGAAATCTGCCTATCTCCTTCCCCTTGAGATCTGATAATAGTATTAATGTCTTAGCAGCACTTGCGAGTTTTTCAAGATTGCGCTTAGAAGAATATGAAAATGTTTCTTCACACACTTCAAGTACAGGCTGTGAAGGCACACCAATCCAATTCATAATTGAGAGAAAGGCATTGTCCAATATCTGAGCCTGGTTATCCTTAGACGGAATAACGTCTACCAATTCGCGCAATAATTTCTCATCCTCAATTAAGTGAATGAGGTTATCAACTTGACTTTGTGTAATACCTGTTTGTGGCCAGTGAGTTTTCATATCGTCAAAGCTGGCTTTTAGTCTTTTTTCGGCTTTTACTAATAAATCTTCATTGTCGCTTAAAGAATCTTTCCTGGAACTAATCCACTGTTCAGGTTTACTACCTTTCGGACAATTACTTGGGTCCCTTTCACACACAGATATTTCCTGCTTGGTAGACAGTATTCGCTCTTTTATTCTATCAGCACTTTGATAGTGCTCCTTCAACTTAAGAGAAGAAAGCCATAATGCGTCACCTATATCAATTCCATTGGCGACTAACATCTTGATATTTTCACCTATTGTCGATTGAGTATCAAAAGTACTCTGTTTCACCACGCAAACACAAGCTAACAACTTCAAGTAAGCATTTTTGCTTTTCAATAATGGAACAATATATTGCTTTTTTCTGAACATTAATGGCTCAATAACAGGACAACATAAATCCCCAACAATAAGTTCTTCTTTATAACTCTCAACGATTACAGAATATTGTTCAGGTATTAATCTTATGCAAAGCCTGATAATGAAAGCTAAACCATAATTAAATGTCCGCATCGTGGTTCCAGAGTCGATCTCATAAAAACCGCCACGAATACCGCCCCAATCAAAATCTGTTTTTCCAATTTTTTGGGAATAAGCTATCTCTTCAAGAGTTCGTTTTCTTTTCAAGAAGTTTGGTGTTTTAATGAGCTTTTTGATGACATTTAAAAGAGCGGCTTTATAACTACAAGACGTTAGTTTTCTAGTTACCACTCGGTTGAAGTCACCGTGACACCTTGCAGATATCTCCCCCAAACCGATTAAAATCTTTGCAAGCTCATCAACACAGCTATGATGAGGGAAAGTGATATCAGGATTATTTAGTTGCTTAAAGATAGCTCTTTTATTTGCCTTCCAAGAACTACCGTCATCAACAGTCACTAAACCCAAATTCGTGGCTTGGCAGATAATCTTTTTAGAGTCTGTCTCGGTATTACAACCTGATAACCAGGCCAGCGTATAGAGAACCTCTTCGTACTCATAAATACTAGTTTGATAGCTGTTCATTTTCTGGCCACTCATAAGTTATATTTGGATTACCCTTTCGACTATTGTCTTCTCCCTCACATAAGAGCTCAATATATTCTCGAACGTGCCGCGCTATAGCTGGCTCTAGCTTTGACATACAAAATGGCCAATTCCCAGACATTTTATTAATACTATTAGATAACATGTATACCGTTGGCAATTCTTCAAATGGATAAACTACCAAGTATCTATCGTGAAATGCTTGATTAGAACTTCCACGATTAATATTAACCAGCCTGAGATTGCAGTTAACAATTTGTTTGACTTTCTGGATGGAATTTCTCAGTAAATCAATGGGATCACTTCCTACAGGGAACTTCTCACCTGTATCAGGATTAATGTCACTTAAACTAGTTAAAATAACCAAATCGAGCCCAGTCTCTTCAACTCTGGTTACAAACCTCTCAAATGCGTCAGCACCAAAAAAAGGATCGACTATTATTGCCTTCTTGGCTCTTCCTCCGCCTAGAAGACTCTGAATGTACTTTAGCACCTCCACTTCACATTCAACCGATCTACCAAACCATCTGTCGTCACCTTTGGCATTGAACAGATCGGATTGAAGCTGCCCCATTTGCTCACCGAATGTCTTGTAATCGCTAATGTCCGATTGAATAACTGACCTGTCAGTTGATGTTTTTGTGACAAGTGAAGCTTTTCGACCAAGTTCCTCACTAGAATTACCGGCACTCTTGGTTAACTTATCCTCCAGTGTAATTTGCTGGCTGGATATCCCCATATTGATGTTCATCTTTTCAATATAGTACTGGTGGTCTCGAAATATTAGGGCGCCTGATTCATCAAATAGCCAACACTCCAATTCGTGACAATCTTCTGGCAGCTCTCCAATCTCAATGAGTTTTTCTCCCTTGTTTATTGATATCAATTTATGAAAGACAACGTCTTTTTTCTCTATACAAATAACATGAAGTTGCTGTCGACTATTTAGTAATGGTTCCTTTTTAGCTACCCGAACAACTGCACTACTCGTTTCGCTTCTCGAGCTATTTAGCAGCTCAATAGAGATTGATGAGTCTATCGCACCAGAAATATCATGAATTTCAAAGTTGCCAAGTTTTTTTGCATAATCTTTATCGAAAGGCAGGTTTAATTCATCTTTAAGCTTCAATAATATACTTGTGAGAGCATCTAAGTTATTTTCCCAGAGTTCTATATCTGGAGTAGTATAAAATGATTTAATCGGTACAACACTTTTACCAAAAGTCTCGCCAACTAACTTTCGTTCGTCAGTAATTGGAAAAGCTCTATTTAACGATGAATCCAATAACTCAAAATTCAAATTATGATTAGCATCAATCTCTTCTACAAACCCTTGTAGCTTGCTATTATTGATAACTTTAGAACAGTATTTTACTTTCCCTAAGCTGACATCAAAGTCTCCTTTGTCTTCACTAACACACAACGGATAGTTTGTTGTAACTTGTGATATAGAGGAATATAGTAGAACTTCGCTATCTGAGGCTTCCAATACAGCAATCCACAGCCACCAGTCAGTTTTATCATTCAATATTTTGTCTACTCCGTCTATCAATTTAAAGGCGCGGCAAAAGTGACAATACTAAAGCAATAAGTATGTTGTTAATATTAAGTACCTAAGGCGCCTTAATACTTCATATCCTAACTTTGATCTATCGAGGCTGGCTGTTTATTTCATAACCATAACCAACTTAAGACAGTTAAGAAATATCTTAAGCTTTTATGCCGCCACTTCCTGCTGCAACCTTAAAGTCTCAAAATACTCTTCAGCCAAAATAGTAGTTTTAAACTCAACTTGATCGCCCACGATGCCTTGTACCGCATTCCTAATGTCAGATAACTTGGTCCTAAAAAATTCCTTTCTCAAATTAACGGCATTAACTCTTCTAGAAGAAAATTCTCTATGAAGCGCAGATTCAAGAGCCGGTGCGTCTTCCACATAAATCATCGCATGAACATCAAACGCGAACGGTACGCTCGCATCCCCTAGTTCTTTAACCCTATCCATTGGCTCTAAACGACGTGTTAACCCTATCTTGTAAACATCTTCCCCAAATGAGCCGATATTGCTTATTACATAGACATGGCCTTTTCTAGTTTGCTCAGCCATGCTCTTGGCTCGTTCTTCTTTCTCTAAAGCTTCAGATAATTGACGTTCAAGATCTGCAATCTTCTGTTCGGCTACTAAACGATCCTCTTCAGAGGACTGAGAAAGCTCTTTCTTTGCCCTATCAAGCATTTCTCGATACATTCGCTCTTCTTTTTCTGCTTGAGCTAATGCTCGCTCATATTCTTTAACAGCTCTTTGCTCCTCCCTTATTTGTTCCTTGATTAGCCGTTGCTCTTCCTGCTCTTCTTTTTTCTTAAGGACATACTGATATTGAAGCCTACATTCTTCATACTTAAGCTTTACATAATCCAAGTTAATTCCACAGTGCAACATGGCGGCTGACCTTTCCAAAGTGTTTGCAAGCTTTTCAATTCGCTCTAAAATCCTAGCATAATTACTTGGCCGAACTTTCCCGATCAATAGATCGCAGTCAATATTAAAAGCGGTTAGCATTAGCTTAATTTGCCCGTCTATAATTCTTCTATTTTGAACCTTGTCAGGAACAATCATAACGCCATGTGCAGATTCAATAGCAGCCTTTGATTTAATTAGCTCTTTCTGGTTTTCTCTAACTTTCTTTATTTCTTCAGTAAAACGTAATGAAGTTTCATAAAGATATTCAGGCATTTCGAAATGACCGCACTCAGAATACTCGTCTACCCTGCTATACAAATCGATCCTTGAGAGCAACTTGTTTAATTCATCTTTTCTTTCAGTTAGAGTAAGATCTTGTTCAGCAATATCAGTTTCTATTTTCTTTAGCTCTTCTTTATTCGAGCTGACACTCTCAGATAACTTATCTGCATTCCTTTTTAAATCTTGGAGCTCTTTTGTTTCTGCGTGGATTTTACTAAATACCTTTCTAGCTTTATCAAGCTTTTCGCTAACCTCATTTAGTTGTCCATTCTTTTCATTTACAGCGACAGAGAGTGACTTGTACTTATCTAATTGACTATCTCCACGCTTTTTCGTTATGAAGAAAGTTAGCAGTATGCAAACAATAAATAATATTAATATTCCACCCCAAATTTCTATACTCATACTACTTCAACTCCATATCCACATATTGCTCTCTAGCTTTTTTCCTTTCCAGACAACGTTTCTCGTATGCTGAGTTAGCTTCTGCAATAGCCTGTTTAAGAGCAGCTTTCTTTTTTGCAGCTCTTTCTTTTCGCTCAGCTTTCACTCTCTTTTCTTGTTGCTTTCTGTACTTTTCCTGTTCACGAATTTGCCTGGCTTGTTCTCGTTCTTCTTGTCTTGACTGTTTCTCAGCTTCTCTAATAGCTCTTTTATTCGCTCTATCTATCGCCTTAACGACACTTATTACAGTACCTAACCCACTTTTCCTACCCATTGTTGTTATCCTTCATTAACTCATTTTTCGCTTCCTTCAATCCGCTTACCATCGATCCAGTTGGACCAGCCCCAATCCATTAATCACAACTAAAAAAGTAAAGGCCATTAAAAACAGAAACAAACACCTCCGGCTGCTTTGTACCCTAATCAACGAAAGCCTCTATCTTGATATTTACCCGTTACCGTTCATCCCATCTATATCTTCAATAATTTCTTCAAATCTCCTATCAATCGCCTCTACCTTATTAGTCAAACTTCGCGTTAACTCACTTATCGTTTTGTAATAATATCTATCCAGCTCTTTTTCAACTTTCGCTCCTAGCTCATCGGGATCAGATACCTGACTTTTAAACTGCTTGGTCAGTTCTTCCTTTTTCGGCAAAGACTCTTCTATAAATCGATTACAGGTAACATTAAGATCGCTCAAATCAATGTACAATAAATACCCATGGATAATCTTAGACACTAGCTGATTGTCTTCAAGGAAATGATAATCCTGAAAGCTGTTAGCAATGGCTCGAAACACAAACAGATCACATTCGCTAAACTTCATTGTGGAAAAGAAATTAATATCGTCGTAACTATGAGTTTTCGTGGCCTTTACAATATGCTTTCTAATCTCACCATGCCAACGCTTTTTCATTTCATCGTTAAGCAAATCCAGTACGAGCTTCTTCTTCTCCTCTAGCTTTCTGTTATTTATTTCCTCTTGTTTGCTAATCGCTTTCTGAGACGCCCAATATCCAATATAGGCACCTGCTAACGCCGCCGCCGCAGAAACAACAATAGGCCAAAAATCATAAGACGCGTTCGCTATGCTCTCTGAAGCGGTCGCAATTCGTTCTAATTGAGTCGCACCTTCCATTTTTTACTCCTCTAATTCGTTTAGAAAAATATCCCTTGAAACATAAAGGAGTAACTAACACATACCACTAAATACTCTATTGTTTCGATTGCTACAATTTAACTCCGCCAACTCACCCAAACGCTGTTTATACTCCTTACAAAACCGACTTCGGCTCCCCTTCCCACCACTTCTAATAATCCGAGTCAACTCCTCTAACCGCCCAACAGTCCAACGACAATTAACAGTCTTTTCAGAAAGCAAGATTGAATCCGACTTCGCCGTTCTTACAAAATCCGACTGCCTTTGTTTCGATTGATTTCCTCTTATCCTTTTAGCTTTCTGAATAACTCGGTTAGCTTCTTGAACTGACCTTGAATTATCAGCAAACTGAAACTTCGACTTTGGTAAAATTGGAGCTACTCGGTTAGTAGAAGGAACTTTAACTTTAGGAGCTTCAACTTTAGAAGATGGAGAATAAAAAGATTTCGAATACTGACTCTTGGCTTTATCAAAACCAGCATTAAAACCAAAATACCAACTGGTGTAAGCAACACAAGCCGTAAAAATGGCGAGCGCAATAACAATTAAGATCTTCAACCCCAAAACTTACAGTCCTACTTCTTCTTAGTTTCTTATTGTCCTAATTCCAACCCAACCAGCTATTTTTTCATTCCACTTCCATTTGTTATTCAGATCTATCTAAAATTCAGCCAGCTTTTATTATTAATACTGTTCTTATATTCTTCTTTACGTTCATTTTCATACGACACGGAACCAACCGAGTATCTTTATAATAAAAACCTAAAACAACCAATCTTCTCCAATCGAGATTAATTAAATCTCAAAAGAAAACCACAACAAAAATAGCAATGTTAAATTTGGAAAACAATTGATTAATATCAAATACTTACGTAATGGCTTAATTTTAATATTGATTGTAAAAATTAAGACAAAAGTGACAAGAATTAAGGACTAGAGGCGAAACCAATTCTAGGATTAAGTTTCAAATTCTAACCAGCCACCTTGACTGATAAAGAACTCTCCACAATCTTCATAGAATCAACAAATTGCCATTGGCTGAAAAGCCCGAAAAAGAGAAAGCATTAACGCAAACAAATTTTTCCACATATCCCAAACAACCACTTGCACAATCAGTACTTGTTCTGATAGCTTATTTAAAAATCACCCACTTTGCACAGCAATCGGGAGTTAATTATTAACGCGTTAATCAAGTTATTCCGATCTACCAAGTCTGTATTACAGGAGAAATTAATGAGCGACAAAAAGTCACCTTCAACCTTCAGCCAAATCCTTGTTGGCGTATCAACAATGTTCTTCGGGTCGTTTATCTTTGCCGGCGTAATTGAAGGCTATAAAAACGAAGCTGGAAAAAACGAGAAAGTTATCAGCGACTACTTTCGTCCAATGAGAGTAGCCCAAACTGCATGCTCTGCAAGCCACAATCGGCTGTTTTTAAGCTATGGTGAAATGTCAGGAACCTATCAACTTATTTATGACGAACTCCAGCATATGATGCAAAATAGGAAAGTCCGCAATAGCATCGACTATCAAGTTATCCCAATGTCTATCTTTAAAACCTTTACCGAGTTAAGTAGCGAAATTAAAAACTTGGAAAAAGAGGTAAAGAACTGCAGCAGCGAGTTATTTAATAAATATGAAGAACTTTCTCTTGTTACGGGGACTTTTGAAGAGTTTTATGAATTCTCCAAAATTAGGGCAACAGCAATTAACGCTGAATACAAGAGAAGAACAAAAGAGTCCAAGGAAAAAATGGAGGACATTGATCCTAATGATATAATGAAAATGCTTAGAGACATAACTACTACGGATATGAAGTCCGAAGAAAATCAGGCAATGATCTTGAATCAAATTGATTTAATGTTCGAACCAACAAGAGATTTTTATTTAGTAATGAGGAATACTGAACACGAAATATTTAAAAAAGAGCAAATATTTTTCCAAAACCTTCATAACTTGTTTGCCACAGCAATTAGCGATAAACACTCTGACGGATTTATGGACTGGCTTATTTGATTGTTTGAGACAACTTGATTCCAAGAAAACTCTGTTGTTCGGCAGGTTAAGCAAATAGTCTACCGAGCAACTCGTTATAAATATCGCTTCAGTCACTAACGAAGTGAATTTTCGGGTGCTTAAAAACAAGCTTTCATCATTTTATTCGCAATACAATTTTGTTAGCTCAACTAAACGAATGCTTTGGCCACGGGATGAAGAGCATAAATCGCAGAATTGCCCTTCTCCACCCACATGTCGCATTTTCATACATATCAAAATCCTGCCTTCTTCCCGCCAACAGCCAAATTTGATATTGTCTCTACCAGAAAACATCAGGAGACGGACAAGCATGCTGCACGAAAACATCCTATTGATCCGGGACGAAAATAACCTGGGAAAAGTCTACAACGAATTAAAGTTATCCTTCGACAAGGTCGAAGTAACCGTTAAAGACATCATCACTGAGCGAGTCTACCAGGAAGTGAGCGCCTATAACGAACGCGCCAAGGGATATGAAAACGCACTGGTACAACCTAAAGACGCTGAAATAAAACTCAACGAGCCCAGTAAAAAGGGACGTCGTCCAGTGAATGCGGAAAAACAGGTAGAAGTAGCACTTGCCGCTTTTGACAACAATGGATTTTTTATGCTGGTGGATGACCAACAGGCTGAAAACCTGGACGACATAGTGACCATCAAACCTGAAACATCAGTCAGCTTTATTAAACTCACCCCACTGGTCGGCGGTTAAGGAGACAACAATGCTAGGACGGCTTATCGATAAACTAACCAAGGGCCCGACACTTGATGCCCATCCCGTCTATACGCCTATGTATGACGAAATCGAAGACTACGCCAAGAAAGATTCCTATCTAAATTTTTACAACCGCCCTTCTTTTAAAGGCTGCGACGCGTATGACAAACTTAAAGCGTTAAAAGGTAGCGATAAAATTGAAGCCATGCACTTCCTGCTCAAACGCACCAATTTCCTGCTGCAATTTTACAAGGACAGAAGCTATTCGGAAAATGATGACTCCCGCGCCTACATAGCCCACTGCTGGATACTCGACTCACTGTTTCGTACCAAGTTTGAATTTCCGATTGATTATAATTTCGCCGATCTATTCGATGCTTTTTACCTGCGCAATGATAAAACCAACAAAAAACGTATCAACATTGAACACCGCCCTTTTACCGGTCTGACAATGCAAATGGAAAAACACCTGAAACGCCATGGATTAACTGACCGGCTTAAAAAAGACGTCGAACACATACTTTCCACCAGGCTGATGGCGCCAATCATTACCCAAATGAACGAGCCCAGCTATTGGGGGCAGGATTTAGGCAAAGGCATTAAACGACTACAGCAGATCTTAATTGTAGATGGCGATGCCAGTAGCGTACCGCCTTTTGAATTCGGCACCGGTCGTTGTGGTGTGATATTGCGCGACGATCTTGAAAAGCTACCGCAGGAAAAGAAGCAGGACTGGTTTACCCTGTTCCATCATTTACATAACGCCACCGCAGGCAAGCCTAGTCAAAAATTTCTTAAGGAAGCCAAACCACTAGTGGATGCCGTTGGTATTAACGAGTTCAAATCGCATGTGGTTAGCTGGTTTAATTCCCTCTCCAAATTGCAGACCTTCATCGAGAAACGCAAACATAGCTGGGGCGGTGAAGAGTATGAAACCGAAGTGCATGAGTTTATAGAGCAACGCAGCTACAACTTATTAAAAGGACTGATGTGGAGCATGAGTCGTTTTCACGACCAAACCTCATTGCAGGCCATTGCCGCGTTAACCGAAAAGTGCTTTCAGAAAATTCCAGGCATTGGGCCGGCTGCTGCCAGTGTGGGTAATGCCGGCATTTATACCCTGGCAGAATCGAAAGGCCTCGGAGGCATTAGTCACTTGTCCCGCCTGAAGATGAAAATCCGCCAGAACAACACCCAGAAATTAATCCAGAAATATATTGATGAACAAGCCGCCAAACAGGGAATTAAACCTGCACAGGTAGAAGAAATTGCCGCACCGGATTACGGATTGGTTAATGGTCAGCGAGCCACTGACTTTGCCGATTACCAATTAATATTGAAATCCACCGGTGTCGGAAAAAGTGAGTTACAGTGGATAAAACCCGACGGCAAACCACAAAAGTCAGTACCAGCTTTTGTCAAAACCAAAGAAGGATTTAAAAGCAAACTGAAACGCTATCGTGATTTAGCCAAGCAGGTCAAACAGGCATCCAGCACACAAAGAGACCGTATCGACCGCCTCTTTACAGAAGGACTCTCGTGGACGCTTGAGGATTGCCGGAAATACTATATTGACCATGGTTTAATTGGCCCCATGGCAAAAAAGCTTATTTGGAATATTAATGGAATTCCGGTAATTCAAGTTGATGGACAATGGCAAGACCTTGAAGGTAACCAGCAAAACTTCTCAGATGATACCAAAGTGACGCTCTGGCACCCGATTGACTCAAGCGCCGAAGCAGTACTCGCCTGGCGAGAAAGACTTGAGCAACTGGAAATTAAGCAACCTCTAAAACAAGCCTACCGCGAACTCTATATTTTGACCGATGCGGAAATCAACACCCGCATTTATTCAAACCGGATGGCTGCGCATATTTTAAAACAACACCAGTTTAATTCGTTAGCCTCAGTACGAGGTTGGAAGTTCCAATTGATGGGCGCTTACGACGACGGAAGAGATAATGAAGTTGCGCGTAAATATCTGCCCGAATATAAAATGACCGCTCAATTCTGGATCGATGAAATTATCGATGATACAGACTCGTTTAATGATGCGGGGATCTGGTATTACGTTGCCACCGACCAAATTCGTTTTGTTGATGATAACAACCAGCCAATTCCGCTGATTGACGTGCCAAAGTTAGTTTTATCAGAAATCATGCGTGACGCAGATTTATTTGTCGGCGTTGCCAGCGTGGGTAACGATCCACAGTGGCAAGACGGTGGTCCGGATGGCCGACAAGACTACCGCGACTACTGGCAGAGTTATTCTTTTGGGGATTTAACCGAAGTCGCGAAAACCAGAAAAGCCGTTTTAGAACGCTTATTGCCGCGTTTGAAAATTCGCGACAAAGCAAAAATTGACGGCAAATTCCTACACGTCCAAGGCCAGCGTAATGAATATAAAATCCATATTGGTAGTGGAAATATTTTAATCGCACCCAATGACCGCTATTTGTGTATTGTCCCAGGGAGAGGCAAAGATAAGAAAGTTGATACTTTGTTCTTACCTTTTGAAGGTGATAATGGATTATCGATTGTATTGTCTAAGGCGTTTTTGCTGGCGGAAGACGATAAGATAACTGATGCGACTATTTTGAGTCAGTTGTAGGTTATTAAAAATTGTAGACCAATCAAAAAATGCCGAAGTAAGTTCTTCGGCATTTTGTTTTAGGATGATCGGATAAAAGTAAGAAACTGGCTAAGAGTGCAGGAATAAGAAGTAAACTCCTCCGCACTACAACTCATCACCATCAACCTTAGCAATAAACATAATCCTCAACCTCCCCCACGGTTCAACATCTCCAGCTAAAATCGCACTCAAAGTGTACAAACGACTTAACAAAAAGCTCACCTTCTTAAACTCATTGTAAACCCCGCTAGACTGAAGCGAATTAATAAACCGAACTGTAGCTCCTTTAATTAACGGGTCAATATCTGCAGCCGTTAACCGCCTGAAATCGAGTAACTGATCAGAATTCATTATATATACTTGCTGATAAAGCTTAGAGATCTCATCGTAATTACCTTCACCGAAGATCGACTTGATAATTTTTGAACTGACCACCTGATGCGCTCGCTGATAAGTATCACCAACCAACTCATTTCTGAGCAAGGCGTAAGAGCGTTTATCAAACTCTTCATCCACATATTTCTGATTAGCCTTACGTACAGCAGTTTCCGGCAATAACAAAAGATTAGGATTCCACTCCTTCAATACCGCTTCAACCATCTTCTTAATTTTTTCAGAGATCCCGACATCACGAAAAGCATCTTCATGGGACAAATGGATCCGCTCATACCACTGGTTCGCGTGAGTCTCAACTTTTTGTCTTATCCTCGTAAACCGCTTAGACTTTTCCCGGTAAACTCTGAAGTGATTCTTAAAACGAATGACCGTATCATCGGCGGAGTCAGGGGTCATCATTCTGATAGTAGGCAGAGAAAAACTGCCCCGATAATCCGAATAAGTCTGGTTTATTCGATTGAATAACTCTCGAACCTCTTTATTTGAAAGCCCGACTAACGAGTTGCGACGATTGTGCCTGACCTTATCCAACTTAAAAAATGACGTCGCTTCCCGATACTTGAGTGGTTTTGACGCCAAAGGATTAGATAGCCTTAGCATATCAAGTTTGTACTGCAGAAATACTTTCGAGAATAGTTCTATGTCGTTACGCCAGATATCTTTAATTCGAATTCTGAACAAACTCATCGCGAGTCTGGAGGTTTTTATTGATGCATTAATTTTCTCAAAGGCAAGTATTTCGACGCAGCGCTCTATTTCTGAATTTCCTTTTGCGAGTAGCTTTCCCAGGATGCCACTGACATTTTTGTGGAAACTACAATAATAAAAGAAAACCTCAGAAAACTCCTGCTCGATTGCGTATTTAAGCATCTCATCCGAATTAGAATCATCCTCAGAATCGAATAAATACTTGGCATACAAATATTCGTTAAAACAACGGTGAACAAAGCTGAGTTGTCCACTTGAATTAGCAAAGACCAAGCCTACTTTTTCAAAAAGCGCAATCAGCGATGAATAATCATCTACGCTATCGATGCCGCAACACTCAGCTTTCTTACTGAGCTTTCGCCGAGTATTCTTAATACTCTCTCCCTTGTTAAGGCATACTGATACGGTCGTTAAGAGCGATTGAAAAGCCTCTTTTTGTTTCAGCTGAGACAACTCCTTGCGACGAGTCATAGATTCCTCGATCACCATCTTAATTAATTCCGGCTTACTGCTTGGCAGCTTCTTCTTACCGCTATAATCCAACAAAACCATGAGCGTTAGCAGCAGAGGGTTTGACGCCATTTCAATCGTGGTACTATTATTAATTCTCCTTTTAAAGTCTTCTACTCTACGCACATAGTTTTTTTCACTAATCAAAAGAGAAAACACGCTGAGGGTCAAGGCGTTTAGCTTGGTAGATGACAGGGGGAGAATTTCAAAAAAGTGGGCTTTCTGGATCACGCTATCCTGCCAATTCTGGAAGGATGAATGGCGTCCCGAAATTACAATGGTCAGCTTCGGATAAAGTTTGAAAAGCTGATTGATTTCCTCAAGGAATAGTTCTCGCTCTTCAAGTGTTTCTAATTCATCGAGCGCATCGATAACCAACAAACTACGCTTTTTTAGCTTGTTTCTGATCCAGAGAACGTCGGGAGACTGAGAATCCTCAAGCGCAAGTTTGATTAACAAAGGATGGCGATATTTATTACTTTGCAGATAACACTTTTGGTACGGCCAAAGCGCCTCTTGATCGACAATGTTTGCAAACAGCGTTTTAGCCTCGACCAGAAAAACAGAACTAAAGTCCATTTCTTTGGCTTCAAAACGGTAAAAATAGGAGATGTATCGACATAAGTTGGATTTACCAAAACCCGGAGCCCCCTTTATGAAAATAGGCTCAGCTTTAGTATATCCAATATGTTCGTATAACTGCCGAAAAGGATCTGGCTCAACCTCTTTTGTTCTACCTCGAATGTCGTAGCCCAAAAATCGACTTGCCGAGGATTCGCCTTCAAGGTCACTTTTTACTACGGTTGGTTTTACGTAGTATCTCTCATCAAAACACGCAAATCGTTCAGTTAGAGTTTCGGCAAACTTAGTCTTAAAACTTAACCTTAGAAATCCCGCAGACTTACTGGCGAGGGTTGCACTTTTAGGGGGTTCATTTTTTGGGATCGGCTTTTTAAGATCGACGTTTACCCTGCTTCTAAATACATAGCGCCTTTTCTGGTACTTTTTGTAAACCTTATGATTATTGTGTTTAAAACCGGCAATAGCGTAGAAAGCCATCGCATAATCGAGGAAATAATGAATAAACCCAATACGAAACTTAGCCAGGATAACCGGATAGAAGATTATAAATAGCGATGCCCCTATCACGCCGAGAGAAATACTTTGAAAATACTGTCCTTGAACTATGGATTCAAAAAAATTGAATAAAATTCTCACTTGATTACCTCAGTAAATACCGAGGGAATTCGTTAAGTGCTTCTTGTCTTCTGTTTTTAATTCGATAGACGCTTTTTAACTAATTCTTCTTTTTCGCTAGCCGATGACTAAGAAAGTAACATCTTGGCAAGTGACGTCTTGGCAAGTGATATCTTAGCAATTAACAAAGAGAATACTGCTTGAAATCCTTTTAAAACAGAAGGCAAACCGAAAACGGCATTCACCCCAACCTCATCTTATATTGGTGTTAACTTTAATACTTATGTTAACTTTAATACTGGTGCTCAGTTTATTGTTCTTGTACCCAGGCTATTTTTACACCTACTATTATTCTTAAACCTAGGTCGTTTTACACGTAACACTCCATATCCATACTACCTCTTTAATACATTGAACAAAATTCTCTATTAGAGATATTTTTAGAGATATCAATAACTAGTTGGCTTTAATCGTTGTTCCCTAAACTGATTGGGTTGGAGAGCGCGGGACATTGGCTGAATAGTTCATATTTTTGGGTGATAATCGCAAAAAACATAGAGGCTACACTTAGAAAAACTGCAACTAGATTTTATTTTTGGCTGATTATTTCAGGTCGGAGAATTATGTTGGCTAAGTAGTTTACTTTGGAAAAACCCTCTGCCACGATTTTAGTCATGAAAGATTTATACATTAAAAATGCGGGAGCAATTTTCTGTGGGTGTTAATAAACTTTATTTAGGTTGTTGCTGTGTTTTCGAATTCGTTCAACCATCCGGCTCTAGTACAAACCCGGTTCTAATGCAAACAACACTTCCTAAATTTTTTTCCACTCCCACAAGGACATGGGTCATCTCGACCTATTTCTTTATCAAGATCTGCAATCGTTTCAACTGGCGGAAGTTGCGTTTCTTGCCGTGAGATAACCAATCCAATGTTACCAACACCGGATATCAAAGTAGCTAACAAAATCATCAGTTCTTCGGGAGTATCCTCGGAACCGCTGACTAAATCAGGTACGTTATCTGCTACTTCGAGCGTTTCCGGCCACACACTTATTTGCAAAGCAAGCAAGGTTGCCATGCCTATAACGGAGGACTCTTCAGATTCTTCATCAATATAGTAATCCCAATCTTCTTTTAACCAGTCATAACCGGTGAGATAACCTTGAATAAAATCTCTAGCGGCTTCCGAAACACCGGTTTCCTTTGTGAATTTAAAGCTTACAATCAAGTCGAGTGCTTTGTCTTTATCAAACTGTTCAACACAGTAATTCCACCAGTCCTGGATTAACTCTATAAAACTCTCAGCCTGTTGTTGATTTTCAAACTCTATGTCGGACTCGGTTTGGGATAATATTGCCATCCACTCTCTCATTAAAATCAACTCGGGCCCAGAAGCAACAGCGGTTATTTGGCCCAATATAAAATACGGTGGAAACGCTTGGCTAGACATGGTTTCATCTTCAAACAGTTTTAGGTATTTATCTAACTCAAAAACCCCATAAGATTTTGAAGACATATTTTTAATTCCCTTCCAAAATTTGAATGTGCGAAAAACTAGAATTACCTAACTACTATTATAGAGTTCTTACAAATTGGCAAACTTCTATTTCATATTCCAATACAATAAAAAAGCCAATAATAACAACGACGAATATAAATCAATGGGTATATATCAATAGATATCAAACACTTAGGAGCTGTCTGAATAGTTCATATTGATGAAATTTCTAGACCTAAGAAATAACTAATATGTTCGAGATTCCTTCAATAAAGTTTTAGTGGAGGATGGCAAACCCGCAAAAAATCAGGAATGATTTTTACTAGAATGCGAATGATTTGAGTACGAGATGATAGATTGATCCAGACCAGTCGCGAGCCTGTTTCCGAGTCTCGCGACGAGCCTTTGCACGCTCAGCAGATTTTGACTTCTGATGCACGCCCCCTTTCTTCATCATTGGATGATTGGCAAAGGGATTTCGTGGTGTTCTTTGAACAGTCACATTAATGGAAGAAGAATTTAGTTGAGCATTGGTCAGTTCATTACTGTTCCCCACTCGACTCTTACTCTTCCTATTCTTACTCTTCCTTTTTTTCCTAGCTTTTGGCATAGTGCCTCCTTTCTAAATTTAAGTTTACTAGTATTTATTAAATAGCCAGTTTAAACCAACTAGCATTCTTGGCTTTTTTCAATCGTCTTTTTGCTTTCCTATCTTCCATAATAAAGCCAGGTCCTTCTTTGCACTGCGTAAAGCAAAACTTCTTCGGTAATTGGGTGTACAAGCTTCTTGGTGGCAATGTGCCGGAGATATTCTTAACCACCGCTCCAGTCTCATAGCTATGATAAAAAATATTCCCAATACCAATCTCTTCCTTGATTAACTCAATCGCGTAAAACAGGGTTACTTCCATCCAGCTTTTCTGGTACTTATTCAAAAGCTCACCAGTATACTGGAGCATTTCAACAACGTTAAATTCATCTCCATAGACAAAATAAGTTGAGCAACCTTGTAGCTGATGTTTCCGCGCAAGATGATTATGCTTAGCTGCCCTGCGTATCCAGTCAGTTTGCAACTCTTCAATTAATGCTTCTCCGCTATCAAAATCAAAGTCGATCCTCGCCCAGGACAATGAACTCTTTGAATCATGGATGGGATGTGAGTAAAACTTGAACTCCTCGCCATTTATTTTCAGATCTCGCAGGATCTCATCGTGCTGATTAGTCAAATTCAATTGCATCACTAAATTTACGCCCGGCCGTGAAGTTTGATCCCAACGATAATCTTCTTTGCATCCCCAACTGGAAAGCGTGATCACAAACTCTTGTGGTTCAAGCGTGTAATAATGTCTGAACATATCGCCTGACAATTTGCCTTTGCCCGATTTAGCAATGATTGATTTGATTTCAGGTTTTTCCATCAATTTACTAAAAGCAGATTGTTTAACTTGGCTAACCGTTGCGCCTGGGTTACTTTCACAGTATTTATCCAACAAGTAAAATGCATAAGCATCTTCAGAATACTGCACTAGTTTACGTCCTTCTGTCAGGCACTCGATTACCTCTCTTAAAGTTCGGTTGTTCATAACTTCTTTTCCTTAAAGTCTTAAAAAGTCGTATTCGTTCTGTTTTAAATCCAGGTCTTGTTTTCATTCGAAAACCTCCTTAGTTAGAGTTATTGTTTGCCGGATAAGCGTTACTGCTTATCCGGCGCTTGTTAATAGTAAGTAATCTGATTACATGTCTCATTTCAATTCTTCCTTTCAAAAAATTGATTTTTGTCCTTAACAGAAATCGACTGTTATCCTTTGATACACTCGGACTCTCACCCTTTGATGCAAACAACCTGCTTCAACTGATGAACCACTTCCACTAAATCACTCTGGTTTTCCATAACTTCATCAATATCCTTGTAAGCTGCCGGTATTTCATCGATTACTCCGCTATCCTTGCGGCATTCAATCCCGCGAGTTTGTTCCTCCAAATCCTTACGTCTGAACGTTTTCCTCGCCGCAGTTCGAGTCATTTGCCTACCTGCGCCATGGGCACAGGAACAAAATGATTCTTCATTCCCTTTACCGCGGACAATATAAGAGCGAGCTCCCATACTGCCGGGAATAATGCCTAACTGTCCTTGTTGTGCGCTTATGGCACCTTTGCGGGTAACATAAACGCTTTCTCCATAGTGCATTTCCTTTTGCACATAATTATGATGACAATTGATCGCTTCCTTACTAAGTTGGAAAGTTGGCAAGAAAGGTTTAATTGCCCTTAAAACCATTTCCATCATTTCCTTTCGGTTGTAGTAAGCGTAATCCTGTGCCCACTCAACCGCTTCAATATAGTCATCAAAATTTTCACAGCCTTCTGAGAAGTAAGATAAATCTCTGTCCGGCAAGTTATGCATATGTCCCTGCATATCTTTTTTGGCTTTCTGGATAAAATAGCGTCCGATGCTATTGCCGATCCCTCGGCTTCCAGAGTGCAGCATCACCCAGACATCCTGGTTTTCATCGATGCATAGTTCGATAAAGTGATTACCACTGCCTAAAGTTCCCATTTGTTGCGCCCAGGTTTGTCTCGGCTTCTTCATCATTTTTAAAAGCGTTGGGTGCTTTTTAAAAATTGTGTCTATACCAGCTTGTAACGGCCTGAGACTTTTGTCTCTTACCGAAACCATCTTATGCGCTCGATTTCCTACCGGAATTGCCCGTTCAATTTCGTTACGAATTTGCTTTAAATTATTTGGCAATTGATAGGCTTTTATCGATAGTCTTACCGCATTCATACCACAACCGATATCTACGCCCACGGCTGCCGGAATAATCGCTTGGCGAGTCGGAATGACTGAACCAACCGTTGCACCTATTCCTGCATGCACATCTGGCATCGCTGCGATATGCGAATGTATAAATGGTAGTTGCGATAAATTTTTAAGTTGCGACATAGCCGTATGGTCAATGTCTCGGGTATAAATCTTTACCGGCTTCACACCATTCTGTGCATTCTTGTTTAATTCCATTTTTACAGGCATGACTGTACCCTCATCACTGCCTTAAACAGCAGCAAAGTTAATTAATTTTGGGAATACCTTTTGAGGGAATTTAAAGTTCTGTTGTTTTTACTGATCTTTTACAAAGCAGAACGAAAAAGCCCTGACAGGAGTTCCGGTCAGGGCTTTAGAATATTCATCTGACTCGAAAGGTATTCATCTTAAACCTTTCAAGCTTATGCATGAGAAGGTTAGATTTTATAATCCTGTTTACTAAATTTATTCACTTCATACTCCTCATACTGATTGCATTTAATGCGTTGGGCTATCTGAGATAGCTAATTAATTTAATAAAAACGAAAATAGATTTTTCGTTGCGGGCAATCATACGCCTTCGAAAAATTTTGTCAAATGTTTTTGTTGGTTTAAAAACTGCGAAAACGAATTCCCCTTTGAAAGCCGGAGTTATTGTCCTCTGCTTTTACCGAGAAGGAACATATTATTCCCCTCTCCCCCTTAGAAAGGATTAGAGAATGAGGGAGATTTAAAATTGGCAGTAAGGCTCTTACTTTTTGCACAAGCTTTTTACATCTTCAACGTATTGTGCCGATACAGACTCGTAATACTTTTTGGCCTCTATCAACGCTTGTTTACTTTCAGGAAAATTGAGAACCGCCGGTTTCATTGCTAATAGATCACTTTGAGCACTTTTAAAAACTTCTTCGGCTGATGGCAGCCGCAAAAACTGAGTAATATTGTCCAGGCCGGAATCTTTGTATAAAGACTCAAGCCTGCTGGTATACTTAGTTACTGCTTTATCAGAATCGAAAACTCGAGGATAAGGTTTATGGCCTTCTTGTAGTTTGCTTGAGTCTAGCGCTAATCGTTCTAATACATCGCCAAAACCTGGATCTTTTTGTCCATAAACAGCTCTGCTCAACTGAGTCAAACTCATCATTCCAGTGCACATAGCACATGGTTCCAAAGTTGTATAAACCGTATAGTCGACTAGATACTTGTCGCTGGAACATTGAAGGTAGTTGTGGATTAATCTCACTTCACCATGTTGCGATCCATTGTTGGTTATTGCGTTGGCGTTCCTGGCCCAGAACACAGGTTTATTATTCCGATCAACTAAGACAGAACCAATATTATGCCCGCGCGGATTTATTGCGCCGTCTTTCTGCCAATCTTTGTACACAACGGCGAATGCCAGCATCGTGAAAACCTTGTCAATTTCACGCTGTTTCGGATCTATCTGAGTTTCTACGTTTGTTATCACGCATGATGAAATAAATAGGGGTACAAGAAGTGCCAGTATTATTTTTAGATTTGCGTAAATTGACCTGGTCATAGTTTCCTCAATCATTCAATTCTCATGCAAGCATTATCACTTAACCACAACTATCATTGTTAACCCCAAACGCTCCCAAAACTAGCTTATACCCCTTACAATTATTCCCTTCTGTAATCTGCTTCTTCATATTATCCTTGGCTTGCTCTGACAATATCCAACCCAGAGGTGGCTCTACTTCATTTTTCTTTTTCGCTAAGTAAAAATGCACCATTTCCGCCTGCGAGCTATCACTCTGCTTCAACTCTCCATCCAACTCCTCAGTAAACTGGGCTAAAGTTTTATAAGCTAACATTCCATGGCCACTACGCGTTGCAGCTAAACCTATCACCGGCGCTAGCACTTCATTCATAAATCCATTAGCTTTTATAGTTGCCGGTTCCGCAGAAAT
The DNA here is from genome assembly GCA_026196875.1 of Kangiellaceae bacterium. Classification (GTDB taxonomy): domain Bacteria; phylum Pseudomonadota; class Gammaproteobacteria; order Enterobacterales; family Kangiellaceae; genus Aliikangiella. The sequence goes on from JAPHTP010000011.1 coordinate 72,868, forward strand.
TTCATATTGCTCAAGCGGAACCGTCGAGTCATTACTGATCCCGATAACAATTACGCCGTTAGCCAGCGGCTGGGATGGGTGGCGACTCAGCCATTCCAATAAATTGGTCAAGGTATCCGCACCATAATTTTCAAAATAACCACCATCTATGACGTGGCCAGCCTTATCACCAAAGGTTCCAGCCGGACTTACGTAAGTAAAACGCGCGGAATTTAATCCAGCGGTACTTGCGCGGATGGCCTTTTGTTCGTTCAATGCATAAAAGTCGGAAGTATCGAGGAAGACTTCAGGTTGTACTTTAAAATTTGTAGTTAGCAAACGCCGGCCGGTTTCTTCATAGGTACCATTGATTAATAACCGGGGTAACCATCCTTTTGCACAATTTCCTTGCGGGAAAAAACTAGTAAAACTCTTATCTAATCCACACTCGGCATCAACATATATTTTTTCGAAACCCGCTTCCCAGGATTCTTCTAATGCCGCCGCACGATCGCTAAATACAGGGAAAGGTAAAAAGCGCTGGATTAAATCGCCATACAACATGGAAGTAGCAGTAGCTGCCAAATAATCCTGACCTATAGCAGCGAGTAATTTAGGCTCGAAACATGGTGAGGCGTTCCCCCCTTTACCACACTCAAGATCGTTAGCTAAAGCGCCGTTATAAAACACCGCTCCAACGCTTCCACCAGATACACCGGAAACAGCAAAGACTTGTTGGTTAAATCCGGGAATTAAATCCTGAAAACGCCCCATTACCACTCCAGTCCAATAAGAAGCGCGTAATCCCCCACCTGCAGTTGCCACTAACACCATAGGCTTGGTCGCGTCCCGCTGTGCGAGCCAGGTTTGTAAACTTTGCTCTAACGAATAGTCAGCGGTATTGTTCGGTTCACCTTCTAGTTCTCTCACATTGTGATTATCATTAAACGGGCTAAATATCACCGCAAGCAACAGTAAAAAACCAACCACGGGAAAGCCGTTTTCACGTGCCAAAAACACTAAGAAAGTTCCAACCGGGATAATACTGCCTAATCCCAGAAAAACGACCGCACCGGCGCCGAGTAAACTACCGAAACCAACTGGAGACCAGATTGCAGCCACAGAGGTAATTGCCATGATCACGATAGTAAAATGGAAGATAAAATTATGGGGCAGTTTATTGACGACCGCCGCTGTCTTTTTACCAATATCACGACGATAAATTAAGAAAATAAATACTAGCAAGCCGACCGCAATAATGCCGTAAGCAACGTTTTCGACACCTGCACGATTTGCAGCACGAAATGCAGCCCAAAAGGTCACAACGGCATAAATTCTAGGCAACCAGTCAATCAGGAATTTTTGATAGCCCGGCTCTCCTCGATTACCATCACCGTTCATATGAGTACGATTATAAATAAATCTCGCCCAGCCCCAACTTTGAAAAGCTAACCAGTTCACCGCAAGGATAAAAAAAGCGATTTGCAATCCTGACTCCGGGTGGCTTAACCCCATCACAATATCTTTTATTTGACCGACATACTCAAGTGAAATAACGGCAAACAAAACGATGATTAAACTGAACCGGGATTGTTTGAGAATCTTCCCGATGTTTTTGATAACGACCCAAATATTGTGAAGTGTTTCCATTTTCCCCTCCTGTTTATTCATTTTTTAATTGTATTCACGTATTACTTGTTTACGTATTACTTATTTATGCATTACTTGTTTATGTATTACTGCTACATTGTTTGTACAAGTCTTCTATTCTTGGGTTCTTGTCGCCCGAAGCTTTTAGGAAACCTGAAGTTCACTTTGCTCCCGTTTTCCCGCGTGTAAGTTTCGGCGGCGGCAATCCTTACGGCATCAGCTATCGTGAGTAACCCACCGAAAGCCAGATCGCTTTGCAATATAATTTGCATGCCACGATCTAATACATACAATGGAATAAAACGTTTATTAACCCTTACGCTTGGAAAACCATTTGTGTCTTCTACTTTAACGTTTGGACTGATTACTACTCCCTGGTACACTCTTCCTGCTCCCATACCGCCCCCCATATACTGGCCTCCGGGTCCTCCGCCATCGTCAGGCGGATCGATATTGTGGCAGGCCGCATGAACGCTACCATCATCTTCAATTTCTATTTCACAGAATTGGGTATCAGCACAAGTTACGGTGCCTCCCGGCGGATTAGGTAATTCTCGAGAACTCATAATTTTTCCCTTCGTGTAGCCCTTCTTTCCACAATTCTTTACTTATGTGCGGTGAAAACGTATTTTCTCCCTTCTTCATGAAAGTCCAATTTGGAGAACTTATGCGGTTTTAACTTGGCAATTAGATCGTAAATCAACTCCACACTATTTTTGCAATACTTCGGTTGACCAAGACTTCCATCGATTACAAGCGAATTGTATTCTTCATCAGAAATTCCAACTTTTGCGAATTGTTTACCATCTCGAGCACATCTGATCCCAATAGCTCTATGTAAGGATAAACCTTGGCTTGGTATGGATAAGGTCACTCCCGGCTTAGGTTTAGCCACTTCTTTGTTATGAACGGTATTGATATAGATAATAAATACTGAAAGCAAAACTAAAAATATACCGACTACCAGCCCTAACATGCTGGTCGTCAAAATTTGGCCATCCCAGGTACACTGTCTTCCTAACTCGTCAGCAGGAAGTTCCTGATGAGTATAGACACACCAGGCGAAGCCAATGCGGCTATATACACCGGGCGTGATTAAACTCAACCCGGTAAACGCAAAAGCAGTCGCAATAGCCCCCCAAAAAGGCCTGATAAAGAAAGGCTTAATTGCCTTTAAGAATTTGTAGACATCAAAATTTTGGGGTGCGTTTTGTTTAGCCACTTTTTATTTCTAACTCACTATTTCTAACTCATTATTTCTGACCTGTTAAAAGGTAATTAAATTGACATAGAACGACAAGCTTTAACTGTCCCCTCTCTTCCTGGGAGAGGGACATGACTAACTATAAAACTTAGTCGCCTCGTCTTTAACCGATAGTTCGGCTATCACTCTCACTTTTGTTTTATCGTTACCGGCAACATAGCGTAGCGCTAAAGGTAACGCCAAGAACTTAGTCGGAACTTGATCGGCTTTGTTCTCCCCTTCTTTAAAACTGAAGCGCACTGGTGAAACTATCCAGCCATCAAGTGCCTTATGGTAACGTTCGTTCAGCTTTTTCATTTTTGATTTGGAATTTTTGAGCTTAACTTTTTTCTGTTTAATATCTTCAATCAAGCTGTCTGCTTCACGCCAAACCGCAAATAAATCGGTAAACTGATTAGCCTGCTCATGGGCTTCCTCAAAAAATGAAACGATTCTTTTGGCGATAGTATTTGAGTTTGACCAGGCGCCTAATTCTATTCCAAGCTCGGATTTTGTTTTTTTCAAAAATCGTTTTGCATCAATTTTGGAGAAGTTGGTATCATTCCAAACTGGCATTACCAACTTCAACCTGTCGATATCGTTTTCATAAATATCAGTGATCAGGTTATTGAAGTTTCGCGTCATAGGTGCAAAAGCTACGGTCACGTCCATCCAGGCTTTTAATGCATGGTTATAAACTTTCTCGCCATCGAGTTCGGTGTTGCACCATCGATCAAATGTATCCTGCCCAATCACGACATGAGAAACCATTTCAGCTTTGCGTTTCTTTTTATTGCTTGCGGTGGTTGAACCACCTAGGTCTCCCAGTACTTCGTCAGTTGTGCCTAAAGAAATTAAGCTCAGCTTCTCATAGGTCTTGAAGTAAGATCTTACTTCATCATCGGTCAGGTCTTCATCCTCATGGGAGTAACTGGCAGAAAATTTCACCCCGCTCTCTTCATCCGGATGCCTGGCAACAAAACTTAACAGTGAAGATGATGTTTTAGTTTCACCACTGTGAATAAACGCGGTTTTAATTTCTGCTTTACTTCGCGCAACTAAAATCTCATTGCTAGCGCCTTGTTCAAACTCCATCTCCATGAGCTTTCTCTGCGACCAACTAAATTCCGCACCAAAAATACTAAAGGTAACGCCAATTTTTTTCTCAGACTCAAAACCGCTCAGTAATTTTAGGCTTTTAACTTCTATTGATTGTTGCTTAGACGCCTCGCCAATCTTATTGCCTATATCAGTTAAATCGCCTCTCCATAGGCCATCATAAACCGACTGTGTTAATTGATTATTTTCAAGAATAACAATTTCTAAATCAGCTTGAGTGCTATCGCTCGCTGAAGATTCAAAAGCGATATTCAAATTAATTTCAGTATTAGAATGTTTTTCAAGTAGCTTAATCAACTTGCTGCGCTTTTCTTGATAAGCCGTAACAAACTTTTTAACCGGCGCAAGTATTTCCTGCCACTTGCTATCTAGCTTGGTTTTAAGCTGTTCCAAATCTTCACCAATTGCAGCTAGCGGTTGGATTATCTTTTCCTTAACATTGCTAGATAAGTCGGTTTGCCAATCTTTCCATTGCTGGGTGATATCATCATTGAGGCTTTTAATTTTGTTTTTAAGCTTTGCATGGGCTTTTTTGTAAGCAGGCTCCTCCCGATCAACAGGACGACCAAGCTTCTTGAGGATTGCGTCTAATACTTTATAAGCCGCTTGTTCAGAATCTTCCAACTGCTCCATCGGCAGTACACTGTCAACTAGATCCTTACTTGCGCCAATAGCCCGCTCAACAACTAAGTTGGTTATTTCTTCACCTTCGCTCTTACCTAAAACAATATCGATTAATGATTGGGTGGTTGAAGATTTAGATTTAAGCGCTTGTTCAAGCTCGCTCTGCAGATATTCGCTAGGCTTAGGTAGTGATTCGATTTTTTCCCAAAACTCAGGCGCTTCCGGCAATGACTCTTTTAAAATCTCATTTGCGGTATCAGTGAGACCAGTAACAGTCGCTTGACCACCCAATGCCGCATTTAGCGCCTTGTGCTTTTTCTTTAGCCGGGTCAGCTTAACGCGTAATCCATTTTTTGCCTTAGCACAGAGTAACTCAAACTCCCCTTCCAATTTTATTTCAGTTGACAGGCTCGCGGAAATTTTAGCTTCAATAGCCGGCTTAAATAACTCCTTAGTATTGCCATCAACTGACCATCCTTTGCTTAGAGAAATACTACCACTGCCGCTGACGCTGCCGTCGAATTCCAGTTTTTGCGCTACTGTTCTATCATTACTATTAATTGACTTCCAAACCCGGCTAAGCTTAGTTGGGTTGGTCGTACTCTCAAGCCCCTCAAGCAAGGCTTCATAGGCCATATCATCTTTATCAAGCAGTGAGAAAATATCATACTGGCCATTACCGGAAGCAGTCCCCCCCAACCCCAGCGAACCTAACGGTAAGCTTGCGTTGGCAGAAATACCTGAATCAATCATGCCATAGTAGCCTACCCGAAACGGAACTTCGGCAGCAGACTCAAGCCCTAGTTCTGTCTTCTCTTGTTTAGTAGCCTGCTGCATTTCCAATTCAAAGTCATATTTAATTTTGGCAGAAGCAAAACTCTTAAAAGGAAATTCATTGTCGGTTTCCAGCAGTTCAAATTTTTGCTCCTGCTGATAACGCTCATGGCTAACCGCGAGCAGTAAGTCCTGGATTTCTTCATCCAACTTATCGAGTGTTTGCTCTTTTAGATAACTCCTCGCTTGCTTAACCAATTTCTTCTGAGTGGCATTAAGACCAGTCAGTTTTTCCGGGTTACGAGGATCAATAATCTTTGTTATCTCCCCCAAGTCACCATTGTATTTATCATAGAGTGCTTTAATTGCCTTTAAGGTATCGATTGTTTCGCTCATGTACTGGTCCTTGCTTGGAACGGTTTAGTTTTATTTGTTGAACTAAATTTAGCCTTGGGGTCTAGTCTGATTAGAATATGACAGCCCTAAATAAAAAAACGTTTAGCTGCTAACTTGTATATCACATTGAGTAGATTAAGCCACCAACCAACTCAACTAGAGATGCTAAACTTTATAAATTGCCGCCCATAACTAGCAACGCCAAAACCATTATTAATAATTAAGCCAAGCCGAAAGCTACTCGTTGGCTTAATTTTCATATACAAGCTGATGTCCATTTATATAAGCTGTCACCTATTTATGAGATAATATTTCCTTCAACGGCAACTCATTCAGCCTGGGTTAACCTAAACAATAATAAAAATGATGCTTTGCAGCACTGCGACTAAGTCCAGCCAGCATATAAATTGATTATGAAAATAAATATTTATCCTTTATTGATAACAATTACCTACCTGCCATTTTTTTCTTCTTTTTCACAGGCAGCCGAAAATGTCAGTTCAGCCCAAACTGTTTGTGAAAATGCGATTAAAAAAGGTGATTACTCGCAAGCCCTAAAAGTGTGTCACGACCAGCTTGATAATACCCTTGAAAAGGAAGCACGTACCGGCCTCATCTCGAGCGATAGCCTGTTTCTCCACCTACATCTTGTGGATATATACCATGCATTGGGCCAAAGCCAACCGGAAACGGACTATTTGCGTAAAGTCAAACAGCATGCTCTATTTGAACAAGAGCCTAAGGCGGCATACCAGTGGCACCGCAGGATGGGGCAAAAATATTACTTTGCGAAAAACTATGCAAAAGCCAGCACCCATCTATATCGGGGCCTTGAGTTGGCAAGGCTCGAAGGTGGCAGTAATCTTGAAATGCTTGCAAAAAGTTATAATGATGTCGGCTTAGTCGAGTCACAGCTTGGTAATTTCCGCGAGGCATTGCGCCATTACCAGAAGAGTTTAGAAATTAAACTTAATTTGGGGGATAAATATCGTGTCGGTACCACTTTAAATAACATTGGCCTAATCTATGCGAAGCTTGAAAACACCGAGCAGTCGGTAGCGTATTATGAAAAGGCCCTTGATGCATTTCTTGCTTATACCGAACAAGACAATTTCGACCGCCGCGTGTTTAACAATATTGATCATGTTTATGAAGACCTGGCGGTTATTTATAATCAACTAGAAAACAATCAAGGAGCTGATAGTAAACAGCAGTCTGTCTACAAACAAAAAGCTGCGGACTCGATTAGATCGAAAAACTCCAGATGGGCTCAAGCCAGAGCGCTTATCAATATAGCTCGTTTACAGCTAGAAGATAAACAACCAGAATCAGCCAGACAATTCTTAGATAGAGCTAACCAACTGCAGGATAACCACCCTTTTGATTTGAGACTCGAGCTTAATCTGCAATGGGCTCGTTATTATTTGCAAATTGAAGACCATGCTAACGCGATTTCTTATGCCAACGGTGGTGTTTTAATGGCGGAACAAAGAACAGACCTTTTATCATTGGAGAAATTATTCCAAGTGTTGAGCCAAGCTTATTTGTCAAGTGATATCAAAGCCGCTTACCACTATCTGGAAAAACATGCACAAACTCGAGAACAGTTTTTGGCACAAAAATACAACTCAGAATTGCAATCGGTTCAATTGGAGATAGATAAACAACAAGTCGAACACCAATTGATGCAAGAGAAGATCGAAAATGGCGAGAACCGTGCACACATTCAACGCTTAACTAACTGGACTCTTTTAGCAATAATATTGCTACTGGTGTTTAGCGGCTTTATTATTTTCTTCTGGTTTAAAAAACGTAAAGAAAAACAATCCTTACTGCAAAGTATTAAATATCATCAACAACAACTGTTATTACTCGGTGATAAGAATCAGAACTTAAGTCAAACCCAACTTGATAAGCAAGCGGTACATATTGAAGAAAGAGTTTCTGAAACTCCTTACATTGAGTCAGAAAAGAAAGTCGAACCGAAACAGGCGATGGACTCTCCTTCAACCTCTCCTTCAACCTCTCCTTCAACCTCTTCTTCAACCTCTTCTTCAACCTCTCCTTCAACCTCTTCTTCAATTTTCCTCGAGACCACCACAAATGGAGACGCAGAAAAGAGTACCCAACAAATCAAACAACGATTGAGAGAAGCACTAGTGGACACTATGTTAACTGCAGTTTCTATTTGGGAAAGTTATACCAAAAGCAATCGAGTTGAATTAGCTGAAAAAAGCAAAATTTGGACCGTCTCCGTTGATAACGGGACTTTACGAACTCGCTCATTGGACAAGTACTTAAACTTGGAAAAGATCCCACTTAATCCTCGCTGGCGTAATGTAGCAGGAACCTGTCATTTCATATTGGCGGATCCGGAGTTACCGCCAACTGAGCGCGATAAACTCAACCAAAGCCTGGATTGTGTAATGTTGGTAGTCAAAGAGCTATCGATGAATGCGAGCAATTAAAGATAAATTAAAGTAGATTGGTTACGATAAATTCTGACAGTTTTCTACTTTACTACCAATAGTCTCCTCTCTGTCCCCTCTCCGATTGGGAGAGGGTTACGGTGCATCTATAAAAATAAACCAATCTTGCTACGAGTCCTGATCGCTATCGAGCGTGATCGGCATGTATCCGCAATTGAAGTTAATTCCCTGGTCCAGGTTGTAGTTAATGTGGTGATCATCTGTCGCACTGCCGGCTTCAACAAAAGTACTTGGAGCAAGGTACAGGGGGATTAGTCCTGAAGGATAAAGCTCGGCCTCCTGCTGCGCAAGTTGGTGGCAAGTAATAATGGCTGCACTGCGAGCCATGCTAAAGTGGTCGAACTGGCCACAAGTTTTAGAACCACTCGATTCGCAATCCTTATCAGGATTTCGTTGCACAGCGACTAATTGACCAGTGCGCTGCTGATAATAGTCAACATGTGGATGTACTTGTAGCTTAGCTACGATTTGCTCCTTATTCAGCTGATAGTTTGCTACCGGAACAAAGGTCACTGTGCCACTCATCGTTTGATTGGTTAATATTTCGCTAAGAAATTCGTGTCCATGACTACTTGAAGATATTAGAGAAGATGCTGCCGTGATCAGCGTAACGGCGATTAAACGCGGATTCGACATTATCTTTTGCTTTGTTCTGCGCCTTGCAGTCAAACCTTCGTCAATCAAGTCCTTGTCACGTTCACTTGACCCATTTATTCTCAGTGGTTTAATTTTCGACTCTCGCATTTTTAACTGATTCATAACTACCGTCCTGATTGTTTTCTGTCTTACTTGATAGAGTTAATCTCATTGTCGAATTTTTAACGGTAAATGTTAAGGAAGCTACTGGTAAATTCTGGTAAAAATCAGTCTTTTCTCTTTTATTTCAAAAAGATAGCATATCCCCTTTAAACTTGCCGGTTTGGCTTTTACCAATGTTTTCCGTGGTATTTGCTATTCAAATACTTACTCGATAATTACTCTGAAAGTCGATTGTGAAGCGCATGATGTTATCTGACAAACCGCGGAATGACTTCTGAAACAGTGCAAATCAAGTAGTCGAACAAGTCACATCATACCAACCACAATCTAACGAAAACACATAACTTAACTCAAGCTATGTATGGTCAGAAACAGACCTGCAATTGCAGTATCAACGGGAGATAAAAGATGAAATCAACTCTATGCGCGATTACATTACTAGCAGCTGGCGCATTGGCCGGTCAAACGGAAGCAGCACCAGTTTCGTCAGCGGGATGGTATTACACTACCGTTAATTATTATAGCGGTTCGCCATCATTCAGCCATATGGGCCCATACAGTGATGAGACAAGTTGCGAGCAGGCACGCACCGATGACTACGGTGATGGCGGTGCTATACCTTGGGATGGTGGTCCGGGTTGCTTTGAGTTATTCGAAAACCAGATTGACGCTTATAACGAATTACTTGAGCATTGGGGTTTAGCCGGTGGCGATGACAATGGAATGCCTTCTGTTGAAGCAGAAATGCATGAAGTTTTAGCCTCGGTAAACGTTCTTATCGAGCAACATGCAATTCGCGAGTATCGTAAATCGATGAGCGAGTTAAGTAACTTAGGTAAAAGGCAAAGTTCAGGAAAGCGATAAGGTTTATTGCACACCCTGGTAATACTCTGAACACGCTTTAATAGTGGGTTCTTGCCTCAGTAAGAATGACGAAATTCTCGTTTTCTTCGCCTGGGTGAGAACTCCTTGTTTTCTTATTTTTGGAGCATGTTAATATTTTTAAAAACCAGCTCACATAATTTTCCTCGGTAATAAGGCTATAATGGCAAAGTCAAAAACAACTAAAACAGTAACGTTTAGCCTATGCCCGTCTACCGAATACATCCCGATCGTTTAAACTATCAGCTCCTGCATATTTCAGATACTGAAGTCAGAAACAGACTCGGCAACAAATGTCGATTTCACTTTGATCCTTCTCCGATTAAGTATGAAGATATTTGGCAGTCAATAAGAGTAGATTTTTATGATAGTTCTAATAAGGGCGAAGTTGAGGCAATCCCGGACATAACGGTTGGCAACGGTAAAATGTACTTGAGTATAAAAGCCTATGAGTGTTTAGAGGACTTACTTAAGGCTCATGGAGAGTTCTTACCCGTTAAATATAAAAGTCAGCAAGGTTATTTATTTAACTCTCTAACAACCGCTGACGATAAAAACGCATTGGATGAAAAACTCTGCATTAAAAATGAATGGAATGAAATGGAGCACATTGGTTTTGTTGAAGAGAAATTGAGCGACGCTCCGATTTTTAGGACCGCATTTGAAAGTTATATGGGTATTTTCTGCCTCGACTCATTTAAGAATTTGGTTGAAGAATACCAATTAACAGGCATAACCTTTAGCATTGATATTAGTAATATATTTCCACCCGACCCATCAGTTTGTTCCCCAACAAATCACTAAGTTTCCATTCTTATAAACTCGACTAAAAGACAATCACTTTTTCTTTAACTCTAGCCCAGTACTATTCGACTCCCACTAACGTAGGAGTCACAAGACAAAGTACACGGAACAGTTAGTTAACTTTCTTACCTTTCATCTGCCGTCCGTTCTGATGCAAGATTACACTGTTGGCAATACCTCCCTCGCCCAACTCAAAAACAACTTTTGCTTCAACGACTTTATAATAAAATTCTGTTGCGGAGTTAGGAAAGACAGGAAATTTTGGCTGATTGGTTGCCTGGATAAAGAGCCTGTCACCTTCGTTAGTCACGGTCAAATTAAAGCCTGGCATCAACTGGTATTCACCATTTAACTTAGAGAGTTTTTCTTCAGGTATATTAAGCGGTGTTCTTGTTAAACGTTCGACTTGAGTGTCAATATTGCCCATCAAGTAAGCACGCGCAATACTTTCTAAATCAACGGCGGTGTTAGCCAATATAACGATTCCTTTTTGTGTTTTATTATTAAAGCCAAGGAAACTTCTAAACCCTGCGGTTCCACCATTGTGCCAAATATACTCTCCCGAAGAAGACCGAGCCTTTCCAGCTTCTTCCCCTAATGAGAAAGAACTAATAATCCAGCCTAATCCTATATTGGTCACAGGATTACCAAAATCTGTTTGTATTTGTTGAGCTAAATGAACCGCTTTGCTTATGCGTTTTTCCTGTTTAGGATCTTCAACCGGTTTAGCCTTTGACATATTTACGCTTAAGAAACTTGACATATCAAGAATATTTGAAGTTATAGAGCCCGCACCTGCCAAAGCGTCAAATCGCCAGTGCTCTACAGGTACTAGCTGACTGTTGTGTCCTTGAATAAGTGAGGCTTGCTTTGATTTTGGCAGATGTACAAAAGTAGAATCTAACCCCATCGGTTTTAATACTCGTTGCTCTATTACCGATTGGTAACTTGTGCCATCGATTAGCCCTAAAAGGTGACCAAGAAGACCAACACCGAGATTAGAATATTCTCTTTGGACCTCAGGCGCTCTAGACAACTCATGCTCATTTAAAAAGGCGTAGAGTGATGCTTGGTCATAAGCCGCATAGGGTTGGGACGAATTAACAGCATCTAAGTTCGAAGGCAATCTTGGCAAACCGGAATCATGAGTAGCTAAATGCTTAAGGGTAATTTGTTTGCCACTTTTACTTGGAACTTTGACCTCTTTAGGTAGGTACATCTGAATCGGATCATCTAGCTTTACCTTACCTTCAATCACCATATCAGCCAAAGCAATCGAAGTAAAAACTTTGCTAATCGATCCAATCTCAAATAGATCCTTAGCCGCTACCATTAGTTTATCATTATTGCTTTGGCGACCAATTGTAAATGTTTTTGCTTCGCCATTCTCAACTATTGCTACTGAAGCTCCGACGCCCAACTTTTGTTTTTCAATCTTATCTCTTATTAAAAGTTCGAGCTTATTTACTGTGTCCAGTTTCTGAGCGTAAATACTACTCGATATAAGCATAAGAAAGCTTGATATTAGGCAAAACGATACCTTGCAAAATTCTCTCATTCCGTTCTCCGTATAATTTATAAATAAGATTAAGTTTAAAATTCTTGATTGAATAGAGACTAATTTACATCGAGGAATTAGAAGTTACTACGCCAATTACCCGCCAGAGTCACGTCTACTTCACTACAAGCTGCCGACAGTCACCCACCATTTCCTTAGTGATTATCCGCCAAATAGCGTTTTTTAATGTCTATCCTAGGATTCAGCCCTTTCGAGCTCGTTTAACTGATTTTCAATTTTTTCAAGTATCGGTTTAAATTTCTTCTTTACGCCTTGTTTATTTAAAAGATAAATGCCGATTGATAAAATGAAAACAAATCCATAATACGTCCACATGTGAGTACCTAGTTGCAATTGGCCGTCTGCATTAATATTAGCGCCCAAAGTCAACAGCATGACACCACTAAATATTGGTGCGATGTACCACACTACAATATTGCTTAACAAGCTGATCTGCCTTTTTACTTTAGCTTTCTCGTTCAATAAAAATGATTTAATTCCAACTAATTTATCCGTCTCTGTAACTCTTGTTTTCCATAAAATCACGGGGATAAAAATACAAGCTAACAACAAAATAATAAGACCTGTTATTTCCATCCAATGATCTGCCTTCGCTAAACCGTAAAGCCACGCGGGAATACAAATAACCGCAGCGAAAGTTTCAATAAAATCTCTACGCTTAATTTTTTTATCGAAGCTAATTGTTTCTTTTTCCAGCATTTCGATTGCTGGACCTAAATCTTGATTACCATCCAGTGCTTCAACTTCCTGAGTCCAGGTTCGTTTCAAATCATCTAGCTTCATTATTCATCTCCTAGGTACTGCTCTTCAAATCGTAACTTGATTCGTTTAACTCTTACTGTTATTGAGTTTGGTTTAATCCCAATAACTTCAGCCATTTCTGCTATTGACATACCATCCAGATACATCATTAAAATATTTGCATCGATATCACCCAATGAATTCATGAATTTTTCTAGAATCTCAGCCTGACATTTATCTTGCACAGAATGCTTAATGGCAGGCAGTGAAACCGCATTCACTGCTTCTTTAATTTTTCCATGCTTTACCGTTCTACGGACAAAACTAACAGCTGTATTTAATGCAACTCGATACAACCAAGTATCGCGGGATGCTTCGCCACTAAAGCTTTCAAAGCTTTTCCAAAGCTGCATTAAAATTTCCTGGTATACGTCATCCGCCTCACTAGCTTTTGCGTATCTATTTGCGATATAGCGAATACGCCGGTGGTTTTCACGAATAACCTGTTCAAATTCCTGCTTCATCTTTCTCCTGTTCTCTTACCTGATATAAGAGCGTGGTGATTAGCTGATTTAATAAGTTAGTCGTGTTGAATTGCCTAAAGTGACAAGGAATTGAAAATAATTTCATCTTTTATCCAAAAGTTTAGTCGAGTTTTCGATTAAGCTGTTGATTTTAAAGACTGAAATATTCCGAGTCATTGTAAATTAGGTGCTCCTGAATTACTAAATCGGTGTTTGTGTACACCTAAAACACAAAACCTCCTCCGCCCAGTCTGAAATAGTTTGCTCCCGACAATTCCTTACATTAGAATTCACTAATTAATAAGAAGGTAATTTAAATACCATCCAGGCCAACAGACTGGTTAGTCGACCTTAGTTCGACTGACCTAATAACAAGAATCAGAATCAATACGGAGACATTGATGCAATCTGAGCATATGAATGAAATTTACCTCGATAATAACGCGACTACACCGGTACTCGAGGTAGCCGCCAAAGCAGCAGAGAACGCCATGAGGACTATGTATGGAAACCCCAGTAGTTCTCACATCACAGGATTAAAAGCACGCTATATCCTTGATTCCAGCCGTGATATCGCCAAACAGGTCTTAGGTACTGATGACGGCGACATTATTTTCTTGTCAGGCGCCACAGAGGGTATTCAAACTGCCATTTTCTCAGCGCTGGTTCAGATTAAGAAGAAAATTGCGACTGAGGGTCGAGAAAAATATCAATATCTTCTCTACGGAGCTACAGAGCACAAAGCGGTTCCTAATTCACTTATACATTGGAACGAAATGCTAGAGATTGGTGCCGAGGTCGTATCAATACCTGTCGATATCAATGGAAAACTAGATTATGAGTTTATGCAAAAATACCTGCCCCAATCGGCTATGGTTTGTACCATGGCGGTAAACAATGAGACAGGTGTTGCCCAAGATCTAGAAGCATTAGATAAGCTGATCAGAACTCACAATCCATCTACTTTGTGGATGGTGGACTGCGTGCAGGGCTTAGGTAAGTTGAATTTGAATATGCGCGCTTCAACTATCGATTACGCTCCGTTTAGTGGTCATAAGCTTTATGGCCCCAAAGGGATCGGCATGCTCTACATGCGCCAAGGTGCCCCATTTACTCCATTTATTGCAGGTGGTGGACAAGAGAGCGGTATGCGCTCCGGTACGGAAAACTTGCCAGGGATCGCTGCTTTCGGCGCTATCTTAAAAGCGCTCGCGGAACCTGAACAAAACCTCTTTCGCGATCACCAGACCTTAGAAGGATTCCGCAACAAAATGGTTGAAGCTTTAGAGCAAGCTTTTCCAGGTATTGTGTTCAATATGCCTTTTGAAACTTCAGTTCCAACTACTATCAACTTCTCAGTTCAAGACTTTCCTAGTAAGGAGATCTTAGATCTTTTTGATGCTGCGCAGATCCGGGTGAGTTCAGGTTCGGCCTGTAGCTCAGGGGTAACTCGTAGTTATGTGTTGGATGAAATGGGATTACCGGCCTGGCAATCTGAGTCCGCCATAAGAATGTCATTTGGTCCCGCAACAACTGCAGAAGAAATTGATGAAGCGTGCGAAAGAATATTGCTCGCCTCTCAAGCACTTACTCAATCCTGTTTATTACTTAATAATTTCGATGCTGATACCGAGAGTCCTCGTCAGGATGGCCTAATTCAGCTAAAGAAAGGCTCGGCTTGCATTTGGGTGTATGCCGACGCGGAAACTGAATCTTGTATTATTATTGATCCAGTAGAAGAACTTGGAGAACGCATTGAGAAATTTGTTAATTGCCAAGGTTATAAAATTGCAGCTATTTTAGATACACATTCTCACGCCGACCATGAGTCTTGCCGCCCAATACTACAAAAGATTATGCAGTCTCGACTTACTCAAGATCTAAGAGACTATGATGAATTAGGTTGGCCTATAAAAGGGACTGTACAAGTGAAGTTGGACGATGGTCAAAGCGTTCCAGCAATTCAATTAAGTCAGCATCGAGTGTTAGCTAAAATGGATACTCCTGGGCACACTGGCGATAGTCAGACTTTTCTATTCGGTACGCTAGTAGACGGCGAACTTTCAGCGGCCAATATTAAATACGCTTTTGTGGGCGATACGATTTTAATAGGCGGCCTGGGAAGAACCAATTTTGATTCGAGCTCTACTAGTCGGCTGCATCACAGCCTAAAGCAACTCAATTCTATTGTTGATCCGGCAACGATTATCTGTCCCGCTCATGATTACAACAACGAATTTTCAACCATGATGCAGGTAGAAATTTCAAACAATGGATTATTAAGACGAACCGTAACACATGAAATCGATCAATCTCAGTTTGTCCAGCAAAAAGAAACCTTGGATAAACAAATAAAAGATCAACAAGGCCATGAAATATTATGCGGCGTGGTTGGTGGCCAATGTGATCAAAAAGGCATCCATGTTTTGCCTGAAGAACTATCAGAATTTATCAACCGCCATCCAAAGATAAAAGTACTGGATGTAAGAGAAGCTCACGAATATCATTTATTTAACGATTGGCAAAAATTGAATCTCGAAAGAACCCCTGAAAATGTTCCTTTATCAAAACTTACCGGATTTATCGGCGAGCTGGTTGAGAAAGGTGATATTGCCAATCAGGAATTGCTATTTGTATGTCGTAGTGGTTCTCGTAGCGGCAAGGTTGCTGAAACTTTTAGAAGAATGGGGTTTGAAAAAGCCTGCCATATTTCTGGCGGTGTTGCGATTAACTGTTAGCTTTCAAGATAGTAGTTTGGATCGTTAAATATATTAAAGGGCAAGAGTCTACTCGCCCTTTTTTGTCATTATCACTTGGTAAAAGCTGATTATTCGCTTATCGCAATTTGTTGGTTTGAATAATCGATTAATAATCTGCGTTGATTAAAGAAGTCGACGCCGAGATTTATCGCCGGTTTGTTTCCTACAAGCGCCTGAAACGAACCTAAATCTGCGACACGCATTGTCATGTCTTTTTGTACAATCCTATTTTCACCGGCTAATGAAAGAGAATCCAGTTGAACCTTATAGCTTGTATCCGGCGCATTACCATGAATGCCCTGTGCGGTATTTTTTTCTGCTTTAACTCTTGGTGAATCTTTGCCGACTCCGATCAAGTTAGCGGCATTCCAGTTCATAATTGAATGTCTAGCCCCGGTATCCAAGACGGCTACCACAGGTTTTGACTCTAGGGTCATGTCCATAGTTATAGCACCGCGTATCAATTTATTAGAAAAATCAGCTTTGCCCCAGATAAGATCTTTATCGTCAGTATGTTGTTCAATTTTGTTTGACTTCGGATGAAGAATCAATTGGTTCGTTTTAAAGTTGAATTCGACTAGAAAACTACATAAGAATTCGCTACCAAGAAGCGCTTCGATATTGGGAATAATGTCACGTGGTGAGATCACAAAATCTAATCCATCGGCTTTCGCCCCAGCCACCCCTGCGTTGCTCAGTTGAGTCACCTTCATTGCATTTGAATGCATGGCACCTTGGACTTCCACTTCATTAATCGGTGATTGCTTAATATCCATTGAATCATATAGAGCCTGTGATACTACTCCACCAACGCCTATCCCACCTGTATCAACAACAGTCTTTGATTTGGTTTTGTTAAACAAACCATCCACGATAATATGTCCCGATAGAGCCCTGGTAAAGGGAATATGGATTGTCTCCTCCGTAATCATTTCACATCTTCCGACAGTCTGACGCTCGTCCGCGCGATTTGGCTGGCCGTTATTAGTTATTTGACTATTTGCCATACACAAACTAGGAGCAGTACATGAGATAACCGCGACGAATAACTTGATCTTTTTCATAAAGAAACTCCGTATATAAATAGGAAAAAATTTAGGACTTCCTGCGCCCTGTTCACAATGAATATTTAATTACAGAGTGTTGATGAACCGCAACAAAGAGTCCCTAACCATTAGCTAACCATTTCAGAATCATCCTGTTCGTAAGCTAACTAAAAGCTAACCGGTCAAATTACATACTGGAACTTGTCATTTAACAAATGGCACATGCATTGCTATACCAAATGAAGATCTGGTTAAAAGCTACCAATTAAAACTAACTTGAGGACACAAAATGGCGATTACAATCAATGAGTGGCAATTGCTGGAAAATGAAAATCGATTACGCAAAGACAATAAGGAAATTGTCTTACAACCTCTTTGTGTAAAGTTGTTAGCTTTCCTAGCAAATCATTCGGGGGAAGTGGTCAGTAGAGAAAAATTGATTGAAAATGTGTGGCAAGGCCGCGTGGTAAGTGAAGATGCTATTAACAATTGTGTAAAAAAAGTTCGTAAGGCGCTCGACGACGATCCCCAAAATCCAAGGTTAATTCAAACAATTCCAAAACAAGGCTATCGTTTATTGAAAAATGATGTTAAATCAAAAATCAAGTTTCCTAACAAGATTAAGTGGGCTTTAACAACTTCGACTTCCTTACTATGCTTAATTGGGATTGCGGCTCACTTCCATATCAGTATGGAGGTAATACATATAACATCAGAAATGACTCTGGAGGAAAAACAAAAACAGTATCAGCGTGTGGTCGATCTAAGTGAAGAAGGTGGTCACATTATTAAACTGGACATTGAAACACCTGAAAAGAAAAACAGCCAATGATTGATGTAATTTTGCGCAAGGCCCCTTGAAGCTGCCAATTACAAATTTTCCTATTTGAGCACTAAATTCCCCAGATGGGGAAATTACAATTTTCTCGAGTTTAATTTCGAAGTTGTTCGACAAATTCTTGAATTATTTCTGGCTTAACGGCAAACAAAGTTAACACCGACATAAGCGAACGTTTCGCACCTTCTGAAAGCTTATCGCGATGTACATTACCAATCCACTCCACTTTTCGAATATTGGCGTATTCATCGCCTTCAATTTCACGATGCTGATATTGACCTAAATCTTTCCCAACCAGATATTCCCGAGATTTTGGACAATAAGTAACTATGTAATCCCCTTTTTGAATATTCACGAATCTTTCGATCATAGTGATCGAATTTGCGGTCTTACTTGGTTTATCGTTTTCATAGTGCATTATGTAAGCCAGCTTAATTTGAGCTTTATCTTCAAATCGATCGAGAGGTGCTAGAACATTCCAACCTACAGCTACAAAATTTTTGTTTTTAAAATCTTTAAAGAATCGACCGTTGCGACCGGCGCGGATCATCCAAGTATTTTGCATTTTTAATTAATTCTCCAGACCAATGCTGGCCCTGACTTTCACTAACGAATTCCTAGTCACTACCTAAGAGGCTTATTTGCACCTCCTAACTGGTCCGAAAGCATACATGACTTACTTATTTGCACAAGCCTAATACCTATGAAATTAAGAGTAGCTCTGAAAAGAACGGTCGTTTCACTCCTCTATTTTTCCCAAAAGCGAAATGGCTCCCCTGATTTAATCAAATTACTTGGCAACATATTTGGGAACAAGCCTTGTGTTTGTTCTCCTTGATGTCAAAATATCGCACCATGGGAAGTAACCACTAAATATTGTAACCATTAGATTTTGAGAAATAATGATATGAAAGTTTTTAAATTAGTATTAGTAACTGTGATATTTATAGCATCGCCTGAAGCAAACGCAAGTATTGGGGCTAGTTGGGTAACCGGTAAGATAACTAACATCACTAGTATAGATTCCGGAATTCTGGTTCGAATAGAAGCCGACGAAGTTCCTGAAAACTGCACAACAACGACTAAGTGGATGGAAATTAAACAAGAAAAAACCGCGATGACTTCATTAACAATTACCGCGTGGACTTTAGGAAGAAAAGTTACCGTTTACACTTCTGCAGGCTCCACCGGCTATTGCCAAATTGGTCAAGTGGATCCCTTTGAATCATAAGGTACTTGTTATAAATAAAAGTTGGTCGGAGCGAGACCGACCAATATTCTATACTAACCTGTTGTTTTTAAAGAATTATCAGTAGCCATCGACTCGGTTATACCGTCAAATATACTGTCTTTTTTAATAGGTTAATAGCTATAGCTTTCCTTAATTCGTGTTATCTAGCATACGAGTAGTTGACTCTGAGCTCAATCGTTATTCAAATTCTATAGCGAAGCACATCGATTCATTCTCCAATCTAAACTCCATTCGTAAGCATAGTCGATAACTAACGAATTCTAATCGCAGTACGTCACCTATTCATCAGGAAAATAAAAACTCCACCCGACCAAGTAATCTACAAATGATCTCAAAACACACAAAACCATGAGAACTACTGCTACTTTTTCGGGACTATTGGTAGCTAATGAAGAAATATCAAAAAAGAAATATCCAACTAAAGCTAAGGCCAAAAATCCAGAGTTTATAATTACCCATTTCCACTCAGCATTGCTTGAGTTGTCGCTAGATGCACCAAAGTGAACAAAAACTCCCCATACAACATCCACAAAAAATAATATGCACAGAATATAGAAAAAGTCTTCTGGCTTTTTAATTAAAAGAGAAAGAACTACAAATGCCATCCCATGTAGAAAGAGCAAGAAAAAGTCAATAATCAATGCCCCATTCTTAATACTAGCGGAATTGTTTTCAAGATATGCATCATCTAAATGACGCAACGCCCCATGATAAAAGGGAAGTAACGTCAGAACAAATGAAATGAATAACATCCACGAGTGAGTTTCTACACCACTTAAACCTTGATTGGGATTGATAAGCATGACTATAGATGATGAAAGTGCTACACCAATCACAACAGTGTATAAACCTGATAAACTCCTTAAAGAGTTTTCCTTTTTCTTATTTTCCATTCGCCCTTACTCTCGTTCAGCAGTTTCTTCAACCCATTTGTATAATTCTTCAACAGAATAGAAAACAGGTTTTTCTAATTCCCTAAAAGTCGCTACTTCTCCATCTGCACCACTGGATTCATCTTGAAAGTAGCCAAGTTGGCTATGCTCTACATTCAATCTTAAACATGCGTCGTAAAGAGGAAGCATCGCTTGATCGTAATCTATCCAATCTTGGTACTTTCTTGGAAATGCAGTGTGTTGAAAATGGCTCCATAAAGGAGCTACTGGTAACACTTTTCCATCGTCTAGTAGCTGGTCAAAAACTTTACATTGAAAGTGTGTATTAATGGCTAAATCTCCTTTCGTATATGGAGAAGCGATGTACACTGTTGGTTTCTTAGTAATAAACTGAGCTCTCATATTTCTGCTTTTAATAGTCATTTGCTAAAGAACTGGTGTATGCGTCTTTTGCAGTTTCAACATTAAATAATTTGTCTCGGATAGCTTTCTCGGTAAGGTCTAAAACTCGGTAAACACCTTCGATTTCAGCGACAGCTTCTATTCTTCTATAATGTTGAGAGTGTGTTTCAGCATACTGAGCTAATCCTTTAAGTTTTGGCAATGCATCACTAAGATGGTGGCCATGAGGATCAACAATGTCTGCAACAATTTCGCCATGACTGTTTTCTGAAAAGAATACGAAATCAGGCCTGACAATGCTGTATTTTTCATTCTCTTGATAGGCAATTCCCAGCGACTCTTGGCTGGCTCTTGCCGGATTACGATACCACGCTAGAAAACCTTTTTGTTTGAATTCACTCATAAGTACGTGAGACTCCCAAGACGTTTTAAAGTCCTCAGGAAACTGTCCATTTTCCTCAATACACATTATATGGTTTGGGAAAGTTTCGATAGGCGACTCTATGCCATTTTCCACCGCCGTAGTCGCAACCATCCAACTAACTGGCTTTACGAGGTCGACATCCTGAGGCTCATTACTCCAAACTCTTAGCGTGCGATAAGCTTCCTGTCGGTCGTCTGAGAGCCCTTTTATTTCAACTCGATACTTCTCAAGCCACTTTTTAGCTAACTTATCCGCTTCTGAATCTAAGTACCCTTGAACTTCAGCTACTAATCCCAGCGACGCTATTTCAGTATGAGCGTCAATAAGCGCATCTTCGAAATCATCTTCATCTTCAGCATTCTTTGTTGCTAAATACTCAGCAAATGTCCTCGCAAGATCAGGACTGATAATTCTAGCCGCTCGCTTAAAAGCATCTTCAATTACTTCATAATCCGCATCTTCCAAAAACTCATTAAAGGTTTTGTTATCATTTCTAAGATCAGCTTTTAAACTTTTACCTTCCACTGTTAGTACAGCTTTTCGAGCACTTTCAAGCTCTTCGGCATAACGTGTTTTCGCAGCTTCCAAAACCTTATGCATTTCAGCGTGAGCTTTTTTACCTGCACCATCTATTAGCCCATCATGAGAAAGTTCTTGCGCCAAAGCTGTTAATCTTTTAACTGGCTTCGCTGTTTTTTGAGGCAAAGATTGAGAAGGCAATGATACAAATTTTCTCCACAATTTTTCTTCAAAAGAATCGTTAGGAACAACTTCTACGGGATTAATTAATACTCTTCTTCCTACAGTCGAGGCATCACCTTCTTCTCCGCCACCTTTCATTAAGACATCCGCTACTTCATTGACAGTCTTAGTGTCAAAAGTTGGAAGTAAACAATCAACTGCGTTCAACCTGTCATTTCCTGGAATTCGTCTAGCAAGCGGCGTTCTAACCATTCTTCCTAACAATTGAGTAATATGTGTTTTATCCTTTGCTGGACGGAAGGAAACCATAACCTCAGCTCTTGGGCAATCCCATCCAGTACTAATTGCATCCTTAGCGATCAGTACACGAATAGATGAATTATCTTGCACATGTTCTGGCGATATATACGGAACAAAATGTGCTCCAAACTGTAAATCCTTTCGTTCTCCAAATACGTGTGATATCGCGTCAGAGGTCAATTCTGGCCAGTTTTGAAATACCGTATCCAGCGCGCTTCCTATCTCATCAGAATCAGGCTTATTTGGAACCTGCAATACCATAAGCGGAACTACCCTTTCTACACTTTCTTGATTATCCGCATATTCTCCCCAAGACATTGTAGACTCTTTTATTTTCTGTGTTGCGCGCTTAAGTAACACTTTGTCAAATTTACCGACTTCGTCTGGTATGTCTAGAATGATTGTATCTTTAAGTAAACCTGACTCTTGAACTTTTTCAGAATCAACAACAACATTTGGCAGTGTAATTCTACCCTCTGCTGCTTTGATCGCGGTATTAAATCGTTCTACAGTAGCAGAAATCCCCCAAACGATTGGAATTGGAGGTACCGCGCCAGTACCATTTATTAATCTTTTAACAATTGTGGACTTATCTTTTTGAATATTTCTATTTGCATTACCCATACCACGATGCGCTTCGTCTAGCACTAGGTACAGGGTTAAATCAGGGTCTTCTATAGTATTTTGAATCGTATCCCAAATAGTATGAGAACGAAGATCAGGTCTCAACTCGTGAGACAAGCTTAACTGCTTACTATTCGCTTCACTTTCAATATGTCCTCTAACTAATAAACTTTTCTTTCCTAGTTTTTGTGTATTCAAAAAGTAGATTTTACCAGCTTCAAACTTCTCTCGACTAAATGTATTATCCACAACCTTTAAATCAGTGTGGTCCAATTTGTCAGCAGCCTCGAGCAGTCGGAACCGTGTTTGTTCGTTTAATGATGGATCATCACTAAACCATATGATTACAGCTCCAGGATCAGCTACAAAATCATAAGCATCATCGCCATAAAATAGAGCTTCAAATGCAGCCGCAGCCATAACCGTTTTACCGGCTCCAGTTGTAGCAGTTAAAGAGAATGCATACCTGTCGCCATCTTCATGCCATCGTTTCGAGGCTTTATACAAATTCGAGAGCACATCAACAACTGCCTCTTCCTGATAATCCTTAAGCGTGAACTTCATCGTTAATCACCACTCGAAATTTTGAAATTATTTAAATATGATTCGTAAAGTCTCACAGGCTCGACAGCATCCGGCAGCTGTCGTGCAATTGATTGAAAACGACGATCATCATTACTAACAATATAAACAACTTTTATAGTTGAACTCTTTTTAACTTCATTGCAGAAAGCTCGACTGTTATCCAGGTCTACTAACAGTCCATAATTATCTACAACGTTCCAGCCTTCATCAGGAAGCTCATCAATCCGCCTGCCTTGACCTCCAGCTTTTAACCAAAGAAGTGGCGCTATTTTTTTGAATGCTCGATTGTGACTAACAGTAAGTGCAGCTTCATATGTAAGCGTGAAAAATTCTGCATTCTCCTCAAAACCCTCAGCCATTGGAAACTCATCAGTAAATTTGTATTCTCCTTTGATAGGTTCTCCATTCGACGTTGTTCCGGTGATTGCGGCTTTAACCCGAGGCTTAGTAATGTAGTCACAAATTCCCCATTTCTCCCACTCTTCATCACCAGGCCTCAATCCTTGTTTACGTAGAGATTTCTGTTCGTCTGCAGCGACTTCATTATTCGTGACAGAAATACACTGACGAATACCACCATCTTGTCTATTCAAACGCATCACAGCATGAGCAGTAGTCCCCGAACCAGAAAAAAAGTCTAAGATTAATGCCTTAGGTTTACTCTTTATAAAAAATCTAAGTGAATCTTCTACTGCGTATAGTGATTTAGGGTATGGAAAATTCCTTCCGGGTAGGAGGGCTTTGTTAAGCCTTGTTCCGTGTGCAGTAGCATCGTGAGACTTCCTATTCCATACAGTCTTAGGAAAGTTCTCTCGGTTCGAAACATCCACATGTTCTAATATCACCGAGTTATCTTCAGGTTTTCTGCCGGTGACTTTGATTTCTCCCTTTTCCACTCTTTTTCTGTCACCTAACCTTACATACTGAATACTCCACATTCCTGTTTTTTTACTTTTACTTCCTAAACGTAGGTATCCGTCATCCAAAAGACCTTGCGCCGTCGTTGGAACAGCTCCCCAAGTTGCAGTAGAGCCATCATCTTTTACAGGCCAAACCGCCACTCTATCTTCTTTGTCTTTATATATAGGTATATTATTTCCTTTACCTACTGGCTCCCCCAACTCTATGATTACACCCGATTTTGGGTTAATAAATATCGGATAAAACTGCCCTTCTAGTTTCTCCTTTGGAGTACTAGTTCTCATAAAATTAAACCAAACTCTACTTACCTTGCCCTCGCCTTCATTTGCAAGCATATTATCGTTCGTTCTTGAAATCTTAGAGTCACCTATCCTGGCTATGAGTATGTATTCATCAACACGAGAAAACTCACCCTCTCTACTTGTTCCATTTTGACTTATAACGGTTGTGATCATTTGGACTTTTGCTTCGGGAAAACTTTGTTCTAGCAGCAATCTAAGTCGATGCACTTCTTTTTCATCTATAGTAACCATCAATACCGAGTCTTGAGAGTTTAGCAACGTTCTCGCTAGTTGAATTCTTCTCTCCATAAAAGCTAGCCATTTACTATGTCGATATAGATCTTCTCTTTCCACATAATCATTGTTGTACTTCCAGTCTTTCGCCCCCGTGTTGTATGGTGGATCGATGTAGATAGCATCAAATTTTCCTTTGTGGGTATAAGTCAATGCTTTAAGAACATGATAATTTTCACCATTAATAACGGAATGATATGGCTTGTCTCCACCTCGTTGGACTTTCCCTGTACTAATTAAACCGGGATAAATAAAGTCCCGAAATTCTGCAACTACAACCAAATCTTTTAATAGTACTTTCTGTTGCGGAGAATCATGTTGATGAAGTGGACGTATCTCCGCAATTTGTGGCTTCTCCTTCTTAAAAACCTTTATGACCTGCCATAATTCTTGTTCGGGCTTCGCTTTTGAACTTCTTTCTGGCAACAATCTAACTTTATCGCCCTTCCTTACCGGGCGATTTGGAAGCTCTACAGCCTCAGGTTTATGCCTTTCGAAGTTCAAACCAAAAGCTCTTCTGGAAGAAAGAGCTTTGATTTCACGCTCTAAGTCAGCCCCCATTTGGGGATCTTTAACCTTAGCTTGGGCAATTAATTCAGTTAAACGAGACAAGATAAAATCCCTTAAATTAAATTTAAATAGTTGTATTAATGTTTAATCCCGATGAGAGTAACACCTTGATATTTATAAGTAAACGGGTCAAGATCAAGGGTTTTACTAAATCGTAAAATAATCGTCCAGACTGGCCGAAAATTTATAAATCATGGTATTCAATGCAACAGTTTTTATTAGCGTAATAGCCAGAATACGGCTCCAAAATACCGACTATCCCAGAGATACTTTTGAATATCTGTTGAAAACTCTTGAAAAAGCTTTGATCGGTTAATTCTTATACACAATCTTCCCAAAGTTCATTCAAGAAGTAATGATGAAACGAGGAAGAGAAATAGGCATTACTGCTCAAATAGAAATGCACATTGTTCGAGCGTCTCGAGGGACTTATTGGAAAGTGAGATTATTTGCATTTAGCCCTGATACCCTTTCGCAAAGTGTGCGATTAAAAAATAGACAAAAGAAAATACCAACAAAATTAAGATATCCAAATCAACCGAAAAAGCCTCAACTTCCTCCCCACAAAATGGACAAAAACTTTTATACGGCTCACCATCCCTAAAACTCATTCGAGGAACCATATCCTTCGAGCAATTCTGACATTTAATTCGATTTGAGTGATTCATTCTAAATCCTGCTACTTGATTAAAACCCAAGATAGAATGAGTCCATTGAAGTGCAATTAAGGTTTACCGCATGGGAACCATCCTTCGATAGCATCCCAGTAAATCAGCCCTATTTCTAAGGTAAAGCCGTCGGCTTTAGGAGTGGAAGAAGGTCGAAAGTGGAACTTATTGGCATCAGTGCCTATCCCTCGCACTCTAAACCTAATTCTTTTACCGTCATTTGACTGACCTTCAAGAAATGCTTGGATTTGCCCTGACTGTCGTATGGTTTTATAGATAGGTTGTTCTATAACAGTCCCCGCAAAGTACTCATATTCGATTGTAGTATTCTTACAGATCTTTATTCCTATATTGTGAGGGTCTAACAACGTCTCCTTGTCACGCTCTATACGAGCTTGTTTGTAAGGTGCGTAATTAAATTCCATTTGATGTAAAACCAAGCTTATATGTCCCTTAGTTAAAATCTTCGACATTTCGGATAGGCTTTTAAACCTAAGGTCTAGCTTTGGCATCACTTTCTCGAAAACTCCCTCATCAGAAATTCCTAGTTCAATACGCTTTTTAGAAACTTCTCTGGAAAGACTAGCGGCATAGACATTTAACCTCGTTATTACTGCCCTTTTATCTAGCTCCTTCCACATCAGGTCAATCGCTTCGCTGATAGCCTTAACCCCAACACCCTCGCCCATTGATTCTTTGTTCTTAAGATTAATCCAGATCTCAGTATCAGAATTGAATGGTGCGTTAGCGAATCTAAACTCAGTAAAACGAAATCCTTTCGGCGTCTTCTCTAACTTTCCGTAGAAATAGTCGCTTACAATAGAAACCTCTAGCCTCCTCCTTGTCTCTCCAGATCTCGTTTTATCTTGTTTAACTTGTAGAGCTTGCCTTGCAAAGCTCCCAGTGCATCCAGTACTCAGAGCGAAGAACCACAATAGAACTGAGTGCATTAATATTCTAGTTAGCTTGTTCATAGTTCCTCCGAGAAGTTATTTTAGTTTTTTGTACAGTACTTCTAACTGAGTAATCGTCATTGGCCGTGAGTAGATTACTTGAAGGAGATTCGCTTTGATTGAAGAACCACAAGTTGCTAATTCCGGAAAGGCCATCATCCATAGTTGGTCGCTGAGTGACTTCTTAATATAAGCTTTACGTACCTCAATTAAGTCCTTATCTCCGGACAGCCGCTTAATAGCCCTGACTACATCTGAATTGAAATATAAAAAGACTCGTCCAACATAGCGGTTCCAACGTCCTTCAAATTTATCGAACCACAACCTAAGAGACGAACGTACAGAAGCGGTTTTCATCGGCTGGCTAAACTCGACAACAAGCTCGATAAAACCAAAGGTAAATACGAAATGATTAACAAAGAACTGCATTAACTTGAGGTCGATTCCGTTCCCCATATTCTCATCAGATTCAAATAAAGATAGATACTCAGCTGCTAGTTTCACTCGGTTGCTCAAAGCCATAGGAATTATCTTTTTTCTACTAAACCTAACGATTGGAAAAAGTTGCCCAATACCAAATGCGACCATTTTGTCTGGGTCTTTCAGATAGCCTTCACAAGCGATAGCTAAAAACTCGAAAGTTTCAATACTGGAAGTCAGCTTTTCGCTAGCCTCAAAGTAAAACTCTGAAGCAGGAAGAATTAGTTCTTTCATTACTACAAGTTCATTGTCATAAGTTCTCAATGCACTCTCCTATCAAAGTTAAATGATCAATTCAAAACTCCGACAATGGTTATCGTCACCCTTTAATTTGCAAATATGACATGAAGATCTAAGAACTAAGAACTGAAAACTGACGAATTTATGATGGGCTGATATGGCATAGAGAATGGGATGGTATCCCAACAGGAAAAATGATTAACCAGAAGCTTGCCTTATTAAAAGGGGCTAAAATGCCATCCACACTGTTATACCATCACCCTCGACAATCCTAGATTCATACTTCATCGCTGTTCGAATGGGAAGAAATGGCATTCACGACGGCATCAGAATACGCGGTAATCTACAGATTAAGTTCGTTTTTATTTTTAAGTAGAAAGACAAGAGAGAAGAACGCATAAAAAACGCTAATGCGAAATAAATCCCACAATTAAATAGCCGAAAGTATTTATCGGAAATAGATAGCTTTCGCGCAACTTTTTTGGCACCATCTAAAAACATGAAAATTACACATTCCTTCCCTAATTATGGTAGGGAAGACACACGCGGCATGGAAAAAGCTAAAATACTGAGAGCAAACTTACGCTACTTTTCCCAAAAGATCTGGGAAAAAAAAGAGACTCATGAGAAGTAAAAACGGCTTTCTTCCTCAAAACTTATTATATTAGAGTAAAACGAGTGTATTTTAACATTAAGCTTTTTACAAAAAACTTAGTATGAAAGAGTCAGGAGAATTTCGATGCGTTTGCTGCTTAGTCTTTTTGAATTGACGTTTTAGCAAATATATAAATTAAATTTTAGGTTTTAACGCGACTTATTCAGCTTCAGAACTAAATTAGAACGATAAACAAACGAAAACAGGAAAAAACATGTTCAAAAATATGGAAGTGATCAGCCAATTCCCAAGTCTTTCTGAAAGCGAGCTAGAAGATACCGCTAGACGCCTAACAACGCGATTTGGATATGACCACTTCCCTTCCCAATATGGGCAGTTTCTCAGAGAAAATAACGGCTGTTTTTTTCAAGCCAAAGATGAAGAGTCGGAAGTCTGCGTAGATTTGGATTTGCCCTTTATGAACTCAACGCTTGTAGCGGGCATTTTTGGAGTTTGGTTTGAGAGCTTCGAAGGACTGGAACCATTAAACAAAGAATGGCCCGAATTATTTGCCTCTAATGAAAATTCAAAAGAAAACTTCGATGTATTGCCAGATAACATGATGTCTTTCGCTTACGAAGGAGAAGGCTCGGGAAGTCTCTTCGCTATCTCTACAGATATTCGAGACGCTGGAAATGTTTACTATTACTATGACGAATACCTGTACTCGATCATCGGTCGAAAACGAATGCTAGAACAGTACGGTTACTGCTACTTTGACCGCAAGTTAAAACAAACTTTATCGAGACACAATTTAGATATCACAGCGTTAGAGGAAATTGATAAATCGCGTCAACTGGAACCAGGAATGGTAATCGATTTATTAGGTGGAGTTTCCGCTGATTGTGAATTCGAACTAAACAGAAATAGTTTCGTATTAGTGGCTAACTCATTTGATGAGTTTCTAGGTAAACTGAAAGTTGAAGAGGCGTAGAGGTCTACCCAGAGGGGCGACCGATTGATCTCGAAGGCGAATTAGGAAAACAAGGTGAAAAAATCAGATCGAATTATTGAACTAATAGAACACATTGTCTGCGAGCACTCTAATCAACAAAGGTTAAAAGAACTATGCTTTGTGTTTCGACAAGATGGTAGTTTTACGATTGGTGGGAGACAAAAGCTAATTGAAGAGCTTGTAGACAGTGAGTATGATTCGAAGTGTATTCACATAATATTTGCCTGCTCTTCAGATTTCGAATGTATCGAAGGATTTGAAAAACATCTTTCAAATATGAACGAACTAAAAACCCTGTTGGAAAGTAGCGGAGACGAAATCGATCTTAAGAATTGGCTAGCCGAAACAGTTAAGGATAAGTTAGCACATAGCATTCCTAGCTTAAGAGAAGTGTCATATATCGACTACCGAACAGAACAAAGCGAATAAAACAGACTCATGAATAAACCTAACCTGACAATCATTGAAGGATTCGTAGAAGAGCCGGACGACCTGTTTTCATACATACGCGATAATGTTGAATGGGACGAAAGAATGAAAGCCAGAAAAACAGCTAGCTTTGGGGTTTCTTACGACTATTCAGGTATCACCTACCCTCAAACAGAAATGTTTCCTGCTTTAAATTCAATCTGCAAGAAAATAGAGAGTGTGATAGGTTTCCTTCCTAACAATTGCCTTATGAACTTTTACCATGATGGTAATTCTACGATGGGTTATCACTCAGACTCGTCTGAAGAGCTGTTACCAGATACAGGCGTAGCTATTATTTCGCTGGGATCTGAAAGACACATTTCTTACAGAGAAAAAGCCAATAAGGATAATAAAGTTAAATACCTACTCAAAAATGGCGCGATTCTTTATATGGACGATGAGGTCCAGGATAA
Source organism: Kangiellaceae bacterium (assembly GCA_026196875.1). Taxonomy (GTDB): domain Bacteria; phylum Pseudomonadota; class Gammaproteobacteria; order Enterobacterales; family Kangiellaceae; genus Aliikangiella. Next base: position 103,157 of record JAPHTP010000011.1, read on the forward strand.
GTGGATGCATGCGATCCCCAAGGCTCCGGGAATTGGTGAAAGGATTAGCCTTACTTTTAGGCATATAATAAAGTGAGGTCTTTACTAACGCTTACTCTAAGATTCTATACGTTTTTTTATTTGATTAAGACTTGAACTCAATTTCCCCATCCCTGCTCTCATCATCGAACTCCCGGAAGTTAACTGTGCCAGAATCAAACTGTATCGAAATCAAAGTACATGCGCCTTCCCTTTCACAGAAGAGCTTTCGAATTGGTTGCTCCTTGATACTAAATCCTTTCAAATAATCTATTCGTCGAGCCCCTTCGTAGTCGCAATCGACAATAGTACCTAAATCTTCAACGGGTGTTTCACACAAAAAGCCCGATTGAGCATCTAGGAAACACCGATACCAAGCACCGTCAGTAACTTTAAAAATTAGAATTTCAGGATGATTATCACTTGTTCCCTCATAAGTAAGGCCAAAGAAGGAATCAAAGGTTTTACCCACGAGCTCAGGAATATCCCACTTACTGTCTTGAAAATATAGATCGTCCATAATTTTGTTGGTTCTCGCTCAATTCCCAAATACAGGTTGCAGATAAATCCGAATCTTTAGCATTGTTAGGTTAGCCTTTGTTTTGTAACTTCTTAACATGCTCAGATAGAGCCTTCAGTTCATTTTTGTTTTCAGGTGGCCAATGAGGTTCGCAGTAACCATAAGAATAAAACTTCTTAACTTCACGCCATAGCGGTACCACTATATTTTCGATACTATCGTCGAACTCAAACTTTAAGTCAGATCTAGCCTTTCGTGACTCATCAGAAAAATCAAAACGGACGGTACATTTGCCATCATGAGCTTTGAAGCTAAGAAAATATCCATCCGGCTCTAAATGCCACCATACTTCTCCATCCCGCCCAGTAAAAAGCGAGTTCAACACAGTAACTAATGTATGAATGGGATCTAACGGCACATCAGATGCGTCGAATTGCCAGCTATTCCCTTGGTGCTCTATCTCCACAGGAAGCCAGCCATGATTTGGCTCTCTAAACTTTATATCCATACTTCACTTTTAGGTTAGATTAACGCTCGCCTCTATTGAGGCGCTTTAATATTTCGCTTTCAATTACAGCTTATTAGACACCGCCTTCTCGAAAGTCTCGAATGAGCTCATAGAATGTTTTCACAGATTCTACATGTTGTTCGTATGTTACGTCTGAATCAAATCCTTCCCATGAAACATTTTTAGGGTTTAATCCAATAGTTACAGCAAGGATCATTCTGGCCCATCCAGCGGTCGACTCAAAGTAGCCATAGTGAGACCTTACAAATTCATGGAAATCTTGAAACTTCGGTTGAGATTCATCCTCTACTTCAGCATCCCTCATAGCCATCTCATACCCATGCAAATAGGTCATAAGACTATAAAGCGAGACTTCCCCCACATACATTCCGGGGCGCCTCTCTATCGTTGCTAGTACATCGTATATGGAATATGACTGTTTACTCATCCTCAATGCCTATCGCCTAAATAATTTTCGAATATTGTTTATACTTAGAATTTTCAACTACTATTCAAAAGTCATGAAACTCAAGCACATCTTCATTACCTTTATATATTTTTAACAACCCACCTTTAAGTTCATCGTACTTATTAAAATCTGATGGAAAGTAAAAATGTTCCATTTTTCTATCGGCTAAAACGACATGCATACCATCTCTATCGATAGTGCATTCCACTACTATATTATGACCACCGTTTATTTGATCGTCATACTCAAAATAGACTCCATCACCTGAGCCTACTTCCTCTGTTAGACCTTTTTGCCACATGAAGTAGTTTCCATTGCTATCTTGAACAGCAATGACTAAAACATCATCTTCTTCAATTTCGATTGGATGTTCGTAACTCATAATTTTATACATTTAAAGCTTAGATAAAATGAGCTTTTTATCTATTGTTTTTTTGCAATCCGGTTACATGTTGATTATGTAATCGCCAGCGTTAACTTCAATTTTCTTAGTTTTTTCTCTGGCATCTTGCCATTTTTCTCTATTCTTATATCCCCACTCACACATCAACCGGTAATCGTAATCATCAGCAGTAAATTCTAGCCTTCTCAGCTTTGCTTGTTGACTATACACCTCTGTACCTGCAAGTAACTTCAAACGTACTACGGCTAATTCGATTTCGCTCACAAGTCCATGAGAAGTCGCATCTTGAGCATTCTTCGAAATCTTATCTTCAAGCTCTTCTTTCCACTCTTCAAGATGCTTAATAACGTTTTTAGTGTTCTCGTATTTTTCTCTTTGTTTCTTAAATTCTTCTGTACTCAAATTTTCCATGGAGTTATATCCGATACATGTATGGCTAAGTTCTATTGTATTCAAATTCGATTCTTCTTCTATCGCGATCAATACTCTTTATAAGTACTTTTATTGTTCCACCAATCTCAAGGTCACCTCCTCCCTCACTCGTATGAAGAAGCCCAACCAGACCGGGAATAATTTCAATGACAGTTCCATATTCTCTATTCGATGTCGCGACACCCGATAGATCAGTTCCAATCCTATAGCTTTTTGCTTCGTTCCATGGGTCTAGTTCAGGATGTGCATCTTTAATTGAACCATAAAACTGCTGTCTTTCTTCGACATAACCTCTAATTAGAACATCATGAGTCTCGCTCTTTTTGGAGAACTCATGAGGATCATAAAATCCACCACTCCAATCTCGGTCGATGACTTGGACGAAAATAGTCTCTCCAGCATTTTCGAGAAAAATCCCATAGGATTCAGCTCTGACAAATTTTGCTTCGACAATATCGCCAATCTTCACAGTCATTATTTTATCGCCTGTCACAATCAAAAAATTGGGTAGCTATGAACTTTATCTGTTGCCACTTGTGATTAGTTGCCATAAGCATCCATCCTTGAAATAGTAAACGAGATGCTCTCTCCAATAACTCTTTCATCATTCGTATCAATTGGTGCTTCGAACTCGGTAAATCCCACATCAACCATAACTTCAGGAGCAATTCGGTTTATCACACCATAGACTCTGTAGCTCCAGCCTCCTTGATGCTGTAGTTCTTTCTTGCCATCAGGGTTTCCGGAAAACATAGACTCCCATGATTCTTCTTCATAATGCAATCCAGCGGTCAATTCGACTTCAATCTCTTCACCGGAATAATGTTGTTCCCCACCGAACTGATCCATTGCGAAAATCCTCATTCCCGCAATTTCTAGCTCTGCCTGAAGATATTCACCTTCTGTTTTTATAAATGTGGCTTTCATAATTTAGGATACCAACCGCTTGTTAAAATTTTGCCGCACGGTTAAGCTCCATAATAAATGCCTCGACTTTGGACACATATTCTTGTAGTTCTTCATCTTCTAGCAATTTCATTTCTCTAAGTAATCTTAGAATATGCTCTCCATCATATTTCTTATTATCCGAGCGGAAATAGCCTTCTACAGCAGAGTAAACAACAGGAATCACTTCTTTACCTTTGTTAGCGATTAACGGGTTTCGAATGTTTGGCTGACCTTGACGCACTAGGTCAATCCACTTTTCAACTAATTCACTCAAACCTCTTTTTTTAAATGACTCTACTTGTCCAGGTTTGAAACCATTATTAATTGCCATATAACAAGGCGCGCACAAACCTTCGCATCTGATTTTTGTAGTCTCTAAGATGCTAGCATTACAAGAATTGCAGTTGGTTCTTTCTTGGTTCATAGGAAGTTTCTAATCGTTGTTATCGCTTCTGCAAGAGTAAAGCGAGTACTTCTTTTCTCTCTGCATCCGTTCTTTGCTTTGCCTTATCAATTGCATTTAAGCCCATCCACCCTCGCAGTGTAGGGTCAGCCCCCATATCTAATAAGTACTCAATCAGCTCAGCGCTCGCACTATCCGCAACGTAACCTATAGCGGTATGCTGATTATCAGTATCGATATTCTGTGCATTGATGTCCGCCTCACTTTCTAGAAGCACGCGAATAATCGCATAATCCTCAAGCTCGCAGGCATAATGAAGTGGAGTCTTACTTATTTCGTCAAAGGAGTTGGGAGAGGCACCTTTCTTAAGGAGTGTCTCGACTAGTTCCTTGTCTTGATCTTGAACTGCAAAATGTAGTTCTTCGTCTTCCAATGTACTTCCTAGTTGTAGAGATAATGCTAGCTTCTTCTGAGGTGCTTTTGTATTGCTCTCAAACACTGACTCTTACTAATTAAACTCCAATCCTTTATCAAGCGTCGCTATTGTAATCTCACCGGACAAGAGTTTTCTTATATCCTCTGAGAACTTCAATAGATGTTGATTACGAGTCTTCATCTCACAAGAAACCTTTCTCTTTTCCTCCTCACGACAATCAGTCGAAGGATAGTCTCCAAGTGTTATATGGACTCCAACTACACCATTAAGCTTACTTGTAGAAAGTGGGTATATTCGAATACTGAAAGTTTCTAAAAATGTACTTCCATCTTGGTTCCCAAGGGTGCCTATGATTTCAGCACGACCTTCCATTGTTTCGGATAAGACTTTAGCCTGATCGCAAAACTCGAATACATCTAAACGATTAAAATATCCATTCCCAAATCCAGAGAATCCAGACACATTAATAACACCGTCCAGGCTTACTTCATATTCCTCAGACAAGTCTGCAGATATTGAAAATTTATCGGTACCCATAGTTATTCATTTCTTGTAAGTAGAACTTGGGAAACTAGTCGAACCCAAGCTCTGTTTATATAATTTTATTCTAAGTTTTCTGCAACAACAGTACAAACTGTCCAAAAGTTGCAAACTCTCCCTGTTCAGCAAACTCAGTCATAATGTTTACTAATCGCTCTGTCGCCTTTGGATGCTCTATATCATTTATAGCCACTCTCGCGTCAACTCGATCTCCATTGTGCCCCCAAAAAATTCGAATTCCTACTAGCATTGGAGCGGGAAAATCAGGCTCCAAGAGTTCTGCCAGTTTCGGTAATACAGGCTCTTCGCGAAGGAAGTTAACTATCTTATTCTTTCTTTCATCCGAACCACGCATTAAAAACGGTGCACTAAACCCTTCCCACCCAGGAAAGCCATCACTATCATTGGGCGCTAAGAGTACAGCATCGAAAGATGCCTCTTTTAATAATAAAGACAGTGGTGCTGGCGCAGTAAAAACACACCAATTTTCAGAAAAGTTTTTGAGAGCTTCTTCTCTCGTCTCCCCAATTCCTATAGCACAATCTATAACCCAAGAATCTGAACGCTCAGGATTTAACCGAAATTCTACGACACCATGAGCCAGCCAGCTATTCGAATTATCGTGAGACTGGATGTCTAACTTAGTGATATGTATTTCAGGTTGACGATAAACTCGAAGAAATGAGCCTTGCAATTCCGTGTCTATTTCTAGTTTTTTAAAATGCTCATCAATGAATCCCAAAGCAGTTAACAGATTTTTGTCTTCATTGTTCTTAGAACTAGAAAATAATTTCTTAATAATTTTCATGGATTCCCTTAATAATTCACCAACTTTTTGTTTTCTTTATTTGTAAGCATATAGTCTGAGATTAGAATCACTAGACTCTAATTCAAACATTCCAATATCACTTATGATTTTATATATCGCCTGAACATCTTGAGCAACCAATCTAGTTCCAGACTTTAAATTATTGGGATTTACTAAGACTTCAGCCTCAGCAGGAAAGTCAACCCACTCAATTTCTTTATAATCATAGAATCCCTTAGGGTATCCACTAATCATCGCTTCCATGCTAGTGTCATAGAAATCGTGGCAGTATCCAGCATATCTAATTCCAAAGTCTCTAAGTTCATCATCCCAAACTAATTTAACTTTGCTCTCTAATACTAAGTCTGAATCAGATAAAGCCTTTAATATTTTTACCCACTTAGTATTATTCATAAGATGGCCATCAAAGCCCATAATAATACGGGTTTTACCCCGATCTTGCGGACACTTTTAAAAAGGTCTTTAATACCTTTAGGAGTGAACCATGCAACGCAGAAAATATACCACAGAATTTAAAC
>JAPHTP010000181.1 GCA_026196875.1 Kangiellaceae bacterium
AGCGGTATCTTGGGCGTTCGCACGAAACATGACTTTGGCCGTGATGGAACCGTCTTTTACCGCAATTCGATTGATACCAAGCATGACCATACTGGCAAGAAGTTGCTGTCTCTCCGCACCAACCTTATTTCTCACCCGCGGTATAAGTTCGCGCTCTAAAACTTCGCTAGTTAACTCCTCTCCCTGCATATCAAAATCAGCTAGCCAGTCGGGACTTAAACCATCGGCCTTGGGAAATAATTGTGGTTGTCCTTGACCTGGTGTTGACGGTAATACTAAAGAAACGTCGCCAGTATATTTTTGCGCTAACCAATCTCGCGCTTGATTATCAGTCACATTTTCTGCGGTAAACTGATCAACGCTCTTACTGATCGCAGCAACTAAATCACTGTAACTTTCGAGTTGTCGAATCGAAGCGTCAACCACCGCATCGAAAGTACCATTTACCAAAGACGAAACAAAACCGGGAAAATCTAATTCATTGACCATCGCGCCTGCTTTAGCAGCAATGGTATCAGTTGCCTGCTTCTTTACTTTTGGCGCTTGTTGTTGCTGTTGTTGTAGTTCATCATCAGCCAAAGCTCTGGCGGTCAGTCGTTGATTAGCAGGTGGATTAGCATTTGGCGGCAACTGACCACTCAAGTTAGATTGAGTATTTGGTTCCACTAGCGTATTCGTTGGTAAATGAACATTACTGTCGCTTACATTGGCATAGCCGCCATGAATTTGATTATCGACACTAGCATTCAAAGCACGGCTAGTGTCATCAAATCCAACAACCGGAGGCGGCGGGGCAGAAAGGCGAACGTCACTCATGTCTCGTCCTTAGTTAAAGCGTCTCAGCTTGTTCCCAACGACCACTGATGTTGTGGCGACCATTACCAAATAAATGTACGTCTCTTATGGCGATATGGTCGCTACCTACTACTCGAGTAAATCGATACTCAAAGCGAATGCGTAATGCAGCAAATTCCGGGGCATCTTGCGGATAAACGATATTGTCATCCATTATTTTTGCTTTGACTGTTAAGCCCCAGCCAACTGCATCGTTAGTTGCGACATTACTGATCAATACATTGCCAACGCTTTTACCGTTGTATTGCCAATTGATTTCGAAACCGGCACTAATTTCATCGCCGAGTTGATTAGTTACATTAGGCCAATCGGTTAATCGGATCACCGTACCATCTTGTGCACCCGGCATCGGCGAAGGCGGCGTGTCATTTGGATGTTTCATACCGCGCAGTTGATCGAGCTCCCAAGTAATATCGCCCTGGTTATTAACGAGTCTTTCCATCGCTGCACCAGCAACCACAGAAGCGATTGCAACCGTAGCTCCACCGTCCATAGCTTTAGCCATTTGCCCACTAACGGGTTGCTGACTGACAGGTTGTGGCAAAGGCGCAAGCAGCGGCTGTTGGTTTTGCTGAGACTGGTTTTGCTGCGATGGTTGAGCACCGTTGTCGTTATTTCCATTTTGCACAGGTTCTGCTTGTGCCACGTTTTGGTCGTTTGCTTGCTTCATACTAAAAGCAGATGCGAGTGCCGGCTGTAACCCTGCCGGTATTTGCGCTGCATGAAGAATTTGATACTCAAGAACGCCACCGGAATTACCGGTGCGGCCTTCATAAAGCGTTAAGAAGTCTGCAAAGCTTAGTCTTAGTTTTCCTTTCGAACCTGGCCATGGATCATACATAAACATGGTGGTGTCAGATCCATCAGGCGCGCCATCACTTTCCATTCCAACTAACACGCGAGCATGACCTCCACTATCACCAGAGAAAGTCATATCCACATAGAGTGGTCCATAGGTTTCTAGCATATGACGCCACGTATCAATGGTATATGAAGCAGGTGCCTCTGCAACCAGATGCCAAGTATCGGCTAGTACCTGTCTTTCTCTCGGCCACAAGCCATTTTTATAAGCGTCGATAACCGGAACTTTTGCAGCAATTTCGCTATCGGGGATCGACATGCTATCGCGCCAGCCAACAACCATTGCAGCACAAGCAGCCCAACAAGACATATTATTGCTCTGAGGTTGGAACGGCACTGTATCCCAATGAATAGCAAAACTGGAATTAGATAATGCTCGTGTTGGATAATGATAATGCGCCGGGTTTTGGACTGACTGCTGAGCATGAGAAAGCTGGATCCCAAATGGAACATCTTCAGCTAACAAATGACCAACATAATTTAGCTTGTCTTGGAACAGATCAACAATATCATCCGGCGTACTTCGAGACGGAGTCACGCCGAGTGAAACATTCGCTTGTTCGTACGCATCGAATACTAATTCTGAGCAATACGTAGCTCCCGCTTGTCCAATTCGAATGCCAAGTCGATCAGCTATTGCATTGATTAATCTCGATTTGCCAGGGTTAAGAATGCTGTAGCCTACATAAGCAACACCGGCATAGTTATACGGATTACCAACACGGGTTCTAGCGTAGCTTGCAATTTGAGAAGCGATGCTGGAGTTAACTCTAGGGTCGCGATAAGCAACTGCGATTAAGGCACCGTCGATAGCTTGCGCGAGCGGGATTTCCCTTACGCCATCACCAACGGCTTCAATAATATTGCCGTTACCGACATACAACATCGCATGACTGACTGCAGATAAAGTTCCGATCCTGATTGCGTAAGAAACCGGATGTCTGGCAGTACTAACAATGATATCTCCTTGCTGTAAAGCATCGAGACCAATCGACTGTCCTCCTTCTCCAGGATCTAATGGGATCGCCATCGCATGGCTTTGACTCGCTTCATTTGGATGCTGAGGATTGTTTTGTCCGCAAGGTGCTTGAATCTCATTTCGTGCATCAGAATAAACACTGGGATGAACGTTTGAATGGCTACCTAAAGCAAATGACTGAGTTCTACCTTCAATCCAGTCAATTTTAGAAGGAGTTAAGAAACAACCTCGATTTAAACCATCGCTAGCTGGCTCACCAGTTACATGAACTGCCGTGATTAGTGCTTTTGGCTGACCGGTAGCATGATCAATTTTATATACGGGTGAACCACTTGCCCCTCTTAGTGTAATGATTGGATATTCAATTACCTCAGGAGCACTTTGGCCGTGCACGAGACCGCCATGAAGGTGTTGTTTATGACCATCGATAGCTTGCCTCATTTCTGGCAAGACACGCGAACTGGAAGAATAACCACAAACGACAACGCGCATCCTATTAGAAGGAGTTTGATGTAAAAATTCAAAGAACTGGCCATTGGGTGCAGTTAACGACACATTATCGATCACTGCTAGATCATTCGCCCAACT